>NZ_WIAE01000001.1:0-621088 GCF_009828605.1 Arthrobacter zhaoguopingii | reverse complement strand
GCACAAAATTCGAAACCAGCCAAAAAAACCAGCCCACCACACGGGGTGCGGCAGACCAGCCAATTCAACCAATCAAAAAACAATCGGTATCAACAAACTTGGCACACTATTGAGTTCTCAAACAACAGGCACTACCGGCACCACACAACCCGACAAAACCAGGCCATCCTCGCTCCGGAGCAACTTTACAAGCTTACCCGCACCCAACCATCCCCGCAAATCCGCTCCCCCGCACCACCACCGGACAACCCAGCACCAGCACAACAGAACCAACCCGCAACAACAGACACCAAACCAAGACCACCCCGGACCCGTGCACAGCACACACCGGAAAAGCCTCAGAAATTTGTGTGGGTTTCGCCGCCCTCACCGGGGCAACTCCATAACTATACGACCCCCACCCACCAAACACAAATCCCCCACCCACCCCCCACAAACCGGCGGAATCCCGGGGGTGCGAGCGGGGTTAGGCCGGTTCGACCTCGACCATGGCGAGAGTCCGCTTGCCCCGGCGAACCAGGGCGTAGCGGCCGTGCAGGAGGGCCTCCGTGCCGATGGCCGCCTCCGGGTCGGTGACCTTGACGTTGTTTACGTAGGCTCCGCCCTCGCTCACGGTCCGGCGGGCGGCCGAATTGCTGGCGGAAAGTCCGCTGGCGGTGAGCAGCTCGACAATGGTGGGCGTTCCGGCGGGAAGGGTGACGGCCGGCAGTTCGGCGGTGGCCGCCGTCAGGGTGGGCTCGTCAAGCTGGCCCAGCTCCCCCTGGCCGAACAGCGCAGCCGAGGCTGCGATCACCTTCTCGGTGGCGTCGGCCCCGTGGATCAGCGAGGTGACGTCATAGGCCAGGGTGCGCTGCGCCTCACGCAGATGTGGCCGTTCGGCGGTGGACTGCTCGAGCGCCTCGATCTCCGCCCGCGTCCGGAAGGTGAACACCTTGAGCCGGTCGATGACATCGGTGTCGGCGGTGTTGAGCCAGAACTGGAACATGGCGTAGGGGCTGGTCATGGCGGCGTCGAGCCAGATGGCGTTGCCCTCGCTCTTGCCGAACTTCGTTCCGTCGGAGTTGGTGACCAGGGGCGTGCCGATGGCGTGGACGCTCTTTCCCTCGGCCTTGCGGATCAGTTCGGTTCCGCTGGTGAGGTTGCCCCACTGGTCCGAGCCGCCCGTCTGCAGGACGCACCCGTAGCTGCGGAACAGTTCGAGGAAGTCCATGCCCTGGAGCACCTGGTAGCTGAATTCCGCGTAGCTGATGCCCTCGTCAGAATTGAGCCGGGTGGCCACGATGTCCTTCTTGATCATTGTCCCGACCCGGTAGTGCTTGCCGACCTCGCGCAGGAAGTCGATGGCGCTCATCGGCGCGGTCCAGTCGAGGTTGTTGACCATCCGGGCCCCGTTCGGGCCGTCGAAGCTGAGGAAGCGCTGCACCTGCCCCTGGAGGTAGCCGACCCATTCGGCCACCGTCTCCTTGGTATTCATGGTGCGCTCGGCCGTGGGCCGCGGGTCCCCCACGAGCCCGGTGGAACCGCCCACGAGGGCCAGCGGCTTGTGGCCGGCGAGCTGGAGCCGGCGCATCAGCAGCAGCTGCACCAGGTTGCCCAGGTGCAGGCTCGGCGCCGTCGGATCGAATCCGCAGTAGTAGGTGACCGGGTCTCCGGCCAGGAGCTCTTCAAGCTCGGCCTCGTCCGTCGAGACGTGCACGAGCCCGCGCCAGCGGAGCTCCTGCCACACGTTCGCAAATGTGGGGTCGTTCTGCTGGGCGGTCAGGCCCGGATCTGAGGATTCTGTCGTCTGCGGCACAGGATCCAAATTATCAGCCCTCGATGCCCTCCGGGATCGTGCCGGTCGAGATCAGGCGCAGCCGCTGGGTGGGACGCGTCATCGCCACGTACAGGTCCCCCACGCGGGCGGTGGCCGAATCGAGCATGAGCTGCGGCTCAAGGATGACCACGCCGTCGAACTCAAGGCCCTTGGAACCCCGCGGAGTCAGCAGCACGATGTCCTGGGTGGGGCCTCCGGCCCCGGATCCGACCCGGTCGCCGTACTCGGCCGTCAGGGCCCGCCGGACGTCATCGAGCTGGTCCTCGGGGGCGATGACGGCAAGCAGCCCGCCGTCCACGATGTCCAGTTCCTCGGGCACCGCCTGCAGCAGGGCGGGAATCAGATCGGGCACCCGGTCGACGACGGGGGCGAAGCGGCCTTCGCGCACGGCCTTCGGCGCCGAGATCACCAGCCCCGCCGCGGTGGCCATCCGGACGGCGGCCTCGGCGATCTGCGCCGGAGTCCGGTAGTTCACCGTCAGCTCCTCGAGCTGCCATCGATCGCCCACGAACGGTTCGAGCGCCTGGCCCCAGGAGCTCGAACCGGCGGCCGAACTTGTCTGGGCGATGTCCCCGACCACCGTGAATGACTTCACCGGGCAGCGCCGCATGAGCAGGCGCCACTGCATCGGCGAGAGCTCCTGCGCCTCGTCGACGACGATGTGCCCGAAGGCCCAGGTCCGGTCGCCGGCGGCCCGTTCCGCTGCACTGAGCCGCGCCGTGGGGACGGCATTGTGCTGCGCCAGTGCCTCGGCGGTGACGACGCCGTCGACACCGGAGTCGACCAGGGACGCGTTGACGTTCTCGAGGGTGCGCTCGGCGTTGGCCAGGTCCCGGCGGCTCTCTGCATCGCGGGCGGCGGTGTCCCTGCCGGCCGAGGCGTCGAGCTCGCCGAGGAGCTCGGCCGCCTCGTCCAGGAGCGGCACATCCGCCTCGGTCCAGGCGGCGTCGGCGGGCCGCAGCAGCAGTGCCCGGTCCGCCTCGCTCCAGTGCGGTGCGGCCGCGGCAAGGTGGGCCGGTTTGCTCAGCAGTTCGGTGATGAGCTTCACCGGCGTGAGCGGCATCCAGGCGAGGTTCAGCGCAATCCGCACGTCCCGGGAGCTGCGCACATCCTCGGCGAGGTAGGCCCTGTCGGCGTTGTTGCCGGGTCCGGAGGAGGCCTCGAGCTGCTCGGTCAGCTGTTCGGTCAGTTCGCGCAGGAGGATCTTGACGAACGTCACGCGGGCTTCATTGTGCGGTTTGCCGGTGGCGCGCGCCCGGTCCCTCGCCCGAGCCACCTGGCGCGGCGTCAGGGTCAGTATGGTGCCTTCCACATTGAGCCGCCGGGGTTCGGCCGGGATGCGCTGGCGGTTGGCGACGGCGTTCCGGATGATCTGCGCCATTTCGAGCCGGCCCTTGAGTGCCGCGGCTCCTTCACTGTGTTCGGGAACGGTGGTGATCCCGGGCATGAGGGTGCCGATGCCTGCCATCACCACGCCCGTCTCGCCGAGCGAGGGCAGTACCCTCTCGATGTACTTCATGAACGCATCGGTCGGTCCGACGAGGAGGACGCCGGCGGACTTGAGCCGGTCCCGGTGCGTATAGAGGAGGTAGGCGGCGCGGTGCAGTGCCACGGCGGTCTTGCCGGTGCCCGGCCCGCCCTGCACGACCGTCACCCCCGACAGCGGTGCCCGGATGATGCGGTCCTGCTCGGCCTGGATCGTGCCGACGATGTCGGACATCTGCCCGGTCCGGCGGGAGTTCAGTGCGGCCAGCAGCGCGCCCTCGCCCTGCAGCGACTCGTCGTTGCTCAGCAGGCCGGCGTCCAGGACGTCGTCCTCGATGGCGACAACGTCGCGCCGGGAGAGGATCAGGTGCCGGCGGCGGCGGACGCCCATCCGCTCGAAGGCCGTCGCCTGGTAGAACGTTCCCGCCTCCGGCGCACGCCAGTCGATCATCAGCTGCTGGAGGTCCTCGGTGGAGAGCCCGATCCGGCCGATGTAGCGTTCCTCGCCGTCGTCGAGGTCGAGGCGCCCGAAGACCAGCCGGTCGTCGACGGCGTTCAGCTGGGCGAGGCGGTCTTCGTACATGGTGGCGAAAGCGTCGCGTTCGGAGCGGTTCTGGTGCGAGCCGGCCGAGGCGCTGCGGCGGACCTCCGCCAGCTGCCGGGCTTTTTCCTCACGCAGCTGGTCGAGCCGCCGGTACAGGCCGTCAACGTACCCGCGCTCGTGCTCAAGTTCGTTCTTGGCGTGGGACGTTTCATGCATGATGGGTTTCCCTCCCGGAAAGGCAGACCGTCAATTCTATCCTGAATAGCGTGCGCAGAACCCTACAGGGTTGACAGCGCGTGCACCCGGCGACCCGGCAGGAGTCCGCGGCCGGCCAGTGCCTCGAGTTCAAGGACAACGCCGCATCCAACCACCTTCGCACCGCCCCGCTCAAAGAGCCGGGCGGCCGCCGCGAGGGTTCCGCCGGTGGCGAGCACGTCGTCGAGCAGGAGCACCCGGGTGCCGGGAGTGACGGCGTCGCGGTGGATCTCCAGGGTCGCCTGGCCGTACTCGAGGTCATAGGCCTCGGAGTAGACGGCACGCGGCAGTTTGCCGGCCTTCCTGACCGTGACGACCCCGGTTCCGGCGGCATATCCGACGGCAGCCGCGAGCAGGAACCCGCGGGCCTCAATCCCGGCCACCACGTCGAAGGTGCCCTGGAACGGTTCGATGAGGGCGTCGATGACGGTGCGGAACGCCGCGGCGTCCGCGAAGACCGGGGTGAGGTCCCGGAAGATGATTCCGGGCAGGGGAAAGTCCGGCACCGGGGCGCAGAGTTTTTCGACGAGGTCGCGTGCGGAACCGGCGCTCTGGGGGGCCGGTGAGCTGATATTCACCCCATCACCTTACGGGCAGCAGGGGGCTTCGCGGGCCGGTACTTGGAGACCGTGGGCTCGCCGGGCAGCCAGAAGCGCCATGGGTACTCGGCGCTCCCTCCCGGACCGCTGAGCCCGACGCGCGGACCGGTGGCATACTCCCCGGCCGCTGCGGGCGCCTCGGGCAGCTCGAGGGTCAGCGGGGCGGCGAACAGGTCGGCGCCGTCGAACCGGCGGTCGAGGCCGAGCGCCTGCGCCAGGCGGGCCGGGCCACGGGCCAGGTCGAGGTCGCTTCGGGGCCCTCCGCGGCGGGCCCGGGCCGTCTCGATCCCGTCGACGAGCTCCCCCGCTCGCAGCAGCACGCCCCCGGCGCGGCCGTCGTCCCCGCACACCACGTTGGCGCAGTAGTGCATGCCGTAGGTGAAGTACACGTAGAGGGTGCCGGCGGGCCCGTGCAGGGAGGCGTTCCGGGCGGTCCTGCCCCGGAAGGCATGCGAGCCCGGATCCTCGGCGCCACGGTAGGCCTCGACCTCGGTGATGCGGACGGTCACCGCTCCGTCTTCGCTCCGATGGGTCAGGAATGCACCCAGCAGCAGAGGTGCCGCTTTCAGGGGGTTCACCGCCAGGCGGCTGCGCGACGGGTGGGAAACGGGCGGGACGGGCGCGGGTGCGCCGGGAGCAGGCAGGTGGGCCACAACCAGTTACGGTAGCAAGCCTTCCGCGTCCTCCTCCAACCCGGGGCACGACGGCGATGTCCGATTCCCGCTAGGTGGGGCTGGGGAAAGCTGGGAGGATGAAGCAATGGACTTCTGGCAGCAGTACCGCGCCATCGACGCCCGTGACGTCCGCTTCGACGGGCAGTTCGTCACGGCGGTCTCCAGCACAGGCATTTACTGCAGGCCGTCCTGCCCCGCACGGACCCCGAAACCGGCGAATGTCCGGTTCTACCGCACGTCAGCCGCAGCCCACGAGGCCGGATACCGGGCCTGCAAGCGCTGCCTTCCCGAGGCCGTTCCGGGCACCCCGGAATGGAACCTGCGCTCGGACGTGGCGGCCCGCTCGATGCGGCTGATCGCCGACGGCGAGGTCGACCGCTCGGGCGTCGTCGGCCTGGCCGGAAAGCTCGGGTACTCGACCCGCCAGCTCAACCGCATCCTGCGTGAGGAGCTCGGAGCAGGCCCGCTCGCCCTCGCCCGCGCCACCCGGGCGCAGACCGCGCGGACGCTGCTGACTGCGACGTCGATGAAGCTGTCGGACGTGGCCTTCGCCGCCGGCTTCAGCAGCATCCGCCAGTTCAACGACACGGTGCAGGAGGTCTTCGACCTCACCCCGTCCCAGCTGCGCGGGGCGGATTCCCTCGGCCGGACGGCCCGCCGTCCCGCCGAGAGCCCGGCCGGCGCGGCCGCGCCGGCGTTTCCGGGGCTGGTCCTGACCCTGCCGGTCCGGACCCCCTACGACAACGGCATCTTCGGCTTCCTGGCCGCCCGCGCACTGCCCGGCGTGGAGCAGGGCACCGAGGAAAGCTACGCCCGGCTGGTGCGGCTTCCGGGCGGACAGGGCTGGTTCCGGGCGTTCCCCGTGGGCGGCACGGACGCGCCCGGGGGTCTGCGGGTCGAACTGCGCCTTGAGAGCCTCAGCGACCTGCCCGTGCTCCTGAGCCGGATCCGCAGGCTCTTCGACCTTGATGCCGATCCCACGGCCGTCGACGCCGCCCTGTCGGGCAGCGCTCTGTTCGCGCCGCTGGCGGCAGCGGTGCCTGGAATCCGGCTTCCCGGGGCGGTGGACCCCGCAGAGCTCCTCATCCGGGCGATGATCGGCCAGCAGATCACCGTGGGCGCAGCGAGAACCGCACTCACCTCCCTGGCGGAGGCGGGCACACCGTCGGTGCTGTCCCAACCCGGCTTTGATCGGCTGTTTCCGAATCCGGCGCAGATCGCGGCGGTGGCAGGGAGCGTCCTGCGCGGACCGGCCCGGCGGATCGAAGCGGTGCGGCGCACCGCCGAGGGGCTCGCCGATGGCAGCATCCGCCTCGGCGTGGAGGACGACCTGCAGTCCCTGGCGGACCGGCTGCTTCCCCTTCCCGGGATCGGCCCGTGGACGGTGAACTACGTCGCTATGCGGGTGCTGGGAGCAACCGACATCCACCTCGGAAACGACGCCGCCATCCGGAACGGGTGGGCGGCCCTCACCGGTTCCGGCGGGTCGGCGGCCGGCACGGCGACCAAGGCCGGGGCGGCCGCCGCGCTCTCCGACGCCATGTCCGCCGTCAGCCCCTGGCGTTCCTATGCCACGATGCACCTGTGGCGGGTTGCCGCCGGCGTCCCGGCGCGGGCCTCCGCCGCCCGCCGGGTTCACGCTGCCCGTCCGGGTCCCTCCCCCGACGTACTCACCCCGGCCCCCTCCAAGGAATCGAAGGACAACCAGTGATGACCTCCCTGACCACCACCATCCCCACCCCGGACGGGCCGTTCACCATCATTGAAGGCGACGGGGTGGTGATTGCCTCGGGCTGGACCGCCGACACGGCTGACCTGACCGGGCAGATCCACGTCAGCCTCAAGCCCGTCTCGATGAGCGCCGCGCCGGCGGAGCTCCGGCGGATCACCGATGCCGTTGACGCCTACTACGACGGCGAGCTCGCGGCGATCCTCGAGGTCCCCGTCCACCAGCTCTCGGGCCCGTTCCGCACCCGCGCCTGGGAGGTGCTGCGCGAGGTGCCGGCGGGCGAGCCGGTCACCTACGCCCAGTACGCGGCGCTGACCGGCAAGGCGACCGCCGTCCGGGCGGCCGCGGCAGCCTGTGCACGCAACGCGGCGGCCCTTTTCGTCCCGTGCCACCGGGTGGTCCGCACCGACGGCACCCTGGGCGGGTTCCGCTGGGGCCTCGAGGTCAAGCGCCGGCTTCTTGACCGGGAAGCCGCCGTGCGCGGCCTCACCCCTGCCGTGTCGGCCACTGCTTCCGGCGCCCAGACGGCCCTCTTCGACTGACCCTTCCGCGCGAAGGGCACCTCTCCAGGCAGGCGCGCAGCTCGCCCCCGTCGAATCGGCAGCTCACCACCCTTCGGTGCCCGCAAAGCGGGGTGATGTGCAGTCTCGACGGGACGGTCAGGCCCCCTGTGCGCGGCCCCTTCTCGCCGCCCCTCCCGCCGAAGACGCAGCTCACCACCCTTCGCGGGCGGCGGAGCGTGGTGAGGTGCAGTTTCGGCGAGGAGGTGCCCACTCGAGCGGCCTGCCTCGGAGTAGTCAGCCCGCGGGCTGCAGCTGGCGCCGGTAGAACTCCTCGAGGACCCGGATCTTGCGCTCGCTCCGGTGGGATGAGCCGCCGGCGAGGTTCACAGCGACCGCGTCGAGGTGGGCATGCCAGCGGGCCATGAGCAGCGGAAGCCCCTCCCGGTCCTCAACGACCGCGCGCACCGTCACCCGGGTGCACTTCTTGCCCTCGCGGGTGAGGTCCACCTCGGCCAGCTCGACGAAGGGCTGGTCCTCGGGGTCAGCGGTCAGCGCATCATTGACAAGGAGCAGTTTCCCTTCGTAGCGCCGGTCGAAACGGACAAGGGGCACGCCGTCCTCCTCTTCGAGCACGCCCATGCTGGGTGAGATCGCGAAGCGCCGGCAGTAGGCGTCGCGCAGCTCCATCCAGTCCGTCCCCGGCCCCTGCGCCGGCACGCCCGCCGCCGCCGCCCGCAGGGCCCCGAGCAGCAGCTGCCAGCCCGCCGCTCCCTCGGCCAGGAATTCGTCGGTCTCCGGGTGCAGCCGGAGCTGGAGAAGGGTGCCGCCGTTGCTGGGCAGCACCCGGATCTCGACGATCGAGACGAGGCCGAACTCGTCCTCCCAGGTGAACTGCGCGCTGGTGGGCGGGTCGATGTGCACCACGGTGCCGCTGATGGTTCCGCCGTCGAGTTCGAGGGTGAACGCCTTGCCCAGCTTCAGCCCCGGGCTGAGCCGCCCGAGCCAGCGCTCGAGCTTCGGGGGCGAGGTCAGCAGCTCCCACACATACGACCGGGGGTAGTCGAACTGTTCGTCGAAGGCCAGGACGTGATTCCCGTGGACCTGCTCGACGCGTCCGGTGGGATCCGCCCGCCCGGAGCCGCCCGCAGGCGTTCCGCCGGGGTGGGTTCGCCCGGGCACGTTCGTCCCGGCGGGGGTTTCGGTGCTGATGCCTGCGTCCATGGTCCCTCCGGGTGGGTTAGCCACAACCTACTCCGGCTCCGGGCCCGACGGAAGACTCCCCCGGCGGCCCGTCCGGGCCGCCGGGGATCCTCAGGAGGCCCGGGGGCGGGTGAATCCGGCCGCCGCGCGCAGCTCCCGCTCGAGGGCTTCGAGCTGCCGGGCGACGGCGGCCGGAGCGGTTCCGCCCTGGGCGTCCCTGCTGCCGAGGGATCCCTCCACGCTCAGGACCTCCCGGACCCCGGGGGTGAGGTGCGCGGAGACTCCTGCGTACTCCTCGTCGGTGAGACCGTCCAGGTCCACGCCGCGGCCCTCCGCGAGCCGCACGGCCGCGCCGGACAGCTCGTGCGCCTCACGGAAGGGAACCCCCTGCCTCACCAGCCATTCCGCGACGTCGGTGGCCAGCGCGAACCCCTGGGGCGCCAGCGCTGCCATCCGTTCGGTGGAGAAGGTGAGGGTGGCGATCATCCCGGACACCGCCGGCAGCAGGAGCTCAAGGGTGTCGACGGCGTCGAACACCGGCTCCTTGTCCTCCTGAAGGTCCCGATTGTAGGCCAGGGGCAGTCCCTTCAGGGTGGCCAGGAGCCCGGTGAGGTCTCCGATCAGCCGGCCGGCCTTGCCGCGGGCCAGCTCCGCGACATCCGGATTCTTCTTCTGCGGCATGATCGAGGAACCGGTGGAGAAGGAGTCATGAAGCGTCACAAAGGAGAACTCCTTGGTGGCCCACAGAATGATCTCCTCGCTGATCCGGGACAGGTCGACGCCGATCATCGCCGCGACCCAGGCGAATTCGGCGTAGACGTCCCGTGAGGCGGTCCCGTCGATCGAGTTGTGAGTCGCCGAATCGAACCCGAGGTCGGCGGCCACGGCCTCCGGGTCGAGGCCCAGCGAGGAGCCAGCCAGTGCCCCGGACCCGTAGGGCGAGACGCCCGCGCGCCGGTCCCAGTCCTGCAGCCGCTGCACATCGCGCAGCAGCGCCCAGGCGTGGGCGAGCAGGTGGTGGCTCAGCAGCACCGGCTGGGCGTGCTGCAGGTGGGTGCGCCCCGGCATGGGTGCCTCCGGGTGGGCCCGCGCCTGGCCGACGAGTGCATCGACGACAGCGAGCACGCCGCCGGCGATGACGCGCGCGTGGTCCCGCAGGTACATGCGCCCGAGCGTCGCGACCTGGTCGTTCCGGGACCGGCCGGCGCGCAGCCGGCCCCCCAGCTCCGCGCCCGCCCGCTCGATCAGCCCGCGCTCAAGGGACCCGTGAACGTCCTCGTCAGAGTCCGCCGGGGTGTAGGCCCCGGAGCGGACATCGGCGTCGAGCGCGTCGAGGGCCTTGAGCATCCCGGCCAGCTCGCCCTCGGTCAGCAGCCCTGCCCGGTGCAGCACCCGGGCGTGGGCGCGGGAGCCTTCGATGTCGTACACGGCGAGGCGCCAGTCGAAATGTGTCGACTTGCTCAGCGCCGCCAGGGCGTCGGCCGGGCCGCCGTCGAACCGGCCGCCCCACAGCGATCCGGTGTTGGTGCTTCCGGTGGCGCTGGCCTCCACCTCAGGCCCCTGCCCGCTGGTCGCGGCCGGAGGCCACCTTCGAGGACAGGCCGAAGATCTCGATGAACCCGCGGGCCATCGACTGGTCGAAGGTGTCTCCGGTGTCGTAGGTGGCCAGGTTGAAGTCGTAGAGCGCGGTCTCGGACCGGCGGCCGGTGACGGTGGCGCGCCCGCCGTGGAGGTCCATGCGGATGTCCCCGTTCACGTACTTCTGGGTGTCCTCGACGAAGGTGTCAAGGGAGCGCTTCAGCGGGGAGAACCACTGGCCGTCGTACACCAGTTCGGTCCAGCGCTGGTCGACGGTCTTCTTGAAGCGGGCCTGCTCGCGCTCCACGGTGACGTTCTCGAGCTCGCGGTGCGCGGCAATGAGTGCCATGGCACCGGGGGCCTCGTAGATCTCCCGGCTCTTGATGCCGACCAGGCGGTCCTCGACGATGTCGATGCGGCCCACGCCCTGGGCGCCGGCCCGGCGGTTGAGCTGTTCGATGGCCTGCAGCGGGGTGACGGGACTGCCGTCGATGGCCACGGGGATGCCGCCGGCGAAGGTGATGATGACCTCATCGGGTGCCGGGGAGGACTCGGGGGCGTCGGTGTAGTCGTAGACGTCCTTGGTGGGCCCGTTCCAGATGTCCTCGAGGAAGCCGGTCTCCACGGCGCGGCCCCACACGTTCTGGTCGATGGAGAACGGATTCTTCTTCGTGGTTTCGATCGGCAGGTTCTTTTCCTCGGCGAAGGCGATGGCCTTGTCGCGGGTCAGCGCGAGGTCGCGCACCGGGGCGATGCACTTCAGGTCCGGGCCGAGGGTCTGGATGCCGACCTCGAAGCGGACCTGGTCGTTGCCCTTGCCGGTGCAGCCGTGCGCCACCGTCGTCGCGCCGAACTCGCGGGCGGCGGCGACGAGGTGCTTGACGATCACCGGGCGGGACAGGGCGGAGACCAGGGGGTAGGCGTCCATGTACAGGGCGTTGGCCTTCAGGGCGGGCATGCAGTACTCGTTGGCGAACTCGTCCCGCGCGTCGGCGACGTAGGCTTCGACGGCGCCGCAGGCGAGGGCGCGCTGCCGGATGTCTTCGAGGGACTCGCCGCCCTGTCCGACGTCGACCGCCACGGCGATCACCTCGGCGCCGGTGGCCTCGGCGATCCAGCCGATGGCCACCGAGGTGTCGAGTCCGCCGGAGTAGGCGAGAACAATGCGTTCGGTCACTGGGTGTGCTCCTTGGGTGAATCCCCGGACACGGCGTCCGGGAGGGGGTTGAGGGGGACGGGGTGGGGCTCGCCCGCGCTGAGGGGGTCGCGGGCATAGTTCAGGAAGCGCTCGGCGACCTCCGCGCCGCCGTTCGGGTCGCGGGTCACGAGCATCACCGTGTCGTCCCCGGCGATGCTGCCGAGGATCGACGGCATAACCGAGTGGTCGATGGCGAGCGCGAGGAAGTTGGCGGCGCCTGGCGGGGTGCGCAGGATGACGAGGTTCGCCGAGGCTTCCGCGGTGACCAGGAGTTCGGCGCACAGTCGAGCGAGGCGCGCGTCGAGGATTTCCTGGGTCAGCCCGGTCTGCGGGGTCCGGCCGCCGCCTTCGCCCGGCACCGCGTACACGAGCGCGCCGTCGCGGCCGCGGATCCGCACGGCACCGAGTTCGACGAGGTCCCTGGAGAGGGTCGCCTGGTTGACCTGGACGCCGTCGGCGGCCAGCAGGGCGGCCAGTTCGGCCTGGGACCGCACGGACTGGGCGGTGAGCAGGGCGGTGATCCGGGCCTGGCGGGCGGTCTTCGTCGCCGGCCGGTGCGACTCGCGGGTCACGGCGATCCGTCTTCCGGTGCCGGGTTGCGCAGCAGCCAGGCCAGGAGCGCCTTCTGCGCGTGCAGCCGGTTCTCGGCCTCGTCCCACACCACCGACTGGGGGCCGTCGATCACGTCGGCGGAGATTTCGTAGCCGCGGTAGGCCGGCAGGCAGTGCAGGACGACGGCGTCGGGCCCGGCCAGGTCCATTGCGGCCGCGTCGACGCCGTAGGGGCGGAACAGCTCGAGCCGGGCCGCCTTCTCCTCCTCCTGGCCCATGGAGACCCACGTGTCGGTGGCGACCACGTCGGCGTCCCGGAGGGCCTCGGCCGGGTCGGTGGTGACGAGCACCGAGCCGCCGGTCGCCGCGGCCCGCTCCCGGGCGGCGTCAACGACGGCTCCGGCGGGCTGGTGGCCCTCGGGGCCGGCGATCCGCACGTGCATGCCGGCGGTGGCCCCGGCGAGCAGGTAGGAGTTGGCCATGTTGTTGGCGGCGTCGCCGAGGTAGGCCAGGGTGAGCCCTGAAAGTTCGCCCTTGCGCTCGCGGATCGTCATGAGGTCCGCGAGCAGCTGGCAGGGGTGGTAGTCGTCGGAGAGGGCGTTGATGACGGGCACCGAGGACGCCGCGGCCATCTCCTCGAGCCCGGCCTGGGCATAGGTGCGCCACACGACGGCCGCGGTCATGCGTTCGAGGACCTTCGCGGTGTCGGTGATCGACTCCTTGTGCCCGAGCTGGGTTTCCCCGGCGCCGATGATCAGCGGCGAGCCGCCGAGGTCGGCGATGCCTGCCGCGAAGGAGATCCGGGTCCGGGTGGAGGTCTTGTCGAAGATGACGGCCACCGTGCGGCGCCCGTGCTCCCCGCCCGCCAGCGGGGCGAGCGCGTAGGGGTCCTTCTTCAGCTCGTCGGCAAGGTCGAGGACCTCACGCTGCTCCGCGGGACTGAGGTCGGTGTCGACGAGGAAGTGTCGGGTCATGATGCGGCTCCTTGCGCGGTGGTGAGGATGCCGGGGAGGGCCTCCAGGAAGCTGTCGGCCTGCGGGCGGGTGAGGATCAGCGGTGGCGCCAGGCGCAGGGTGCGCTCCGAGGTGCTGTTGATGATGAATCCCGCGTTCAGCGCGGCCTGCACCGCCGCCGGCGCGTAGCCGCCGTCCAGGTCGAACCCGACGAGGAGCCCGGCGCCCCGGGCCTCGACCACCCCGGGCACGGCGGCCAGCCCGGCGCGAAGGAGCTCCCCCAGGTTCCGGGCGTTGTCGAGGGCACCGGTTTCCTCGAGGACGGCGAGGGTGGCAAGGCCCGCGGCGCCGGCGACCGGGTTGCCGCCGAACGTCGTCCCGTGCTGGCCGGCGGTGAGCAGACCGGACGCCGGCCCGTAGGTCATCAGCGCACCGATCGGGAACCCTCCGCCGAGGCCCTTTGCCAGGGTCATGGCATCGGGGACGATTCCCTCGGCCTGGTGGGCGAACCAGGTGCCGGTGCGGCCGATGCCGGTCTGCACCTCGTCGAGGATGAGCAGGGCGCCGTGTTCCGCGGTGGCGGCCCGGGCCCGCCGGAGGTAGCCCGGCGGAAGCGGGCGCACGCCCGCCTCGCCCTGGATCGGCTCGAGGAACACCGCGGCCACCGTGTCGTCGACGGCGTCCAGCAGGGCCTCCGGGTCCCCGAACGGAAGGTGTTCAACTCCCCCCGGGAGCGGCTGGAACGGCTCCCGGTAGGCCGGTTTCGCGGTCAGGGCCAGGGCGCCCATGCTGCGCCCGTGGAAGGCGCCGTCGAGGGCGAGGATCCGGGTGCGGGTGGGCGAGCCGTTCCGGCGGGCCAGCTTGAACGCGGCCTCGGTGGCCTCGGTCCCGGAGTTCGAGAAGAACACCCGGGAACCGTCCGGGGCTCCGGCCAGCGCCAGCAGCTTCTCGGCGAGCGCGATCTGGGTGGGGCTGGTAAAGAAGTTGGACACGTGGCCCAGGGTTGCCAGCTGGGCGGACACCACCGAGGCGACGAACGGGTGGGCATGGCCCAGGGTGTTCACCGCGATCCCGCCGAGCAGGTCGAGGTAGGTGTTGCCGTCCGCGTCCTCGACGGTGCATCCGCTGCCGCGCACGAGGACGCGCTGCGGGGTGCCGAAGACTCCGAGGAGGGACGAGCCGTACCGGGCCAGCCAGTCCGCACCGGACGCCTGGGTGCCCGCTGGTGAGCCGAGCCGCGCCAGGAACTCCGCTCCGCCGCTCATGCCCGGGACTCCGGCAGGTGCGCGGCGGCGTCGGCGGTGACTTGGGTGCCGATTCCTGCATTGGTGAACGTTTCGAGGATCAGGGAGTGGGCCAGCCGCCCGTCAATGACGGAGGCGCTCTCCACTCCGTCATCGACGGCCTGAAGGCAGGCCTTCATCTTCGGAATCATTCCCGCGGCCAGGGAGGGCAGCAGCTCCCGCAGCTCGGCGGCCGGCAGGGAGGAGATCAGCGAGTCCCTGTCGGGCCAGCTGCGGTACAGCCCCTCGACGTCGGTGAGGATGACGAGCCGGGAGGCCCCCAGCGCCGCGGCCAGGGCCGCCGCCGCGGTATCCGCGTTGACGTTGAGCACCTGACCGGTCCCGGCGCCGTCGCCGTCGGTCTCCGGGGCGACCGTGGAGATCACCGGGATCCGGCCGGCCTCAAGGATGTCAAGGATGGCGCCGGGGTTGACCCCGGTGACCTCCCCTACCAGCCCGAGGTCGATCTCCTGCCCGTCGACGACGGTGCCGGTGCGCCTTGCCTGAAGCAGACCGCCGTCCTCGCCGCTGAGTCCCACGGCGTAGGGGCCGTGGGCGTTGATTCGACCCACCAGCTGGCGGCCGACCTGCCCGGTGAGCACCATGCGCACCACATCCATGGCCTCGGCGGTGGTGATCCGCAGGCCGCCGGCGAACTCGGATTCGATGCCCAGGCGGCCGAGCATCGAGCTGATCTGCGGACCGCCGCCGTGCACGACGACCGGCCGGACGCCGACGTGGTGCAGGAACACGATGTCCTCGGCGAAGGCGCGGCGCAGGTCGTCGTTGATCATCGCGTTGCCGCCGTACTTGATCACCATGGTGGTGCCGGCGAAGCGCTGGATCCAGGGCAGCGCCTCGACCAGGGCGGCGGCGGTGCCCTGCGCCCGGAGCAGGCCGGCGGCGGAGGCGGCGGAGTGCGTCACGTTCGGTCCTTCGGTCAGCTCGAGTAGGCGGAGTTCTCATGCACGTATTCGTGCGTGAGGTCGTTGGTCCAGATGGTGGCGCTGGCCGTCCCGGCGGCCAGGTCGATCTCCACAGCGACTTCCCGGCCCGACAGGTCGACGAGGTCGCGGGGGTCCCCGATGCCGCCGTTGCGGCAGATCTGCACCCCGTTCATCGACACGTTGAGGCGGTCGGGTTCGAACGCCGCGTCGGTGGTGCCCACGGCCGCCAGGACCCGCCCCCAGTTGGGGTCGTTGCCGAAGATCGCCGTCTTAAAGAGGTTCGAGCGTGCCACCGCGCGCCCCACGGTTTCGGCGTCGGCCTCGGAGGCTGCACGGACCGTGGTGATGGCGATGGTGTGGCTTGCCCCCTCGGCGTCGGTGATCAGCTGGGACGCAAGGTCGAGGCAGACGCCGGTCAGCGCGGAGGTGAACTGGTCCGGATCGGGGGCGACTCCGCTCGCTCCCGAGGAGAGCAGCACCACGGTGTCGTTGGTCGACATGCACCCGTCGGCGTCGGTCCGGTCGAAGCTGACCCGCACGGCGGCCCGCAGCGCTGCGTCGAGCTGTGCCGGGGAGAGCACGGCGTCGGTGGTGAGCACCACCAGCATGGTCGCGAGCCCGGGGGCGAGCATTCCCGCGCCCTTGGCCATTCCCCCGATCGAGTACCCCTCGCTCGCGGTGTCGGGGGACGCCGGATAGCGCGCCTGCTTGGAGACGGTGTCCGTGGTCAGAATGGCCTCGGCGGCGGCCGGGCCTCCGGCGGAGCTGAGGGTTCCGGCCGCCCCGGAGACGCCCGCCAGCAGCTTTTCCATCGGCAGCTGCTCCCCGATGAGCCCGGTGGAGCAGACGAAAACGTCGGCCGCTGAGACGCCCAGCAGGTCCGCCGCGGCCTCGGCCGTGCGGTGGGTGTTGGCGAATCCCTCCGGGCCGGTGCAGGCGTTGGCTCCCCCGGAGTTCAGGACGACGGCGTCGACCCGGCCGTCGGAGACGACCTGGCGCGACCAGAGCACCGGCGCCGCGGCGACCCGGTTGGTGGTGAAGACCGCCGCGGCGTGCTTCAGCGGCCCGTCGTTGACGACGAGGGCTACGTCGGAGCCGCCGGAGGCCTTCAGGCCCGCGGTGACGCCGGCGGCGCGGAAGCCGCCCGGGGTGGTGATGCTCATGGTGCTGTCCCCTGGAGAGTCAGGCCCGCGGTCTCGTCGAGTCCGAGGGCGATGTTCATTGACTGGACGGCCCCGCCGGCAGTCCCCTTGGTGAGGTTGTCGATGACGCAGCTGACGATCACCCGCCCCGCGTGCGCGTCGAAGGCGAGCTGGAGGTTGGCGTAGTTGGAGCCCAGCACCGCCTTCGTGGCCGGCCACTGCCCCTCCGGCAGGAGCCGCACGAAGGGCTCGGCCCCGTAGGCGCCGGCCCAGGCGGCCCGGAGCGCCTCCGCCGGAGTGCCCGGACGCACCCGCGCCGTCGCCGTGGCAAGGATGCCGCGCGCCATCGGGGCGAGGGTCGGGGTGAAGGAGATCCGCACCTCCTCCCCCGCGGCGGCGCTGAGGCCCTGTTCGATCTCCGGAGTGTGCCGGTGGCTTCCGCCGACGCCGTACGGGCTCATTCCGCCCATCACCTCGGAGCCCAGGAGGTGGGCCTTGGCGGCCTTACCCGCCCCCGAGGTGCCGGAGGCCGAGACGATGACGACGTCGTCGGGCTCCAGCAGGCCCGCCGCGAAGCCGGGGACGAGGGCGAGCAGGGCGGAGGTCGGATAGCAGCCGGGCACGGCGATCCGCCGCGCGCCGCGCAGGGCCTCCCGGTGCCCGGGGAGCTCGGGCAGTCCGTACGGCCAGGTCCCTGCGTGCGCGGACCCGTAGAATGCCTCCCACGCGGCGGGGTCCTCGAGGCGGTGGTCCGCTCCGGCGTCGATGACAAGGGTGTCCGGGGACAGCTCGGCGGCGAGGCCGGCGCTCGCACCGTGGGGAAGGGCCAGGAAGACGACGTCGTGCCCGCTGAGCGTCTCGGCCGAGGTCTCCTCAAGGACCCGGTCGGCGAGCGCATGGAGGTGCGGCTGGAGCGCGCCGAGCCGCTCGCCGGCGTTGCTGTGGGCGGTGATGGCGCCGATCAACACCAGCGGATGCGACGCGAGAAGCCGCAGCAGCTCCCCTCCGGCGTACCCGCTGGCTCCCGACACGGCAACTGAAAGACTCATTCCATAAGCATACGGCAGATTTATGCAGTGCACCACATAGTTATGCACGCGAGCGGAGGGCGGGGCTTCGGATGGCGGGAGGAGCGGACCCCGCCTAGCATGAGGGTTTCATCGAACGAACGGAGCCCACCATGGCGAAGGCCATCGTCCTCACCGAGACCGGCGGCCCCGGAGTCCTGTCCAGCACCGAGGTGCCGCGCCCGGAACCGCAGGGCACCCAGCTGCTGGTCGAGGTCGCCGCGGCCGGGGTCAACTTCATCGAGACCTACCAGCGCAGCGGCGCCTACCCCCTTGAGCTCCCCTTCCCCCTGGGCGCCGAGGCCGCCGGCGTCGTGGTCGGCCTCGGGCCTTCCGCGGCGGGCTTCGCGGTGGGCGACCGGGTGGCCTTCGCCGAAGGCACCGGCACCTACGCCCAGTACGCCCTGGTGGAGGCGGACAAGGCGCTGCCGGTGCCCGACGCCGTTGGGCTGGAAACGGCCGCTGCCGCCGCCCTGCAGGGCCTGACGGCCCACTACCTCATCAACTCCACCTTTCCGGTCGTCTCCGGCCAGACGGTGCTGGCCCATGCCGGGGCCGGGGGTGTTGGCCTGCTGCTGATCCAGCTGCTCAAGGCCAGGGGCGCGCGGGTGATCACGACGGTGTCCACCGCGGAGAAAGAGGAACTGGCACGCGGCGCCGGGGCGGACGAGGTGTTGGGGTATGACGGGTTCGCCGAGGCGGTCCGGGAGCTCACCGGCGGCACCGGCGTCGATGTCGTCTACGACGGGGTGGGCAGAAGCACCTTCGACGGCTCGCTGGACTCGCTGCGGGTGCGCGGCACGATGGTCCTCTTCGGGGCGGCGTCGGGTCCGGTCCCCCCGCTCGACCCGCAGCGCCTGAACCGGGCCGGATCGCTGTTCCTGACCCGGCCGACGCTCGGCCATTACCTGCTCACCGCGGAGGAGCGCCGCTGGCGGGCCGGCGAGCTGTTCGATGCCATCACCACCGGCGCGCTGACGGTCCGCATCGGAGCGAGGTATCCCCTGACGGAAGCCGCGCGCGCCCATGAGGACCTTGAGGCCCGCCGGACCACCGGGAAGGTGCTCCTGATCCCCTGAGCCCCGGCAGAGGGAACGCCCTTCACGCCCGGCGGGAACGAAGCAACTCACCGGATCCGCCGGAGGACGACGGCGGCACCGGGTGCAGTCGCGCTGCCTCCGGTGCCGCCGTCGTGCTTCAGCGGTGGTCGTGCCTCAGCGGTGGTCGTGCCTCAGCGCTGGAAGGCGCCGAACCGTTCGGCGGCCACCGCGATGGCAGAGCCGCGGGCGGCACTCGCCTCCTCGGCGGTGAGCGTGCGGTCCGGTGCACGGAAGCGCAGGGCGAAGGCGAGGGATTTCTTCCCCTCGTCAATCCCCAGGCCCGAGTACACGTCGAACAGGCTCAGGTCCTCGAGGAGGTCCCCCGCCCCCTCGCGCAGGGCCTCAAGCACGGCCGAGGACGGGACGTCGTCCCCGACCACCAGCGCCACGTCCTGGGTGGACGCCGGGAAGGCGGAGAGGTCCCGCGCCACGATGACATCCGGGGCCGCCTCGAACAGCAGGTCGGCGTTGATTTCGAGCGCGACGGTCCGGGCCGGAATGTCCGAGGCCGCCGTGAGCTTCGGGTGGAGTTCTCCCGCGTAGCCAAGGACCTCCCCGCTGCGCAGCCGGATGCGTGCGGTGCGCCCGGGATGGAAGGCCTGGTGCGCGCCCTGCTCAACAACGAGGTCGACGCCGGTGACCTCGCCCATGAGGCGCACGGCATCCACTGCGTCGGCCCAGTCCCAGGCCCGCGGCGCCAGGCCCGGGCCGGCGGGAGCCTCATGGCCGGTGAAGACGGCGGCGACCAGCTGCGGCTGGTACGGGATTCCCTCATAGAGGGCATCGAGCACCCCCTCCGGCGGGCGCACGCCAAGGGGCGGGATGCTCCCTGTGCCCATGGATTCGCCCGGGAGGAACACCAGGCCGGTCTCCATCAGCGCGAGGTCGCGGAACCCGCGGGAGACGTTGCGCCGGACAACGTCCAGCAGTCCCGGCAGCACGGAGGTGCGCAGGTACCCGAGTTCGGCGCTGAGCGGGTTCGCCAGCTTCACGGCCCGGGCCGGCACGCCCTCCTCGGCGGATCCGAAGGTGTCGTTCGAAACCCTGGAGACGAACGGGTAGGAAAGCACCTCGGTGAGCCCGGCGGCGGCGAGGGCGTTCAGGAGGCGGCGGCGCTGCTGCTGCAGGCGGGTGAGCCCGCGCCCCGGAGGCGCCGTCGGCAGCGAGGACGGGATCTTGTCGAAGCCGACGAGCCGAATGATTTCCTCGGTGAGGTCCTCGCGCGTCTCGAGGTCGGGGCGCCAGCTCGGCGGAACCACCTCGTGACCGCCGTCGTGAGCCGTGACAGCGGCGCCGAGGTCCTCAAGGGTGCCGGTGATCTGCTCCGGGGTGAAGTCGAGCCCGATCAGCCGGGCGGGGTAACCCTCCGGCAGGTCGATCCGGCGCGGCTCCGGGGCCGTCCCGACGTCGGTGGCGGTGGTGTCGGGGGTGCCACCGGCGAGCTGGACAATGAGTTCGACGGCGCGCTGGGCCGCGATGTCGGCGACGTGCCAGTCAACGCCGCGCTCGAAGCGCTTCGATGCCTCCGAGGGCAGGCGGTGGCGGCGCCGGGAGCGGCCGATGCTGACCTCCTCGAAGTGTGCCGATTCGATCAGCACGTTCGCCGTCGCTGCGGAGACCTCGGTCGCCGCACCGCCCATCACCCCGGCGATGCCGATCGGCCCGGAGGCGTCGGTGATCAGCAGGTCGCCCGGATCGAGGGCGCGCTCCTTGTCGTCGAGGGTCTTGAGCTTTTCGCCCTCGGTGGCGCGCCGCACCACGATATCGCCGGACAGCCGGTCGAGGTCGTAGAAGTGGAGCGGCTGTCCCAGCTCGAGCATGACGTAGTTGGAGATGTCGACGATCAGCGAGATCGAGCGCATTCCGGCCAGGCGCAGGCGCGCGGCCATCCAGGGCGGGGTGGGCCGGGTCGGATCGACTCCGCGCACGGTGCGCGCCACGAACCGGTCGCAGCCGGGCCGGCCGTAGATCGGGGCCGTATCCTCGAGCCGCACGGGGTACCCGGGACCGGAGGCCTCGGGGACGGTGACGGCGCCGGCCGGGTCGGTGAACCGAGTCCCGGTGGCGTGGGCGTACTCACGGGCAACGCCCCGAAGGGAGAAGGCGTACCCGCGGTCGGGGGTGACATTGATTTCGGCAGCCTCGTCGTACAGCCCGAGCAGCTCCAGTGCGTCGGAGCCCACTTCGGGGTCAAGGCCCACGGTGGAGAGCACCAGGATGCCGTCGTGGTCCTCGCCGATGCCCAGCTCACGCACCGAGGCGATCATGCCGGCCGAGAGGTGGCCATAGGTCTTGCGCGGCGTGATGGCGAAGTTGCCCGGCAGCAGGGCGCCGGGCAGGGTCACGACCACCTTGTCGCCCTCAGCGAAGTTGTGGGCGCCGCAGACGATGCCCTGTACGCCCGAGGGGTCGATGCCCTCACCGGTCAGGCTCTGCTCGGCGCCCTCGGGCACGACGCGCACCTGGCACCAGTTGATGGTCTTGCCGTTGGACTGGGGTTCCTTGACCACGCTGAGCACCTGCCCCACGACGATGGGGCCGCGCAGCTCGTCGGTGGGACGGTGGACAGCCTCCTCCTCGAAGCCCACGGTGACAAGGTCGGCCAGGACGCCTTCCGCTGTGGCGTCGGCGGGCACTGCGGCGAACTCCCGCAGCCATGAAAGGGGGATTCTCACTTAGATCTCCATCCCGAAGTGTTGGCTGAAACGTACGTCGCCCTCGATCATGTCGTGCATGTCGCTGACCTCATTGCGGAACATGAGCGCCCGCTCGATGCCCATGCCGAAGGCGAACCCGGAGTAGACCTCGGGGTCGATCCCGGCAGCGCGCAGCACGTTCGGGTTGACCATGCCGCAGCCGCCCCACTCGATCCACTGCGGGCCGCCCTTGGCTCCGGGGTGCCAGATGTCCAGCTCGGCGCTCGGCTCGGTGAAGGGGAAGTAGTTCGGCCGCAGGCGGACCTTGGCCTCAGCTCCGAAGAGCTGCCGGGTGAAGTGCTCGAGGGTTCCCACGAGGTCGGCCATCGTGAGGCCCTTGTCGATGGCGAGGCCCTCGAACTGGTGGAAGACCGGCGTGTGGGTGGCATCGAGCTCGTCGGTGCGGAAGACCTTCCCCGGGCACAGCACGTAGATGGGCAGCTCCCGTTCAAGCATGGAGCGCACCTGCACCGGGGAGGTGTGGGTGCGCAGCACCAGGTGGGCGCTGGGCGGCTCGACGAAGAACGTGTCCTGCATTTCGCGCGCCGGGTGGTCCGGCTTGAAGTTCAGGGCGTCGAAATTGAACCACTCCGACTCGAGCTCCGGGCCCTCGGCGATCTCCCAGCCCATCCCGACGAAAACGTCGGTGACGCGTTCCTGCAGGGTGGACAGCGGGTGCCGGGCGCCCATCCGCCGCCGCCGCGGGGCGGCGGTGACGTCGACGGCCTCCTCGACAAGGATCCGGGCGTCGCGTTCGGCTTCGAGTTCGAGGGTGCGGGCGGCGAGCGCGGCGTTGATCCTGCCGCGGGCCGGGCCGATGTTCTTGCCGGCGGCGGCCTTCTGGTCCTTGGCGAGGGCGCCGATACCGCGGTTGGCCAGGCTGAGCGCCGACTTCTCCCCGGCGTGCGCAATCCGGACCACCTTGAGGGCATCGAGGGTGTCGGCCGCTGCGATGTCGGCCAGGGCCCGGTCGACCGCCGCGGAGACGGCCGCGGCATCAAGGGGGTCGGGGATTTCGGCGCCGGGGCTCCCGGCCCCGACTTGCTCGTGGGAGTTAGACATCGGGATGGCTTACCTAGCACTCTCGTTTGCGGGTCCGGCGGACGCAGGAAGCCTGCGGAGCCGATCGGGGAAGTTCCGGGAGCAGCGGTTGATCACGAAGCTCCCGGCATGGCCAGTCTAATTGAACGGGAACTAGGATATCCGCATGAGCTCCGGCGGCGCAGTGGCCAGCGCCCTGAACTGGCTGAACCTCTCGACCCCCTGCGCGCTGCTGCTCGCCCGGGCCAAAGGGTGCACCCTCTCGCCCGGGCCCGGCGGGATCATCATCGCCGAGGGCTGGACCGGCCGGCTGCCGATTGCCGGGGCCTTCACCGTGGGAAGCGTCGTGTTCCTGCGCGGTCCCCGCTCACGGGCGGGAAAGGCCCTGCTCACCCACGAGGCCCGGCACAGCCTGCAGTACGCGGCCTGCCTTGGGCTGCCCTTCCTTCCAATGTATTTCGCCGCCGCCGCGTGGTCGGTGCTGCGCACCGGGGATCCCGCCTCGCTCAACCCCTTCGAACGCCATGCGGGCCTGGCCGACGGCGGCTACCGGCAGCGGCCCGTGCGCAGCCTGCGGTCCGCGGCGGCCGCGGCGATCCGACGGCGCTGACGACACGGGCGACGCCGCGCGCCCGGCTGCGGCCCGGACGGCGCGTTCGCCGGCCGTCCGCGGTCAAGACCGGCCGTGACGAAATCCAGCCACCCCCGGCGGAAGTCCTCCGGAGCCGGCCGCCTCTAGAATTTCGGGCTAGTGTTCGGCGCCGGCAGGGAGTTCGATGTCGACGGGGTTTTCAAGCGCCGTGACGGCGATGAGGGCGAGCGCCGTCGCCATTCGGCCGACGTCGAGGCCGGGTTGGCCGTGAACGGCACCCTGGCCGGTCGAGTACGGCACGTGGATGAACCCGCCGGCGATGTTCTCCCGCGCGGCGAGCAGGTCCATCAGGGCGTAGAAGAGGAAGTTGCACACATAGGTGCCGGCCGTTTGGGAAACCTCCGCAGGAATCCCCGCCCCGGTCACCCGTGCCAGTGCCGCCTTGATCGGGAGGGAGGTGAAGTACGCCGCCGGCCCCCCGTCCCGCACCGGGCGGTCGACGGGCTGCTCCCCCCGGTTGTCCGGGATGCGCGCATCGACGAGGTTGATCGCCACGCGCTCCAGCGAGATGGCGCTCCGGCCTCCCGCCTGCCCCGTGCACAGCACGAGCCGGGGCTGGAACTGCTCCAGCGCGGCGGCGAGTACCAGGGGAGCCTCGGCGAAGGAACACGGCAGTTCGACCGCAGCGGCCTCGTATCCCTCGGACGCCAGCCGGTCGGCGGCGCCGCGGGCCGCCGTCCACGAGGGATTGACGGCCTCGCCGCCGAAAGGCTCGAAGCCGGTGAGGAGGATCATGAAACCAGCGTAAGCCATCCCGGCCCGACCATCCTGATTTTTTCTCGAAGGTGTGTTCTAATTCAGGGATGCGTTGGGATGCTCAGAAGACCGACCCCGCCCTGCCGGTCACCGGCGCCGAACCGCTGCTGCCCCTGGCCGGGCTCGTCCGCACCGTCCGGACCCCCGAGTTCGCCGGCATCACCTTCCACGAGGTGGTCGCCAAGTCCGTGCTGAACCGGGTGCACGCCGGCTCCGGCATGCCGTTCTCCTGGACGATTAACCCGTACCGCGGCTGTTCCCACGCCTGCGTGTACTGCTTCGCCCGCAAGACCCACAGCTACCTCAACCTCGACTCGGGACTGGACTTCGATTCGCAGCTCGTGGTGAAGACCAACGCCCCGGAGGTGCTGCGGAGGGAGCTCGCCCGGCCCTCCTGGAAGCACGAGCACGTGGCGATGGGCACCAATACCGACCCCTACCAGCGGGCCGAGGGACGCTACCGCCTGATGCCCGGCATCATCACCGCCCTTGCCGATTCCGGGACGCCGTTTTCAATCCTCACCAAGGGCACGCTCCTGGCCCGGGACATTCCGCTGTTGACCGCCGCAGCCGGCTCCGTACCGGTGGGGATGGGCATTCCCCTGGCCCTGACGGATGCGGCCCTGGCCGAAGCCGTGGAGCCCGGGACGCCGGCACCCAAGGCGCGCCTCGGGCTGATCCGCAGGCTTCGGGACGCCGGCCTTCCCTGCGGGGTGATGGCGATGCCGATCCTGCCCTGGCTCACCGACACCGATGAAGCTCTCGATGGGCTCTTTGCGGCGCTGGCAGCGGCCGGAGCCACGGGCGTGACGGCGGGACCGCTTCACCTGCGCCCGGGTGCCCGGGAATGGTTCCTGAACTGGCTGTCCCGGACCCACCGGCACCTCCTCCCCCGGTACCGGGAGCTGTACGGGGGCGGTTCCTACGCCTCGAAGGAGTACACACAGTGGCTCACCGGAAGGGTCCGTTATTTCCGGAAACGCCATGGACTTCCGGCCGGAGCCGGCTTTATGCGGAGCACCTCGACCGGCACCGGGCGGGAGAAATCCGGTGAGGGACCCTCGGGAGGCACGCGGCCCCAGCCGCCCGGCGGCGGGAACCGGCCCGGCGCCCGCACCTCACCGGCGCAGACCGAGCCGACCTTGTTCTAATCCGCGCGGGCCGCCGGCCGCAGGCCGCCCGAGGAGCGCCGCCCTAGGAGCCCGCCAGCTGCAGGACCGCGCTGACGATGGGCCGGTCGGCCGGGATCCAGGGCAGCGCGGCCAGGGCCGGGGCGTCGGCCAGGTCGATCCAGCGCAGTTCGTCGTGGTCCTGGAGGGGCTGCAGGTCGCCGTCGGCCACCTCGGCAAGCCAGACCCGCATCACTGCCGTGGCATTCAGCGGCCACCCTCCCGGAAGTGGTCCGTCCACCTCGGCGCCGAGGCTTACGTCGACGCCGAGTTCCTCTCTCAGTTCGCGGTGGAGGGCGTCGGTGCAGCTCTCGCCGGGCTCCACCTTGCCGCCCGGGAATTCCCACATGCCGGCGAACTGCTCGGGTGCCGTGCGGCGGGCCACGAGGAGGGCCGTGGGGCGGGCGAGGGAGTCCACGATGGCGGCGCCGACGATCTGTCGGAGCGCAGGAGCGGTTTCACGTAGGGTCACGCCTCGAGTCTAGCCAGCGCCGGGGCCAGCCAGTGCCCGGTCTAACCAGCGCCGGGTCTAACCAGCGCCCCGATCCATCCTGCCCCTCAGCTCTCCTCGGGGTGGACCAGTCGGCCGTCGCCGGGCTCATCGAAGTGCTCGGGGTTGAGCTCATGCCGGTATTCGCCGTGCGGGCTCAGCCCGGGAACGAACTGCCCTGCATTGAGCTGGGTCGAGGTGTATGCCTCCTCGGAGAACTCCCCGGCGGACCCGTGCCCGGCCTCGGGGAGACTGATGTCCTCCCGGAGGTGTTCGCTCTCCGGCAACTGGTCTTTGGGGTGGAGCCAACTCATGTCTTAAGCCAATCAGACGGCGCGGTTTTGCACCAGAACCGCGCGGCGCGCCGCGCGGACCGGGAAGAGGAGTGGAGAAAGGGTGGGGAGAGGGACCGACGCCGGCGCGGCGGTGCCTGCGCGCCGGGGAGCGGCCGCTGCTGTGACCCATCCGATCTGCGCGCTCCTCCCACCCGCACTACAGTGGGGGAAGACAACGGCGTCACCCGCCGGAGTTCCGGCGTCGACATCCACTTCACGCCGAAAGTCGTCTATGTCTTCCTCCCGGCCCTCAGCCGTCATCACGCCCCGCCAGCTTGGCCTCGCCATCGCGGCCCTCGCCGTCGGCGGTTTCGCCATCGGAACCACCGAGTTCGCCATTATGGGGCTGCTTCAGGAGATGGTCGACGACCTCGGCCTGAGCTACAGCCAGGGCGGCCACGTCATCTCCGCCTATGCCATCGGAGTGGTGGTGGGCGCACCGGTGCTGGCAACGCTCGGGGCCCGCAGGCGCCAGCGGACCATGGCGCTGATGCTCATGCTTGTGTTCACGCTCGGCAACCTCTTCTCATTCCTGGCCGCCGATTACGGCATGCTGCTGCTCTCCCGGTTCCTCTCGGGCCTGCCCCACGGCGCCTACTTCGGGGTGGCCGCCGTGATCGCCGCCTCCCTGGCCAAGCCGACCCGGCGTGCCTGGGCGATCTCGATGGTGATGGTCGGCCTCAGCATCGCCAACGTGATCGGGGTCCCGTTAGCCACCTGGCTGGGCCAGCAGTTCGGCTGGCGCACCATGTTCCTGCTGGTCGCGGTCACCGGTGTCGCCACGATCCTCCTGGTCCTTCGGTTTGTTCCGCTGCAGGAGGTGCACCCCGATGCGAGTATCCGCAGCGAGCTCTCCGCGCTCCGCCGTCCGCAGATGTGGATGACCCTGCTGATCGGCACGGTGGGCTTCGGCGGCTTCTTCGCCGTCTATTCGTTCATCTCCCCCATCATCACCGAGGTCACCGACCTGCCCGCCGGCATCCTGCCCCTGGTCGTCGCCCTGTACGGCATCGGCATGCTGGTCGGCAATGTGGTGGGCGGGCGGATCGCCGACAGGTCGGTCCTGGGCAGCATTTACGCGGTCATGGCGGTCATCGTCGTCGTGCTCGTGGTGTTCCCGCTGGCGATGCGCTTCCCACCGACGGCGTTCCTGTTCGTCTTCCTGGTCGGGGCCAGCGGCGCCTCCCTGATCCCGTCGCTGCAGACCCGGCTCCTCGATGTCTCCCCCGGTGCACCCTCGCTGGCCTCATCGCTGAACCACGCCGCACTCAATATCGCCAACGCCCTGGGCGCGGCGGTGGGCGGCGCGGTCATCGCGGCCGGCTGGGGATTCACGGCGCCTGCCCTCGTCGGGGCGGGGCTGGCCGTGGTGGGGCTTCTTGTGGCGCTGTCCAGCGGCAGGATGGACGCCCGGTCCGCGCGGGCGAAGGCCCGCACCCTCGAGCCGGTCGGCTGAGTCCCGAGGGCCCGGCCCGGAAGCGGGCCGCTCAGGCGGGTGAGGAGTTCGCCGGTGTCCGGCGCTGGGCGCGGGCCGAGGCGTAGAGGCAGACGGTGGCCGCGGTGCCGACATTGAGGCTTTCGGCCTGCCCGTAGATAGGCACGGCCACGCGGTGTCCGGCCGCCTCGACCAGATCCGCCGGAAGGCCCTGGGCCTCGTTGCCGAAAAGCCAGGCGGTCGGCTCTTCGAGCCGGGCCCGGTCCCCCGCGGCGCCACCGGCGGTGCCGGCGGTGCCGGACCCGGTGAGCCGGCGTGCCGAGGATTCGTCCTGGAGCGCGTCCAGGTCGACGTCGCCATACCCGTCCGCCGCAAGGACGGTCAGGTAGTGCTCCCGCAGGGCTGCAAGGAGTTCGTCCCGGTCGGCACCCAGCACCACGGGAAGGTGGAAGAGCGAGCCGGCGGTCGAGCGCACCGCCTTCGGGTTGTAAAGGTCGACGCTCGAGGCGGTCAGAATGACGGCGTCGGCTCCGGCGGAGTCGGCCGCCCGCAGGATGGTTCCGGCGTTGCCCGGGTCGCGGACCTCGACCAGTACCGCGAGCAGCTTGGGCCGCGCCGCGAGGACGCTTTCGAGGGAGACGTCGATGAAGCGGCAGACGGCGATGAGTCCCTGCGGGGTGACGGTCGAGGACATCTCGGCGAGGACCTCGTCGGTGACCAGCCGCGCGGTGGGCAGGCCCGGCCCGTCGGCCAGCGCGGCGATGTCGGGGTTGCGTTCGAGTGCGGCGCCGGTGGCGAAGAGTTCAGTGACGACTTCCTGCCCGCCGGAGGCCCCGCGCAGCGCGTGGAGCCGGAGCGCCTCGCGGACCGACTGGGGGCCTTCGGCCAGGAACTGCCCCCGCTTTAAACGCGCCGGACGCCCCGCAAGCCGCGCGACCTCCCTCACCCGATCGGCTCGGGGGTTGGTCATCGCAGGTGCCTGGGGGCGTCCGGATATGCTCATGAAATTTCAGGCTGCCGCCGGCGGTGCCGGCAACGGACCTAGGCCTTCGCTGCGGCCTTGGCCTTGGTGGCCCGGGGCGCCTTGACGACCTTCTCCTCCGCGACGACGGGGGCTGAGGTGTCGGCTGGCAGGGCGGCCTTGGCCAGCGATACCAGCGTGGCAAACGCGGCGGCGTCGGTGACGGCGAGGTCGGCGAGCATGCGGCGGTCCACCTGGATCTCCGCAGCCTTCAGGCCCTGGATCAGGCGGTTATAGGTGAGGCCGTTCGCGCGGGATGCAGCGTTGATGCGCTGGATCCACAGGCGGCGGAAGTCGCCCTTGCGCTTGCGGCGGTCACCGTAGCTGTACACGAACGAGTGCAGCAGCTGCTCTTTGGCCTTGCGGTACAGGCGCGAACGCTGCCCGCGGTAGCCCTTGGCGCGCTCAAGAATAACCCGACGCTTTTTGTGGGCGTTTACCGCCCGCTTCACACGTGCCACGTGCGTACTCCTTCAGTAGTTCGTCCGTCCGGCCTGCTGGCCGCGGTGCCCTCCGCTGTGCGGTGCCCGAAGACGGAATGGTTGGTGTGGTCTTAGACGCCCAGCATCTTCTTGATGACCTTGGTGTCGGCCTTCGAGACGATCTTGTCGCTGGCCAGACGCCGGGTCAGCGTCGAGGACTTGTGCTCGAGGTAGTGGCGGCGGTTGGCCTGCTGGCGCTTCAGCTTGCCGCTGCCGGTCAGCTTGAAGCGCTTCTTGGCGCCACTGTGGGTCTTCATCTTCGGCATGGGGACCGATCTCCTTCTGCTAGCCGCGGACGGGTGTCAGCGGTTGGACGGCGCCCAGGAGCGCCTGCGGTTTTACTTGGTCACCCGGAGGGATTCCAAGAGCTGGGAAGTTCCTACTCGGAGCTTCCAGGCTTCGGCCGGCTCGACGGGCTCTTCGAGGGAGCCGTCCTTCCGGCGGGCTTGGGGGCGGCAGCGGGCTTGGGAACCGCCATCGGCTTCGGAGCGCCACCGGGCTTCGGTGCCGCCATTGGCTTCGGCGCGGGCGCCGGTGCTGCCGGAGCCGCCTCGGCGGCGGGCTTGGCCTCGGCGGGCTTGGACGCCGCCGCTGCCGGCCGGGCGGCCGCGGGTTTTGACGCAGCCGCTGCAGGTCGAGTGGTCCTGGCGGGTGTCTGCCGGGGTGCAGGCGCCTTGGCCGGCTCGGCGGCGGGCGCTGCCTGCTCGGCGGCGGCCGGGGCCTGCTCGGCGGCGGGCGCTGCCTGCTCGACGACGGCCGGGGCCGCCTCCTGGGCGGGAGCAGCCTGCTCGGGCGCTTCCGGTGCGGTCTCGGCGGGAGCGGTTGCCTCCTCCGGCTGGCTGCCGGTGATCGAGTAGCCCTCGGGCAGCAGATCCGCGAGGGTCTGCGTCAGCGGCGCGCCGCTGGTTCCGGAGACATCGACGCGGGGCGTGCCGGACTTGGCCGCCTCGTTCGCAGCCTTGGCATCGGCACGCTGCGTCGCGCGGCGGGCTTCGGCCTTCGCCTCGGCCTTGTTCTTGACCGGGCCGATCACCATGACCATGTTGCGACCGTCGATCCTCGGCGAGGACTCGACGACGCCGACCTCGGCGACATCCTCGGCGAAGCGCTGCAGCAGCCGGATACCCATCTCGGGGCGCTGCTGTTCGCGGCCGCGGAACTGGATCATGGCCTTGACCTTGTCGCCCGCGCCGAGGAACCGGATGGCGTGCCCGCGCTTGGTCTCGTAGTCGTGGGTGTCGATCTTCAGGCGGAAACGGATTTCCTTGAGGACCGTGTTGGTCTGGTTCTTCCGCGCCTCACGCGCCTTGACCGCGGCTTCGTACTTGTACTTGCCAAAATCCATCAGCTTCGCAACCGGAGGCTTGGCCTGCGGTGCAACCTCAACAAGATCCAGGTCGGACTCGGCGGCAAGTCGAAGTGCGTCCTCGATACGGACAATTCCTACCTGTTCGCCGGCAGGCCCAACCAACCGCACCTCGGAGACGCGGATACGATCATTGATTCTTGGCTCGCTAATGTGTAGCTCCTGATTGTTGAAAACCCGGGAGACCGCCTGCACATGGAGAAGGCCTCCAATCGCATGCGCAATCGAAGGCCTCGGGTATCAGTGCGTACACGTCCGGCAGATACCGGCGTGTGCTCAGGCGCGGTTGCGCCTGCTGCACCGACCTGGACCCGGCTGCCTGAAGCACTTCCCAAGGAAGCACCAGGCAATCGCGGGTGGGAGAGGACTCCGCTTGCATCCTGAACGTGTCATTTCCCATACCCGCAGGGGGCGCTGGGAGTAACGACGTTCAGTTGGTCTGTGACAAGCTTACCAGTATGAGCACTCCGAACAGCAATCCCGCCGAAACCGGGCACGGGGCCCCGGCCTCCGCCTCCGACCCCTCTCCGACCCGCCGCAGCTTCGCGGAGGAGGCGGGCCCGGAGCACGGCTCCGAGGAGTCGGTCCAGCAGCACATGCGCGACATCGCAGAGGTGGCCGCCGTGGAGGTCATCACCACCTCGGCCGTCCACCTGATGAGCGCCGCCGCCGTTAAGTGCGGGCTGGCCGCCGGCGACGACGCGGAGGAGCTCAAAGACCTCGACGAAGCCCGGAAGCTGATCACCGCCCTCGCCGGGTTCGTCACGGCCGCCGCCCCGGAGATCGGCAGCCAACATGCCGGCCCGTTGCGCGACGGCCTGCGCTCGCTGCAGCTGGCCTTCCGGGAGGCGTCGGTAATCCCCGATGCTCCGGGCAAGGGTCCGGGCGAGAAGTTCACGGGCCCCGTGAACTAGCACCGCGGAACCACTCGGCGCCGATCCGACGGCGGCCGGCCTCCAACGGGCCGGCCGCCGCTGCGCTTAAGGACCGCGGTCAACCGCCCGGCATGCGGGACCGGCTCTCCGACGGGCGCGCGGGAACGGATTTCAGGCGACGGGAGCCCGGCGGCGCCGGACCTGCTGGGCGGCGAGCCCTGCGCTGCCGATCAGCGCCGCGGCACCGCCCACGGCGGCGAAGCCTCCCCACGGTCCCGCCGTGTCGATCAGCAACCCGGCGAGCGGAGCTCCGACGGCGACGCCGGAGGTCAGAGCCGAGCCGTACCAGCCCATTGCCTCCCCCCTGCGCTTCTCCGGTACGAGGTCGGCGACCTTTTCGGAAGCGGCGGAGAGTACCGGTGCGCAGAGCAGGCCAGGGGCGATGGAGAGCAGGCTCAGGGAAAGGGTGTCCGTGGCGAAGGCCATCGGAATGGTCAGCACCCCCATGCCGAGCAGGAGCACCAGGGGCGAGATCGGCTTGTGCAGGGCGCCGTAGAGCAGTCCCCCGACGATCGAGGCGGCGCACCAGGCGGCGAAGACCAGGCCGAGCTGCTCCTCCCGGCCGGTGTGCTCCAGGGTGGCGATGATGCCGACCTCGGTCCCGGAGAGCGCGAGGCCCGCCCCGGCGGCGACGGCCATGACGACGGCCAGCGGAATGGTGACCCAGGCGAACCGGGAACCGACCCGGCCGCCCACCCGCCGCAGCACCGGCACCGCCGCGCGCGGCATCAGTTCCGCCGACGCCTCGTTGACCCGGGCGGGGGCGGCGGCCACCACGGATTCGACGGCCATCGCCGAGTCCTCCGCGTCGCTTGGCGCGGGAAGCGCCCCGGGCTGCCCGGTGCGGGTGGGCGGGTTGTAGATCATCAGCAGGATGCCCGCCGCGGCGGTGGCGAAACCCACCAGGGTGAGGCCGAGCACCGTCGACACCTGGGTCGCGAGCACGATGCCAACGGCCGGGCCCACCATGAAGATCGTCTCGGTGGAGATGGCGTCAAGGGTGAAGGCCGTGCGGCGGGAGTGCCCCTCGACCAGCACGCCAAGGGATTGGCGCACCACGGAAAAGGCCGGGAGGGTGAACAGCCCGCCCACCAGTGCCGCGAGCAGGAGCCACTCGTACGGCAGCCGCGGGGCGATCGACCAGATGACGGCCTCGGCGATGACCGAGGGGATCAACGCCCGGCGCAGGCCGACGCTGTCGACCCGCCGGCCCCGCCAGGGCGCGCCTACGGCGATGCCGATCGTCACCAGCGCGGCCACGGTCCCGGCGGCGGCGTAGCCGCGGTCGAGGGTCTGGACGACGTGAAGGGTAAGAAGGACCCCCGCGGCGGAGTGGGGGAACCGGGCGACCATGCCCACGAGCAAAAGCCTCCGGACGGGAACGATGCGCAGCAGTTCCAGGTACACGGCAAAGTTCACGGCAGCATCTCTCTTGCTGATCCTTCGCGGTCAGCGGGTTATTCGGATCTCCAGGGAGTCGACCCGTTCGACGAACTCCCTGCGGGCCTGGAGCGAGGCGCGCAGGCGCTCGGTAAGGTCCCGGACGGCGGTGGGGCTGAGCCCGGGCTGCAGCCGGATACTCATCTTCAGTTCCGGTCCGGCTCCGCCGCCGGAAACCAGCCTACCGCCAGCCGTCCGGGCGGCCACCCCGGAGCCTGGCTCGAGGACGACGTCGAGGATTGCCTCCTCGCCGGCGGTGATCGGCGCGACGAACCCGCGGAGGCCGGGGTCGCGGTAGCACGGCGTCCACGGCTCCTGCTGGGCCAGCGCCCACACCGCCGGACGGCGCACCACGAACGTGAAGTCGGCTCCCGGGTCGACGACCAGCAGTTCGGCCTTCTCCGCCACACCGGCCAGGGCCGCCCGCGCCGCGTAGGCGGCCACAGGACGGGCGTCGGAGTGCCAGGCCGCGAGCCGGTCCGCCGAGGTGAACACCGGCAGCGCCGCCCGCCCGTCGGGCGCACGCAGGGTCACCAGGGCCATGTCGGCTTCCTTGTCGGCCTCGACCCCATCGAGGCCCTCACCGGCGGCGGCGAGCTGGGCCACGATGGGGATGAAGACCCGCGCCGATGCCAGCGCCTGGATCACCTGCTCCTCGCCGCCGGCTCCCTCGATCAGGGCCCGGACGGCGGACGAGTAGCCGGGGTCGGCCTGTCCGTCGTCGTCGTCGAAGTTATGGAGGGGGTTCCCGTCACCGGAGAGGTCCCGTCCGGCCCAGGGCCGTCCCGCCGAGTCCGTGGTGTTTCCCGCCAGCGCGGCGGCGATGTGCGCCGGGAGCTCCCTGCTCATTCCCGAGGTGCCGGGTGGCCGGCCACGTCCAGCGCCTGAGGAAGCGTGAACGCCCCGGCGTAGAGGGCCTTGCCGACGATCGCTCCTTCGAGGCCGCTGGGCACCAGCTGGCGCAGTGCCGCGAGGTCATCGAGGTTCGAGATGCCACCGGAGGCCACCACGGGCCGACTGGTGCGCTCGATCACCTGCTTCAGCAGTTCGAGGTTCGGCCCCTGCAGGGTGCCGTCCTTGGTGACGTCGGTGACAACGTAACGGGCGCATCCTGCGTCCTCGAGCCGCTGCAGCACCTCCCACAGGTCCCCGCCCTCCTGGGTCCATCCCCGGGCGGCCAGGGTGGTGCCGCGGACGTCGAGGCCGACGGCGATCGCGTCGCCGTAGCGGGCGATGGCGCTGGCGGTCCACTCGGGGTTCTCGAGGGCTGCCGTTCCCAGGTTCACCCGGGTGGCCCCGAGGGAGAGGGCGGCGTCGAGTGATTCGTCGTCGCGGATCCCGCCGGAGAGCTCGACCTTGATGTCGAGCTTCCGGACGACCCTTTCGAGGAGCGGGCGGTTCGACCCGCGGCCGAACGCGGCATCGAGGTCGACGAGGTGGACCCACTCCGCGCCGTCCTCCTGCCAGGCCAGCGCCGCGTCGACGGGGTCGCCGTAGCTGGTTTCGCTGCCGGCGGCCCCCTGGACGAGGCGGACGGCCTGGCCGTCGGCGACGTCCACGGCGGGGAGGAGTTCCAGGTTGGGAGAGTCGGTGAACGGGCTCATGCGCTTCTTTCGGTCGACGTGGCCGGGAGGGGCCGCGGGAATGGGTGCACAGCTGGCGGAGGTGCACGCTGGGGTGCGGGGCTGGCGTTGGTGCGGGGCGGGCGTGCTGCGCTTGCCTAGGCGTCAAGGGTGAAGAGGTACGCCCCTACCAGGGCCATGCCGGCGAGGATCCAGAAACTGATGATCAGCGCCTTGGGGAAGCCCTGCGAGCGGAAGGACAACGCCCCGCCGATCAGCAGGCCGGCAACCCCCATCAGGAGAACGCTGATCATTATGTTCCCAGCCTGCCGGTCCAGTTGCGCAGCAGCTGGGCTCCGGCGTCGCCTGATTTTTCCGGGTGGAACTGGGTGGCAGAGAGCGGCCCGTTCTCGACGGCGGCGATGAACCGCCCGCCGTGGTCGGACCACGTCACCTGGGGCGGCTTCATCATGGGCTGGCTGACGTCGAAGTCCCAGTGCTGCACTCCGTAGGAGTGGACGAAGTAGAACCGCTCGTCCTCGATGCCGTCGAACAGCACCGAGTCCTCGGGCGGACTGACCGTGTTCCATCCCATGTGGGGCACAACGTCGGCCTGGAGTCGCTCCACCTTGCCGGGCCACTCCCCCATCCCGGCGGTGCGCACGCCGTGCTCGACCCCTTCGTCGAAGAGGATCTGCAGGCCCACGCAGATGCCAAGGACGGGACGGCCCCCGGCTACACGGCGTCCGATCAGGCGCAGCGCATCGACGTCCTTCAGTCCCTTCATGACGGCCGCGAAGGCGCCCACGCCGGGCACCACGAGCCCGTCGGCGTTGAGGACGTCCTGCGACTTGGCGCTGAGGGTGACCTCGGCACCGACGTGCTCAAGGGCCCGCACCACGGAGCGGACGTTGCCCGACCCGTAGTCGAGCACCGTCACCTTCGGCGCGCTCACAACGCCCCCTTCGTCGACGGGATGCCTTCGACCCGAGGGTCGGACTCCACGGCGGCTCGGAGTGCCCGCGCAAAGGCCTTGAACTGCGCCTCGACGATGTGGTGGGGGTCGCGGCCGGCGAGCACGTTGAGGTGCAGACAGATTCCCGCGTGCAGCGCGATGGCTTCGAAGACGTGGCGGGTCAGCGATCCGGTGAAGTGTCCTCCGATGAGGTGGTACTCCTGGCCCGCCGGCTCGCCGCCATGAACGAGGAAGGGGCGCCCGGAGATGTCGACCACTGCATTGGCAAGGGCCTCGTCGAGGGGAACGGTCGCCTCGCCGAAGCGCCGGATGCCGGCCTTCGTGCCGAGCGCCTCGCGGAGGGCCTCCCCGAAGGCGATCGCTGTGTCTTCGACGGTGTGGTGGACGTCGATGTGCGTATCGCCCGTGGCCTTCACCGTCAGGTCGATCAGGGAATGCTTCGCGAGGGCCGTGAGCATGTGGTCGTAGAACGGCACGGAGGTGCTGATATCCGAGGTACCCGTGCCGTCGAGATTGACCTCGAGGTACACGCTGGATTCGCTGGTGGTCCGCTCGATCCGCGCAGTGCGGGCGGCGGAGATCTCCACGGTCATTGGTGTCCTTCGCTAGGGGCTTCGCGTCGGTGCTGCCTGCATCCGGAAGTGGAGGGGCGTCGCACGTTCCCCTCCAGTCTAGGAGACGCCGGTCAAAGGAGGCGCTTCAGTGACTCAAGGAACACTGTGGTTTCGCTCTCGGTACCGGCCGTCACGCGCAGATGGCCGGGAATTCCGACGTCGCGGATCAGCACCCCGGCCTCGAGCAGGCCCCGCCAGACCCGCTGCGGGTCCGTCAGCCCGCCGAACAGGACGAAATTGGCATCGGAAGGGGCCGGGCTCAGGCCCAGCGCCGTGAGCTCGGAGACAATGCGGTCGCGCTGGACCTTGATCGCCTCGACGTTTGCCAGGAGGGTCGCGGAGTGGGTCAGGGCGGCGTTGGCGGCGGCCTGGGTGATGGCCGAAAGGTGGTACGGCAGGCGGACCAGGCGGAGCGCGTCGGCGACCTCCGGTGCCGCCGCGAGGTACCCCAGGCGGGCCCCGGCCAGCGCGAAGGCCTTGCTCATGGTGCGCGAGACGATGAGCCGCTCCCGGCCCGGAAGCAGGGTGATTGCGCTGGGTGTTCCGGCGTGGGAGAACTCCGCGTAGGCCTCGTCGACAATGATGATGGCTCGCGCCGCCGCGCCGGCCTCGTACGCGGCCTCAACGACGTCGAGCCCCAGCGCCGTCCCCGTCGGATTGTTCGGCGAGCAGAGGAAGACGATGTTGGCCCCCGAGGAGGCGACCTCCCGGGCGACATAGCCGGCCTCGAGCTGGAACGAGGGGTCCCGCGGGGCGGTGACATAGCGGGTGTCCGTGGCGCTGGCCAGCAGCGGATACATGGAATAGGTGGGTGGGAAGCCGATCGCGGTGCGCCCCGGGCCCCCGAAGGCCTGCAGGATCTGCTGGAGCACCTCGTTGGAGCCGTTGGCGGCCCAGACGTGCTCGGCGGTGACTCCCCCGCCGAGATAGCGGGCCAGGTTTGCGCGCAGTTCGGTGAATTCGCGGTCGGGATAACGGTTCAGGCCCAGGGCTGCTGCCTGCACCGCGTCCACGATGGCCCGGTGAACCTCGGCGGGCACCCCATGGGTGTTCTCATTGACGTTGAGCAGGATCGGTACGTCAATCTGCGGTGCACCGTAGGGAGATAGCCCCACAAGGTTCTCACGCAGCGGAAGGCGGGACAGGGACTCAATGCGGTTCCTCACCCATCGAGCTTAAGCGACAGTCCGCCCGGGCGAGGAATTGAGGCGGGACGACCGGGCGCCACAGGCGGGCGAAGGCTACCGGGAGACGGGAATCGCAACGACCTGGCCCGCCTGCACCGTCGATGACCCCAGCCCATTGAGCTCGACGATCTCCGAGACCACATCGCGCGGATCCCGCTCGGGGGCGAATTCGCCCGCCAGGGACCAGAGGGTCTCCCCCGGTGCCACATTGACGTCCATGGTTTGGGTCGGCTGGCCCGCGTCGCTGCCGGCCCGGGCCGGCGCCGTCGTGGAGGCGGCAAGGAACACCAGGACGGCCACCAGCAGCACCAGCGGCACTCCGACCAGCAGCACCCGGCCGCGGCGCGTCAGCCGCAGTGGGGGCAGATCCGCATCCCGCTGACTGGGAAGACGGTCGCCCGTGTGGCCAAGGGACCGGAAACCACCCGCCATTGCGGAACCTGCGGTGGCACTGAGCGAGCCTGGCGTTGCGGTCATGACGTGTACCTCTTCTGGAGTTTCGAATAAGTTCAACCCGTTCGAACATTGAATTCGAACATGTCTTCTATTTCGCCCTGCTTATTCTTAGCATCTGTTATCGATCTTTGTCGAGACTCGCTCGAACATATGTTTGAAAACACCTCCGCGCTCGCCTACCGTTGGGTTCAGAGGAAGACGCGGGCTCCGGGGTTTCGCTACCGGACGGCGACAACCTGACAACACCATCTGCCACCGACAAAACGATCCGCCGACGGGTCCGGCGCAGGTGGCGGCGCAGCGAAGGGACAAACCAGTGGCAGAGCGGGCAGCGGAAGAGGCTCGGGCGGTTCCGACCGTCCCGGTAGGAGAGGCAGCCGCAGGAGTTCCCACCGGCACGCCGATGCGCGGACGTCCAAGGGGCCGGAGCGTCCCCAAGGGTCTGACCACCCGGCAGATGAAGATCCTCGAGACGATCCAACGGTCAATCGGCGCCAACGGGTACCCCCCGTCGATGCGCGAGATTGGGGACACGGTGGGGCTCGCGAGCCTCTCGAGTGTCACGCACCAGCTGTCCCAGCTGGAGCGGCTTGGATATATCCGCAGGGACCCGAAGCGGCCGCGGGCCATGGAGATCCTGCTGCCGCTGACCCTGGCGGACGCCCCGGCACCCGAGCAGGGCCGGTCAGGGACAGGCCCTGCCTCCGACTTTTCCGGCGCTGTGGACACCGCAATGGTGCCAATGGTCGGACGGATTGCCGCAGGTGGTCCGATCCTGGCCGACCAGGTCGTCGAGGACGTCATGCCCCTGCCGCGGCAGCTCGTCGGCCACGGCGAACTGTTCATGCTCCGGGTAACAGGTGACTCGATGATCGACGCCGCCATCTGCGACGGCGACTGGGTGGTGGTCCGGCGCCAGCAGAGCGCGCAGAACGGTGAGATCGTCGCCGCGCTCCTCGACGACGAAGCCACCGTCAAGACCTTCCGCCAGCGCGACGGGCACACCTGGCTGCTTCCGCAGAACACCCGGTACGAACCGATTCTGGGCGACCATGCGAGCATCATGGGCAAGGTGGTCTCGGTGATGCGCGCCCTGTAGGCTCCCGGTCCGCCGCCAGGGTTGGCGGTGTCGGCGGGCCCGCTATATCGGTCGTGGGCGTCGTGCCGCCGGGCCGACCGCGTCGGTTGTGGATCTGGTGACCGGTCGTGCCGGCCGCGCCGGAGGCGGGGCTCGGCCGCAATAGTCGGCGCCCGGTGCAATACTGGCGGCATGTCGCACGGAAGGGAAGGTCCGCCGGATGCCGCTTGATACCTCTACCCTGAGGGTCGCCTTCGGCGTTGTCGCGCTCATCCAGCTCGTGCTGTTCTATCTTGTGACCTTCCGCCGCACCCGGTCGGCCTACAGTGCCTGGTGGTGCGCGGCGATCGGCCTGTTCCTTGCCGGGTCCGCGGCCTTCCTCCTCGACGGCACCTCCCACCAGGTCTGGGCCAACCCGCTGGGGAACACCCTGCTCGTGGCCGGCGCCGCGGCCGTCTGGGCGGCGGCCCGTTCGCTCCACCGCGGGCGACCGCGGGTGGCGCAGCTCGCCGCCCCGCCCCTGCTCACGGCTCTCGCCTCGGCCGCGGACAACCCCGCAGTCAACGCCTGGTCCGGCGGACCGGTGTTCCTGGCGATGATGTCCCTGCTGTTCGGCCTCGCCGCCCGCGAGGTGTGGCGGCCCGTGCCCCACCGGGTGCGCACCCAGGTGCCGCTCGCCGTCGCCTCGGGGTTCCTCTCGCTCTTCTACCTTGGCCGCGGCATCGCGTTTGTCGTTGACGGAGTCGACGGGTTCGTCTTCACCACCTACTTCGGGTCGGCGGTGACCACCCTGATCACCCTGACCCTCCTCGTCGTGGTCTCCTTCACCATGGCCGCCCTGAGCAACGACCAGGTCACCCGGGACCTGCGGCACAAGGCAGCACGGGACGGACTGACCGGGCTGCTCAACCGTTCAGCCTTCCTTGACCGGGCGGACCGAGAACTGAAGCGCCTCAGCGCCGCCGGGATCCCGGGGGCGCTCATCCTTGCGGACCTCGACCGCTTCAAGCAGGTCAACGACACCTATGGCCATGCAGCGGGCGACACGGCGCTGCAGGCGTTCGCCGAGGCGTGTGCGCGGTCGGTGCGCTCCACCGACCTCGTGGGACGCTACGGCGGGGAGGAGTTCATCATCCTGCTCACCGGCGCCGATGGGGAGCGCGCCGAGGCGGTCAGCGCGGAGATCAGCCGTGCGCTGCAGGGAACACCGACGGCGCAGGGATTCCCGCTGCCCACCGTCAGCTACGGAATCGCCGACGCCGGAGAAGCGGGCCGCGGGCTGGAGGCGGTCATCGCCGCGGCCGACGCCGCGCTCTACGCCGCGAAGTCGCAGGGCCGGAACCGGGCGGTCCGGGCAGCCGCCTAGCCGGTGGTTTCTCCGTACCTCCCCCTCTGTGCCTCCCCTTGTGCCTCCGTCGGGGCCCTACCCTGCGGCGACCCGCTCGAGGATGCCCAGCACTGTCGTTCGATCGGTCGTGTGCCAGAACGGCGGCAGGGCTGCGCGCAGGAACGACCCGTAGCGCGCAGTGGCAAGGCGCGAGTCGAGGACCGCGACGACACCGCGGTCGCCGGAGGCCCGGATCAGCCGCCCTGCCCCCTGGGCGAGCCGCACGGCCGCGTGCGTGGCGGACACACTCATGAACCCGTTCCCGCCGGCGCGCGCCACCGCCCGGGTGCGGGCAGTCATCAGCGGATCGTCGGGGCGGGGAAAGGGAATGCGGTCGATCACCACGAGCCGGCATGACTGCCCCGGCACATCGACTCCCTGCCACAGGGACATCGTCCCGAACAGGCAGGTGTCCGGTTCCTCGGCGAACTGCTGCACGAGCGAGGGAAGCGACGCCTCCCCCTGGCACAGGATCTCGAAGTCGACGAGCGGCCGCAGCGCCTCGGCTGCTTCCTCCGCCGCCCGGCGCGAGGAAAACAGTCCGAGCGCTCCGCCGCGGGAGGCCTTCAGCAGTGCCTCCAGCTCGGCCAGCTGCGCCTCGGAGGTTCCCCGTTCCGGCTTGGGGAGGTCCTTGGCCACATACAGCACCCCCTGGCGCGGGTAGTCGAAGGGACTTCCGACGTCGACCCCGGCCCAGGATGGCGCGCCCGCTCCGGTCAGCCCGAGGGAACCGGCGACGGGGCCGAACTCGGCGCCGATCGCAAGGGTCGCCGAGGTCAGGACGACCGTGTGATCTTCGAACAATCCTTCGCGGAGGCGCCCCGCGACGGACAGCGGTGCCACGTTCAGGATGGCCGGAGCGCTCTCGTCGGCCATGGAGTAGCCGGCACCCGGGGTGAAGGTGCTGGGCCGGGAGGCCCAGACCACCTCGCCGGCCTCACCGGCGGCGAGGAGCCGCTCGGCTACCTCGAAGACCAGGCCGAGCCGTCCGCGCGCCTGCTGCCGTCCGCCGTCGGCGTCCCCCGGGCCGTCGGCCTTGCCGTCGGTCTTGGTGTCCGACAGGGCGGTACGCGAGGCATCGCGCACCTGTTCCAGGGCGGATTCGAGCTCCTCGGGGAGCCGTCCGGGTATCAGTCCCGACGGCAGGAGCGCGCAGGCCTCCTCGAGGGCCTTGCCCGCGGAGTCGAGTGCGTCGGTGCGCAACGAGGCGTGGCGGCGCACCGCGGTTGCCGCCGCGGAGACCATCGCCGCCGAGAGCTGGCCCGAGACGGCTCCGGTGACCCGGTCGTGGAGTTCGTGGGCCTCGTCAATGACGACGACGTCGTAGTCCGGGAGCACGGCGAGGCCCTCGAAGGCGCTGATGGCGAGCATCGCGTGGTTCGTGATGACGATGTCGGCGGTCGCGGCGGCCTCGCGGGCACGCTCGCTGAAGCACTCCTTGGCCACCGGGCACCGCTGGGCGCCGAGGCACTCGAGGCTGCTGACCGACACCTGGCGCCAGGCGCGGTCGCTGACGCCCGGCAGCAGTTCGTCGCGGTCACCGGTCTCGGTGTCTTCGGCCCATTCGCGGAGGCGCACCACCTCCCGGCCGAGCGCGCTGCCCGGCGCGGCCGGTGCCGCGCCGGGGTGCTGGACGGCGTCCTCGCCGAGACTGAACAGGGCGTCGGGGGCGTCCTCCTCCGGGAATCCCCCCGCCGTCTTGTGCAGGCACACGTAGTTCGACCGCCCCTTGAGGAGGGCGACGTCGACGGGCCGGGGAAGGTGCGGCTGAACCGCCGACAGCAGCCGGGGCAGGTCACGGCCCACGATCTGCGCCTGCAGGGCCAGGGTCGCCGTTGACACGACAGAAGGCTTCCCGCTCTCCATGGCATGGGCGATCAGCGGCAGCAGGTAGGCCAGCGACTTTCCCGTTCCGGTACCGGCCTGGACGAGAAGGTGCTCCCCGGTGTCGATGGCCTCGCTCACCCGGCGCGTCATCTCATGCTGACCGGCGCGGCTTTCACCGCCCATCGCCGCAACGGCGGCATCCAGCAGGTTCAGCGCGTCGGGCTCGGGCCCTTTACTCATGCCTCAGGTACGGTTCAAGTTCCGCCGCGAGGCCCTCCCTCACCATCACCTCGAGCACGGTTCCCTCTTCGGCGTGGTCCAGGGAGAGGATCTCCGCGTCCTCCTCGTGAAGCCGGCTGGTGATCTCCCCGTGGTCGTAGGGAACGAGCAGGGACATCCGCACCCCGGGCCTCGGAATGGAAGTGCTGATCTGCATGCGCAGTTCATCGATGCCCTGGCCGGTGCGGGCCGACACGACGACGTGGCGCGGCTCCCGCTGCCGGAGGCGTTCGAGGACGAACGGGTCGGCGGCGTCGGCCTTGTTCAGCACGATGATCTCGGGGATCTTCCGGGCGTCGACCTCGGCGAGGACCGTGCGCACGGCGGCGATCTGCCCTTCGGGGTCGGGGTGGGAGGCGTCCACGACGTGCAGGATCAGGTCGGCGTCCGCCACCTCCTCGAGGGTTGACCGGAAGGCCTCGACGAGCTGGGTGGGCAGCGACCGGACGAAGCCGACGGTGTCCACCAGGGTGTACCCGAGGCCGTCGGTTGTCTCGGCGCGGCGCACCGTCGGATCGAGGGTGGCGAACAGGGCGTTCTCCACCAGCACACCGGCGTCGGTGAGCCGGTTCAGCAGCGATGACTTCCCGGCATTGGTGTAGCCGGCGATGGCCACCGACGGCACCTGGTTGCGGCGCCGGTTCGAGCGCTTGGTCTCCCGTGCCGGCTTCATGCCGGCGATCTCGCGGCGCAGCTTCGCCATGCGGGTGCGGATCTTCCGGCGGTCGAGTTCGATCTTCGTCTCACCCGGACCACGGGAGCCCATTCCGGCGCCGGCGCTGCCGACCTGGCCACCGGCCTGCCGGGACATCGATTCACCCCAGCCACGAAGCCGCGGCAGGAGGTATTCGAGCTGGGCGAGTTCCACCTGGGCCTTGCCCTCGCGGGACTGGGCATGCTGGGCGAAGATGTCGAGGATCAGGGCGGTCCGGTCGATGACCTTGACCTTAACGATGTCCTCGAGGCCCCTGCGCTGGGAGGGGGAAAGCTCGCTGTCGACGATGACGGTGTCGGCCCCGAGGGCCGCCACCACGGCCTTGAGCTCCTGGGCCTTGCCGGAGCCGAGGAAGGTGGCAGGGTCCGGCTTCAGGCGCCGCTGGACCATGCCGTCGAGCACCTCCGAGCCGGCTGTCTCAGCGAGGGCGGCGAGCTCCTGGAGCGAGTTCTCGGCGTCCTGCGCCGTGCCGTCGCTCCACAGGCCGGCGAGGACAACGCGCTCGAGGCGCAACTGCCGGTATTCGACCTCGGTGACGTCTTCAAGTTCGGTCGAGAGACCTGCCACGCGGCGCAGGGCGTGCCGCTCGGCAAGGTCCTCCTGGTCTCCGTCGAACTCCGAGTGCTCCTGTGCGGAGGCGGAGAGGGCCTGTGCGCGTGAGCGCCACGTCGCCGGGGCGCCGCCGGTCGGGCCGTCGCCGGCCGGGGGCTTGGCTGCCGCCGAAGATTTGGACTCGACCGCCTCGTCGTGGGCGAGAATCCGGTCGATGACAGCCTGGATCTCCGCGGGTCCCATCTCGGCTCCGGTCGATCCTTCGTGGTTCGTGGTCATGTTCTCCTTTGTCATTGCGTCCTTCAATGCTAGTAGCACGAAAACCGCCAGCACAGCGAATTCACTCTCCGCGCAACGGGACTTGCCCCCGGCCGGCCGGCTGCTTCCGGGGGACCGGGCTCCGGCAGGCCCACGCCCGGTGGACGGCCCGGCGGGGCACTAGGCTTGACGCTTATGGAATCCCAGCACTACTTCAGCCCCCAGCCCGCCGGCCCGGGCATCCGGCGGCCGCTGTCGGTTGTCCTCAATGGCGAGCGGCGCGACCTCGTGACATCATCGGGCCTGTTCAGCCCCGACGGAATCGACAAGGGCACCGCCATCCTTCTCGGCTCCGTCCCCGAGCCGCGGGGCACGCGCCTGCTCGACGTCGGCAGCGGGTGGGGTCCGTTGGCCCTGACCCTTGCGCTGAAGGCCCCGGACGCTCAGGTGTACGCCGTGGATGTCAATGAGCGGTGCATCGCCCTGACCCGGGACAATGCGGCCCGACTCGGCCTGGCGAATGTTTCTGTTGGCACGCCGGACGACGTCGACCCGTCGCTCGAATTCGACACCATCTGGTCGAATCCCCCCATCCGGATCGGCAAGGGGGAGCTCCACGCGCTCCTGCTGCGCTGGCTGCCGCGGCTTGCTCCCGGCGGGGAGGCCTGGCTCGTGGTGCAGAAAAACCTGGGCGCCGATTCCCTGCAGCGCTGGCTCGCCGAAGCCCTTCCCCCCGGCTTCACCGTGCGCCGGGCAGACACCGCGAAGTCCTTTCGCATTCTTTCCATCACCCGTCCGGCGGACTGACGGCGCCCGCCGGGCGGGGCCGTGGCGCCCGAGCCGGCGGAGCCTTGACCAGCGCGGGCGTTCCGGAGACCGCGGACCCCGTCTGTTGCGGAAAGAGCCCGTTCAGGACCCGAGCAGGGTCCCCTCGGCCACGAGCACCGCGGGCCCGCTGAGGTCGACGTGCTCGCGTCCATCGGCGCCGATATGGAAGACGACCCCCAGCACGCCGCCGGGGACGCTGACTGCCCAGTGGGAGGGCGACTCAGGCCCGGCCCAGTAGCGGGTGGCGACGGCGGCGGCGCACGCCCCGGTGCCGCAGGAGAAGGTCTCGCCCACCCCGCGTTCGTGGACCCTCATCGTGAGCCTGCCGACGCCGTCCTCCACGAGCGGCTCGGCGGGAACGACGAATTCGACGTTCGTTCCGTGCGGAGGTACCGGCTCGACCTTCGGGGCCTCGATCAGCGGTGGCGCGGCGAGCTCGTCGAGCCCCGCAAGGGCGACGACCGTGTGCGGGTTGCCCATGCTCACCGAAAGGCCCGGCCTCGGGACGCCGAGGCCCGCCGCCTCAACCGTCGAATCCACAGCCCTGGCGGCAGCCTCACCGGGATGGATGAACTCCCAGGGGCCCATATCCACCGAGTACCCGTCGGCCGACCGCGAGACCACCTTGATGCCGGCCCTCGTCGCCACGGACACCGCGGCCCCGTGATCGAGGCTCACCAGGCCCTTGCTGACCAGGAAGTGGACGAAGACCCGAACACCGTTGCCGCACATCTCGGAGACGGATCCGTCGGCGTTGCGGTAGTCCATGAACCACTCGGCCTCCGGATTCCCGCCGAGCAGCTCACGCCCCTCGGGAAGCTGCCCGGAGCGCACGGCGCGGATCAGCCCGTCGGCTCCGACCCCACGGTGGCGGTCGCACGCCGCGGCGACGGCGTCGGCGCTGAGGTCGAGTGCCGCCTCGGGGTCGAGGAGGAGGAGAAAGTCGTTGCCCGTTCCATGGCCCTTGGTGAACGGCACACCGGTAAGGGGCGATACGGTCGGGGCCTGCCGGGCGGGTGCGGTGCTCACCCTTCTAGGATAGTGTCCCGGCGCCGCGGGCGAGGAGGAGGGCCCGCTGGATCAGGTCCGGAGCCCGCCAGGGCAGCCACTGCACCCGGGGGTCGCCCCGGAACCAGGTGCGCTGGCGCTTGGCGAACTTCCGGGTCGCGGTGATGGTGTCCTCGATGGCGGCAGCTTCGCTGAGGGTCCCGTCAAGGACCGAAAGGAACTGGGAGTACCCCAGGGCCCGCGAGGCGGTGCGTCCCTCCCGGAGGCCCCGGGCGTCGAGGGCCCGGACCTCCTCCTGCAGGCCGCTCCGGACCATCGTGTGCACCCGCTCCGCGAGCCGGACCTGGAGTTCGTGCGGGTCGACCGCCAGCCCGATCTGGACCGCCGGCGCGTAGTACTGCCGGTCGGGCATGAAGGAGCTGAACGGGCGTCCGGTGAGCTCGGCCACCTCCAGTGCCCGGATCAGCCGGCGGTCATCGGCGATCCGGGCCGCCGACACCGGATCCACCGCGGCGAGCCGGACGCGGAGCGCGGCGGACCCTCCGGCGGCGAGTTCGGCCTCGATGCGTTCCCGGACGGCCGGATCGGTACCAGGGAATTCGAGCCGGTCAAGGACGGCGCGGACGTAGAGTCCCGACCCGCCGACGAGCACGGGGACGCTGCCGCGGGCCCGGACGGCGTCGATGGCCCGCCGGGCCTCGGCCTGATAGGCGGCGACGCTCGCCTCCTCGCGGATGTCGAGGATGTCGAGGAGGTGGTGCGCAACGCCGCGCCGTTCCTCGAACGGCACCTTGGCCGTCCCGATGTCCATGCCGCGGTAGAACTGGAGCGCGTCGGCGTTAATGACCTCACCGCCGAGTTCAACGGCGAGGGCGATCGCGAGGTCGGACTTGCCCGTGCCGGTGGGACCGACGACCGCGACGATGGGCGGCCGGGCGTCCCCTGAAGGCACCCCGGTAGCCTGTTCCAGCCCGGGCGCCTGCGCGCGTGGAACGGCCTGCCCTACCCCGGCTCCACTGGCGGGCCCGGCGGGACCTCCGGTGCCGGGTTCTGCTCCACCGGGTCCGCTTACGGGCCCGGTGCCCGCGAAGGGCGGTATCAAGGGGCGGAGCGTCGCGGGGGCAGCGACGGCATGCCCAGGGACACCCCCGCACCGGCAGTGCCGGGCCCGCCACCGGGGACCGGCGCCCCGCACGAGTCGGCCTGGCTGCGGTCCCAGGCGTCCCCGGCACGGGAGCGCCGCACCGAGTATTCGGCGGCGGTGGGGTCGGACAGCAGGTGGAAGGGCGCGGCGTGGGTCACCGGCACAGTCACCAGGTCGCCGGGGCGGGGCACCTCGGCGCCGGCGGGGACGCTGAAGTGCACCAGCCGCTGGTCCTGGGCGCGCCCGGTCAGGCGGTGGGTCTCTCCGGCCTTCCGGCCCTGGTTCGCCGTCACCATCACCTCGACGGACCGGCCCACCTGGCGGGCGTTTTCCTCTTCGGCGATGCGGTCCTGCAGGGCGGTGAGGCGTTCGAAGCGTTCCTGCACGACGTGTTTGGGCAGCTGGTCCGGGAGGTCCGCTGCCGGGGTGCCCGGGCGCCGCGAGTACTGGAACGTGAAGGCCGTCGCGAACCGGGACTTCTCGACGACGTCGAGGGTGGCCTGGAAGTCCTCCTCGGTTTCGCCGGGGAAGCCGACGATGATGTCGGTGGAGATTGCTGCGGAAGGCATCCGCTCGCGCACGCGGTCAAGGATGCCCAGGAACTTCGCCGACCGGTACGAGCGGCGCATCGCCTTGAGGATGCGGTCGGAGCCGGACTGCAGCGGCATGTGGAGCTGCGGCATGACATTGGGGGTTTCGGCCATGGCGTCGATGACGTCATCGGTGAACGCCGCCGGGTGCGGGCTGGTGAAACGGACCCGCTCAAGCCCTTCGATGCTGCCGCAGGCCCGGAGCAGTTTCGCGAAGGCGCCCCGGTCGCCGAATTCGACCCCGTAGGAGTTCACATTCTGGCCGAGCAGGGTCACTTCGATGGCGCCGTCGGCCACGAGGGCCTCGATTTCGGCGAGGATCTCTCCGGGCCGGCGGTCGCGCTCCTTGCCGCGGAGGGACGGCACGATGCAGAACGTGCAGGTGTTGTTGCACCCGACCGAGATGGAGACCCATCCGGCGTACACCGAGTCCCGCTTGGTGGGCAGGGTCGAGGGGAAGACGTCGAGGGATTCGAGGATCTCGAGCTGGGCCTCGTCGTTGTGCCGGGCGCGTTCAAGCAGGGCCGGCAGCGCCCCGATGTTGTGGGTGCCGAAGACGGCGTCGACCCAGGGCGCCCTGCGGAGGATGGTCTCGCGGTCCTTCTGCGCCAGGCAGCCGCCGACGGCGATCTGCATTCCCGGGTTGGCCTCCTTGACCGGGGCGAGCATGCCGAGGTTTCCGTAGAGCTTGTTGTCGGCATTCTCACGGACGGCGCAGGTGTTGAAGACGACGACGTCGGCCTGCCCGCCGATGGCCGGGGTGAGTCCTGCCCCCTCGAGGAGGCCCGAGATCCGCTCCGAGTCGTGGACGTTCATCTGGCATCCGAAGGTGCGCACCTCGTAGGTGCGCTGCGGGCCGACGGAAGCCGCCCCCGCCGGGGTAGTCGACGGGTCGGCGGAGGAAGGTGCGGGGACTGTAATACTCACGGCTTAAGGGTACGACCGCCCCGCCACCGGCCCACAATCGCGCGCCCGACGGCGGTAGTCACTCCAGCAGGAGAGGCACGCGAGAACGCCCTCGCCGCGTCATTCGGAGGCGGTGTCCTGCGCGTCGAGGGCGTCCTTGACGAGTGCGAAGGCCAGGCCCGGCGCGTAGCCCTTCCGGGCGAGCATTGAGACGAGCCTGCGGACCTCCTTGTCCCGCGCGGAGCGGTCCGCGAGGTCAACGCCCTGCCGCATCTTCCGGTGGATCAGTTCACGTGCGGCGTTCCGTTCGTCGTCGTCGCTCACCTGGGCGAGGGCGTCCTCGGCAAGGGCCGGGTTGATGCCTTTTTCGGCCAGTTCCCGTTTCAGGGCGGAGCGGGCCAACGAGCGGGTGGCGGAGCGGCTGCGGACCCACATCCGGGCGAACTCCGCGTCGTCGATGAGCTGGACCTCTTCGAAGCGGTTCAGGACCGCCGTGGCGGCTTCCTCTGGCACGCCCCGCTCGGCGAGCTTCACGGCCAGCTGGTGCCGGCTTCTCGGCGCCATCGCGAGCTGGCGAAGCACGATGGAGCGGCCGAGGGCGAGGGGGTCGGACGGCTGCGCCTGATCCGCTGGGTCCTCCGGCGTTGCTTCCCCGCGGCCGCGACGCCGTGAACGCCCACTGGAGCCGTCGGCGGTGCCCGCCCCGCTGTGCGGCGCGTCATCGGGGAACCCGGAAGGGCTCCACAGGGCCGGGGCGGCCTCATCGGGATCCTGTTCGGGAGGGAGATCCGCCGAGCGTCCGAAGACGGGGCCGAATGCTGAATCGTTGAGCGCGCGCTCGGTTTTCCGCCGGCTGCGTGACTTGGGCGTCTGCCCCCCGAAGGATCCCCCGCTGCCGGATTTTTTCCCGAGGGACCCGCCGCCGGCCGGCTTTTTCCCAAACGATCCGCCGCCAGCTGGTTTTTGACCGAAGCCCCCACCCGCAATGTTTTCCCCGGATGGTCCACCCCCGGCCCGCTTCCGGCCGAACGACCCGCCGCTGGCAGACTTTTTCCCGAAGGACCCACGGCTGGCCGGCTTCCTCCAGGAGGACCCGTCGGCCGCGGACTCTTCGCCGAAGGTCATGCCGCCGGCAGCGTTTGCGCCGAACATCTCGTATTCGGCCGGCGGTCCGGCGGAGAGGCCGCTGCCAGCGCTTGCCCCGAACAACTCGTATTCGGTCATCTGGTGTTCGGCCGATGGTCCGTCAGGTGTCCGGCGGACCTCCCCGGTATCGGCCCGTGTGCTTTCGGAATCCCCTGGGGGCGGCGGGCCGCCGGCCCGCCGCCCCCAGGATCCGGCTCCTGCCACGGTTCTTACTCTCCTCCGACAGCCTTCAGCTTGGGGCCGCCCTCGTTCTCTTCGGGCTGCACACCGATGCCAAGCTTGACCCGGATCTTCTGCTCAAGCTCGTCGGCGAGGTCGGGATTGTCGATGAGGAACTTGCGGGCGTTTTCCTTGCCTTGGCCCAGCTGGTCGCCGTCATAGGTGAACCAGGCGCCGGACTTCTTGACCAGTCCGTTCTCGACGCCCACATCGATCAGACCACCCTCTCGGGAGATGCCGTGTCCGTAGAGAATGTCGAACTCGGCCTGCTTGAAGGGCGGGGCCATCTTGTTCTTCACGATCTTGGCCCGGGTGCGGTTGCCGACCGGGTTCACGCCCTCTTTGAGGGTCTCGATCCGGCGGACGTCGATGCGCACGGAGGCGTAGAACTTCAGCGCCTTGCCACCGGTCGTGGTTTCGGGGCTGCCGAAGAAGACACCGATCTTTTCGCGGAGCTGGTTGATGAAGATGGCGGTGGTCTTGGTCTGGCTCAGGCGGCCGGTGATCTTGCGGAGGGCCTGGCTCATGAGCCGGGCCTGCAGGCCCACATGGCTGTCGCCCATCTCGCCTTCGATTTCCGCGCGGGGAACAAGCGCTGCCACGGAGTCGATCACCACAATGTCGATGGAGCCGGATCCGATGAGCATGTCCATGATCTCGAGTGCCTGCTCACCGGTGTCGGGCTGGGACACCAGGAGTGCGTCGGTGTCGACCCCAAGCTTCTTCGCGTACTCCGGGTCGAGGGCATGCTCGGCGTCGATGAAGGCCGCGATGCCGCCGTTGCGCTGGGCGCTGGCCACCGCGTGGAGGGCCACCGTGGTCTTACCCGAGGACTCGGGTCCGTAGATCTCGACGACGCGGCCGCGGGGCAGGCCGCCGATGCCGAGCGCGGCGTCAAGGGCGATCGAACTCGTGGAGATCGTCTCGATGGGTGCTCGAATCTCATCGCCAAGCCGCATAACGGAGCCCTTGCCGTACTGCTTGTCAATCTGCGCGAGGGCAGCCTGGAGGGCCTTCTCACGATCGGCTGGTGCAGCCATTGTTCACCTCGGTTGATTGTGCCCTGGGCTTGCGAAACCCCGCGGGCCGTTTGCATGTTCGTTCCGACCCTACCGGCCGGCTCTGACAGTCTTGGGAGGCCGCCCGGTATGTGAAAAAACCGGCAGGACCCGTCCTCCAAGCATATCTCGATCCGAACAGATATTCGAATGAATTGGGTCGATGAACGGCGTGTCCTATTCGGCCCGGCTGCGGGCCCGGGGCTTCAGGTCGCGCCCCAGCCACCGCTCGCGAGGCACGTCCTGCACCGCGCAGACCGCCTCCCACACCCGCCGGGGGTCGATCCCCGCCCGCAGCGCGTCGAGGGCGGTCCGGTCCCCCAGTTCACCGATCACGAGATCGCCCGCGAGGCTCCGTGAGTAGTGGGCCCCGAACTCGTCGTCCATCAGCCGCCAAAAGTCGCTGAGCCGCATTTTCTATCCTTTGTCGTTGCTGTTCCTACAGGATGCCCCAACCGCACAGGGGGGCGCATTCGATTTTCCGGCGGCGCCGGGACCGGGAGGTTGCCGATCCGTTACCCGCAGCGGGGCGGCTGGAGGGACCGCGAACCATAGAATAAGCGGTATGACCCCTGACCCCAGCACAACCGACGCCGCCGTGGATTCCGCCATCGTGGCGCTTGAGCAGCAACTCAGTATGCTCTGGAGGCGCGCCCGGTCCAACTCCTACAAGGTGGCCCGCAGGGTGCACCCGGAGATGGAACCTGCCGCCTACGGTCTCCTCGTCATCCTTCAGCAGGAGGGCTCGATGCGGCTCACCGACATTGCCGCAAGCGTTGGAGTGGGCAAACCGTCGGTGAGCCGGCAGATCGCCATGCTCGAACAGCTCGGTCTCGTGCAAAAGGAGGCCGATCCGCTTGACGGCCGCGCCCAGGCCATTTCGCTGACGCCGGCGGGCACTCAGCAGCTGGTGAACGCCCAGACCGCCCGCAAGCAGGCCTTCCACGAGCTGATGGCCGACTGGGACGTCTCCGACCTCGAGCAGCTTGGTCACCTGATCGCCCAGCTCAACGCCACCTACGCCAAGGACAACTGGTAGGCCGCTCGGCGGGACTGGAAGGCCTCAAGACAACGGCCGCACCGCCCCGGGTTGACGCCGCGCCTTAAAAGCAGCAGGACCCGCCGGTGGGCGGGTCCTTGTGGGTCGCTGCTGCCTAGCGGTTCGTTGCCGCCAGGCCCCTGCTGAAGTTTTCGGTGAGATCGTCGGGGATGTTGTTCTCGAACTCGCGGGAGAATTCCTGCGGAACGGTGTCCGGTACTGAGACACCCTCCGCCTCCGCGAGCCGGTCGCTGACCTCCCGCAGCATCGTGGACAGTGGTACGTCCAGCGCGCTGCAGATTGATGAGAGGAGTTCAGATGACGCTTCCTTCTGGCCGCGCTCCACTTCGCTCAGGTAACCCAGGGAAACCCTTGCACTGTGGGAGACTTCACGCAGCGTACGGCCCTGGCGCTGGCGCACGTCCCGGAGGACGTCTCCGATCTCATGGCGTAGTACGACCATTTTGCGCTCCTTTGGCTTGCGTTGTGCGTCATCTGCCAACCCCACATCACGCCAACGGACCACTCCGTTTACGGATACGGGTTGTCTTACCATCTGTATCGCCTTGCTCCCTCATAAATGCGGACCCGCCGGGAAGCGGAGAATGCATAGTCGGTCCGGCCCGATCTTCTTGGGCCTGAGTCGTCAACCTTATCAACGGCTCGCTGTATAGATAACTAGTGTGTCTTCACATTTGTTCCCTTAGGATGGCCGCGCCGAGCAGTTCCAGGGCGGCTCCGCAGGACGCAGCACGCACCGACTCCCGTCCGCCGGGGAACCCGAACCGGCGCACCTCGGTCCCGCCCGCGGTGGCCACGGCGATGAAAACGGTGCCCACCGGCTGGCCGTCGTGCGGGGCGGGCCCTGCCACTCCGGTGGTGGAGACGGCGGCATTCACCCCGAGCACCCGGCGGGCCCCTTCGGCCATCTGGGCGGCGACGTCGGGATCCACCGAGCCCGCCGAGTCGAGGAGCGCCGCGTCGACTCCGAGCACGTCCCGCTTGACTTCGTTGGCATAAGCGACAATCCCGCCGCGCAGCGTTCCCGACGCTCCCGGAACATCGGCCAGCGCCGCTGATACCTGCCCTGCGGTCAGGGATTCGGCGGTCCCGACGGTGACGTGCGCGGCCAGGGCGGCCGCGACGACGTCGGCAGCGTTCACTTCTGTCCGTTGGAGCGGGCCTTGGCACGCAGCTGGGCGGCCTGCCGGATGTAGTCGAGACCGGTCACCACGGTGATCACCAGGGCCGCCGCCATGAAGGCCGCCGCGATCCACCAGCCCCACGCGCCGGGGGTGCTGGCGAACGGGAGGAGGAAGACGAGGATGGCCACTGTCTGGACGACAGTCTTCAGCTTGCCCCCGCGAGAGGCCGGCATGACCCCATAGCGGATCACGGCGAAACGCAGGAGGGTGATGCCCACCTCGCGGGCGAGGATCACGATGGTGACCCACCACCAGAGCTCGCCGAGGATCGAGAGCATGATCAGCGCCGAGCCGATCAGCAGCTTGTCGGCGATCGGGTCGGCGATCTTCCCGAAGTCGGTGATCAGCCCGCGGCTGCGCGCGAGGTCGCCGTCGAGCTTGTCCGTGTAGATCGCCACGGCGAAGGTGATCACTGCAAGCCAGCGGAACAACCCGCCCGTGCTTTCGTCGGCGGCGAGGAACCAGACGAAGAAGGGGACGAGCACGATCCGCACGACGGTGAGGACGTTCGCGATATTCAGAACGGGCACTTCTTTGGCTGGGGTGTTCATCACGCGATAAGGCTACCTTCCCGTAAGGCTCCAGGCGTCCTCGCCGTCGTCATCGGCGTTGTCATTTCCGTCGTTCCATTCGACCGCCTGGGAGCGCGCTGCGAGGTCGTCGGCCACGAGGTCGACGGGGGCCGCGGCCGGCGCGGCAGCGGGCGCCTGCGGCACGGCGGCGCCTTCATCGCCGCGCATGGCGGCGAGCACCGGGGCGAGGTCGTCCGGTTTGACGAGCACGTCGCGGGCCTTTGAGCCCTCCGAGGGGCCCACGACGCCGCGGGACTCGAGCAGGTCCATCAGCCGGCCGGCCTTGGCGAAGCCGACCCGCAGCTTGCGCTGGAGCATCGACGTCGAGCCGAACTGGGTCGTCACCACCAGCTCGGTGGCCTGCAGCAGCACCTCGAGGTCGTCTCCGATGTCGTCGTCGATCTGCTTCTTGGGCGCCTCGACAGCGACGTCCTCGCGGTACACCGCCCCCAGCTGGCCCTTGACGTGCTCGACCACGCGGTGGATTTCGGACTCCGTCACCCAGGCACCCTGGACGCGCATCGGCTTGGAGGCGCCCATCGGCAGGAACAGGGCGTCACCCTGGCCGATCAGCTTCTCCGCGCCGGGCTGGTCGAGCACCACGCGGGAGTCGGTGACCGAGGAGGTCGCGAACGCCATCCTCGAGGGCACGTTCGCCTTGATCAGGCCCGTGACGACGTCGACCGAGGGCCGCTGGGTGGCGAGGACCAGGTGGATGCCCGCGGCGCGGGCCAGCTGGGTGATGCGCACGATCGAGTCTTCGACGTCGCGCGGGGCGACCATCATCAGGTCCGCGAGCTCGTCCACGATCACGAGCAGGTACGGGTAGGGGCGCACCACGCGCTTGGAGCCCTCGGGCGGTACGACCTTGCCGTTGCGGACGGCCTTATTGAAGTCGTCGATGTGCTTGAACCCGTAGTTGGCGAGGTCGTCGTAGCGGGTGTCCATCTCGCGGACCACCCACTGCAGGGCTTCGGCGGCCTTCTTGGGGTTGGTGATGATCGGCGTGATCAGGTGCGGAACGCCCTCGTAGGCGGTCAGCTCGACGCGCTTGGGGTCGACCATGACCATGCGCACCTCATCGGGGGTGGCCCGCATCAGGATCGAGGTGATCATGGAGTTCACGAAGGAGGACTTGCCCGCGCCGGTGGCGCCGGCCACGAGCAGGTGGGGCATCTTGGCGAGGTTCGCGACGACGAAGCCGCCCTCGACGTCCTTGCCCACGCCCATCACCATGGGGTGTTCGGTCTTGCGGGCGTTGCCCGAGCGCAGCACGTCCCCGAGGGAGACGGTCTCGCGGTCGGTGTTCGGGATCTCGATGCCGATCGCCGATTTGCCGGGGATCGGCGAGAGGATGCGCACGTCCGAGCTGGCGACGGCATAGGAGATGTTCTTTGACAGGGCGGTGACCCGCTCCACCTTGGTGCCGGAGGCGAGTTCGATCTCGTAGCGCGTCACCGTCGGGCCGCGGGAGAAGCCGGTGACCTTCGCATCGACGTTGAACTGCTCGAGGGTGTGCGTCAGGGCGGCGACGACGGCGTCGTTGGCCTCGGAGCGCTCCTTGGGCGGGGTGCCCGCCGGGAGGTAGTCCGAGGGCGGCAGGGTATAGGCGACGTCTCCGGCCAGCTGGAGCTGCTCGGTCCGCTGCGGGATCGGCGAGGGCGGGGTCTGCGGCTGGACAGGGGTGGAGGGGACGATGAGGGCCTTGGCGGCCGGCACGACGTCGATCGCCTCGGTGGCGGGCCCGCCCGCCGGCTCGTCCCCCAGGCCTTGGGCGCGCTTGATCTTTTCGGTCGCGAGTTCCTGCTGGGTGGGACGGCGCACGCCGGCGGGGATCTGCCGCTCGGCCTCGCGGGCCTTGCGTTCCTCGTCCTCGATCAGGGCGCGTTCGAACGCCTCGTCGCCGACGAACCCGTCGGAGGACGGATCCTCGGCCGGCTCGTCGCCGCGGTTCCTGGCCTGGCGTTCCTTGCGCTTGGATTTTGGCTTCACGGCGGTCGAGCCGTGCGCCTCGTAGAGGTAGCTCTGGTCGTGGCTGTCGCGGTCGGCGGTGTCGATCAGGTCCTGGCCCATCAGGTGCTCGTACAGGCTCCGGAGCCGGTCGGGGATGTGACGGAAGGGGGTGGCGGTGATGATCAACAGGCTCACGAAGACGACGAAGCCGAGCAGCACCCCGACTGGCCACGGGGTGAGCACGGAGCTGAGCGGACCGGCCACCAGGAAGCCGGCCACTCCCCCGGCGCGCCACAGCAGGGGCAGGCCCGCGGAGAGGCCCGGCTGTCCGCCGACGAGGTGGGAGATGCCGGAACCGGCGAACAGGAGGATCAGCAGACCGATGGCGATCCGGTTGTTGGCCCGGTGCGCCTCGGGGTAGCGGAAGAGGCGAACGGCGCCGATGCCGAGCAGGAAGGGGATCAGCAGCGCCATCCAGCCGAAGGTCCCGCCGGCGACGGCGTGGACGACGTCCGCGACCGGGCCCTTGAGTGCCCACCATTCGACGGCGGCGACGGCCACGGCCAGCAGCAGCAGGAAGAATCCGGTGCCGTCCCGGCGCAGTTCGCGTTCAGGGTGGACCTCGTGGCCGAACTTGCGGACTCCCGCCCCGGCCATCCGGGCGACGCCCAGCCAGGCCCCGCGCACGGCGCGGACGGGAAGCGGCGGCCGGTCATCGGCCGGCACCGCGATGGCCTTGGTGGTCTGCGTCCTGGCGCTGGAGGAACCCCGGCCCGACGTTGAGCGTCCAGCGGGCGCGGCCTTGCCGCGCGATCGCTGGGGGCCCCGCGGGGCAGGGGAAGTACGAGTCGCCATACTGCTACGGTACCGGACGGGGCCCGCGTTCACCGGAATATACGCGGTTTCCGGGGCAGGCAGGGACCCCCGCCGCTCCGGCCGCGGAGCGGGACCGGGCGCCGGGTCAGGCCTCCAGGACCACCGGGATGATCATCGGGCGGCGGCGGTACCGGCGGTTCACCCACGTGCCGATGACCCGGCGCACCACCTGCTGGAGCTGGTAGGTGGTGTGGTCGGTATTGCTGCGCACCGCCTCTTCGAGGGCGGCGTTGAGCTTGCCGGTGATCTCGTCGAACACCGAGTCGTCCTCGGCGAAGCCGCGGGCGTGGATGTCCGGACCGGAGACGATCTTGCCGGTGGTGCGGTTCACGACGGCCACGATGGAGATGAACCCCTCCTCGCCGAGGATGCGGCGGTCCTTGAGGTCGGCGTCGGTAATCTCGCCGACACTCGATCCGTCGACATACACGAAGCCGCACTCCACGGCACCGACCGTCCGGGCCTTTCCACCGCTGAGGTCGATGACCGAGCCGTTGTCGGCGAGGATCACGTTCTCCGCCGGCACCCCGGTCAGCTCGGCGAGCCGGCCGTTGGCGATGAGGTGGCGGGTCTCCCCGTGGACCGGCATCACATTGCGCGGCTTCAGGATGTTGTAGCAGTAGAGCAGCTCCCCCGCCGCCGCGTGGCCTGAGACGTGGACCCGGGCGTTGCCCTTGTGGACGACGTCCGCGCCGAGCTTCAGCAGGCCGTTGATGACCCGGAACACCGCGTTCTCGTTGCCCGGGATGAGCGAGGACGCAAGGATCACCGTGTCGCCCGGGCCCACCGTGATGCGGTGGTCCCCGTTGGCCATCCGGGACAGGGCCGCCATGGGCTCGCCCTGGGAACCGGTGGACATCAGCACCACCCGATCGTCGGGCAGGTTGTCGACGTCCTTGAGGTCGACGAGGATGCCCTCGGGGACCCGGAGGTAGCCCAGTCGGGCGGCGATGCCCATATTGCGCACCATGGAGCGACCGGCGAAGCAGACGAGGCGTCCGTGGGCGTGCGCGGCGTCGAGGACCTGCTGGACCCGGTGCACGTGGGAGGAGAAGGAGGCCACGATGATGCGCTTGCGGACGTCGGCGAACAGCCGCTCGAGGACCGGCCCGATCTCCCGCTCGGCGGCGGTGAAGCCGGGCACGTCGGCGTTGGTTGAGTCGACGAGGAACAGGTCGACGCCTTCCTCCCCCAGCCTGGAGAAGGCGCGCAGGTCGGTGATGCGCCCGTCCAGGGGAAGCTGGTCCATCTTGAAGTCGCCGGTGTGAAGCACGTTTCCGGCCTCGGTGCGGATGAACACGGCCAGCGCGTCCGGGATGGAGTGGTTTACCGCAACGAACTCGCACTCGAAGGGGCCGAACTGTTCGATCTGCCCCTCGGACACCGTGAGGGTGTAGGGGCGGATGCGGTGTTCCTGCAGCTTTGCCTCGATCAGGGCCAGGGTGAGCTGGGAACCAATGAGCGGAATGTCCTCCTTGAGCCGCAGCAGGTAGGGCACCGCCCCGATGTGGTCCTCGTGGCCGTGGGTCAGGACGAGGCCGACGACGTCGTCGAGCCGGCCCTCGAGGTAGGAGAAGTCAGGCAGGATCAGGTCGACGCCGGGCTGGTGCTCCTCGGGGAAGAGCACCCCGCAGTCGACGATGAGCAGCTTGCCCTTCAGCTCGAACACCGCCATGTTGCGGCCGATTTCCCCAAGGCCTCCGAGCGCGACGATGCGGAGGGTTCCAGCGGCGAGCGGGGGCGCCGGGACCAGCGGGGCGGTGGGGCTCACGCGCGCGCCCCGGCGGCCGGCGAGGGCGCGGCCGGCGGGAGGTCCCACCCGGCCTCGGCGAGGTCCGCGAACACCGGCTCGAGCTCCGCCGAGGTCGGAACCACAAGCGGCAGTCGCACGGCGGTGCCCGCGAGGGTGCCCTGGCGGTGGAGGATCTGCTTGGCGGAGATCGCCCCGGGCAGGTGGGTCATCACGGCGCGGATCACCGGGTCCAGCTCGAAGTGAAGGCGCCGGGCGGTGGCGAAGTCCCCGGCCGCGGCCGCATCCACGAGCGCGCGGAACTGGGCGGTGGCGACGTGCGCGGTGACGCTGACGACACCGACGGCGCCGGCCGCCATCCAGGGCAGGGTGAGGCCGTCGTCGCCCGAGTAGATGGCGAGGTCGGTGTTGGCCAGCACCCTCGTCACCTCGCCGAAGTCGGCCTTGGCGTCCTTAAGTGCGAGGATTGCCGGGTGGTCGGCCAGCCGGATCATCGTTTCGGTGGCGATGGGGATGCCTGCGCGGCCCGGAATGTCGTAGACCATGATGGGCAGGTCCGTCGCGTCGGCGACGGCGGTGAAGTGCGCGAGGACCCCGGACTGGGTCGGCTTGTTGTAATACGGGGTAACAACCAGCTGCGCGTCGGCGCCGGCACGGACGGCACGGTGCGCCATCTCCACCGAGTGCGAGGTGTGGTTGGTGCCGGTTCCGGCGATCACCCGCGCCCGGCCGCCGACGGCCTGGGCGACGACCCGGAACAGGTCTTCCTTCTCCGAGTCCTCAAGGGTTGAGGTCTCCCCTGTGGTGCCGGAGACGACGAGGCCGTCGCAGCCGTCGTCGACGAGCCGCGACGCCAGGGCGGCGGCGCCGTCGAGGTCCACCGCCCCGTCGGCTGTGAAAGGGGTGACCATTGCGGTGACCAGGGTGCCGAACGGGTTTGAGGGGAGGGTTTCAACCATGGGTAAAACGTTACCTGCTCGGGCCGCAGGGTGCAGGGCCGGGCCACCGCCGCCGCGGGTGGCACACCCGCCGCGGCGGGCCGCTGTGAGACGATCGAGGGATGGTGTCCTCCCCGGCCTTCCGGCGTCTGACCGGTCTCGACGCGGCCCGCGGCATTGCCCTTTTCGGAATGATGAGCACCCACATCTTTCCCCTGTACGTCCCCGGGACGGCCGACCCGTCGTGGGTCGCGCTGCTCTTCACCGGGCGGGCGTCGGCCCTGTTCGCCGTGGTGGCAGGGATCGGGCTCGCACTGCTGACGGGCGGAAGCACTCCGCACCGGTCAGGGGTCCTCTCGGGGGACCGCCGCGGGATCGCCGTGCGCGCCGTCATCATCGCCACCGTCGGGCTCGTGCTCGGCGGCGTCGAGACGAACATCGCCATCATTCTCTTCCACTACGGGATCCTGTTCCTGCTGGCCCTTCCTTTCCTGGGCCTGCGGCTGCCGGTCCTCGCGGCCTGGGCGGCGGGCTGGCTGCTGCTCTCCCCCGTCGCGGCCTTCCTCCTGCGCCCCTGGATCGAGGGGACGCTCGATCCGCCCTCGCTCGACGGGAATCCGGTCTGGGAGCACTTCCTTGAGCCGGCGACGCTGCTGGCGGACGTCTTTGTCACCGGGTACTACCCGGCGCTGCAGTGGCTGAGCTATCTGCTCATCGGCCTGGTGATCGGACGCCTCGACCTCGCCCGGCTGGGCGTCCAGGCCGCATTGATTCTCGGCGGCGCCGCGGCGGCCGTTGCCGCGAAGGCGGCCAGCGGCTACCTGCTCGGCCCCGCCGGCGGCCTCGACGCGCTGCTTCAGACACCGGAGGGAGCGCGCTACCCCCTCGAGGCGATGCTGCAGGTGGGGATCGGTGGCCTGAACTCGACCGGGTCGTGGTGGTGGCTGGCCGTCAGCACCCCGCATTCCGGGACGCCCTTCGACCTGCTGCACACGGCCGGGACCGCCGCCGCGGTGACCGGGATCTGCCTGCTGATCACCCGGCGTTTCCGGCAGCTGCTTCTTCCGCTCTCGGCGCCGGGGGCGATGACCCTGACCCTGTATTCGCTCCACATCTGCGTCATGAGCTGGGTCGATCAGCAGGAGCCCGTGCTTGAGCCCGCTCCGGTGTTCTGGTTCCAGGCGCTGGGCGCGGTGGCGCTCGGCATCCTGTTCCAGCGGATCCACGCCCGCGGCCCCCTCGAGCTGATCGCGTCGGGAGCCGCGCAGGCCGCCCGGAGCGGCGGGCACCCGGCGTCGCGTCCGGACCGGCGCTGACCCACCGCGGGCCGCAGGGCAGGTGTCACCCGGCCTGCCCCCCTGCGCTGGTGCGCCGTCGAGCCTACCCACTGCCTGGACCCTGCCGGGCCCGGACCGGCCGCCCGGCTCAGTGGAACAGTCGGGCGGCGTCGCGCATTGCCTTCCGGGCTCGGGTGCGGTCGCCGGCGGCATCGTAGGCGCAGGAGAGCCGGAACCAGCTGCGCCAGTTCTCCGGGTCGTTCTCGACCTCCGCCTGGTACTGCGGGAAGCGCTCGTCGGCTGCGTCTCGGACGATCCGTCCGGCCGGGGTTCGCGGCAGGTCGTCAACGGGCAGTCCGCCCTCGGCCTCGAGGACCTTGGCCATGCGCTCCGTCTGGGCGCCGAAGAGCAGTTCGCGGATCAGTGCCCAGGCCCCGATGATCGGCAGGAACAGGTAGCCCGCACCCAGGGCCTTGGCCACCGGTGCGGGGTCGCCGAGCAGCAGGACGCCGCGCTGGAACGTGACGGCCAGCCAGAGCACCAGCAGGAGGGTGACGAAGACGACCCCGATCTTGACGCGGTGGCGGCGGAAGGTTTCAAGCATGGGGGTCCTTGTTCGTGGCGAGGTCGAGGTAGCCCTCGAGGCCGACCGTGAGGCCGGGGTGGGAGGCCACGCTCCGGAGCCCGAGCAGGACGCCGGGCATGAAGGAGGCGCGGTCGAAGGAGTCGTGGCGGATGGTCAGCTGCTCGCCCGGGCTGCCCAGCAGCACCTCCTGGTGGGCCGTGAGCCCGCGCAGGCGCACCGAGTGGACGGGGATGCCGTCGGCGTCCGCGCCCCGGGCCCCGGCGAGGCCGCCGGCGGTCGCGTCGGGGGCGGCGGGCACCCCGGCCGCGCCGCGCGCCGCGCTGATGAGCTGTGCGGTGCGCAGGGCCGTCCCCGAGGGGGCGTCCACCTTGTCGGGGTGGTGGAGTTCGATGATCTCGACGGATTCGAAGTACCGGGCGGCCGAGGCGGCAAACGCCGTGGCCAGCACCGAACCCAGGGCGAAGTTCGGGGCGATCAGCACACCGGTGGACGGGGTGCGCCCGAGCAGAACGCCCAGCCCGTCGAGCCGCTCGGGTGTCCAGCCGGTGGTTCCGACGACGGCGTGGAGGCCGTGCTCGACGGCGAAGCAGACATTGTCATAGGTCGCCTCGGGCACGGTCAGGTCGAGCACCACCCGGGCGCCGGCGGAGACCAGGGTGGCAAGGTCATCCCCCCGGCCCAGTGCCGCCACGAGGGAGAGGTCCTCCGCGGCCTGGATGGCGGCGACCGCCTCGGAGCCCATGCGCCCCGAGGCGCCGAGCACTGCAACCGGGAGTTCCTGCGTCATGCCTCCCAGCCTACTGTTCCTACCCGGCGCCGACCCATTCCACGGTGCCGTCGGTGAAGAACTGTTCCTTCCAGACCGGCACGCGCTCCTTGACGGCGTCGACGAGTTCCGAGCAGGCCGCGAAGGCCTCGCCGCGGTGGGCTGCGGCGACGGCGGCCACGAGGGCCGAGTCACCGATTTCGAGCGGGCCGATCCGGTGCGCCACCCAGAGGCGCACGCCGTCGTGCCGGCCGGCGACCTCCGCCGCGACCTCGGCGATGACCCGTTCGGCGCTGGGGTGGGAGCTGTAGCTCAGGGAGGTGACCTCCCGCCCGCCGTCGTGGTTCCTCACGACGCCGCTGAAGGAGACCGCGGCGCCGCAGCGCGGGGAATCCACGGCGGCCAGGGCCTCTTCCGGGGTGATGGGCGTGTCCGACACGTAGGCCCGGACAACTTCACTGGTGGTCATGGGATCCTTCTAGCTGGGCACAGATGTGGCCGATGAGCGGTTCGAGGACGGCGAGCCCGTCCCGCACGCCCCCGGGTGAACCCGGGAGGTTGATCACGAAGGTGCTTCCTGCGGTGCCGGCAAGGCCGCGGGTCAGGGCCGCGGTGGGCACCTTGTCGGCTCCCGCCCGGCGCGCCGCCTCCATGATGCCCGGCAGCTGCCGGTCGAGGTAGGGCAGGGTCTGCTCCGGCGTGGCGTCGTCGGCGCTTAGGCCGGTGCCCCCGCTGGTGATGAGCACGGCCGGCCCGGCAGCCAGCGCCCGGCCGATGGCTTCGCCCACGGCGTCCCCGTCGGGCACGACCTCGGCGTCCTGCACGGCGAAGCCGTGCTCGAGGAGCCAGCCGGCCACGAGGGGGCCGCATTCGTCCTGGTAGGCGCCGGCGGCGGCGCGGGTCGAGGCGATAATCACCGCGGCGTTCCTCAGCGGGGTCATACGCTCCAGTCTCCGCTCTTCCCACCGGTCTTCGAAAGGACCTTCGTCTCCCGGATCACGGCGCGCGGGTCGACGGCCTTGATCATGTCATAGAGGGTCAGGGCGGCGATGGAGGCGGCGGTCAGCGCCTCCATCTCAACCCCGGTCACCGAGGTCGTCTTCACGAGCGCCGTCACCGTGACGGTCCCCGCGTCGGCGGTGAAGTCGACCGAGACGCGGCTGATCGGCAGCGGATGGCACAGCGGGATCAGGGTGGAGGTCTGCTTGGCGGCCATAATCCCGGCGACGCGGGCGACGGCGAGGGCGTCCCCCTTGGGCAGCGACCCGTCGGTGATCATGGCTACGACCCCGGCGCTGGTCTCCAGGACCGACTGTGCCACCGCCTGGCGGGCCGTCACGGCCTTGGCGGAGACATCGACCATGTGGGCGGTGCCGTCGGCCCGGACATGCGACAGCGCGGGCGCGTCGGCGGTTTCGTTGGGTGTCATGAGGGCAGCTCCTGGTCGGTTGGGGCCGGCGCGGGAGGTGCCGGCGGCGGGACGGGGCCGATCAGCCAGACGGTCACTTCGTCGCCGGCGGCCGCCTCAGAGAGGCCGACAGGGAAGTGGACGAGGGCGTTCGAGCCCGCGAGGGCGTTGAGCAGATGGGATCCGGGTCCTCCGATGAGTTCGACCTGCCCGTCCCGGTACAGCCCGCGCCGGACCTGGTGCTTGGCGGCCGGGGACGACGCCGGGGCGGTGAGCCGTGCCGGAAGCGCGACCCGCGGTGCGGGCGCGCCGGTGAGGGCCGTCAGGGCCGGCCGGAGGAACATTTCGAAGGACACGAGGGCACTGACGGGGTTGCCGGGAAAGCCGAGGAACGGGACCCCGCCGAGGGTACCGATGGCCTGCGGCCCGCCGGGCTGCAGGGCCACCCCGGGGAACTCGACGCCGCTGCCGGACAGGGCCTGCTTGACCACCTCGTAGGCGCCCTGGCTGATGCCGCCGGAGGTCAGGATCAGGTGGACCTCCGCCGCGGGCGGGGCGTCGAGTGCCTCGCGCAGCTTCTCCGGGTCGTCGGAGAGGACCCGGGTCCGGAGGACCTCGGCGCCGGCTTCCCGCAGGGCGGCCTCAAGCAGGGTGGTGTTGGCGTCGTAGATCCGGCCGGCCCCGAGCGGCCCGCCGGGCTCGGTCACTTCGTCCCCGGTGGACAGCAGGAGGACACGGAACGGCGTGCGGACGGCGACCTCGGCCAGGCCGCAGGCGGCCAGCAGTCCCAGTTGCGCCGGGCCGAGCAGGGTCCCGGCCCCCAGAGCCAGTTCCCCGGCGGCGATGTCGCTGCCGGCGCGCCGGATGAAACTGCCGGCAGGGGTTCCGGCAGGCAGCCGCACCGCGGGCGGCCCGCCGTCGCCCGAGGACAGGGCGGGGAACCGCGGGGGGTCAGCGCGCTCGATCGGCACGACGGCGCCGGTGCCGGAGGGAACCATCGCCCCGGTCATGATCGGAACGGCCGTGCCTGGCTCGAGCGGCGGCGGGGAACTTCCGGCGGGAACGGGCGCCCCCACGTGGAGCCGGAGGTGGCCCTCGGGCTCCCCGTCGCCTGCCACGGCCGAGCCGTCCCCCAGATCGCGCAGATGCACCGCGTATCCGTCCATCTGCGAGTTGTCGAAGGGCGGAAGGGCCACCGGGGCAGAGACGTCCGCGGCGAGGACCCGGCCGAGGGCTGCGCTGAGCGGAAGGGACTCCACGGCGCCGCCGCGCCCGCCGCGGGCGTAGCCGCCGGCGCTCAGGAGCTGTTCGACCGCCGACTGGTGCTCGGAAACGCTGCGGGTCATGACGTCCTTTCGGCTGCGCCCCGGTGGGCGGGTGGCTCGGCGGCGGGTCGGTGGGCGGGTCGGGTGGCTCGGCGGCGGGTCGGTGGGCGGGTCGGGTCGGGTCGGTGGGCGGGTCGGGTCGGTGGGCCGGGGGCTGGGCCTGGCCGGCGGGTGCTGCGGTACTTCAACCCTAGTCCGCCGGGGGCCGCCGCGGACTCCCGGCGGGGCCGAAGAAAGAACAGCCACCCGACATCCTTATCCCCGGGCTCCAGATTCGCCCTTGGAGCCGATGCGAAAAGGCGTAACCTCTCACTATGGGAATATCTCTCGGGCTGCCGGGCCCGGCACCCTCGGATCCGGGCGTGGGCCTGCTCGACACCTTCGGGCGCCGCGCCACCGATCTGCGTGTGTCGCTGACCGACAAATGCAACCTGCGCTGCACCTACTGCATGCCGGCGGAGGGCCTCAGCTGGCTGCAGAAGGAGCAGGTGCTCTCCCGCGCCGAAATCGTGCGCCTCGTGCGGATCGGCGTCGACCTCCTCGGGGTGCGCGAGCTCCGCCTGACCGGTGGGGAACCCCTGGTGCGGGCGGACCTGGTGGAAATCGTCTCGGACCTGCGCACCGCCCACCCCGGTCTGCCGATTTCCCTGACGACCAACGGGCTCGGGCTCGATCGGAAGGCAGCCCGGCTGAAGGAGGCGGGACTCACCCGCATCAACGTCTCGATGGACTCCCTGCACCCCGGAACCTTCGCCCAGCTGACCCGGCGTCCGTTCCTCGACCGGGTGCTGCGCGGGATCGAGGCCGCCGCGGAGGTGGGGCTGGGCCTGGTGAAGATCAATGCGGTGCTGATGCGCGGCATCAATGATCATGAAGCCCCGGACCTGCTCGAATGGGCCGTCTCACGCGGATTCGAGCTGCGGTTCATCGAGCAGATGCCCCTTGACGCCGACCACGGCTGGACCCGGGACGGCATGATCACGGCCGCCGAAATGCGCGCGCTGCTCGAACCGGCCTTCGTCCTGACCGCCGACCCGCGCAGCCGCGACGGCGCACCGGCCGAGCGGTGGGAGGTGCGGAGGCGCAGCGCGCCGGAGAAGGTCGTGGGCTCGGTGGGCATCATCGCCTCCGTCACGGAGCCGTTCTGCGCCGACTGCCGCAGGACCCGGATCACCGCCGAGGGAAAGGTGATGAGCTGCCTGTTTTCCCGTGAGGAGACGGACCTGCGGGAACTGCTTCGTTCCGGCGCTGACGATGCCGCCGTCGCCCGGCGGTGGCAGGAGGCGATGTGGGCCAAGCCCAAGGCGCATGGGATGGCCCGCACCGGGCTCGGTGCTGAGGGCTTCATCCAGCCCGACCGCTCGATGAGCGCGATCGGTGGCTGAATGCTGATCCGCTATTTCGGTGCGGCGCGTGCGGCAGCGGGCACCGCCGAGGAAATCCTCGATGGCGCCGGGGCCACCGTTGAAGACATTCTGGCCATCCTCGGCGACCGCTATGCCGGAACTCAAAGCCCGTCAATGGAGCAGGTCCTGCGGCGCAGCAGCTTCCTGCTGAACGAGGTGGCGCTGCGCGACCGCGGCCGGGTCCTGGCCGAGCAGGACGTCCTCGACGTCCTGCCGCCCTTCGCCGGCGGCTGACCGGAAGCTCCAGCGGCCGCCGCAGCGGCCACGCCGGTGCGCCTGCGTCGGGCGCGCTGCCTCCGGGTGCCTACAGCCCGAAGTCCGCGGGCCCGTCGAAGGGTCCGACGACCATCGTGGTGCGCGGCGCGGCGGCCAGCTCCGCGGCCAGTTCCTGGACCTCGGCGGGGGTGACGGCACGGACCCGAGCGAGCGACTCATCGAGGTCGATGAACTCCCCCGAGACGAGTTCGGAGCGGCCGAGGCGCGACATGCGCGAACTGCTGTCCTCGAGGGCGAGCACCAGACCGCCGGAAAGCTGGCCCACGGCCTTTCGCAGCTCCTCCTCGCTGATGCCGTCACGGGCAAGGCGGTCCAGCTCCTCCCCCAGAAGGGCGATGACCTGTCCCGTCTTGGCTGGTGAGCACCCGGCGTACATGGCAAAGTAGCCGGCGTCGGCGTAGGAGGCCGAGAAGGAGTACGTCGAGTACACCAGGCCCCGCTTCTCCCGGATCTCCTGGAACAGCCGCGAGGACATGCCGCCGCCGAGCACGGCGTTCAGCACACTCATGACGAATCGGCGCTCGTCCGTGGCCACCAGCGAGGGGCAGCCGATCAGGATGTTCGCCTGTTCGACCGCGCGGCGGATCACGTGCACCCCGGGCGCACCGGAGATCTCGACGGGCCTGCCCAGGCGGCGGGGCACCGGCACGGCGCCCTCCTCAAGGACCCAGCCGGCCTCCTCGAGGGCCTGCTGCACCTGCCGGCAGACGGTGTCGTGGTCGAGGCCGCCGGCGGCGGTGACGACGAGCTCGGCGGGGGTGTAGTACCGGCGGTAGTGGGCCAGCACCGCGTCGCGCGGGATGGCGCGGATGGCCTCGGGGGTGCCGCCGATGGGCCGCCCCAGGGGGTGGCCGCCGAGGACGGCCGAGACGAACTCCTCGTGCGCGACATCGGCGGGGTCATCGCTGTCCATCGCGATTTCCTCGAGGATGACGTCGCGTTCCTGCTCGAGTTCCTCGGGGTCGAGGACGGCCGAGGTGACCATATCGGCGATCACGTCGATGGCCAGGGGCAGGTCCGTGTCGAGCACCCGGGCGTAGTAGCAGGTGTTTTCCTTGGCCGTCGCCGCGTTGGATTCGCCGCCGACCTCGTCAAAGGCGGAGGCGATTTCCAGGGCGGAGCGCTTCCGTGTGCCCTTGAACAGCAGGTGCTCGAGGAAGTGGGTGGAGCCGTGCTCGCCCTCGGCCTCGTCCCGTGACCCGACCCCGACCCAGAACCCGATGGTGGCCGAGCGCTGCCCGGGCATCGCTTCGGTCAGTACACGCACTCCGCCGGGCAGCACCGAGCGGCGGACCACCGCCCCGCCGGGGTCGCCGGCCACGAACGTCGGGTCGCCGCTCTCACCGTCGGCGAGCGGCGTGGGGAGCAGCGGGAGGGAAACAGCTGAAGGCAGTGACATCGGGGTCTCTCAGGTTGTGCGTCGGTTCAGGGTTGAGCGTCGATCGGGAAACGGCCAACGGCCCCGCCGTGGACCAGGGTCCACGGCGGGGCCGTCGGCGGCGGAACCGCGGGCACCTAGCTGACGGCGTCCTCGGCGGGCACCTCAGGGAGCTCGATGCCGGCGTCGTCGGCAGCCTCATCGGCGACCACCGGCGACAGCGAGAGCTTTCCGCGGTCGTCGATCTTGGTGATCTCGACCTGGACCTTCTGGCCCACCGCGACGACGTCATCGACATTGTCGACGCGCTTGCCGCCCGAGAGCTTGCGCAGCTCGGAGATGTGAAGCAGTCCGTCCTTGCCCGGGGTCAGCGAGACGAACGCGCCGAACGTCGTCGTCTTGACGACGGTGCCCAGGTAGCGCTCGCCGATCTCGGGAACCTGGGGGTTCGCGATGGCGTTGACCGCTGCGCGGGCGGCCTCGGCCGAGCCTCCGTCGGTCGCGCCGATCAGCACGGTGCCGTCATCCTCGATGGAGATGTCGGCGCCGGTGTCCTCCTGGATCTGGTTGATCATCTTGCCCTTGGGGCCGATGACCTCGCCGATCTTGTCAACGGGGATCTTGACCGAGATGATGCGCGGGGCGAACTCGGAGAGCTCGTCCGGCGCGTCGATCGCGGCTTCGAGAACGCCGAGGATGTGGAGGCGGGCCTCACGGGCCTGCTTCAGCGCGGCTGCCAGCACCGAGGCGGGAATGCCGTCGAGCTTGGTGTCGAGCTGGATGGCGGTGACGAACTCGGAGGTACCGGCGACCTTGAAGTCCATGTCACCGAAGGCGTCCTCGGCTCCAAGGATGTCGGTCAGCGCCGCGTAGCGGGTCTGACCGTCGACCTCATCGGAAACGAGGCCCATCGCGATGCCCGCGACGGGTGCCCGCAGCGGGACACCGGCGTTGAGCAGGGACAGCGTTGCGGCGCAGACCGAGCCCATCGAGGTGGAGCCGTTGGAGCTCAGCGCCTCGGAGACCTGGCGGATCGCGTAGGGGAAATCCTCGCGGCTCGGAAGGACCGGGGCGATGGCGCGCTCGGCGAGGGCACCGTGGCCGATTTCGCGGCGCTTGGGCGAACCCACGCGGCCGGTTTCACCGGTGGAGTACGGCGGGAAGTTGTAGTGGTGCATGTAGCGCTTGCGCGTCACCGGGGACAGCGAGTCGATCTGCTGTTCCATCTTGAGCATGTTCAGCGTGGTGACACCCAGGATCTGGGTCTCGCCGCGCTCGAAGATGGCCGAACCGTGGACGCGGGGCAGGACCTCGACCTCGGCGGTGAGCTTGCGGATGTCGGAAAGGCCACGCCCGTCGATGCGGACCTGGTCCTTGAGGATGCGCTGGCGCACAACGGCCTTGGTGACCGAGCGGAAGGCTGCCGAGAGCTCCTTCTCGCGTCCCTCGAAGGACCCGGCGAGGGACTCGAGGACCTCGGCCTTGAGGGCGTCGGAGGCGGTGTTGCGCTCCTGCTTGTCGGCGATCTGGAAGACCTCGGCGAGCTTCTGCGCGGCGGCCGACTCGACGGCGGCGTAGACGTCGTCCTGGTAGTCGAGGAACACGGGGAACTCGACGGTCGGCTTGGCCGCACGCGAGGCCAGGTCCGACTGCGCTTCGCACAGGGCGCGGATGAACGGCTTTGCCGCTTCCAGGCCCTCGGCGACGATCTCCTCGGTCGGTGCCGTGGCGCCGTTTTCCTTGATGAGGTTCCAGGAGTTGTCGGTCGCTTCGGCCTCGACCATCATGATGGCGACGTCGTCACCGACGACGCGGCCGGCAACGACCATGTCGAAGACGGAGTTCTCGAGCTCCGAGTGCTTCGGGAAGGCGATCCACTGGTCGCTTCCGCTGCCGTCGGAGACGAGCGCAACGCGGACGCCGCCGATCGGGCCGGAGAAGGGAAGTCCGGAGAGCTGGGTGGACATCGAGGCCGCGTTGATGGCCACGACGTCGTAGCGCACGTCGGGGTTGATCGCCAGCACGGTGACGACGATCTGGACCTCGTTGCGCAGGCCCTTGACGAAGGCCGGACGCAGCGGGCGGTCCATCAGGCGGCAGGCGAGGATCGCCTCGGTGGAGGGGCGTCCCTCGCGGCGGAAGAACGAGCCCGGGATGCGCCCGGCGCCGTACATGCGCTCTTCGACGTCGACGGTCAGCGGGAAGAAGTCGAAGCCTTCGCGCGGGGAGCTTCCGGCGGTGGTCGCCGAAAGGAGCGCGGTGTCTTCGTCGATGTAGACCATCGCTGCGCCGGCGGCCTGCTGGGCAAGGCGGCCGGTCTCGAAGCGGACGGTGCGTGTTCCGAAGCGGCCATTGTCGATGACGGCTTCAGCAAATTGGATCTCGGGACCCTCCATAGAGAGTCACCTCCGTTTCTTTGTGGTGGGGGCGGTCGGAACCATTGTCGGGCGGCCCCTCGTGGGCCGCCTGTGCACCCGGTCTTCGATCGAGATCCACGGGACGGCGGCCTCTGCGGCCCGCCTCCCGGAGATCACTACCGAGGACCGCGAATGCGCGGTGCCTGCTGGCTCCAGATGTTTATCTAGCGGTGGTGCACCCGGACTGACCGGGCATAAGCGGAAGGCGGCTCCGTCTCCTCAGGAGATGGCGCCGCCTTCCATTCAACCTATCGGCGCAGGCCGAGGCGCTCGATGAGCGTCCGGTAACGCGTGATGTCGGTGTCGCGCAGGTAGTCCAGCAGGCGACGGCGGCGTCCGACCAGAAGAAGCAGGCCACGACGGGTGTGGTGGTCATGCTTGTGCATCTTCAGGTGTTCGGTCAGGTCGAGGATGCGGCGGGAAAGCATCGCGATCTGCACCTCGGGGGAACCGGTGTCCCCCTCGGAGGTGGCGTACTCTTTGATGATTTCCTGCTTGATAGCGGCGTCAAGGGCCACGTGTAACTCCTAGAGTTGTACCGTGAATAAGAGGTTTCGGCCGGCTGCCGGACCGTCCGCCGGAGCGGACCGCGCGAAGGCCTGACACACAAAAATCCAGCCACCACGGACTGCAGCCGGATCTCAGCCTCCAGTTTAGCCGCTGGCCTGCAGATCTGTCGAAAGCACCTGCCGCGAGCGGTCAACGTCGAGACCCATCTGCTCGGCCAGCGCCTCCGGTCCCGTGTAGGTGACCTGGCCCCGCAGCCGCTGGACGAACTCGACGACAATCCTCTGCCCGTACAGGTTGAAGGCCGAGATCTCCTCCTCCGGACGGTCGATGACGTGCGCCTCGACCTGCCGGGTGACGCCGTCGAAGGTCGGGTTCGATCCGACGGAGATCGCCGCGGGCCACCGGGTCCCCGATCCGTCGACGAGCCAGCCGGCATAGATGCCGTCGGCCGGGATGTAGCCCTCGGCGTCGTCTGAGAGGTTGGCCGTCGGGAAACCCATCTCCCTTCCCCGTTTCGCCCCGTGGACCACCTCGCCGCGCATCCGGTGCGGGCGCCCGAGGATCCGGGCCGCGGTTTCCACATCGCCGGCGTCAAGCGATTCGCGCACCCAGGTCGAGGAGCAGCGGCGCGTTGCCTCACCGTCGCCGGTGGCCAGGGGGACGCTCGCCGCGAAGTCGTCGATGGCGAGGACCTCGAAGCCGAACCGCTGGCCAAGGGCGCGCATTGTCTCGAGGTCACCGCTGTTGCCGCGCCCAAACCGCACGTCATGTCCGATGACGACGGCGCGGGCGTGGAGCGCGTTCACGAGGACCTTCTCGACGAACTCTTCGGGGGTGTGGGAGGCGAGGTCGAGGGTGTAGTGCATCATCAGGACGCCGTCGATGCCGGTCTCGGCCAGCGTGTGCACCCGGTCCTCGAGCCCCATGATCAGCGCCGGTGCGCTGTCGGGGCGGTGGACCTGGGCGGGGTGCGGGTCGAAGGAGATGGCGACGGCCGCGGCGTCGCGCTTCCGCGCCGCCTCAACCAGGTGCTCCAGCACGCGCTGGTGGCCCCGGTGGACACCGTCGAAGTTGCCGAGCGTGAGGACCGACGGGCCGAAATCGTGGGGCACATCGGCAAGGTCTCTCCAGTAGAACACGCATCTCCTTCGCCGTTGCGGCTTTCCGCGGCGCGGGCCGGAGCGTCCGGTTCCCTGCAGCGCCAGTGTCCATTATTGCCGATAACGCGCTTCGGTATTTCACGGTTGCCGGAGGAAAGCTTCACAGGAGCCGCAGGCAGGATCACGGGGAAGTGCCGCCACTGGCATCAGCTGCGGGAGCTGAAGTCCTTCCGCAGCTGGGTGGTCTTGGTGATGTATTTATGCCACACCAGCAGGGCGGCCGGGAAGGCGAGCTCAACGACCATGAGGATGATCAGCAGGTAGTGGGGAGTTCCCGAGAACGCCCAGGACAGCACCCTGCCGATGCCCCCGGCGAAGACCATGAGGCAGACCAGCCACAGCATGTTGGCCCACTTGAACTTCACGGCGATGGTGACGAAGGCGGCCCCCACGCCGACCATCATCGCGGAGAAGAAACGGAACTGGTTCTCGAGGGTCGGGTTGACGGGCCGGGCGTCGGTGTCGGGAAGGCCCGCGGTGCCGAGGATCAGGTAGTAGGCGCCGAATCCGGCAAGGATCAGGCCCACGAGGACGACGACGGTGCGGAACATGCTCCAGTCGCTGCCGCCGATCCCCTCGCTCGCCTTGGTCTTCTCCGGAGGAGTCCCCTTCCTGGCGGAGTCTCCCTTGGTGGTCCCTTCCCTGGCCGGACCGGCTGAGGTGCGGGACGGCGCCGGCGTGGAGGGCGGTCGAGTGGAGGGCGGGGTTTCGGCCGGACCGGTGCCGGTCGATCCCGTGCTGGATGCGGAAGCCGCCGAGCCCGGGGTGTTGGTCCCCGGCCGGCCGTGCGGATCCGGGATGTTCGTGCTCATGACTCTTCCTCGCTGTTTTTGCTGCTCCTGCCGCAATACTCTCACGCGGCACAGGGACCGGAAAGGGCGATCTTGGGGCGACCGGCGGGTCGGGCCGCGGCACGCGGCCCCGGGCGGCTGCAGGCGGAGGGCGGTGCAGCCTAGGCGGGAACGGGGGCCGCCGGCCGATTGCGGTACAGCCACGCCAGGCCGAGGACCGGAAGGATCAGGGGGACGTAGCCGTAGCCCTGGCCGAAGGCGGACCACACGGTGTCGGCGGGAAAGGCCTGCGGGTCGAGGAGGCTGAAGATGCCCACGCCCAGCACGCCGATGAGTTCGACGCCGACGGCGGCGACGGAAATTCGATACCAGCGGGTGCCGGGCCGGGCCAGGGACACGGTCGCGAGGACGTAGACGGCGGCCGCGAAGGCGGTCAGCAGGTATGCCAGCGGTGCCTCGGAGAACTTGGTGGCGATCTGGAAGGCGGCCCGTGCGGAGGCGGCAAGGGCGAAGATCCCGTAGACGGCAATCAGCAGCCGTCCCGGGCCGTGCGTCCGCCGGCCCTCCCCTCCCCCGTCGGAACGGCCGGCGGGAGCGGCTCCGCCGCCGGAGGGAGTGCCCGCGTTTCCGGGGCCGCCGGCACCGCCGCTTCCGGTGTGCTTCACAGTCCTGCCACTCCGTCCCAAATCTGCTCCATTCGAACCAGCATGACAAAGACGGCGAGCCCGGCGGCGGCCAGCACAAGATTGCTCCAGCGGCTCCGCTCGAGGATGGCCCACCAGAATGCGCCTACCGGCAGGACCAGGGCCGTCAGGAGGTAGCCCCAGAACTCCCAGGCCTCGCCCAGCACCGGCTCTCCGCCGGCCTGCCGCACGCCGGCGGCCACGGCATAGACGAGCAGGAACAGCTCGACGGCTGCCACGGAGAGGATGGTGATGTCGTTCGGGGGCTGGCGCAGCAGCGCTGCCCCGATGCACAGCAGGGCGGAGACGACGCCGATCACCGAGCCCGCAAGGAGGAATCCGTCCATCATGCCGGACCGTTTCCGGGTGCGAAGACGAGGAGGGCCCGGGCGTCCTGGCCGCGGTTCTCGAGAAGGGCGACAAGGGTGCCATTGGGCGAGTAGGCGGCCGCGGGCCCGCCCTCCTGCCCGGCGGGGATCTTCCGGCCGTGGGAGACGTCGTCGGCCTCGTCGGCGCTGAGCTCCCGCACCGGGAACAGGACGCGCCCGGCGTCGTCGAGCTCAAGCAGCGTCAGCGTTTCGGCAAGCTGGTCAAGGGTGGAAGCCTGCTCGATGGTGTAGGGGCCCACCCGGGTGCGCCGCAGCGCGGTGAGATGCCCGCCCACCCCCAGGGCCTCCCCGAGGTCGCGGGCGAGGGCGCGGATGTAGGTGCCGGAGCTGCACTCGACGGTGACGTCGACGTCCTGATGCCGTCCGCCGTTGACGCGGCGGATGTCGTGGATCTCGAACCGGGAGATCGTGACGGACCGCGCCTCGAGCTGGACGTCCTCCCCCGAGCGCACCCTGGCGTAGGCCCGCTGGCCCTTGACCTTGATGGCGCTGACGCTGCTGGGCACCTGGGAGATCGTCCCGGTGAGTGTGCGCACGCCGGCGGCGATGTCCTCCGGCGTGATGGCGGCCGCAATGCTGCCTCCGGTGATCTCGCCTTCGGCGTCGTCGGTGATCGTCGACTGGCCCAGCCGGATGGTGGCGGTGTAGGTCTTGTCGGTGCCGACGATGTAGGTGAGCAGCCGGGTGGCGCGGTTGACGCCGATCACCAGGACCCCGGTGGCCATCGGGTCGAGGGTGCCGGCGTGGCCGACCTTGCGGGTGCCCGCCAGCCGGCGCATGCGTCCGACGACGTCATGGCTAGTCCAGCCCTGGGGCTTGTCCACGATTATCAGCCCTGAGTGGACCTGCCCGGAATTCACGCCTCCCAGTATAGGGCGAAGCCGGGGCGCTCCCCACCGGCCGGTGCCGCCCGCGCGGCGCAGCGCAGGCGATAGCATTCCCCTATGCTTCCCGCCGCCCACGCCCGTCAGGTACCGGTCAACCAGATCCGCGAGATCACCCAGGCCGCGTGGGCCACGCCGCACTCGATCGTGCTCAGCATCGGGGAGCCCGGGTTCACCGTCGCCCGGCACGTCCTTGAGGCCTCGATGGCGGCGCTGGACCGCGACGAGACGAACTACACGCCAAATGCGGGCATCGCACCGCTGCGGGAGGCCTTCGCCGCCCGGTTCCTTGAGCACAACGGCGTGGCCGTGGATCCCTCGCAGGTCTATGTCACCGCCGGCGCCCAGCAGGGGCTGCACCTGGCGATGAGCACCCTCCTTGGGCCCGGCGACGAGGTGCTCATCCCCAACCCCGGCTACCCCACCTACCCGATGACGGCGGGGCTGGTGCACGCCGTCGCCGTCCCCTACCCGCTGCTGCCGGACAACGGCTTCCAGCCGCGCATCGAAGACCTCGAGGCGCTGGTGACCCCGCGCACCCGGATGCTCGTCCTCAATTCGCCGTCGAACCCGCTCGGGGCCGTGTTCGACGCCGATCTGACCCGGCGGCTGGTGGACCTCGCCCGGCGTCGGGACCTGTGGATCCTCTCCGATGAGTGCTACGAGGCGTTCACCTTCGACGTCGAGCATGTGAGCCCGGCACGCTTCGACGCCGGCGGCCCCGAGGCCCCCGCGGAGGCCGGCAGTCCGAGGGTCTTCACCTCCCTGACCCTGTCGAAGACCTACGGCCTCACGGGGCTGCGGATCGGCGCCCTGGTCACCCCGCCCGGCATGGAGGCGCTGCTGAACAACATCATGGAGGCCACCGTCTCCTGCGTTTCCGCGCCGTCCCAGTACGGCGCCCTCGCAGCGCTGACCGGGCCGCAGGACTACGTGGTCGACGCCCTGGCGCACTACCGGAAGAACCGGGACGCGGCCACGGCGGTGCTCCGGGAGCTCAATATTCCGTACCTGCCGGCGCAGGGGGCGTTCTACCTGTGGGCCGATGTCTCCCACGCCTCCGGCGGCGATGTCCGGGCGTGGGTCGCTTCCCTGCTGGAGACCCGGGGGGTGGCGCTGGCGCCGGGAACGGCGTTCGGCTCCGGGGGTGAGGGCTGGGTCCGGATTGCCCTGTGCACCGATACCGACGCGCTGGTTGAGGGCCTCGGCCGCCTCCCGCACAGAAAAAGCAGCTGACCAACGGTCAACTGCTTCTTCTATGCACCGTGAGCCGGTGCCGGTTCGGCCGGACGTGCCCGGCCCTCAACCCGGCGGAGGCCCTAGAGCCCGCGCGGAGCCTCGGTTGACTCCTCGTCGCGCTCCTCGGCGGTGCGGTACGGGTCGGCGTCGCCGGCGAATTCGGCGCCCTGGGCGATGGCTGCCACTTCGGCGTCGCGTTCGCGGGCCTTCCGGAGGAGCTCCTCGAGGTGGCCGGCGTTCACCGGAATCTCGTCGGGAACGAACTCCAGCGTCGGCGTGAGCCGCGCCGTGATGTTCTTGCCGACTTCGGCGCGCAGGATGCCGCGGGCGGATTCGAGGGCCGCCCGGGTGGCCTGCTGCTCGTCCTCGTCACCGAGCACCGTGTAGTAGAGGGTGGCGTGCTGGAGGTCGTTGGTGACGCGTGCATCGGTCAGGGTCACTGCTTCGAGCCGTGGATCCTTGACCCTGCGGCGGAGAGCCTCGGCGACAATCACCTTGATCCGCTGTGCGAGCCGCGCAGCGCGTGCCGGATCTGCCATTACTCTTCCTCCTGTTGCTCTGGTCTGCTGAAACGTTGAGCCGGCCGCAGAACGGCCGGCGGACAGCACAGGCGCCCCGGATCCCGGAGCGCCTGTGCTGTGCTACCTGCTAGACGCGGGGCTTCTCCCGCATTTCGAAGGTCTCGATGGTGTCGCCTTCCTTGATGTCGTTGAAGGACCCAAGGCCGATACCGCACTCGAAGTCCGTCCGGACCTCGGTGACGTCGTCCTTGAACCGCTTGAGCGAGTCGACGGTGAGGCCCTCGCCGATAACCTTGCCCTCGCGCAGGACGCGGGCCTTGGTGTTGCGGCGGATGATCCCCGAGCGGACGATCGAGCCTGCGATGTTTCCGAACTTCGAGGAACGGAAGACTTCGCGGACTTCGGCGGTGCCGAGCTGGACCTCCTCGTACTCCGGCTTGAGCATGCCCTTGAGGGCGAGCTCAATGTCATCGATGGCTGCATAGATGACGGAGTAGAAGCGCATGTCCACGCCTTCACGCTCGGCCAGGTCGGCCACGCGCTCGGCGGGCTTGACGTTGAAGCCGATGATGATCGCGTTGTCCACGGTCGCCAGGTTGACGTCGTTCTGGGTGATGGCGCCGACGCCGCGGTGGATGACGCGCAGCTGCACGCCTTCGCCGACGTCGATCTTGAGCAGCGAATCCTCGAGCGCCTCAACGGCACCGGAGACGTCACCCTTGAGGATGAGGTTGAGGGTGTCAACCTTGCCCTCGGCCACGGCCTGGTCGAAGTCCTCGAGGCTGATGCGCTTGCGGCGCTTCGCCAGGGCGGCGTTGCGGTCAGCGGTCTCACGCTTCTCGGCGATCTGGCGGGCGGTGCGCTCGTCGTCGGTGACGAAGAACGTGTCGCCTGCCCTCGGCACTGTGGAAAGACCGAGCACCTGGACGGGCCGCGACGGTCCGGCAGTGGTGACCACATCGCCGTTTTCGTTGAACATGGCACGGACGCGTCCGTGGGCCGTTCCGGCGACGATGGTGTCTCCGACGCGCAGCGTTCCCGACTGGACCAGGACCGTCGCAACGGCGCCGCGGCCCTTGTCGAGGTTTGCCTCGATGGCGATGCCGCGGGCGTCCTTGTTCGGGTTCGCCCGCATGTCGAGCGCCGCGTCGGCGGTCAGCAGGACCGCTTCGAGCAGCTCGTCGATGCCGTCGCCCTTGAGCGCGGAGACGTGGACGAACATGGTGTCGCCGCCGTACTCCTCGGGAACCAGGCCGTATTCGGTCAGCTGTCCCTTGACCTTGTCCGGGTTCGCGCCTTCCTTATCCATCTTGTTCACTGCGACGACGATCGGCACGTTGGCCGCCTGGGCGTGGTTGAGTGCCTCAACGGTCTGCGGCATGACGCCGTCGTCCGCTGCAACAACCAGCACCGCGATGTCGGTGACGCTGGCACCACGGGCACGCATGGCGGTGAACGCCTCGTGACCGGGGGTGTCGATGAAGGTGATCGCGCGTTCCGAGTCCTCCATCTCGTGCTGGATCTGGTAGGCACCGATGTGCTGGGTGATGCCGCCGTGCTCGCCCTCGACAACCTTGGTGTTGCGGACGGCGTCCAGGAGGCGCGTCTTACCGTGGTCCACGTGGCCCATGACGGTGACGACCGGAGGACGTGCCTCCAGCTGCTCGTCGCCCTCGGCCTCAAGCTCGGCATCGAAGTCGATGTCGAAGCTGCTGAGCAGCTCGCGCTCTTCGTCCTCGGGGGAAACGACCTGGATCAGGTAGCCCAGCTCGGTTCCGAGCACCTGGAAGGTGTCCTCGTCGAGTGACTGGGTTGCCGTCGCCATTTCGCCGAGGTGGAAGAGCACCGTGACCAGGGCCGCCGGGTTCGCCTCGATCTTGTCGGCGAAGTCGGTGATCGATGCACCGCGGCGCAGGCGGACGACGGTGTTTCCGTCGCCACGGGGAACGCTGACGCCGCCCAGCGAGGGAGCCGACATCTGCTCGAGTTCCTGCCGCTTGGCACGCTTCGACTTGCGCTGCTTGCCGCGGCCTGCTCCTCCCTTACCGAAGGCTCCGGCGGTGCCGCCGCGTCCGCGGCCGCCCTTGCCGAAACCGCCGCCTGCGGGGGCTCCACCGGGGCTTGCCGGAGCTCCACCGGGACCGCGGCGCGGTCCTGCACCCGCTCCGGGCGCGCCGCGGCCGGGGGCTGCGGGACGCTCGGTGCGGTTGGGCATCATGCCCGGGGTGGGACGGTTTCCACCGGGACCGGCGGGACGGGGCGCACCCGGACGCGGAGCGCCCGGACGGGGTCCACCGGCGCCTGCTGCCGGGCGGGGTCCGCCGGCGCCTGCTGCCGGACGGGGACCACCCGGACCTGCCGCCGGGCGGGGTCCGCGCTCGTCCTCACGGCGTCCACCCGGGCGGGGCATGCCCTGGGAGGGGGCGAACGGGTTGTTGCCCGGACGCGGTCCGCCACCGGGACGGTCGCCCGTCCGGTCGGCCGGACGATCTCCGTCGCCGCGACGGGAGCCCATGCCCTGTGAGGGGGCGAAGGGGTTGTTGCCCGGACGCGGTCCGCCGCCGGGGCGGGTGCTGCCGGGACGGGCCGCACCTGCCGCAGGAGGGGTTGCTGCGGTGCGGGGTGCCGGACGGGCACCGGGCTTGGCGGCCGAGGAGCTTCCGGCCGGGGTGCCGTCGCCGGCCGGTGCCTGCGGGGCGGCCGGCTCGGAGAACGGTGAGGGGCTGGCAGCAGGCGCCTGCTCCTGCGCGTCGGCCGGGGCCTGCTGCGCCGGAGCCTGCTCGGCGTCTGCCGGCTTCGGCTGGGCGCCCGGGCTCGGAACCGCGGCGGGCGCCGGTGACGGGGCCGCCGGGGCGGGCTCCGCGCTGGCCGGCGCTGACGGTGCCGGTGCTGAGGCCTTGGGCGCCGAAGCGGCCGCGTCGGTCTTGGATGCACCGTTGGATGGGAAGGCGCCGCGAAGTTTCTTCACGACGGGGGCCTCAATGGTTGAGGAGGCGGAACGGACGAATTCGCCCAGTTCCTGCAGTTTTGCTACTGCGTCTTTCGAGGTAATACCGAGCTCTTTTGCGAGTTCGTGTACGCGGACCTTGGCCACATTTCTCCTGTCTCGGTCCGCACCGAGTCAGGTACGAACCGTCTAATTCCTACTGCAGAACCCGCCTGCCGAGGCAGCCGGGAAGCCGAATGCAGAGCTCAACGGATTGTTCATCGTTGGGCACTCATCGCTGGGTACTCATCGGGTTTCCATCAGTTTTCTGACCCGCTTTCAGGGAGGACGGTTTCTTGCCTGGGGCCGTTGGAGGTCCCAGTGAGTGCATGGAATTGAAGCGCCAGTTGCCCGGTCTCGACAGCGCCCCGAAAAGCACGGTGAAATGCCTTGCGTCGAAGAGCCGTTTCCATACAGGCCGGATCCGGGTGCAGCCATGCGCCCCGACCGGACAGCCGGCGGTGCGCGTCAAGCACGGCGACCTTACCTTCGTCGCCTGCCTGGGCCACCACCCGCATTAGTTCCGACTGGTCTCCGCGCTGCCGGCAGCCGATGCAGGTCCGGATGGGGTGGAACCCCGTGTCCGTCGTGCCCGGTCCGCCGAGGCGCATGAAATCCTCAGTCCCTTCCATTCTACCGCTTCCGCGAACGATGTTGTTACCCGCGCCCCGCTCAGGCCTTGGCGGGCTGGGCGGCGTCGGAGACGATGTCGATGCGCCAGCCGGTGAGCTTGGCGGCAAGGCGCGCGTTCTGGCCCTCCTTGCCGATGGCAAGGGAGAGCTGGTAGTCGGGGACGACGACGCGGGCCGAGCGGGTCGTCTCGTCGGTGATCGTCACCGATGACACCCGCGACGGCGACAGCGAGCTGGCGATGAAGGTGGCGGCGTCGTCGCTGTAGTCGACGATGTCGATCTTCTCGTCGTTGAGCTCACTCATGACCGCACGCACCCGCGAGCCCATCTCCCCGATGCAGGCACCCTTGGCGTTGACGCCGGGGACGTTGGCCTTGACGGCGATCTTCGTGCGGTGCCCGGCCTCGCGGGCAAGCGCCACAATCTCGACGGTCTTATCGGCGATCTCGGGAACTTCGAGTTCGAAGAGCTTCCGCACCAGGCCCGGGTGGGAGCGTGAGAGCGTGATCGAGGGGCCCTTCATCCCGCGGTGGACGTCGACGACGAAGGCGCGCAGCCGGGTGCCGTGGAGGTACTTCTCCCCCGGCACCTGCTCGGGCGGCGGCAGCACTGCTTCGACCGAGCCGAGGTTGACCTGGATCATGTGCGGGTTGCTGCCCTGCTGGATCATGCCGGCGACGAGTTCGCCCTCCTTGCCGCGGAACTCGCCGAGGATGTTGTCGTCCTCGGCGTCGCGCAGCCGCTGCAGGATGATCTGCCGGGCGGTGCTCGCGGCGATGCGCCCGAAACCGCTGGGCGTGTCGTCGAACTCGCCGACCGGCTCGCCGTCGTCGTCAACCTCGGTCGCCCAGATGGTCACGTGGCCGTTCTTGCGGTCGAGTTCGGCCCGCGCCTTTTCCACCGCGCCGGGGCTGCGGTGGTAGGCCACGAGCAGGGCCTGTTCGATCGTGGGGATCAGCAGGTCAAGCGGGATCTCCCGTTCGCGCTCGAGCAGCCTCAGCGCGCTCATATCAATATCCATTGGGGGACTCCTTATGCTGGGTGCGCCGGGCCGGGATCGCCCGGACCGTCGGCACCGTTGTCTTCGTGGTGTTCATCCTCGGCGTGCGCAAATTCGACCTGCACCGTGCCTTTGCGGATTCGGGAAAATTCAAGGGTCATCGGTTCGCCCTGGCGGGGTTTCATCCCCTTTTTGACGGGCAGCTGCGGAAGCAGCCGGATGCCGTCGGCGGACACCTCGAGCAGCCGTCCCACGACGGTGTCGCCGCTGGCCGGCGTCACCTCGACGAGCCGGCCGAGGTTCCGGCGCCAGTGCCGCGGCTCGGTCAGGGGGCGCGAGACTCCAGGCGAGGAGATTTCGAGGCTGTACGGCCTGCCGTCGTCGTGGGGGTCGTTGTCCATGGCTTCGGAGAGGTCGAGGGAGACATTCGAGATGACGTCGAGGCCGATGCCGCCCTGCCGGTCCTCCGGGAGGTCGACGATGACGTGGACGGTGCGCTGCACGCCGGCGGTCTTGATGTCGATGTCCTCGAGGAAGAGGTCGTGCTTCTCGACGACCGGCTGGAGCAGGTCCCGGAGCCTCTGCGCTTCCGCCTGCAGCTCGGCATCTTGGGCCGCTTTGCGCGGCGACGACGGATTTCCCTGGCCGGACCGAACCGCCATAGCTGCCTCCCACTCGATGATGTTGTCTCCCAAGAGTACCGACTTTCGGTAGGCGCAGATGTATCGGCGGCTCAAACCGGCCCGTTCATGACATGATCTCTTCCTGTGACGACACCCCCGCCCCGCCAGCGCATCACCGGGAAGAAGGGTGCCCCTCCCGCCGGTTTCCGGGTGGCCGGGCTCCTGGTTCCGGTGCTGGTTTTCCTGCTGGTGACGGGCGCCGGAGTCGCCGCGCTGAGCCCCCGCGGCGGGCCGGAACCAAGCTTCACGGAACGGGCGCAGCAGGCCTCCGCAGACCGTGCCCGGGACCTCGCCGCCGACGCCGCCGTGCTTGCCGCCTCCGCGCCGACGGCCGGTTATGCCGACACCGCGGAGCTGCTTGCGGCGCAGGCGCGCGGCCTCGCCCCGGCCGGCCAGGGCGGCGCGCGGGGGCAGGATTCGGGCACCCGCTCCGGCACCGGGTCCGGCGGTCCGGAGGCGACCGCGGAGAGCACCGGCCCGGCCGGGCCCGTGACCCCTGCGGGGTTCCTTGAGGACCTCACCGCGTCGGCCGGCAGGAACCTCTCCGACGCGGTCAAGGCCGAGCCCGGGATCGCGAGGCTACTCGCCTCGGTCGGCAGCAGCCAGTGGCAGCAGGCCGCCTCCCTTGGCGCCCTGCTGGGCCTGCCCGCCGAGGCTCCCGCTGCGGCCGCCCTGGACGCGGCCGACGGTCCGGCGTGCACGGATGAACCCCGGGGCAGCGCCGAACAGCGCCGCGCGCTGCTGTCGGCCGTCCGCACCGAGGACAGGGCCGTCTACGCCTATGAGGTGGCCGCCGCCCGGCTGCCCGATCCTGAGAATCTGCTGGCGGCCTCCCGGGAGCACGCGGCGGTCGCCGCCGCGGCCACCTCAGCGCTGGCCGGGCTCTGCGCCGCACCGGCGCCGGTGCCCTCGGCCTACGCCCTGGCCCCGGAGTTCCTCGCCGACCCCGCGGCCGGCATCGCGCAGCTGGAGCAGGAGTTGAGCGTGTTCTACGGTTCGGTGGTCGGCTCGGGCGGACCGGAACTTCGGGGCTGGGCGGTCGGGCGGCTCACCACCGCCGTCCAGCGCAGCTTCGCCCTGGACGGCGTCACTGAGCCCTTCCCCGGCATTCCCGTCGAGGAGCAGGCGCTGCCCGCGGCGGAGAGCACCGACGGATCCAACGCGGAGGATACTGGGAAACCATGAGCGGAAATGATGCCTTCCACGACGGCGAACCGCACCGGGGCGCGCTCGCCCAACGCCTGAACCGCCTGCGCGCGGGAGTCCTCGGAGCGAACGACGGCATCGTCTCGGTGGCCGCCGTCGTCGTCGGAGTCGCCGGCGTGACCACCGCCTCCGGGCCCATCCTCACCGCCGGGGTGGCTGCCCTGGTCGGCGGAGCCCTCTCGATGGCCCTTGGCGAATACGTGTCGGTGAGCAGCCAGAGCGACAGCCAGCGGGCCCTGATCGAGAAGGAACGCCGTGAGCTTGAGGAGGAGCCGGAGGAGGAACTGCTCGAACTGGCCGGCCTCTACCAGGCGAAGGGCCTCAGCGCCGAGACCGCGATGACGGTGGCGGTCGAGCTCACCGAAAGGGACGCCCTTGGCGCGCACCTTTCGGCGGAACTGGGCATCGAAGAGGACGACGTCGTCAGCCCGTGGCACGCCGCATTCGCGTCGGCCGTGGCCTTCACCGTCGGGGCCCTGCTGCCACTGATCGCCGTTATGCTTCCCCCGACCGGGCTGCGGGTTCCCGTCACCTTCGCGGCCGTCCTCATGGCCCTTGCCCTGACCGGCGGCCTCGGAGCACAGGTGGGCGGCGGATCGAAGCTGCGCGCCGCGCTGAGGGTCGTTGTTGGAGGGTTCCTCGCCCTCCTGGCCACCTTCCTGATCGGAAACCTGCTCGGGGCCACGAATCTCGTATAGCGTGCTGGAATGACAGGTTTCGCAGTCGAGCTCCCCGAGGGGCTGAAGCGCGCCGCGCGGCAGCTGCCCGGCGGAAGCGCCTGGCTGCGGAACTGGCCCGGTATCCTCCAGCGGTACCTCGAAGCCTGGGAGCTGACCCTCGATCTTCCCTCCGGCCGGCCGCCCTGGTCCGGGCAGTGCTCGGTGGTCCTGCCGGTACGCACCTCGGATGCTACGGAGGCCGCGCTGAAGATCGGCGTCCCGCACGACGAGTCCCGCACCGAGCCCCAGGCGCTCACGCTGTGGGGCGGCGCCGGGGCCGTGCGGCTGCTGGCCTCCAACGCCGCGGACTCCATCCTTCTGCTGGAGCGCCTCGATGCGCGCCGCCCGCTCGGGTCGCTTCCGTTGGAGCAGACGACGTCCATCTGGGGTGCGCTGATGCGGCGGCTGTCGCTGCGCCCGGACGGCAGGAGCGAATGGGCGCAGATCCCTGCGCTCGCCGCCGAGGCCGAGACCTGGACCGACACCCTGCCCGCGGACTGGGAGGCCACCGGCAGGCCGTTCCCGCGGTGGCTGCTTGAGCACGCACTTGAGACCTGCCAGGTGCGTGGAGCCGTGGGCCGGCGCTCGGCACGGGACGTGCTGGTGCACTCGGACCTTCACTACGGGAACATCCTGGCCCGCCGCACGCCTGAGGGCGACGCCGAGGATGCGGTAGCGGAGCAGCCGTCGGCCCGCGGCTTCGTCGCCATTGATCCCAAGCCCCTGCTCGGGGACGCCGAGTACGCCGTCGCGCCCATGCTGTGGAACCGGATCGGGGACCTGCCGCCCGCCGATCCGGCCGCGGAGCTGCGCCTGCGGTGCGCCGCGCTGGCTGCGTCGGCCGGTCTGGATCCGGACCTCGCCCGCGACTGGACGGTGGTGCGGGAGGTGCGCAACACCCTCTACTACCTTGAGCTGGGTTCCCCGGGGCATGCCAGGCGGTCCCTGTGGGTGGCAAGTTCCCTGCTGGGGCGGACGCTGCCGGATCTCCCGCCGGCGCACCTGCTTAGCGCTCCGTGAGCGGCCTGAGGTTTTCGACCCACACGTCGTAGCCGAGCTTCACAATGAGGGCGCCGACCACGACGAGGAAGATGATGCGGATGAACCGGCTCCCCCGGGTGATGGCCATGCGGGAGCCGAGATACCCGCCGACCATATTGGCCGCCCCCAGCAGGAGCCCGAGGCCCCACAGGATGGAGCCGTGCGGCAGGAAGAACACCAGGGCGCCGAAGTTGGTGGCCATGTTGACGATCTTGGCCTTCGCACTCGCGCCCAGGAAGCTGTAGCCGAGCAGCGTCACCATCGCGATGACGAGGAAGGAGCCGGTGCCCGGGCCGATCAGTCCGTCGTAGAACCCGATCACTGCGCCGATGGCCCCTGCGGTTCCGTAGTGCCGCCGGCCGGAATACTTAAGCTTCGTCAGCGTTCCGACGGTGGGCCGCAGGGCGGTGAAAACCGCGACGGCGATCAGGGCCGCGACGATGATCGGCTTGAACACCGACGAGGGCAGCGAGGCCGCCAGCACCGCCCCGCCGAAGCTGCCCGCCAGCGCGATCAGCGCCATGGGAACGGCGGTGCGCAGGTCGGGGTGGGCACGGCGGTAGTAGGTGATGGCGCTCGTCGTGGTGCCGAAGATCGAGCCCATCTTGTTCGTCGCCAGCGCCTGGACGGGCGTGATGCCCGGTACCAGGAGCAGCGCCGGCAGCTGGAGCAGCCCTCCTCCGCCTACCACGGCGTCGATCCAGCCGGCGGCCAGGCCGGCGATGAGCACCAGCAGGATCGTCGCCAGCTCGATTTCCTCGAGCCCGGAGACCACCGGCGCTAGCCGTTCAGGAGGGTGCGGAGGTGCTCCAGCGCCTCATCGACGGCGACGGATGCGGCTTCTCCGGTCCGCCGGTCCTTCACCTCGATGACGCCGTCGGCCAGGCCGCGGCCCACCACGACGATGGTGGGGACGCCGATCAGTTCGGCGTCGCCGAACTTCACCCCGGGTGAGACCTTGGGCCGGTCGTCGTACATCACGTCGAAGCCGGCTGCCTCGAGGTCCCCGGCGAGCTTTTCGGCAAGGGCGAAGATCTCCTCGCCCTTGCCGGTGGCGACGATGTGCACGTCGGCGGGGGCGACGTTGCGGGGCCAGATGATGCCCTTGTCGTCGTGGTTGGCTTCGGCCAGGGCCGCAACAGCCCTGGTTACGCCGACGCCGTAGGAGCCCATGGTGACGGTGGCCAGCTTGCCGTTGGCGTCGAGGACCTTCAGGCCGAGGGCCTCGGTATATAGACGGCCGAGCTGGAAGATGTGGCCCATCTCGATGCCGCGGGCGGCCTGCAGCGGCCCGGAGCCGTCCGGGGCCTCGTCCCCTTCGCGCACCTCGACGGCCTCGATGACCCCGTCCCAGGCGAAGTCGCGGCCTGCGACAAGGCCGAAGACGTGCTTTCCGTGCTGGTTCGCACCGGTGATCCAGGTGGTGCCGGAGACGATGCGCGGGTCGACGAGGTAGCGCAGGCCGGTGCTGCCCTCCAGTCCGATCACCGGCTCGCCGAGGCTCAGGCCCGGGCCGATGTAGCCCTTCACCAGGCCCGGGTGCTTCTTGAGGTCCTCATCGGTTGCGGCTTCGACGGCGACCTCGCCGCCCACCTCCAGGTGGCTGCCGATGGTCGCCTCCATGCGCTTCAGGTCGACGGTGCGGTCCCCGGGCACACCGACGACGAAGATCTCGCGGCCGCCGGTGGGCAGCACAGCGGCAAGGACGACGTTCTTGAGGGTGTCCGCAGCAGTCCAGGGCTCCCCTTCACGCGGCGCATTCGCGTTGGCCGAGTTCACCAGCGTCTCGATGGTGGGGGTGTCGGGGGTATCGAGCACCTCGGCCGCAGGGGCGCCGGAATAGTCGAGCTCGGGCGGCACAACGGTGGTGACGGCCTCGACGTTCGCGGTGTAGCCTCCGGCGGAGCGGACGAAGGTGTCCTCGCCGATGTCGGTGGGGTGGAGGAATTCCTCGCTCTTGGAGCCGCCCATGGCGCCGGAGGTCGCCGTCACCGGGATGACCTCAAGTCCGAGGCGCTCGAAGATGCGCAGGTAGGCCTTCCGGTGCAGCTGGTAGCTGCGCTCCAGGCCGGAGTCGTCGATGTCGAAGGAGTAGGAGTCCTTCATGATGAATTCGCGGCCGCGCAGCAGGCCGGCGCGGGGCCGGGCCTCGTCGCGGTACTTGTTCTGGATCTGGTACAGGCTGACCGGGAGGTCCTTGTAGGAGTTGTACAGGTCCTTCACCAGCAGCGTGAACATTTCCTCGTGGGTGGGGGCCAGGAGGTAGTCGGCGCCCTTGCGGTCCTGCAGGCGGAAGATGCCGTCGCCGTACTCGGTCCACCGGTTCGTCACCTCGTAGGGTTCCTTCGGCAGCAGGGCCGGGAAGTGGACTTCCTGCGCGCCGATGGCCGCCATCTCCTCACGGATGATCGTTTCAACCCGGCCCAGGACCTTCAGGCCCAGCGGCAGCCAGCTGTAGATCCCCGGGGCGGCCCGGCGGATGTAGCCCGCGCGCACCAGCAACCGGTGGCTTGCCACTTCGGCTTCGGCAGGGTCTTCACGCAGGGTGCGCAGGAACAGGGTTGAGAGTCGTAGGACCACGCTGGGGAATCCGTTTCTTCGAGACAGGCCCCGACCGGGCGGGGAACAACAGGTACCAATCTATCGGCTCCGGGGCTCCGGCAACGACAGCCGCCGCCGCAGACCCGCCGCCCCGGCGGTGGAGGGGCCGGTTTGCGGGCGCAGCCGTCAGAGCAGGACGGTGGCGAAGGTTCCCGCCTCGGTGAATCCGACCCGGCGGTAGGAGGCGATGGCGCGGGCGTTGTAGGAGTTGACGTAGAGGCTGACCGTCGGCGCGAGGGCGCGGGCTGCCACGGCCACAGCCGCCATGTAGCCGGCGCTCAGGCCCCGGCCGCGGTAGTCCGGGTTCATCCAGACGCCCTGGACCTGGACGGCCTGGGATGAAACCGTGCCGAGTTCCGCTTTGAAGATCACGGCTCCGTCGTCCGCGAAGGCGGCCAGGGAGTGCTTCCTGCGGATGAGCGAGGCGACGCGGCGGCGGTAGTGTTCGGTGCCGCCGATGTAGGGCGAGTAGCCGACCTCCTCCTCGAACATTGCGGCGCAGGCGGGCAGCAGGACATCAAGCTCATCGGGCCGTGTGAAGCGTATTCCCTGCGCCGGCTCCACCGCGGGGTCGGTGTCCAGCGTGAGCAGCGGCTGGACCGGTCGCAGGTCGAAGGGCTCCGAGGAATAGTCCTGAAGGGTCGACCAGAGCGCCAGCACGCCGGCGGCCGGTCCGAAGATCGAGGAGAAACTGCGGCCCGAGCGGCCCAGGTGCTCGCCCAACTCGGCGCCGGTCTTTGCGGTCACGCCGACAGGGATGAGGTTCACTCCAGCCCAGCAGGCGCATTCGAGTGCGCCGTTCCGGTACATGCCCACGATGTGGCCGCCCACCGCCGAGCCGGCGGCGCTTCCGGTGGCTTCGAGGTGCGCCGCGAGGAAGACGTTGGCGACCGGATCGCGGTTCACGAGGGCCCACAGGGCCGCGGTGTCCTGCTGTTCGAGGACGCGGAAGGACCACGGCCCGACCGGGTCGGCCGGTGCCTTAGCTAACGGTAACCACGGGGCCACCCGGGACAGCATTTTCGCCATCGGTCTCCCCCATCTCCTCCGCGATCCTCATTGCTTCTTCGATGAGTGTTTCAACGATCTGGTCCTCGGGGACGGTCTTGATCACTTCGCCACGGACGAAGATCTGTCCCTTCCCGTTGCCGGAGGCCACCCCGAGATCGGCTTCGCGGGCCTCGCCCGGGCCGTTCACCACGCAGCCCATGACGGCGACGCGCAGCGGTACCTCCATGCCTTCGAGTCCGGCGGTGACCTGGTCCGCGAGGGTATAGACGTCGACCTGGGCGCGGCCGCAGGAGGGGCAGGAGACGATTTCGAGCTTGCGCGGCCGGAGGTTCAGCGACTGCAGGATCTGGGTGCCGACCTTGACCTCCTCCACCGGAGGGGCCGAGAGGGACACGCGGATGGTGTCGCCGATGCCCTTGGAGAGGAGCGCACCGAAGGCGGTGGCCGACTTGATCGTGCCCTGGAAGGCCGGCCCGGCCTCGGTCACGCCGAGGTGGAGCGGCCAGTCGCCGCGTTCGGCGAGCAGTTCGTAGGCGCGCACCATGATCACGGGGTCGTTGTGCTTGACCGAGATCTTGAAGTCGTGGAAGTCGTGCTCCTCGAACAGGGAGGCTTCCCAGACCGCCGACTCGACGAGGGCCTCGGGTGTGGCCTTGCCGTACTTCTCCATCAGGCGCGGGTCGAGCGATCCGGCGTTGACACCGATGCGGATCGAGGTGCCGGCGGCCTTCGCCGCGGCAGCGATCTCCTTGACCTGGTCATCGAACTTGCGGATGTTGCCCGGGTTGACGCGGACCGCGGCGCAGCCGGCGTCGATTGCGGCGAAGACGTACTTCGGCTGGAAGTGGATGTCGGCGATCACCGGGATCTGGGACTTCTTGGCGATGATCGGCAGCGCGGCCGCGTCGTCGGCGGAGGGGCAGGCGACGCGCACGATGTCGCAGCCTGTCGCCGTCAGCTCGGCGATCTGCTGGAGCGTCGCGTTGATGTCGGTGGTCGGGGTCGTGGTCATCGACTGGATGCTGATCGGGGAATCCGAGCCCACCCCGACCGAGCCGACCTTGATCTGGCGGGTTTTGCGCCGCGGGGCGAGTACGGGCGGGGGCGCTGCTGGCATTCCTAGGCTGACCGAAGTCAAAACATCCTCCATGTGGCGGCGTTCACCGCGTGGCAGTCCAATTTTCCTGATCCTATTATCCACCCCGGAGAAGTCGGTTCTCCTAGTTGAAGGACGAAGCTCACACGTACCTGGCGAAAGCACCGACGACGGGGTTCCACTCCGTGGTCTTCACGGCGGAGATCGCCTGGGCCCGGGTGAAGGGGTCCTCGCTCACCAGCTGGTGCAGGTCGTTCTCGGAGTCGGCGGTGAAGACCAGCAGGGCTCCGGTCCCGTCGGCGAAGGGCCCGGAGGCCAGGAGCCGGCCCTGCTCGACGAGTCGGGCCAGCCACTCCCGGTGGGCCGGGCGGTGTTCGGCCCGAAGGTCGGACTGGTCAGGGCTGTAGACGTACTCGACGGCGAAAACACTCATAAAGCCACCCTACGTGATCAGAGCAGGTAGTTTGCCGTGAGTGCGGCCACGCCGGCGGCCCACAGCATTGAGGTCAGGGTGCCGATGATGAAGCGTTCGGCGGCGGCCGGGGTTTCCTTGAGTTCGGCGTACCGGCCCAGGCCCTTGATTGCCACCACGTAGGCGATGGCCACCGGCTCGCTGGTGAGGATTGCGGTGGCGACGGCGAGGCGTTCGAGCACGCCGATGACGAGTCCGCCGCGGAGGACCCCCGCAGGGAGCTCCGGCGGCGGCGCCGGTGCGGGCGGAGTCCCCTGCTCCCAGGGGTTGGGCCGGGGTGGGGCCGGGAAGGCGAGCTGGGGCTGGTCCGCCGGCTCAGGTCCGGATTCGTTGAGGCGCTCCTGGGCGTCGACGGTCCGTGCCAGGCGCAGCACCAGCGTGGTGACCGGCCAGCCTAAACCTCCCGCGACGACGAGGGTGAGGACGATCCACAGCATGTCCATCAATTTCCCTCTCCTTCCGCTTCGGCAGCCGCGGAGTCCGGCTCGGCCACCGTGGGGGTTCCGCCGGAGCCGTCCTGGTTTCCGCCGGAGGTGCCGGGGGCATCTGTGTCGCGGTGTCCCGCGTCCCCGGGGCGTCCAGCACCCGCTGCGGCCTTCCCGTCGACTGTAGGCTCTGCGTCCGACGCTTTATCGGCCCACTGCAGCAGGAGCGCCGCCGCCGGGCGGGCAGCCCATTCCTCGGTCCAGGCCGAGCGCGCCACCGCTTTGCTGACCGACTGCGGGGCGATGCCCAGTTCCCTCGCGGCGGCCGTCTGACTTCCCCACCTTCCCGGTTCCAGCCGGTCGAGGATGCGCCACTCGGCCCGCGTCCGGTGCATGACGTGGCGTCCAATCAGGGTCAGCACCCCCTCTGCCTCGGCGGCTCCGGGCGGGCCCTCCACGGCCAGCGGAGCACGGTCGCCGGTCTTCTTGGCCCGCTCGACGGCGGTACGCGCCGCCACGAAGGCGCTGCCGCGGCCCTCCCGGGGGCTGGCGGGCAGGGGACGCTCGATCCCGCCGATTCCCAGGCCCACGTACCAGCCGCCCTGGCGCAGGCACAGCAGTGCGGCTTCGATGGTGGCCTCAGCCGTGGCGGGAATGCCCTGTGCCTCGTCTCCGACCGAGCGCTCGAAGGGTGTGACCACGTCGATCCCGCGGAGGAGCTCCAGCAGGTCAGGGACGCGGTCGACGTCGCGCTGACTGCCGGCCTGGTCGATTGTGAGTACGAACACGCGCCTGAGCCTATAAGGCTGAATGCCGACTTTCAACCATATTGGGGTTCAAATGAATTTACACCCTATCCGAACAGGGAAACCGGCTTGACGATGTCGGCGTAGATGAGCAGGATGCCCATGCCCATCAGGAGGACAGCCACCGCGTAGGTCAGGGGCAGCAGCTTGGCCATGTCGAACGGTCCCGGGTCGGGGCGCCGGAAGATCCGGGCGACGGTGCGCCGCAGCCCCTCCCACAGGGCGCCGGCGACGTGCCCGCCGTCGAGCGGGAGAAGGGGGATGAGGTTGAAGACGAACAGCGCGAGATTGACTCCGCCCACCAGCCCGACGAGGGTCGTTGCCCGTGCCTTGAGGGGGATTTCCTCCATGGCGGAGACCTCGCCGGCGATCCTGCCGACACCCACCACGCTGATCGGTCCCTCCGGGTCCCGGGGTGCGTCCGAGAATGCGGCCTCCCCGACATCGACCACCCGCTGGGGCAGGTTCAGCACGACGCCGGTGACCCGGGCCAGGGAATCCCCCACTGCGGGCAGGACCTCGCTGGCCGGCTGCGGCACCAGCTCCTGCTGGGAGCCGATGCCGATGAAGCCGACCTCCTTGGTGATCGGACTGCCGTCGGCGTCGACGCGGGCCTGGCCGTCGGGCCCCGCCACCGGCCGCTCGGTGAGCAGCGGTGTGATGGACGAGCTCCGCGTTTCCCCGTCGCGGACGTAGCTGATCGGAACGCTGCGGCCCGCAGCCTCACGGATCCACTCCGAGAACTCGCCCCAGCTTTCGACGTCGCGGCCGTCGAAGGTGAGGATGCGGTCGCCTGGCTGGAGTCCCGCCTCGAACGCGGGGGCGGCCGGGTCGCCGTCGGCGCAGTCCGTCTGGCCGGTCTCGGCCTGCCGGTCAGCCGGAACCACGCACTTGTAGACCTCTGCGACGGTCGTCGTCGCCTGGGCGGTCCCGAAGCCCATGATCAGGACGGCGAACAGGACGATGCCGATCAGCAGGTTCATCAGTGGCCCGCCGAGCATGATGATGATGCGCTTGTAGATCGGGAGCTTGTAGAAGACGCGCTTTTCGTCGCCCGGCTGGAGCTGCACGGCAGCGGCCTGGCGTGCGTCATTGGTCAACTGCTGGAATACGCCGGTGCCGGACTGGCGGGCCCTGCCTTCCTCGTCGGTGGGCCCCGGCGGGAACATGCCAATCATCGAGATGTAGCCGCCGGCAGGGATTGCCTTGATTCCGTACTCCGTTTCGCCCTTGCGGCGGGACCAGAGGGTGGGGCCGAAGCCGACCATGTACTGGGTGACGCGGACCTTGAACAGCTTGGCCGGCACCAGGTGCCCCACCTCGTGGAGCGCGATGGACGCACCGATGCCCACCACAACGAAAAGCACTCCGAGGATGAAGAGCAGAATAGACAAGGCGTTTCCTTCGATTTCGTGTTCCGTCGGTTGCGTCGGGCGCCGGTGCATCCGGCGTGCCCGTCCCTATCCGGCGGAGGTTTCCTTCATTCCACAACGGGCGCGGGCGGAGGCACGTGCCCGGCGCTCGGCGTCGAGCACCGCGTCAAGGGTGATGTCGCCGGCGTCGGCGCCGCCGGTCGCCGCCCGGGTGTCACCGGATTCACTGTGCTCTGCCACAACCGCCGCGACCGTATCGACGATGTCGGTGAAGCCGATGATGCCCGTGTGGAAGGCCTCGACGGCCTCCTCGTTGGCGGCATTGAACACCGCCATTGACGTACCGCCCGCCGCGGCCGCGGTCTTTGCGAGGCGCACGGCGGGAAACGCTTCCTCGTCGAGCGGCTCGAAGGTCCAGCTCGCGGCGGTGCTCCAGTCGCATGCGGCGGCGGAGCCCGGCACGCGGTAGGGCCAGCCGATGCCGAGCGCGATCGGAAGGCGCATGTCCGGCGGCGAGGCTTGGGCGATGGTGGAGCCGTCGATGAACTGGACCATCGAGTGGATGACCGACTGGGGGTGCACCACGACGTCGATCCGGTCCAGGGAAATGTCGAAGAGCAGGTGCGCCTCGATGACCTCGAGGGCCTTGTTCACCATGGTGGCGGAGTTGGTGGTGACCACCCTGCCCATGGTCCAGGTGGGGTGGGCCAGCGCCTGGGCCGGGGTGACGGCGGTGAGATCGGATCGGGACATCCCACGGAACGGGCCGCCCGAGGCGGTGAGTACCAGCCGGTCCACTTCGTCCGGGAGGCCCGACCGGAGGGCCTGGGCGAGGGCCGAATGCTCGGAATCCACAGGCACCAGCTGTCCGGGGGCCGCGGCGTCCTTCACGAGCTGGCCTCCGACGATGAGGGATTCCTTGTTCGCCAGAGCCAGCAGGTGCCCTGCCCGCAGGGCCGCCAGGGTGGGCGCGAGGCCGATCGAACCGGTGATGCCGTTGAGGACGACGTCGGCCTCGGGCCAGGCGGCCAGGCGCTGGGCCGCGTCGGGTCCGGCGACGATCTCCGGGTTGTAGCCGCGCACTCCTGCGGCGTCCGCGGCCTTGCCGATAGCCTGTTCGAGCTCGCTTTCCGTACACAGGGCAGCCCCGACCGCCGGCGCGCGGGTTGTCACGGCCTGCCGTGCCAGCATGGCCGGGTTGCGGCCGCCGGCGGCGAGCGCAGCGACGCTGAACCGGTCCGGGGCCTGGGCGATCACTTCAAGCGCCTGGGTGCCGATGGAACCAGTGGATCCCAGGATGACAACCCGGCGGTGGCCGCGCGGAAGCTTGGTGAAGTCCATGGCCCAAGTATCCCGCACGGCGCGCCGTCGGCAGAAACGGGCGGGCCGCTAGGCGAGCGCGCTGACGGCGTCGCGCACCGTCTGTTCCCCCGAGGTGAGTTCGAGAACCGCTGAGCGGCCGGTGTTGCCGACCAGGAGTGCGGCGAGGACGGAGGCGACGTCGGCGCGCGGGATGGAGCCGAAACCGGTCTTGGCGGCGAGCTTCACCCGGCCGGTGCCCGGTTCGTCGGTGAGCCCTCCTGGCCGGACGATCGTCCAGCTCAGCTGCTTTCGGGCCTGCAGGTCCTGTTCGGCCGCAAGCTTGGCCAGCAGGTAGGCGTAGAAGATGTCATCCATGCCTTCGGGCCTGACGCCGCCGTCGACGGAGTCGGCGCCCATCGAGGAGATCTGGAGGAAGCGTCCAACTCCCGCGAGTTCCGCGGCGTCGGCGAGCAGCACCGACGCTGCGCGGTCGACGGTGTCCTTGCGTTCAACGCCACTGCCGGGCCCGGCTCCGGCGGCGAAGACGACGGCGTCGGCCCCTGTGAGGACATCGGCCACTTCCTGGGCGGTGGCCGACTCGAGGTCGAGAACCACCGGGTCGGCCCCGTCCTGTCGAAGGTCTGCCGCGTGGTCGGGGTTGCGGATCAGTCCGGTGACGTAGTGGCCCTGCGCCACCAGCCGGCGGGTCAGTTCGCGGGCGATTTTTCCGTGGGCTCCTGCAATTCCAATTCTCATATGGGGACAACGGTTGTGGCCCCGGGCACATTCCCCGTCCTTCAGGTGAACCTATTTCGCAGGGCTTTTCAGGTGCGCCCGAGGACGGGCCTCGAGTGATTGGTCAGCCGATCGGCCCGCCAGAAATGTCGGTGGCGGGTGACAGAGTGGGGTCATGGAAGCACCGACGCAGCCATCCACCACACGGGAGATTCCCGTCCCGGCGGGGCTCAGCGGCGCGATCCAGTTGTTCTCCCCCGAACTGCTCGACGGGCCGGGCCTCGTGGCCGCCCTCGAGAAACTTGAGTCGCTGATCAACTGGGCACACGCAGGCCAGGCACGGGTCCTGCACCTGCTTGAACAGAGCTTCCTCGACGCCGCAGCCAGGGATTCTCTCCCACAACCTGCCGAAATCAAGGGGAGCACCCGGGCGGCGCTCCGCCGGCTCGACGAAGAACTCGCAACTAGCCTCGCCGCCACCGAGGCCGCCTGTGCGCTACGTGTTCCAGAGCGCACCGCGCTCGGGAAGCTGAGGACCGCCCGCCTGCTGTGCGAGGACTTCCCGGCAACCCTCACTGCCCTGCGTACCGGTGAGCTCAATTACCGCCAGGCGGAGACGATCGTCGACGACGCACTCCTCCTGCCACCCGACGCCCGGGCCGGCTTCGAGGAGCACCTGCTTGCCGATGCTCCTACCCAGACGACGGCCGAACTGGCCCGCAGCAGCCGGCGTGAGCGGGAGAAACATCACCCCGAGACGATTCTGCAGCGCGCACGGAAAGCAGCAGCCGACCGCAGGGTCTCCCTGACGCCGGATCTCGACGGGATGTGCTGGTTCTCCGCCTACCTTCCCGCGGACACGGCGACGGCCGCCTACAACCGCCTCACCACTCTGGCCAGAGCGGTGCAGTGCCCGGACGAGCCGAGGACTCTCACCCAGCTGCGAGCCGACGTCCTTGCCGATCTGTTGACCAAGACGGCCCTCCCGGCGGGTGGAAGCGATCCATCGGCGCCCGCCGACGTTCTGGTCACCATGGATGTCCAGACCCTCCTCGGAGTCGCCGACCACCCCGCCGAACTTGAGGGATACGGGCCCATCAGCCCCGAAACCGCGAGGGAACTTGCGGCGCTGTCCGGAACCTTCCTTCCCCTGCTGACCTCCGAGGGCCGGAACGTGCTGGCCCTGGGCCGGAAGGCCAGGCTGCCATCCACGACGCTGCGGAGGTGGCTCCGGTACCGCGACGCGACCTGCCGTTTCCCCGGGTGCGGGCGGTCGGCGGCACACTCCGACATCGACCACAGCATTCCATGGTCACGGGGCGGGCCGACGGACCATGGAAATCTCGCCCATCTCTGCCGCAAGCACCTCATGTACAAGTCGGTGACCTGCTGGAACCTCCTGGAGAACGACGCCGGTACCCTGAAGTGGAAGTCCCCCACCGGCCGCCACTACACGACGGCGCCTCCGGGACAACTGGCCGAGCCGCCTCCGTTCTAACGAGGGCCGCTCCCCGGCCGGAATGACCTGCAAAGAGCTGGAAGGGCACAACCCAGATGGGGCTCCGCGCATGCCGTGAACGGATGATTCCCGCTCGGGAGCGGCCCGCTCCCCAGCCGGAGGGACCGAAGTGACCCGGCAGCACGCAGTCCGGGCAGGGAACCGCGCATGCCGTGAACGGATGATTCCCGCTCGGGAGCGGCCCGCTCCCTTACCGGAGGGCCCCGGAAGTCCCGGAAGCACGCAGTCCGAGCAGGGAACCGCGCATGCGGTGAACGGGTGATTCCCGCTCGTACCCGAGCCGCTCCCCCACCGGAGGGACCGAAATGACCCGGCAGCACGCAGTCCGGGCAGCGAACTGCGCATGCCGTGAACGGGTGATTCCCGCTCGTACCCGAACCGCTCCCCCACCGGAAGGACCCGGAAGGCCCGGAAGCACGCAGGCTGGACAGCGAACCGCGCATCTCATGAGCGGTGTGATCCCCGCATGGTGACCATCTCCGTAAGCTTCGCCGGTACGGACGCTTCGGGCCGTGACGTCAGCCGCGGACCCGGGAAAGCACCTGCTCGGCATGCCTCAGGATCGGACCGTCGATCATGCGCCCCTGGTACTGGAACACCCCGCCCCGGTCGGCTGCCTCACGCAGCAGGTCACGGGCCTGCTCGACTTCCTCATCACTCGGTGCGTAGGCCCTGCGCACCGGCTCGGCCTGGCTGGGATGGATGCAGGCTTTCGCGAAGAACCCAGAGGCCGCGGCATCCTCTGCCTCGGCCGCGAGCCCGTCAAGGTCGGGGATGTCGAGATAGACGGAGTCGATGGCGGGGATGCCCGCCGCACCCGCGGCGAGGAGGACCTGCGACCGCGCATGCGCGGCCACGCCACGGTAGGTGCCGTCCTTGCGGCGGCTCGAGGTACCCCCGAGCGAGGCGACAAGATCCTCGGCGCCCCACATCAACGCGGTGACATTCGGCTGAATCGCGATGTGCGGTGCCTTAAGGATCCCCGAGGCCGTCTCACACAGGGCGATCACGTCATAGGACGGCAGGTGCAGTCCGACATCGCGGAGGTCACCACCGGATCCGGCCTTGGCCAGCATGACCGTGCGGTAGGAGGTGCGGCGCAGCGCCGCGCAGTCGCGCAGGAAGTCGCCCGTCGGAACAGGGTTGATCCGCACGATGGTGCGCTCCGGATCCAGTGCGCTGTCGACGAGCGCCTCCCGTGCCGCCTCCTTGTTATCCGGCGCGACGGCGTCCTCAAGGTCGAGGATGACGGCGTCGGCCCGCTCGGCGGCCTTGCGGTAACGCTCGGGCCGGTCCGCCGGGCAGAACAGCAGCGACGGACCCATTGTGAAGCCGCTCACGAGCCCGCCGCCTGATGCCCGATAGCTTCAGGTCCGGCCGGCTCAGATCCCGCCGGCTCAGATCCTGACGCCTCATGTCCCGCCCTTGACCACATCAGCACTGAGCGCTCCGCAGAAGCGACGACGACACCGTCCTGGTTCCGGCCGGTGTGCACCATGGTGACGATGCCCTGTCCAGGGCGGGAGGACGATTCCCGCACCCCGGTGATCTCCGTTTCGGTGTACAGGGTGTCGCCGTGGAAGAGCGGATGCGGGAACCGGATGTCCGTCAGCCCGAGCTGGGCCACGATGGTGCCCTGGGTGAGCTGGGTCACCGACTGGCCCACGAGCGTCGCCAGGGTGAGCATCGAGTTGACGAGCCGCTGGCCGAAGGGCTGGCCCTGGGACCAGGCGGCATCGAGGTGAAGGCCCTGCGTGTTCATGGTGAGGGTCGTGAAGAGCACATTGTCGGCCTCGGTCAGGGTTCGGCCCGGACGGTGGGCGTACCTCACCCCTGTCCTCAGCTCATCGAAGTACAGCCCGCGCTGCACGATCACCTCGCCCGGCGCCGGCTCCTGCGGCTCACCCATCGATGCGGACCTCAAGCGGAGCCCCGGTCCTGGCGAGAACTTCCTCAACGCTCACGCCCGGTGCCGTTTCGCGCAGCACAAGTGTTCCGCCCCCGCGCGTTGAATCGACGTCGATCACCGCGAGGTCGGTGATGATGCGGTCGACACAGCCCCTGCCCGTCAGCGGGAGGGAGCAGCGTTCAACGATCTTGGGATTTCCTGCACGGTCGACGTGCTCCATCATGACGATCAGCCGCTTGGCGCCGAACACGAGGTCCATGGCACCACCCATCCCCTTGACCATCTTTCCCGGGATGACCCAGTTCGCCAGGTCACCGTTGGCCGCGACCTCCATCGCTCCGAGCACGGCGAGGTCGACGTGACCGCCGCGGACCATGCCGAAGGACGCGGCCGAATCGAAGAACGACGCACCGGCATTGACAGTCACGGTCTCCTTGCCGGCGTTGATCAGGTCGGGGTCCAACTGCTCTTCCGTCGGATACGGTCCCACCCCGAGGATGCCGTTCTCGGAGTGAAGCACCACCTCGACGGACTCCGGAATGTAGTTCGGGATCAGCGTCGGCATCCCGATGCCGAGGTTGACGTACTGCCCGTTTTCGAGCTCCCGGGCCACCCGGGCGGCGAGTTCATTTCGAGTCAGTGCCACGTCTCAGACCTCCTTGGCTGGTGATGGTTCGGTGGCCGACAGCGAGACGGTGCGCTTCTCGATCCGCTTTTCGACGCCGGGCGCGTGCACTACCCGCTGCACGAAGATCCCGGGGAGATGGATGTGTTCGGGATCGAGCTCCCCCGGCTCCACCAGTTCCTCGACTTCCGCGATGGTGATCCGCCCGGCCTGGGCGCACAACGGATTGAAGTTCGCGGCCGTCGCATGGAAGACCAGGTTGCCGTGGCGGTCGCCCTTCCAGGCATGGACCAGGGCGAAGTCGGGGCGCACCGATTCCTCGAGCACGTAGTCGACGCCGTCGAAGGTCCGGACCTCCTTGGGTTTGGAGGAGAGGAGGACGTTCCCGTCGGCGTCGTACTTCTGCGGCAGTCCGCCCTCGCTCACGAGGGTGCCCACCCCGGCGGTGGTGTAGAACGCCGGGATGCCGGCGCCGCCGGCCCGCAGCTTCTCGGCGAGGGTGCCCTGCGGGGTCAGCTCAACCTCCAGTTCGCCCGAGAGGTACTGGCGGGCAAACTCCTTGTTCTCACCCACGTAGGAGCTGATGGTGCGGCGGATCCGGTGGTCCATCAGGAGGACACCGAGCCCCCATTCGTCCACCCCGCAGTTGTTGCTGATGGTTTCAAGGTTCCCGGTGCCCTGGGCGTGCAGGGCGTCGATCAGGACCGAGGGAATCCCGCACAGACCGAACCCGCCCACGGCGAGGCTCGCCCCGTCCTGGATGTCGGCGACGGCCTCCGCCGCGCTTGCCACAACTTTGTCGATCACTGCGTCTCCTTCAACTCCATTGCTGGCAGGTTACAGGCCCAACTCGCGGGCGATCAGCATGAGCTGAACCTCGGTGGTGCCCTCGCCGATTTCGAGGATCTTCGAATCCCGGTAGTGCCGGGAGACGGTGAACTCGTTGATGAAACCGTACCCGCCGAAGATCTGGGTCGCGTCCCTTGCGTTGTCCATCGCGGCCTCGCCGGCGACCAGCTTGGCGATGGAGGCCTGCGTCTTGAACGGCTTGCCGGCGAGCATCCGCGAGGCGGCGTCGTAGTAGGCGAGGCGTGCGGTGTGTGCCCGCGCCTGCATGCGGGCGATCTTGAACTGGATCGACTGGTAGGAGCCGATATTGGTGCCGAACGCCTGGCGTTCCTTGGCGTACCGCAGCGACTGCTCGACGCAGCCCTGCGCCGCTCCGGTGGCCAGCGCCGCGATGGCAATCCGGCCCTCGTCGAGGATCTGCAGGAAGTTCGCGTAGCCGCGGCCGCGGGTACCCAGCAGGTTCGCCTCGGGCACCCGGACGTCGCGCAGGGTCAGCGGGTGGGTGTCGGAGGCGTTCCAGCCGACCTTGTTGTAGGCCTTCTCTGCAGTGAACCCGGGGGTGTCCGAGGGAACGAGGATCGTCGAGATCTCTTTCTTCACCGTCCCGTTGGGGCCTTCGGAGGTGCCGGTCACCGCGGTGACCGTGACGAGGCTCGTGATGTCGGTGCCGGAGTTGGTGATGAACTCCTTGGTGCCGTTGATGACCCACTCGCGGCCGTTCGGGCCGTCCTCGAGCCGGGCGGTGGTGCGGGTGCCGGACGCGTCGGAGCCTGCCTCGGACTCGGTCAGGCCGAACCCGCCGAGGGCCTTGCCGGAGGCCAGCGACGGCAGCCAGGTCTGCTTCTGTTCCTCGGTGCCGAACCGATAGATCGGCATGGCGCCGAGGGAGACACCGGCCTCGAGGGTGATGGCCACCGACTGGTCGACCCGGGCGAGCTGTTCGAGCGCGAGGCACAGCGCGAAGTAGTCTCCGCCCATTCCGCCGTATTCCTCGGGGAACGGCAGGCCGAACAGGCCCATGTCAGCCATCTGCTTCACCACGTCGTAGGGGAAGCTGTGCTCCTCGTCGTGCTTGGCGGAAACCGGCGCGACAACCTCGTCGGCGAATTCGCGCACCGTGTCGACGAGGTCCTGGTACTCCTCAGACAGTTCAAAGTTCATCGTGCTGATACTTCCTTCGCTGTTGGTTTCTGCGCTGCTGTTTCTTGATCTGCCGCGTCCTGATCTGCCGCGTCCTGATCCGCCGCGTCCTGATCCGCCGCGTCCTGATCCGCCGCGTCCTGATCCGCCGCGTCCTGATCCGCCGCGTCTCGCCCGGCGGGTTCCGCTGCCGGGACGGCCTCCTCGACATGGATGCTCGCGACCACTTGATCGGCCCGCACCAGATCTCCCGGTTTCAGGGTGAGGTGGACGGTACCGGCGACGGCGGCCCGCAGCTGGTGCTCCATCTTCATCGCCTCGACGGCCAGGAGCACCTGGCCCTCCTCGACGGCGTCCCCATCGCTGACGGACACCGAGACGACGGTGCCCGGCATGGGGCTGCGCACGAGCGGATCGGCGGTTCCGGCAGCGCGGGCCACCAGGGCGAGCTGGGCCTGCAAACGGGCGCTGCGGCTGAGCCCGCGCACCGAGACCGACCAGCCGTCCTCCCCCAACCAGGACACGCCGTCGGCGTGCACCATCGCCACACCGGTGCGCACGCCGTCCACGACGGCGCCGCCTGCGGGATCGAGCCGGACGGTCCGGGTCGGCCCGCCATCGACGGCGACCGCGTACGTCCCAGCCGGCCTCGCGGAGTCGGTAGGCAGGACCGATATCTCACGCACGTCGTCGGGGCCCACCTCGAGGCTCAGCCGGCGCGGCTGGGGCACGCCCAACCGGAAGCCGTCCCGGCGCTGCCAGGGCGGCAGCTCCCCCGCTGCGGCAGGAGAGCCCCCGGCGCCCTGCGGATCGGACTCCAGCATGCCGACAGCGAGGACGGCGAGCTCTTCGTCGGTGACCGTCCGGAAGGCAAGCTCCGGCAGCTTCCGCTCGATCAGGGTGGTGTCGAGCCGCGCGGCCCGGACGTCCTCGTCGCCGATGAGCAGGCGCAGGTATTCGGTGTTGGTGTCGATGCCGAGCACCACCGAGGAGGCGAGCGCCGTGTCGAGCCGGTCGAGGGCCTCGGTCCGGTCGGCACCCCACGCGATCACCTTGGAGAGCATCGGATCGTAGGCGGCCGGGATGGTGAGCCCGGGCAGCAGCGAGCTGTCCACCCGGATTCCCTCGCCCGCCGGTTCCTCGAGGCGCAGCACCGTTCCGGAGGAGGGAAGGAAGCCTGCCTCGGGGTTCTCCGCGTAGACCCGCGCCTCCACGGCATGGCCGGTGAGGACGACGTCGTCCTGACCGAAGGCGAGCGCCTCCCCTCCGGCGATGCGCACCTGCCACTCAACCAGGTCGACGCCGGTGACGAGCTCGGTCACCGGGTGCTCCACCTGCAGGCGGGTGTTCATCTCCATGAAGAAGAACTCGTCCGGCGAGGCATCCGAGACGAGGAATTCGACGGTTCCCGCCCCGGTGTAGTCCACGCTGCGCGCGGCGTTGCAGGCGGCCTCGCCGATGCGCGCCCGGGTGGCCTCGGTGAGCAGAGCCGACGGCGCCTCCTCGATGACCTTCTGGTGGCGGCGCTGCAATGAGCACTCGCGCTCCCCCAGGTGGACGACGTTCCCGTGCTGGTCGGCGAGCACCTGCACCTCGATGTGGCGCGGCGTGGGGATGAGCCGTTCGAGGAACAGGGTGTCATCGCCGAACGCGGAAGCGGCAACGCGCCGGGCGGTCAGCAGCACCGCCGGCAGTTCCTCCGGCCCGTACACGGCGTGCATACCTTTTCCGCCGCCGCCGGCCGAGGGCTTGATGAGCAGCGGGTAGCCGATGCTTCCGGCGGCCTCGATCAGCTGCTCGTCCGTCAGGCCCGGCTCGGCGAGCCCCGGAACCACGGGCACGCCGTGGCCTGCCACGTGGTTCTTCGAACGGATTTTGTCACCCATCACGTTCAGGGCGTGAACGTCGGGGCCGATGAAGACGATGCCCTCCTCCGCCAGCGCCCGGGCGAACCCGGCGTTCTCACTGAGGAACCCGTAGCCCGGGTGGACCGCTTCGGCTCCGGTCCGCCGGCAGGCGGCGAGGATCGCCTCGGCGCTGAGGTAGCTCTCGGCCGCGGAGGCGGGACCGATCCGCACGGCGGTGTCGGCCTCCTGGACGTGGCGGGCCCCGGCGTCGGCGTCGCTGTAGACGGCGACGGAGCGGATGCCCAGGGAGCGCAGGGTGCGGATCACCCGGCAGGCGATCTCACCGCGGTTGGCAACAAGGACCGTCGAGAACGGCGGCCGGTGGGGAGCAGTCATGGGCAGTTCTCTCACATCCGGAAGAGGCCGAAGGAGGTCTCCGGCAACGGGCTGTTGGCGCACACGTCGAGGGCAAGGCCGAGGACGGTGCGGGTGTCGGCGGGGTCGATAATGCCGTCGTCCCACAGCCGGGCCGTTGAGTAGTAGGGGCTTCCCTGGGCTTCGTACTGCTCCCGGATCGGGGCGGTGAAGGCCGCTTCCTCCTCGGCGCTCCACGCTTCCCCGCGCGCTTCGAGCTGGTCGCGCTTGACCGTGCTGAGCACCGAGGAGGCCTGGTTTCCGCCCATGACGGAGATGCGGCTCGCGGGCCACATCCACAGGAAGCGCGGGGAATAGGCCCGCCCGCACATCGAATAGTTGCCCGCCCCGAAGGAGCCCCCGATCACCACTGTGAGCTTGGGAACGCGGCAGGTGGCCACCGCGGTGACCATCTTGGCCCCGTTCTTGGCGATACCGCCGGCCTCGGAGTCCCTGCCGACCATGAATCCGGAGATGTTCTGCAGGAAGATCAGCGGGATGCCGCGCTGGTCGCACAGTTCGATGAAGTGGGCGCCCTTGAGCGCCGACTCGCTGAAGAGCACTCCGTTGTTGGCGACGATCCCGACCTTGTGCCCGTGCAGGGTGGCGAAACCGGTGACCAGCGTGGTGCCGTAGTCACGCTTGAACTCGTGGAAATGGCTTCCATCGACGAGGCGCGCGATGACCTCTCGGACGTCGTAGGAGGCGTTGACGTCGACCGGCACGGCACCGTACAGCTCGTCGGTGTCGACGGCGGGGGGCTGCACCGGAACGGCTTCCTCGGCCGGCCGCTGGACCGGGAGCGTCGAGATGATGTCACGCACGATCTCGAGGGCGTGATGATCGTTCTCCGCGAGGTGGTCGGTGACTCCGGAGACCCGGGAGTGAAGCTCGCCGCCGCCGAGTTCCTCCGCCGTGACAACCTCGCCGATGGCGGCCTTCACCAGCGGCGGCCCGCCCAGGAAGATGGTGCCCTGGTTCCGGACGATCACCGTTTCATCGCTCATGGCGGGGACATAGGCGCCGCCGGCGGTGCAGGAGCCCATCACCGCGGCGATCTGGGGGATCTTCCGCGCCGACAGGGTGGCCTGGTTGTAGAAGATGCGGCCGAAGTGGTCGCGGTCGGGGAACACCTCGTCCTGCTTCGGGAGGTAGGCCCCGCCGGAGTCGACGAGGTAGACGCACGGCAGGTTGTTCTCGAGCGCGATCTCCTGGGCCCGCAGGTGCTTCTTCACCGTGAGCGGGTAGTAGGTACCGCCCTTCACCGTCGCGTCATTGGAGATGACCAGGACGTGCCGGCCGTGGACCAGGCCGATGCCCGCGATGACGCCGGCTCCCGGGGACTCGTCGTCGTACATGCCGTTGGCCGCCAGCGGCGCGATCTCGAGGAAGGGGCTGCCGTCGTCGAGCAGGAAGTCGATGCGTTCGCGCGGCAGGAGCTTGCCGCGGGCCACGTGCCGCTCGCGGGACCGCGGCGGTCCGCCCAGGGCGGTTTCCGCGAGCCGGTCGCCGAGCTCACCGGCCAGGCGGCGCTGCGCGGCGTCGTTCTCCAAGAATTCCAGCGAGGTGGTGTCCACCTTCGACGTGAGCGTCTCCATCGACTCTTCCCTCAAACGAATTAAGTTAGTAAACGCTAACCGAATTTAGGTTAGTGGCGATTAACCGGCCTGTCCACCACAATAAGAGCACACACACCAACAGGGGGATATTGTCATGGAATCACCGCCCACCGTCGACCGGGTCACGGGCCGCAGCCTGGCCAAGGCCTCGCGGCGCGCCGCCCTCCTGGGCGCGGCAGCCCAGCTTTTCGCGGAGCGCGGGTACAACGGTGTCTCCATTGAGGACCTCGGCGCTGCCGCAGGCGTCAGCGGGCCAGCTGTTTACCGGCACTTCAGCGGCAAGCCGGCAGTGCTGTCGGCGCTCCTGACCGGAGTGAGCGAAGACCTTCTCGACGGCGGGCGGGCCGTCTTGGCCAACTCCGCCGACGCCGACAGCGCCCTGCGCGGACTCATCGAGTTCCAGGTCGATTTTGCCCTCAGCAATGCCAACGTCATCCGCGTCCAGGACCGCGACCTCAGCAGCCTGTCCAGGGAGGATGCCCAGACGGTGAGGTCCCTGCAGCGCCGCTACCTCGAGGTGTGGGTCGAGGCGATGGCCGACCGCACTCCGGGCGCCGACCTGGTGCAGCTGCGCCGCAAGGCCCACGCGGTGTTCGGGCTCATCAACTCAACCCCGCACACGACCCAGGGCAGCAGGAGCAGCAGGGATCTCGGCGGCCTGCGCCTCCTGCTGGAGAACATGGCGTGGGCCGCACTCAACGCCTGAGCCCGGCATCCGCCGAACCCGCAGGTACGCTGGTTCCTTACCGATACCGATAGTGCCGCCCAACCGACTGTGCTTCCTCACCGACAGTGCCTCCTAACCGACAGTGCCTCCTAACCGAAAGTTCCGCCGTGATTGAACTCCGCCCCGTTGAAGCCGCCGACCTGGATAAGTTCTTCACCCACCAGCTGGACCCGAGCGCCAACCACATGGCGGCCTTCGCCGCGAAGAATCCATCGGACCGCGGGGTGTTCGACCACCACTGGCAGGACATCCTCAACAACCCCAAGATCACGGTGCGCACCATCCTCGCGGACGGCGAGGTCGTCGGCAGCATCCTCGCCTACAAGGACGAGGAGACCCCCGAAATCAGCTACTGGGTGGACAAGGCCCGCTGGGGCCAGGGCATCACGACGGCGGCGGTGGGCCAGTTCCTCGCCGAGGTGACCGAACGGCCCCTGCGCGCCCGGGCCGTGGTCGACAACGTCAGCTCGATCCGCATTCTTGAGCGGTGGGGCTTCCAGCGCGTGGGCGAGGCCCAGGGTTTCGCCAACGCCCGCGGCGCAGTGGTCAAGGAACTGATTCTCGAACTACGGTAGGCCCGCCGGAACCGCACTGCGCCGGCCGGGGGCGCGGCCGGGCAGCCAACCCCGCGGGCCCGCCGTCCGTCAGCGCGGCGCGCCGCGGGCGGTCCGTCCGGGGCTGCAGTCCGTCACCGCGGCGCCCGCTCAGGCGCCTTCGACGTCGCGCTCCGCGGCCTCAATGGCCGGTTCGGTCACCACCCGCATGCCGAGCAGCAGCGCCAGGGACAGGATGCCCATCGCGGCGAACACCGTGGTCAGCCCGAAGTACTGGGCCACCAGCCCGCCGGCGGCCGCACCGGCCGGCATCGTGCCCCAGGCCAGCAGGCGGTAGGTGCTGTTGACCCGTCCGAGCAGCCGGTCCGGAGTGATCCGCTGCCGCAGCGAGACCGAGACGACGTTCCAGACGGCGATGGCCACCCCGCCCACGAAGAAGGCCAGGCCCACGAACGCCGGGTCGGCGGTCACGGCCGGGATGCCGATGAGGGGGACGCTCGCGAGGATCGCCACGGCCAGGGACCGGGAGCGTCCCAGCCGCGTCTCAATCCCTTCGGCGACGAGCGAACCGAGGAGGCTTCCGACGGCGATTGAGGTCAGCAGCAGCCCGAAACCGGGCTCCGAAAGCTTCATGGCCGATCCAGGCCCGACGGCGAAAAGCACGAAGACGGTGAACGCCGCGCTGGAGGCGAAGTTGAAGCCCCCGACCATCGCCGCGAGCGTGCGCAGCAGCGGCCGGCTCCACAGGAACCGCAGCCCCTCGGCGATGTCGGCACGCATCGAGGAGGATGTAGTCCGCTCCACCCGGAAACTGCCGCGTACGAACAGCAGTGCGCCAACCGCGCAGACCCACAGGGCCGCCGGGAGGGCCAGGGCCAGGGTGGCCCCCACGACGACGAGCGCTCCTCCCAGCGGTGGCCCGATGAACTGATTCGCCGTCAGTTCCACTGCAAAGAGCCGGCCGTTGGCCCGCGAGAGCACCGGCCGGGGCACCACCTGCGGCAGGATTGACTGGGCCGAGGTGTCGTAGGCGGTCTCGGAGCAGCCGATGCCGAACGCCACAATGTAGAGGGCCCAGATCGGCTCCGCCCCCGACAGCAGGGCAGCGACGAGGGCGAGGAGAAGGGCGGCTCGAGCGGTGTTGGCCGTGAGCATGATCCGGCGGCGGTCGCCGCGGTCGGCGAGCGCTCCGGCCGGGAGCGCGAAGAGCAGCCACGGAAGCGACAGGGCCACGGCGAGGCCGGCGATCAGCGTCGGGGAATCGGTGAAGCGCAGGGCAATCAGCGGCAGGGCGACCTTGAGGATGCCGTCGGCGAGGTTCGAGAAGCCCGAAGCGGTCCACAGCGTCCAGAACGCGGCCCCGAGCGGCTGCCGTTCGCCATCGGGCACCGGATCCCCGGGAGGGCGCCCTCCATCCTCCACCACTGAATCCCCGTCCTGTCTCCGGCCGGCACGAGCTGCCGGCACGGCCCGCCGGTAGCTCCGGCCGTGAGTTCCGGCCGTTCTCTTCGGCCGTTAGCTGCAACCCGTCGAGAATGGCATCCACTCCAACGGAGTTCAATGAAGCGCCGCTTACGGCGCGCCGCGCCAGGGAGCCGGTCGAGCACGTGAATCCAGGGCCAACCTGTCCCGCCTCGGGCGGGATCACCAGGGAAGGACTTCAACGCGATCGGGTGGCGACGCCTGCTGGAGAGGTCACCGGCGGAGGATCGGGCTCCGGCAGCGGCGCCGCCGGGTGCGGCTCAGCGGGTCCGGTAGCGGGCGTAGATCAGTCCGCTGTCGAAGGCGCGCTCCTCGACCAGCTGGAGATCCAGCCTCACGCCGTCGGGGAAGAACCGCTTGCCGCCTCCGACCACACTCGTGGTGATGAACAGGTGGTACTCGTCCACCAGACCGGCCGCGATCGCCTGGGCCGCGAGGTTCGGGCCATCGACGGTGAGGTCGGAGTCGGACTCAGCCTTGAGCCTGCGCACCGCATCAGGATCGAAGGTCCGCTCGATCCGGGTCTTCGCGCTTGACACCGACTCCAGCGTCGTGGAGTACACGATCTTCTCCGCGGCCTGCCAGTCGCGGGCGTACTGCAGGATGTGCGGAGGCACGTCGGGCAGGTTATGCGCCGTCTCCCAGAACACCATCGTCTCGTACATCCGCCGGCCGTAGAGGAAGGTGCGGACGGGGCGGAAAATGTCACCGATGAAGGTGTGCACCTCCGCAATCTCGGCCCCGGCGCCGAGGTCGCCGTCCGCCGCCTCTGCGTAGCCGTCGAGCGAGGTGATCATCGAGTAGATCAGCTTTGCCATGCTTCTCCTTCGGGTACGCGGGGCGGCCTGCGCGCGGCCCGGCAGGGGCCGGCCGCTGCACGGACCGGATGGGACCGGCCGGCCGGTTCCATCGACCGCCAGATTCCGGACGAAGCGTACCCCGGGCTCCCCGCCCGGCTCCACCGATCCGGCACCTGCCATTTCCACGAGGCGCACCCGCCGTTTCCCCCCTGCGCAAGGCTGCGGAGCGCGGGTAGTCTGACTCCATGGTCGACTCCACGCGCCGCCAGCAGCTCATCATCGACACCCTGGTCGAAGCCCACGAGGCACTGATGGAGGCCGATCCTCACGCTTTCCGTGCCCGGTTCCGGAAGATGGCCGCCGACCCCTACGCGTTCTACCGGGGCAGTGCCGCGCTCTTCTACGCCGATATGGCGGACCTCGAGGACCGCTGGGCCGACGAGCGCACGAGCCGCGTGTGGATTCACGGGGACCTGCACGCCGCAAACTTCGGCACCTACATGAGCAATGAAGGACGCCTGACCTTCGACGTCAACGACTTCGACGAGGCCTACGTTGGCCATTTCTCCTGGGACCTCCGCCGCTTCGCCGCGTCCCTTGCCCTGCTGTGCTGGCAGAAGGCACTTCCCACCCGGGCTGTGCACGACCTCGCCCGGGTCTACCTGCAGGCCTACCTGGACCGGGTGCGCGACTATGTCCGTGCCGAAGATGAGGATTTCGCCTTCGGCCTTTCCAATACCGACGGGGCAGTCCGTGCCGTCCTCCAGGAGGCCCGGGCCTCCAGACGGACCGCGCTGCTCGACGCCCTGACCCGGATCGAGGATTATGAACGGCACTTCCGCGAGGATGGCTCGATCCGCACGCTTGAGGAGGCCGAGTACCGGAAGGTGGACGCCGCGTTCGAGCAGTACCTGACGACCATTCCCGACAGCGAACGGTCCCGGCGGCGGGTGTTCTACCAGGTGAAGGGAATCGTCGGCAAGAAGGGTTTCGGCATCGGCAGTGCGGGCCTGCCCGCCTACAACGTCCTCATCGAAGGCTTCGACGAGGCCCAGGAAAACGACATCATCCTCACCATGAAGCAGTCGAACGTTGCCGCGCCCAGCCGGATCGTCTCCGATGAACGGGTGCGCTCCTACTTTATTGATGACGGCCACCGCGCAGTCATCAGCCAGCGCTCACTCCAGACCCACACTGATCCGTTCCTCGGCTACACCACGATCGACGGGGTGTCCTTCGTCGTCGGCGAACTCTCCCCCTACAAGCGGGACCTCGACTGGGAAGACCTGACGGAGCCGTCCCAGATGGAACCCGTCCTGGCCAGCCTTGGCCAGGCCACGGCCAAGATCCACTGTGCCAGCGACGAGGACAGCGACCACGATCTTGTGCCCTTCCGCATCGAAACTGCGATCATCGAATTGCTTGAGGGCCGTGAGGAGGAGTTCATCGAAGACATCATCGACTTCGCCACGGCCTACGCGGCGGAGGTCCGCCGGGACCATTCACTGTTCGTCGATGCCTTCCGGGAAGGAAAAATCACGGCAGTTCCGGCCACCTGAACCCTCCCCAGCAGAGGTAAAATCAACCTATTGCGCGGCGTCCGGCCTGTTGTGCCGGCCTTCCGCAGAACCGAGGAGAATCTTTGATGACCGTCCAGACCCACACCCGCGGCCGGAAACAGTTGCGCCTCGCCCTGCTCGCCGTTCCGTTCGCCGCGCTGCTGGGAGCGTGCTCCCAGGTCGAGGACACAGCCCGGGACGCCGTGTCGTCGGCCGCTACCGCCGCGACAGGTGAGGTAAAAGAGAAGATCTGCTCGGTGACCGAGGACGGCTTGGTCAGCGTGCGGGACAAGGAAATCCTCGGCAGCCTCATCGCTCCCGCTCGAACCGCCGGGGTACCCGAGGCGATTCTGGCGCCGGCGGATCGGCTGGCTGAGTCCGGCGACGCGGTGCCCGACGACGCCCTGTCCGAACTGCGTGGAGCATGCGGACAGGAACCGGAGCCATCCGCCACCTGACCAGAGTCCCGCGCAAGTCGAATCCGGCCGCTGGGAAAATCCTTGACCGGGCCGGCGCCGTCGAGCAATCTGAAATCTACTAAGCATGCTTAGGAATTTATCGGAGGGGCCTCGGACAGCGTCGTGACGGGTGTCCGGCGACCGGTTGCCGGACACCGGGACGCCACGCACGCCGGCACTGCCTGGGGCCGAATGCGGGCCGGCCCGAAGTTCCTCTCAACGGGCGGACGCGAAGGGCGGCAATGACAACCACGGCGGAAGGAAGCCTTGTGAAAAACCTGGCCGAACTCGAGCGGCTGGTTACGACGGTGGACGGCGTTTGCCTGCGCTACTCGCAAGGATATGAGGCGGATGCCGGCTCACAGAGCACCGACACCGAAAGCGGACTGGCACTCCCCGGCCTCTCGGTGAATCCGCTGACACCGGAAGCCTGGTGGACCCGCCCGTTGAAGGACTGGCTGGCCCGCCAGATCTGCCAGTACAAGCACCTGAGCGAGCAGCGGGACCGCCATGCCTGGATCCTCACCGGAACCTGCGCCGGCCGCGGACCGGACTGCGAACCGCTCCTGACCGACATCCGCCCTCGGGGGCAGCTCGATTCAGCCGTCCTCGAGGAGGCGGAGCGCGTCTACGAGGAGCGGTTCAGGGCCCGGCAGGGGCCATAGCCGGGGCAGTTCCGGGCGGTGGGGAAATTAATAAGCCAACTGACCTTTCCCTTTCCGGACTTCCGACCTACACTGAGGAGACCGGTCGAGCAGGAGGCCTGTGGCCCCTCGACCATGGAGTTCTCATGAACAACGCTCTGTATGTTCATTTCCCCACGCCCGACCTCGACGCCCCTGCCGCACGGTGGGGACACACCCCCCGGCCGGCGGCTGTGTCCGGCTCGTCGGCAGGCGAGGCCCAGTTCCCCACGGACCTTTCCACCCTGCCCACGCGGCAGCTTCGCACCATGTGCAACCTGACCTACCAACTGATGGACACCGCGTACCCGCCGCCTGAGGTGCGGGAGCATTACGAGGCCCTGGTCGAGGAGCTGGAACACAGGGAACAGACGGCGCAGGCGCCGGTACCGGTGGAATCAACGGGCCAGCGGGGGACATTCCGTGACAATGTGCTGTATTCGCGGTTCGAGCTGTACCGGGACGGCCTGATGGCAGGGTACGTCAAATACGAGCTGCGGGGCGGGGAGGTCCTGCTGATCCAGGCAGTCATCGACCGCCGATTCCGATCCATGGGTCTCGAACCCGTGCTGATGCAGTCGGTCCTGATGAACGCCCACCGCCGACGCCTCGATATCGCCCCATACTGTGCGGAATCCCGTGAATTCCTGCGGGAGAACCCACAGTTCCTGCGCCTGCTCCTCCCCCATCAGCGCGACCGGTTCCTCGCCGCTGCCGGCGGCTGAGCGGGGCGCCGGCCGAGCATTCTTGAGGTAAACCATAGGTTTTCCACGGGGGCTCCTTGAGGTGCGGGGAACACAATGGGAGGGTACGGAAAGCAGGAGTCCCGAGTGACGGGTCAGGGGGGCCTTAACCAGGGGCGCCGGCCGCTTTCGCCGCCGACTCACCCCAGGGACGGGACCCATGCAGCACCAACGCACCTTCGAGGCCCTCGAGTGTTCCGGCCTGTCACTCGCCGAGGTCGTGCAGCACTACCTGAACATGGGCGGCTCAATGGATGAGCTTGAGGTCGATGCCTACCTGCATGGGCTGATCCAGCTCCCCTCGCAGGAGCGTGACTGCATCTCGCAGGCCGTCAATGAGCTCATCGATGACATGTTTTCCGGGGGAAGCTACCACTGCTGCCGCGCCCCCTACAGCCCTGAACACCGTTCGAATCTGGGCAGGCTGTCACCTCCCGCACCGCGTACCCGGTTGAGGTCCCGGCTGCGTACCACCCGCGTCGACAGCTGACTACAGACAGCTGACCGCCGGCCGCTACCCTCCGGCTGCAGCCTGCGCGTGGCCGTTGCCGCGGCCGTTCACCCGAATATCGCCGGTGCTGGCCAGCTGTTCGGCGACCACCTGAAGCTTTGTGTTCGTCGTTGAACTCACCGCCGAGAGCAGCACGAAGGCCTGCGGTGCACTGATCTTGAAGCGTTCCATCAGGATTCCCTTGGCCTGGCCGATCACATCCCGGTTGACGAGGGCCTCATTGAGCTGGCTGATCTCCAGGGCACCGGCGAAGGCGACGGCGGCATGGGCGGCGACCAGCTGCCCGATCTGCTCACTCTCGTCATCGAAAGCGTGGACCTCGGCGCCATAGAGATTGAGCGCCCCCAGGCTGTCGCCCTCAACGAACAACTGGAACGACAGCATGCTCCGGGCACCCAGCTCCCAGGCGCGCCGGGCGAACCTGGGCCAGCGCGTTTCGCTGCCCAGGTCAGGAACCCTGACCATCTGCTCTTCATAGGCGGCATCAAGGCACGGACCCTGACCGGTTTCGCTTTGGACTGCGTCGACCCTGCGGGGCAGGTCGCCGGATGCGGCACGGGACTCCACCGTCCGACGCGCCCTCGCCAGACTGATCGACGCGTGCGCCACCTGGGGGATCAACCGGATCGCCGCCCGCACGATGTCTTCGAGGACCGCCTCGGTGTCCTGCTCCTTCTGCATCTCACGCGCAAGCAGCCCCAGCTGATCAGCGAGGTCCCCCATACCGCGCGGCTGGTCCCCCGCCTGGGAATTCCTCTCAATCACCGTCCGCCCCCGTCTCTGCTGCCGTTCTGGTCATCCGCCGTCGCCGACCGGTCCCCACGTCCAGGCCCGTTGCGCAGTCGATTGTAGGACGATCCGCGGCGCATCGGCTGCTGCAATGGTGGATATTAAGGTATTGGTGGACTGGAGCCACCCGGTGCCATCCCCGCCCGCTCCGGGCGGAGCACGCACCTCCACGCAGGCGGGGCCGGTGTTCAACCGATGCCCTTCTGCTGGTTCCCGACTCTACTCCCCGCCGTCAACCCAGCCGCCTCGAACGCCACGGTTTTGCTGGGTAGCTACCTTTTCGGCAGGTGCCCGCGCCCGCGGATCCCGCGCCGAACCCTGCAGGGGCCGCACCGGGCCCCTGCGGTGTGCGGCGACGGCCGTCACACCATCGTGAGGACCATCCCCGGGTCGGCCAGAACGGTGCCGACGTCGGCGAGGAACCGCGAACCCTGCTCGCCGTCGACCAGTCGGTGGTCGAAGGAAAGGCTCAGGGTCATGACGGACCGCAGCGCGATCTGACCCTCGTATTCCCAGGGCATGCGGCGGACGGCTCCCATGGCAAGGATCGCCGCTTCCCCTGGGTTGAGGATCGGCGTTCCGGCATCGATGCCGAAGACACCGATGTTCGTGATGGAGATGGTGCCGCCCGAAAGGTCCGCCGGCCCCGTCTTACCGGCGCGTGCGCGCTCGGTGAGGCCCGTCAGCGCTCCCGCCAGTTCCAGCAGGCTGAGGTCGTGGGCGTCCTTGATATTGGGCACGAGCAGTCCACGCGGGGTTGCGGCGGCGATGCCGAGGTGCACGTAGTTGAACTGCACAATGTCCCCGGCGGCTTCGTCCCAGCGGGAGTTCAGCGTCGGGTTGCGCTGCAGGGCGATGCACACGGCCTTCGCGACGATTGTCAGCGGCGTGATCCGCACACCCGCGAACACCTTCGATTCCTTGACCCGGCCGATGAGTTCCATGGTGGGAGTGACGTCGACGGTCAGGAACTCGGTCACGTGCGGCGCGGTGAAGGCGCTGGCCACCATGGCCGCCGCCGTGTGCTTGCGCATCCCCTTGATCGGCGTGCGCGTCTCCCGGGCGGCCTCCCGCGCTCCGGCCGGTGAGGAGGTGGCCGGTGAGGGGATGACCGATGCCAGCGCGACGCTGCCCGCACCCGACGCGGAAGCTGGCTGCGCGGCTGCCAGGACGTCGTCCCGGGTGATCAGCCCGCCGGGTCCGGTGCCCGGAACTCCCTCGAGGCGGATGCCGAGATCGCGTGCGAGCTTCCGTACCGGAGGAGTCGAGCGCGGACGCTCCCTGCTGATCATTGGAAGGACCGGGGAGGCGGAATGCGGACCGGCGGATTCGAGGGCAGGCGCCACGGCAGCGGCCTCGGCGGCAGGGCGGGCAGGGACGGCAGGAACGGCCTCGATCATCGGCACGGACCCGGGAATTGCGGCCAACCCGGGAAGGGCGGATCCTCCGGCAGGATTCGCCCCACTCGACAGCTGGGCCTCGAAGCGCCGGGCGCGCCGTTCGGGCCGCCCGCCCTTCTCGACAGCGGCACCGTAGCCGACGAGGTTCGGCTCACGCTTGGCGGGGGCGCCTGTGTCCCCGGCGGGCGCGGCGCTGCCGGTGGAGGAGGGCGCTCCCGCGGGCCCGGCCACCTCGAAGGACACCAGCGGCGCGCCGACCTCGACGACGGTGCCAGGCTGTTCGTGAAGCTCGGCGATTACCCCTGCGTAGGGCGAGGGCAGCTCGACGACGGCCTTTGCGGTCTCCACATCGGCAATGATCTGGTTCAGCTCGACGGTGTCCCCCACCGCCACATGCCAGTTGACGATTTCAGATTCCGTGAGGCCTTCGCCCAGGTCCGGAAGCCGGAACTCCTTGATCACGCCTGCCACTACCTTTCGAGTCCGCTCAGAGAGTTGGGCCGGCCGAGCACGCGGTCGACGCCGTCGAGGATGCGGTCGAGGTCCGGCAGATGGTGGAATTCGAGCTTGGAGTACGGATAGGGGATGTCGAACCCCGTGACCCGGACCGGCGCGTGCTCAAGGTGGTAGAAGCACCGCTCGGTGATGCTCGCGGCGATCTCCGCCCCGAGGCCGCCGGACTGCGCGGCCTCGTGGGTGATGACGAGGCGCCCGGTCTTCCGGACGGAGGTTTCGACGGTCTCGAAGTCGATGGGTGCCAGCGAGCGCAGGTCGATGACTTCCACGGAGACGCCGTCGTCGCCGGCGGCCACTGCGGCGTCGCGCGCGGTGGGAACCAGTGGCCCGTAGGTCACCAGGGTGACGTCGGAGCCCTCGGTGACGACGCGTGCCTTTTCCATGCTCGAGGCCGCCGGGTCGGAGCCCTCGTCCACCTCGCCCTTGACGTGGTAGCGGCGCTTGGGCTCGAAGTACAGCACGGGGTCATCGGAGCTGATGGCCTGCTGGATCATCGTGTAGGCGTCCTGCGGGTTCGACGGGCTGATCACGCGCAGGCCGGAGGTGTGGGTGAAGTAGGCCTCGGGCGATTCCGAGTGGTGCTCCGGGGAACCGATGCCGCCGCCGAAGGGAACCCGGATGGTGATCGGCATCTTCACCGCGCCCTGGGTGCGGTAGTGGATCTTCGCTACCTGGCACACGATCTGGTCGAACGCCGGGTAGATGAAGCCGTCGAACTGGATCTCGACGACGGGCCGGTAGCCGCGGTAGGCCATGCCGACGGCGGTGCCCATGATGCCGGCCTCCGCGAGCGGAGTGTCAAGGACCCGGTGGGCGCCGAAGTCCTTCTGCAGTCCGTCGGTGATGCGGAAGACGCCGCCCAGCTTGCCGATGTCCTCGCCCATGAGGATCACCTTGGGATCGTTGTCCATGGCCCGGCGCAGGCCCGCGTTGATCGCGCGGCCGAAGGTAAGAGTGGACATCAGGAGTTCCCGTCGGAGGATGCGCTGTCGGCAAAGGATGAAAGGTACCGCTCGTAGTGGTCCTGCTGGCGGTCAAGCCAGGAGTTCGGGGTGCTGTAGACATGCTTGAACACGTCCGACGGTGCCGGTTCGGACATGCCCAGGCAGCCGGCGCGCAGCTCGGCGGCGACCGCATCGGCCTTGGCCTTCACGGTGGCGGTGAAGGCCTCATCGAACAGGCCTTGAGAGTCGAGGTGCGCCTCGAGGCGCTTCAGCGGGTCCTTCGCGGCCCAGTCCTCCAGTTCGTTGGCGTCGCGGTACCGGGTGGGGTCGTCCGCCGTGGTGTGCGGGCCCATCCGGTAGGTCACCGCCTCGATGAAGGTCGGGCCGCCGCCGGAGCGTGCCCGGGCGAGCGCCTGGCGGGTGACGGCGAGGCAGGCGAGCACGTCGTTGCCGTCGACCCGCACGGAGGGGATGCCGAAGCCGGGGGCGCGGTTCGCGATCGGCACGTGGGCCTGGAGACCGACGGGCTCGGAGATGGCCCAGTGGTTGTTCTGGCAGAAGAAGATGACCGGGGCCTGGAAGCTTGCGGCGAAGACCATCGCCTCGTTGACGTCGCCCTGGCTCGTGGCGCCGTCGCCGAAGTAACTGACCGCCACGGCGTCGTCGCCGTCGTTGAGGATGCCCATCGCGTAACCGGTGGCGTGGAGGGTCTGGGCTCCGATGATGACCTGAGGGGTGGCCATATTGATGGCGTAGGGGTCCCAGCCCGAGGAGGCGTTGCCGCGCCAGACGCGCAGGATGTCGGTGAGGTCCACGCCCCTGCAGTAGGCCACGGCGTTCTCACGGTAGCTCGAGAAGACGAAGTCATCGCTGCGCAGCGCGCGGCCCGAGCCGATCTGCGCCGCCTCCTGGCCCAGCAGCGGCGGCCACAGGGCCAGTTCGCCCTGGCGCTGGAGCGCCGTGGCCTCGGAGTCGATCCTGCGGACGACGACCATATCCTCGTAGAGGCCCTGCAGCGCGGCGCCGTCGATATCGGCGACCAGCGCGTCGTAGGCCGGTTCCGGAACGCGGACGCCGTCGGCGGTGATCAGCTGGACGAGTCCGGAGCCCGGCTCCCCCGGGCCGCCGGGAACGGATTCGATGTTTTTCAGAGCCACAATTGCACTTCGCCTTCACTGTCAGGCCGGTCCGTCCTCGGCGCCTCAGCACCTCCAGGACACCCCGGGCGCCATTACCCGAAGTACCTGTGACCCTACTCACACACCACAGGTGGCACAACCGAAATGTTATTCATTGAGCATTATGCTCTATTCCGGGCGGTCCAGACGTGTTAGTGTTGCGCACTATGCAACCCCTCGATGGCACCGATCTCCGCCTGCTCCTCGCGATGGCCAAGGACCCCCGGCGGACCGTCGTCGCCCTTGCCGAAAAACTGGGGCTCTCACGCAATACGGTGCAGGCCCGCATGACCCGGCTCGAGCAGAAGTCGGTCTTCCTCTCCTTCGAACGGCGCATCAATCCCGCCGCCCTGGGTTATCCCCTGATGGCCTTCATCCATGTCCACGTCCAGCAGCAGAAGCTCGCCGAAATCACCGCCCGGATCAGCGAGATCCCGGAGGTGATCGAGGCCTACGGCCTCAGCGGGCAGGCCGACATCCTCGTGCGCGTCGTCTCGGCGGACGCCGAGGACCTGTTCCGGGTGAACGGGAAGATCCTCGCCTGCGACGGCGTCGAACGCTGCGACACGTCCCTGGCGATGGGTGAACTCGTTCCCTTCCGGGTCGAGCCCCTGCTGCACCGTGGGCCGCGCCCGCCGTCCTGACCGATGCCCCGGCATGCGGCGGTGGCACCCGGATGCCTCGGCGGAGCCCTACTGCGGCGGGCACCGGCGGGCACGCTTCTCTTTTCCCTTTTGGTTCATCCCGGCCGGGGCTAGGGTCGAAACACCGCCGGGTGTCCCGGCGGAACGGCGCACTGCACAGGTGCAACCACGCCTGCGAAGGAGTAGATCATGGCCCCCGAATCAGAAGATCCGTCGAGCCCGGTCCGTGACGGACTCAGCCAGGGGGCCAACCCCGTGCCCCGCGAACGGACCGAACAGACGGCCCCTGCCGACGACGCGGATGGCTCTGCCAACCTCGACTTCGACTTCAGCGGCGCTGATGAAGCGGGCCAGCCCGAGGAGGCTCCCGGGCTCAACGTCGCTGCTGGCCCGGCCGAGGAGGCCGACCGCGAGTCCGGCGATGAGGAGGACCTCACCACCGATATCAGCCCCAGCGACTAGCTCGGACACGGCACGGGCCGGTACGGCCCTTGCCGCCCGGACGCCGAAGGGCCGCAGCACCATTGATGCTGCGGCCCTTCGTCGATGCTGGTCGGGGAGGTGGTTGCCCGCGCCCTAGTGGTCGACCGCCTTCTCGGCGCCCACACCGGTGAGCGAGCGGACCTCCATCTCCGCCTGGACGAGGGGATCCTCGGTCCTCTTGGACAGCGTGGTCCCGAGCCAGCCGAGGAAGAAGGCCAGCGGAATCGACACGATGCCGGGGTTGTTGAGCGGGAAGATCGAGAAGTCGGCTCCCTTGATCATCGACGTCTCGCCACCCGATACCACCGGGGACAGCGCGATCAGCAGGATCGCCGAGCCGAGGCCGCCGTACATGCTCCACATGGCGCCCTGGGTGTTGAACTTCCGCCAGAACAGCGAGTAGAGGATGGTCGGCAGGTTCGCACTCGCGGCCACCGCGAAGGCGAGGGCCACCAGGAACGCGACGTTCTGACCGGAGGCCCCGATCCCGCCGAGGATGGAGAGCAGTCCGATGACGACAACGGTGCGCCGTGCGACCTTGACCTCGCCGTCCGGGTCGACATTGCCGCGGCGGATGACGTTCGCGTAGATGTCGTGGGCGAACGACGCCGCCGCCGTGATGGTCAGGCCTGCGACCACGGCGAGGATCGTGGCGAAGGCGACGGCCGAGATCAGGCCCAGCAGCAGAGGTCCGCCGAGCTCGAAGGCGAGCAGCGGGGCCGCCGAATTGACACCGCCTGGCGCCGCGACGATCCGGTCGGCACCGATCAGTGCGCTGGCGCCGTAGCCCAGCACGAGGGTGAACAGGTAGAACGCGCCGATGAGCCAGATGGCCCACACCACCGAGCGGCGGGCCTCCTTGGCCGTCGGCACCGTGTAGAAGCGCATCAGGACGTGCGGCAGGGCCGCCGTGCCGAACACGAGGGCGAGCGCCAGGGAGATGAAGTCGAGGCGGGTGGTGCCGGTCAGGCCGTACTGCAGGCCGGGGCTGGTGATCGCCGCGTTGCCCGAGGTTTCGATGGCCGCGCCGAGCAGGGTGGAGAAGTTGAAGTCGTGGATCGCGAGGACCCACACGGTCATGATGAACGCGCCCGTGATCAGGAGGAAGGCCTTGATGATCTGCACCCAGGTGGTGCCCTTCATGCCGCCGATCAGGACGTAGATGATCATGAGGATACCGACGACGGCGATCACGAGGGACTGGCCGACGCGGTCGTCGATGCCCAAGAGCAGGGAGACGAGGCCGCCGGCGCCGGCCATCTGGGCCAGCAGGTAGAAGAAGCACACAGCCAGCGTGGTGATGGCTGCCGCGATGCGGACCGGACGCTGCTGGAGGCGGAAGGAGAGGACGTCGGCCATGGTGAACTTGCCGGTGTTGCGCAGCAGTTCCGCAACGAGCAGCAGGGCCACGAGCCAGGCGACGAGGAAGCCGATGGAGTAGAGGAACCCGTCATAGCCGTTGATGGCGATGGCGCCGACAATGCCCAGGAAGGAGGCTGCGGAGAGGTAGTCCCCCGCGATCGCCGTCCCGTTCTGCGGGCCGGTGAAGGAGCGGCCTGCGGCGTAGTAGTCGGCCGCTGTCTTGTTGTTGCGGCTGGCCCGCAGCACGATCACCAGCGTGATCGCGACGAAGAGGCCGAAGATCGTGATGTTCAGCCAGGGCTCGCCGACGCGGGTCGACTCGGTGGTCTGCAGGGGCAGGAATGGACCTGCAGAGAGGGGACTGATCATTTCTTCCCGCCTGTCGGATCGCTGAATGCTTCGGGGGCGGCACTCTCAAGCTCGTGCCGAAGGTTGGCCGCGATGGGATCGAGCCGCCGGTTGGCGTAGCTGACGTACCACATGGTGATGGCGAACGTGCTGACGAACTGCGCCAGCCCGAGGAGGATGCCGATATTGACGTTGCCAAAGACCGGGGTGGCCATGAATTCGTGGGCGTAGTCGGCCAGCAGCACGTAGGCGAAGTACCACAGCAGGAACGCCACGGCCATGGGGAAGACGAAGCTGCGGTGCCGCTTGCGCAGTTCGCGGAACTGCTCGGCCTCCTGAACCGCCGTGAAGTCGACGGCCGGCTGGTTGGCCGTACCGGCAGTGTGGGCACCGGCTGCCGGCGCCGCCTGGTGTGCCGGGACGCCGTCGGTCCGGCCGGTCTCCGGAGTTCCGCCGTCGGGGCCCGGCGATCCCCCGTCCGGTTCGATTGGGTGCGAACCCATTGTTCCTCCTCTGCTTGGACTTTTCCCTGCGGTGCCGGCGGCATTGCCGGGCAGGGTCGACCTGCGATGTGACTTCACTCACTCTCACTCCTGCCGGCGCGCTTTTCCAGCACTGCGCAATGCCCCCGCGCCCAATGGGCGGCGCGCTGCGCCGAACGGTCAAAGGCTCGATGTCAGTGCCGGGATATCGGGCCGGGATGCCAGGCCGGGATGCCAGAGGAGACGTGTCAGAGCGGGGTTGCCAATTGTGGAATCGGCGCCGGCCTTCAGCTGCCGGCCCGTCGGCCGCCGGCCCGCCGGGCCCGCCGCCCGTCGTCGACCGAGCCGTTACTGTAGAGCCATGGTCAGCCCCGCCGTCGACACCGCCCTGGTGTTCGCCGTCGCCGCCATCACCCTCGCGGTCGTCGGTTCGGTCGGGTTCCGGTTATCCCGCTCCTTCCGGGACCTCGGATCCGACGCCGACCGCGCCACCTACACCACCCTCCACACCGCAGCGCTCGCCTCCGAACACCTGCGGGAGGGCCTGACCCCGGCGGGGGCCTCCAAGGCGAGCCGCCACCTCCGGGGCCTGCTGCGGTGCGACACCCTCATGATCACCGATGAGGCGGCCGTGCTCGGCTGGGACGGCGCACGCACTCTTCCGGCCGGGGTGATGGACGCGATCGGCGGGTCGCTGGCGAATGGACGCACGCAGATCGTGCGCCGGCCCCAGCTGGAGCAGGCGGGCATCATCGGCCTGGGCGAGCTCGTCGTCGCGCCGATCCGGGTGGACCAGCGGGTGGTCGGGACCGTCGGCGCTTTTGCCGCAGAGGCCAATGCCGGCCTGGTGCGCGCAACGAACGAACTGGCGGGCTGGGTTTCGACGCAGGTGGAACTGGCGGAACTCGACTCCTCGCGCCGGCTGCTGATCGAGGCCGAGGTCCGGGCGCTGCGCGCCCAGATCAGCCCGCACTTCATCTACAACTCGCTCAACGCCATCGCCTCGTTCATCAACACCGACCCGCAGCGTGCCCGCGACCTCGTCGTCGAGTTCGCCGACTTCACCCGCTACTCCTTCCGGCGCCACGGCGACTTCACCACTGTGGCCGAGGAACTCCGGAGCATCGACCGGTACCTGCTCCTTGAACGCGCCCGCTTCGGCGACCGGCTGAAGGTCCGGCTTGAGATCGGCCCGGAGGTGCTGGGCACGGTCATCCCGTTCCTGAGCCTTCAGCCGCTCGTCGAGAACGCGGTGCGGCACGGCCTTGAGTCGAAGGAAGGCACCGGGCACATCACCATCACCGCCCGCGACGCCGGGACCTTCGCGGAGGTCACCGTTGAGGACGACGGTGTGGGCATCGAGCCCGATCACCTCCGCTCCGTCCTCGCCGGCCACGCCGACGGGGTCCACGTGGGCCTGCGCAACGTCGATTCGCGGCTTCGCCAGGTGTACGGCGACGACCACGGCCTGGTCATCGACACCGCCCCCGGCGCCGGCACCCTGATTACGCTGCGGGTCCCGAAGTTCCAGCCCGGGAACCGCGCCTGAGCGTACGCTAGGGATCATGGTCAACGTGGTCATCGCCGACGATGAGCTTCCGGCAGTGGAGGAGCTCGCCTTCCTGCTCTCCCAGGACAGCAGGGTCCGGACCATCCACCGCGCCTCGAGCGGCGCCGAGGTGCTGGCCACCCTCGAGCAGTCCGACGTCGACGCCCTGTTCCTCGATATCCACATGCCCGCCGTGTCCGGACTCGATATCGCACGCTCGATCGCTGCCCTCGACCGTCCGCCCGCCGTCGTCTTTGTCACCGCCGACGAGGACCGGGCGCTTGAGGCGTTCGACCTCCGGGCCGTCGACTACCTGCTGAAGCCGGTGCGGCGGGAGCGGCTGTCCGAATCGGTCCGGCGCATCTGCGAACTCGCCGAGGGAAGCGCTGCGGCACCGGAGGTCATCACGGTCGATCAGGGCGGGATCAGCCGGAGGATCCGCCGCGATGAGGTCCGCTACGTCCAGGCGCAGGGCGACTACGCCCGGCTTCACACTCCCGGGGCGAGCTACCTGATCCGCATTCCGCTGAACGACCTCGAACGGCAGTGGGCCGATGCCGGATTCCTGCGCATCCACAGGTCATACCTCGTGGCCATGGACCAGGTGCGCCTGGTGCGCCTGGGCGCGGGGCGCCCCAGCGTGACCGTCGGCGACGCCGAACTGCCGGTGAGCCGCAGGCACCTGCCCGGCGTCCGCGAGCAGCTCGAGGCGACCCGCCTGCGGCCCGGCCACTAGACCGCCCGCCGTGACCACCCCCGGGCCGCACCGGCCGCCCCCTGCCCCCGACTCCGGGCCCCCCGCCCGGGTGCGGGTCACCGCCCCGCGCACCAGTGCCAGGCCCAGTTCCGGGACGTTCCCGGTGACCCGCGAGGTGGCCGAACACTCGGCGGTCGGCGAGGTCTTCGTCGGCTCCCTCATCCGGTCCCAGCTGCGCCTGGCGCTCGTGGTGGCCGGCGGGTTCCTCATCATCCTGATCGGCATCCCGGTCCTGCTCGGGCTGTTTCCCTCGATCCGGGAGGTCACCGTGCTCACCGTGCCCGTGCCCTGGCTGCTGCTCGGGCTCGGGGTCTACCCGCTGTCCATCGCCTGCGCGGCCCTGTACGTCCGCAGCGCCTCACGCAACGAAAAGCGGTTCCAGGACCTGATCGATGAGGGCTGACGAGGTGGGCGACGCCTTCGGGCTCAACCCCGCCGTCGGGTACGCCGCCCTGCTGCTCGTGGCGGTGACAACGCTCCTGATCGGAATCTACGGGCTGCGCATCTCGCGGACCACCGGCGACTTCTACGTGGCGTCCCGCACCGTGCGGCCCTGGTGGAACGCCTCGGCCATCGGCGGGGAGTACCTCTCGGCTGCCAGTTTCCTCGGCGTCGCCGGGCTGATCCTCATCTCCGGGACCGACGCCCTGTGGTTCCCCATCGGCTACACCGCCGGGTACCTCATGCTGCTGCTGTTCGTCGCCGCACCGCTGCGCCGTTCGGGGGCCTACACCATCCCAGACTTCGCGCAGGCACGGCTGGAATCCCTTCCGGCCCGCCGCGTCACCAGCCTGCTCGTGATCGTCGTGGGCTGGCTGTACATCGTGCCGCAGCTCCACGGGGCCGCGCTGACCGTGAGCATCACGACGGGGCTGCCGGCCTGGGTGGGCCCGCTCGCCGTCGTCGTCGTGGTGTGCGCGGGCGTGATGGGCGGCGGGATGCGCTCGATCACCTTCGTCCAGGCCTTCCAGTACTGGCTCAAGCTCACGGCGCTGGCCGTGCCCGCCGTGTTCATCCTGCTGCGCCTGGGCGTGGAGGGCCTGCCCGTGACCGACGGCGGCGCCGCGTTCACGGCGGACCTGAACACCACCGCCGGTGCCTCCCTGTACAGCACGAGCTCCCTGGTGATCGCGCTGCTCTTCGGCACCCTGGGGCTGCCCCACGTGCTGGTGCGCTTCTACACCAATCCCGACGGCGCCTCGGCACGGCGCACCACCCTCATCGTGCTGGCCCTGCTGTCGGTGTTCTACCTCTTCCCCACCCTCTTCGGCATTCTCGGGCGCATCTACACCCCCGACCTCGCGGTGCCGGGGGCGGCCGATGCCACGGTGCTGATGCTGCCCGGAAGGATCTTTGACGGCGCCGCCGGGGACGCGCTGACGGCGTTGGTCACTGCCGGGGCGTTCGCCGCATTCCTCTCCACCTCGAGCGGCCTCGTGGTCTCGCTGGCCGGCGTCGTCAGCCAGGAGTTCTTCTCCGGCAGCGTTCGGGGGTTCCGCCGGGCCGCCGTCCTCTCAACCCTGGTGCCGCTGGTCCTGGCGCTGCTGACAGATTCCCTGGCGCTTGCCGGCAGCGTGGGCTCGGTCTTCGCCTTCACCGCGTCAACGTTGTGCCCCCTGCTGCTGCTGGGCATCTGGTGGCGCGGGCTGACCGACGCCGGCGCGGTGGCCGGCATGCTCGCCGGCGCGGTCCTGTGCGGGGGCTCAATCCTCGCGGCCGCGCTCCTCGGCCCGGAGGCGGCGTCCCTCGACTGGCTCCGGCAGCCCGCGCTCTGGACGGTGCCGGCCGCGTTCCTCGTGATGATCGTCGTGTCCCGGGCGACCCGGGACCGGCGGCCGGCGGGCACCTCCCGCGTGCTGGCGCGGCTTCACACACCCGAGGCTCCCGAGCCCCGGCGTGCCGGCCCGAGGGCCGAGCCGTCAGTCGATTGAGGCCATGAGTTCGACGACCCGGTCAAGGAAAGCATCGACCTGGTTCTCCTCGTAGCCGGCGGCCCCCACGGTCTCCCGGAAGACGGCCCGGCGCACCACGTCGACGCTCAGCGGCAGATCGTTCTCGAAGTACCGCAGCAGCTGGTCGCACAGGGCGTCGACGTCCCCGGTGTTGTAGCTCAGCGCCTTTTTCCTGGTCGGCCTGCGGAAACGCTCGCCGGGGGCCCGGTGGAGCCGGCCGCGCAGGACGGCGGAGGCGCGGCCGATCTGCATCAGCCAGGCGTCTTCACCCTTGGCCTCGATCAGCTGGTCGCGTTCCCGCTGGGCGAAGGCGTCCTCGAGCCGGTCGAGTGCGGCGTCGACGTCCTGCGGCTCGTAGCCGCCCTTCGCCGGTTCGAACACGATGGCGCGGACCTGGGCGCTGGTGATCGGCCCGTCGCCGGATTCACCGTTGTTGTAGAAGTTGCGGGCCTGGACCAGGAAACGGTCCACCTGCCGGGTGTTGTAGCCATAGCTGCGCCGGCCGACGCGCGCAAAAGGTGAGCTGCCCTGGCGAGCATCGTCCATGGTGCCTGTGTCTTTCTGCTGAGACCAAAAAGGCTGGCGGAATCCCCGTCCGCTAGATCAGCCCTGGTACCAATGTAGCGGACAGCAGGAACGCCATCGGCGAGGCGAAGACCACCGAGTCGAGCCGGTCCATGACTCCCCCGTGGCCGGGCAGCATGGTGCCCATGTCCTTGACGCCGAGTTCACGCTTGATCATCGACTCGGCCAGGTCGCCGGCGGTGGCCGCCGCAACGATGGCCACGGCAAGGACCAGACCCACCCAGAGCGGCTGGTCAAGCAGGAAGACCGCGCACAGCGCGCCGATCACCATGGCGCCGCCGACCGAGCCGCCGAAGCCCTCCCAGGACTTCTTCGGACTGATCTTCGGCGCCATGGGATGCTTCCCGAAGAGCACGCCGACCAGGTAACCGAACGTGTCGTTGGCGACGACCAGCAGCAGGAGCGTCGCGATGAGCAGGTACCCGCCGGGAAGCTGGAGCAGCAGCATCGCAAAACTGAGCATGAAGGGCACCCACAGGAGGGTGAAGGCGCCGGCCATCACGGCCCGCGGCGCCCCCGGTGCGGGGTCGAGCGACCGCCACAGCAGCAGGGCCAGGAATGAGAAGACCGAGGCGAAGGCAAGGCTCTCCGCGCCACCGAAGTAGGCGGCGAAGGGCAGCGCCACGCTTGCGGCCACCGCCGGAACCAGGGGCATGCCGATGCGGCGCACCGCAAGGGCGCGCGAGACCTCGAGGACGCCGAGGACGCCCAGCACCGTCACCAGTGCGACGAAGGCGAGCGGGAAGAAGAGGAGGCCGCCAAGGACCAGGATCATCAGGCCCACCCCGACCCCGATGGCCGCCGGCAGGTTCCGGCCGGCCCGCGACGGCGCTCCGGGCTCGCGCGGCGGCCGGCGTGACCGGCGGAAAAGGCGTGGACTGCGCTTGCGCGCCTCACGCAGTTCGCGCCGGGTCACTGGTCCGGCCGGCGCTGCGGCCGCGGGCGAGGGCGACCCGGACGTGCCGGGATGCACGGTGGCCGGAAGGGGCCCGGGGGTTTCCGGAACGGCCGGCGTGGGATCCGCGGGGACGGAGGCGGTACCTCCGGCCGGGCCGGTGCGGGGACCGGCGGCCGTGCCGGCCGCCGGCGCGGCGCCGGTCACCCGCGGGACTGCGGTTGAGGCAGCGGACGGACTGGGCGCGCTTCCACCGGGTGCGTCCCGGGCGGCGCCGTCACCCGAGGGGACGTTGCCGCCCACTGAGGGCTTAGGAACATGCATCAGACTTCGAGGAGCTCGGCTTCCTTACGCTTGAGCATGTCGTCGATGGTGTCAGTGTGGGACTTCGTCAGGGAGTCGAGTTCCTTTTCGCCGCGTGAACCCTCGTCCTCGCCGGCGTCGCCGTCCTTGACGGCCTTGTCCAGGCCGTCCTTGGCCTTGCGGCGGATGTTCCGCATGGAGATCTTCGCGTCCTCGGCCTTGGTGCGCACGAGCTTGACGTATTCCTTGCGGCGCTCCTGGGTGAGCTCGGGGAGCACCACCCGGATGACGTTGCCGTCGTTGGAGGGGTTGGCGCCCAGATCGGAGTCCCGGAGGGCGCGCTCGATGTCATTGAGGGCGGCCCGGTCGAACGGGGTGATCAGCAGGGTGCGCGCTTCGGGGTTCTGGAAGGAGGCGAGCTGCTGCAGCGGCGTCGGGGCGCCGTAGTAGCTGACCATGACCTTGGAGAACATCGCAGGGTTGGCCCGCCCGGTCCGCACTGTCGCGAAGTCGACCTTCGCCGCTTCGACGGCCTTGTCCATCTTCTCGGTGGCCTCTAGCAAGATCTCTTCGATCACGATGTCTCCTTAGCTCTGCGTTCAGTTGCCCGGCAACCGGTCCAGTGTTCAATCCTAGTTCACCGACCGGACCCCGGGGCCCGGATTCGGAGCCCGCGGGCTAGTTGGTGACCCGCGTGCCGAGCTTCTCGCCGCGGATGGCGCGGGTGACGTTGCCCTCGCCCTCCATACCGAACACCACCATCTCCAGGTCGTTGTCCTTGCACATGGTCATCGCGGTCTGGTCCATCACCCGGATATCGCGGCGCAGGGCCTCCTCGTAGGAGAGGGTGATGAGCTTCTCCGCGGAGGGATCCTTGTGCGGATCGGCCGTGTAGACGCCGTCGACCCCGCTCTTGGCCATCAGCACCTCATCGGCGTGCACCTCGAGCGCACGCTGGGCCGCCACGGTGTCGGTGGAGAAGTACGGCAGTCCCGCGCCGGCACCGAAGATGACCACGCGGCCCTTTTCCAGGTGGCGGATGGCGCGCCGGGGAATGTACGCCTCGGCGACCTGCCCCATGGTGATTGCGCTTTGGACCCGGGTCTCGACGCCCGCCTGCTCCAGGAAGTCCTGGAGTGCGAGGCAGTTCATCACCGTACCGAGCATGCCCATGTAGTCGGCGCGCGAGCGGTCCATCCCGCTCTGGGAGAGTTCGGCGCCGCGGAAGAAGTTTCCACCGCCGACGACGATCGCCACCTCCACCTCGCCCACGGTGGCCGCAATCTGCCTGGCCACGGCCCTCACCGTTTCCGGGTCGACACCAAGCTTGCCGCCCCCGAACACCTCGCCGGAAAGCTTGAGGAGCACCCGCCGTCGTCCGTTCTTGCCACCCGTGATTGCCGGTTCAAGGTTGTCCATGATGCCTCCCAGGGCGTAAAGCGGTGCGTTCTGCACAATCGATAAAAGAATACGGTGCGCCGCGTGGGCGCGAAAAAGGGTGGCCACCAGCGGCGGCCACCCTTTCCATTGTTACAACCGATCCGGCGTGTGGACCTACGCGCCGACGCGGAAGCGGGCGAAGGCAGTGGCCTTCACTCCGGCGTCGCTGAGGACCTGGGCGATCGACTTCTTGGTGTCCTTCGAGAAGGGCTGGTCGACCAGGACGGAGTCCTTGAAGAAGCCGGTCATGCGGCCTTCGACGATCTTGGTGAGCGCCGCCTCGGGCTTGCCCTCTGCGCGGGCGGTCTCCTCGGCGATACGGCGCTCCGACTCCACCAGGTCCGCGGGAACCTCGTCGCGGGTCAGGTAGGTCGGGGTGTACGCGGCGATGTGGAGCGCGACGTCGTGGGCGGCCTCGACGGCAGCGGCACCTTCACCCTCGACGGCGAACAGCACGCCCACCTGGGCGGGGAGGTCCTTCGAGGTGCGGTGGAGGTAAGCGTCGACCACGGCACCTTCAACGCGGGCCACGCGGCGGATGTCGACCTTCTCGCCCAGCAGGGCGCCGGCCTCGATAACGTGCTCCGACATGGGGCGGCCGTCGACCTCGAAGGCGAGCAGCGCGTCGACGTCGGTGGCGCCCGAAGCAATGGCGGCGTCGAGGACCTTGTTGGAGAAGTCGATGAAGGGCCCGGCCTTCGCGACGAAGTCGGTCTCGCAGTTGACCTCGACCATGACGCCGACGCTGCCGTCGACGCGTGCGGCGACGAGGCCTTCGGCCGTCGAGCGGCCTTCACGCTTGGTGGCGCCCTTGAGGCCCTTGATGCGGATGACCTCGAGGGCCTTGTCCGGATCGCCGTTGGCCTCGTCGAGGGCCTTCTTGACGTCCATCATGCCTGCGCCGGTGCGCTCACGGAGGGCCTTGATATCAGCGACGGTGTAATTCGCCATGGAAAACTCCTAAATTCTGGTTGATCTGCGAAGAAGAGGATCCCTGCCGGCGCTCAGCCGGTGGAACATGCGTAAGGGGCGCGGAATCACCCACACCCCTTACGCAAGAGAACTACTTGGTGTCGGCTGCGGCGTCCTCGGCGGGAGCTTCCTCAGCGGCAGGAGCTTCGGCCGCGGGGGCCTCGGCAGCAGGAGCTGCTTCGGCGGCGGGGGCCTCGGCAGCAGGAGCTGCTTCAGCGGCGGGAGCTGCTTCAGCGGCGGGAGCCTCGGCGTTGGCCTCGGCGGCGCCCAGCAGTTCGCGCTCCCACTCGGCGAGGGGCTCTTCGGCTGCGGCGGCGTCGGTGCCGTTGGCGCGGTTGTTGCGGGCGATGAGGCCCTCGGCAACGGCGTCGGCGACAACACGGGTCAGCAGGTTCACGGCGCGGATGGCGTCGTCGTTGCCCGGGATCGGGAAGTCGACCTCGTCCGGGTCGCAGTTGGTGTCGAGAATTGCGACGACGGGGATGTTGAGCTTCTTGGCCTCGTCAATGGCGAGGTGCTCCTTCTTGGTGTCGACAACCCAGATGACCGAAGGGGCCTTCGTCAGGTTGCGGATACCGCCGAGGTTGCTCTGAAGCTTGGTGAGCTCACGCTTCAGGAGAAGGAGTTCCTTCTTGGTGTGGCCCGAGCCGGCAACGTCGTCGAAGTCGATCTCTTCTAGTTCCTTCATGCGCTCGATGCGCTTGGAAACCGTCTGGAAGTTGGTGAGCATGCCGCCGAGCCAACGCTGGTTGACGTAGGGCTGGCCGACGCGGGTGGCCTGGTCGGCAATCGCTTCCTGGGCCTGCTTCTTGGTGCCGACGAACAGGACGGTTCCGCCGTGGGCGACAGTGGCCTTGACGAACTCGTAGGCGCGGTCGATGTAGGACAGCGACTGCTGCAGGTCGATGATGTAGATGCCGTTGCGCTCGGTGAAAATGAAGCGCTTCATCTTCGGGTTCCAGCGACGGGTCTGGTGGCCGAAGTGGACGCCGCTGTCGAGCAGCTGGCGCATGGTTACTACTGGCATGGGATGCCTTTCGTTTCAGCAGGGCGTGCGCGCGACATGGCGCTTCCGCTGCTTTGTTGACGGTTATTAGCGTTCCGCCCGGGATGGGCGGTCCTCCTGGCGCCTGGTCGTTGGAAAACCCACTCCCCCAACCGGATCGCTCCGGACCGCTGGGATAGTGCCCCGCACGTCGTCGAGACGAAGGCGGGTCGCAGGCACGCGTAGTCAGCCGGCACATCTCCTGCGCGGTTTGGTGGTGTTCCAGAACGCGGGGAAAACGGCAGACTGCTCCGTCAAGTGTACTACAGCGGTGTTATGCCTCCGGACGGCCCGGGTGCCTCCCGCACCGGGCCGGACCCTGAAGCCACGAGCGGACCCGAAAACGACGAGCGGACCCGAAATATCTGCCCCTTTTGTCGCTTTCGGGTGCGCCGGCCGCTTTCAGGTGCGCCGGGTCGCACCCGAGCCGCGACGGCATCCCTGGGCGGTCCTGGAATCCAGTTTCCACATACGAGCCTCGGACAACCACACACGCGTTGAGGGAGCGCATCGTCGAGGGCATGAGGCTGACCCCCGCATCCCTGGTTCGCCCGCCGAGGAATCACCTTCACCCGGCGGCCGGCGGGCGCGAGTTGGATCCCGGTCCCCCAACCCCGCCGATCCGGGCCGCTCCAGGCGGGTCCGCACAGCTGTCCCGGAAGGACCTCTGGCCGGACTCCTGCGGGATTGCAACGTGGTGGCTGCACCGGCGGTTGATGATCGCCCTGATCGCCGTGATGCTGTCGGCTTCGGCAGGACCGGCAGGACCGGGGATGACGACGGCGGGGCCGGAAGGATCGGCTGAACCGACGGCACTGTCTCGGCCAGAAGGCTCAGCCTGGCTGGTGCAATGGGCCAGCCCGGTCGAATCGACTGAACCGATGGCACTGTCCGGGCCGGGAGGCTCTGCCGGGCTGATACAGATGTCGGGTCCGGGAGGGTCGGGAGGCTTCGCCGGGCTGATACAGATGTCGGGTCCGGGAGGGTCGGGAGGCTCTGCCGGGCTGATACAGATGTCGGGTCCGGGAGGGTCGGGAGGCCCTGCCGGGCTGATACAGATGTCGGGTCCGGGAGGGTCGGCGGAACCGATAGCGCTGTCCGGGCCGGGAGGTTTTGCCGGGCTGATACAGATGTCGGGTCCGGGAGGTTCTTCCCGCACGGAGTCCCTGCAGGGCGCACCGGCGGGCGACTACGTGCCGCCGTGGTCCTGGCCGCTTCCGCCCGTCCCTGCCGTCACCCGCCACTTCATCCCGCCGCCCGAGCCGTGGCAGTCGGGCCACCGCGGGGTGGATCTTGCGGTCGGACCGGGGAACGACGTGCTCAGCCCGGCCGATGGAGTTGTGACCTTCGTTGGCATGGTCGCCGGCCGGCCGGTGCTCAGCATCGGCCATGAAGGAGGCCTCGTGAGCAGCTTCGAGCCGGTGAAGAGCACGCTCACCAAGGGAGCCCAAGTGGAGCGGGGCCAAAAGGTGGGCACTCCCGCGGGGCCGCCGCACTGTCCCTTCGCCTGCATTCATTGGGGCGTTCGCCGTGACGGAAAGTACGTCAATCCGCTCAACTACGTCACCGATCGCCGCCCGTCGGTCCTGCTTCCCCTCCCGGGGGGGCTGAGATGACGCCCCGAACGCAGGAGACCCCCGGAATCCTTATGATCCCGGGGGTCTGCGCGGCCAGCTGGCTGCTACACGAACGCGGCGATGCCGGTGATTGAGCGCCCCGCCACCAGTGTGTTAATTTCCTGAGTTCCTTCGTAGGAGTAGATCGCCTCGGCGTCCGAGAAGATCTTCGCCATTTCGTAGTCGGTGACGATGCCGTTGCCGCCGAGGATGTTCCGCCCTGCCGCGACGCTCTCGCGCATGCGCGCCGTCGTGAACGCCTTGGCCAGCGCGGAGTGCTCGTCCTTGGCCTGGCCGAGGTCCTCGAGCTGGGAGAGCCGGACCATCATGCCCATCGAGCTCATCGCGTTGCCCAGGATCTGCACCAGCTGCTGCTGCACCAGCTGGAAGGACGCGAGCGGGCGGCCGAACTGCTGGCGTTCCACCGCGTACCGGCGTGCCACATCGAACGCCGCCATCTGCTGACCCACCGCCTGCCAGCCGACCGACAGCCTCGTCACCTTGAGCACCTTGTTCGTGTCGCGGAAGCTGTTGGCCCCCTTGAGGTGGAAGTCATCCGAAACCACAACGTTCTCCAGGACGATATCGGCGTTCTCCACCGACCGCAGTGCGATCTTGTTCTCGATCCTCGTGGCCGAGTAGCCGGGGAGGGTTGTGTCGACCATAAAGCCCTTGACCTGGTTGTCCTCGACGTCGCGGGCGTAGATGACGACCCAGTCGGAGAAGGTCGCGTTGCCGATCCAGCGCTTGGCACCATTGAGGATCCAGTTGCCGCCGTCGCGGCGGGCCGTGGTCCGGGTCCCCCCGGCGACGTCGGAGCCGCCCAGGGGTTCGGTCAGCCCAAACGCCCCAATCTTGCGGAAGGCGTAGATGTCCGGCAGCCACTCCTCCTGCTGCTCCTTGGAGGCCAGTGCTTCGATGGAGCCGGTGAACAGCCCGTCGTGGACACCCATGAACGTCGCGATGGAGGTGTCGGCGCGGGTGAATTCCGAGTGCACGATGCCTGCGAAAAGGTTCGAGTAGCCCTGGCGACGGATGGGGCTGACGACGTCGAGCTCGGCAAGCTTGGGGATGATGCTCTTGGGGAACACGCCCTCGTTCCACCAGCCGATGGCGTTCGGGCGGACTTCGGCGTCAAGCCACGTCCGTATTTCGGCCAGCCGCGAGCGCTCCTTGTCGCTCAGCAGGGCTTCGAATGCGAGGAAATCGCCGTCGGCATAGGGCAGGTTGTTTAGGTCGATCTGGAGCTTGCTCATGAGGGTTCCTTCGTCCCGATCCTCAACGATCAGGAATGTCGGCCGGCCGGTGCTGGTGGCGCGCGGGGCGCCGTTCACCAAGGTTACCCGTCGGTAACATAGTGCGCCAGTAGGAGCCGGAGGGCGTGCCGCGGGGATGGCAACGGGACGGCGGACACAGGGAACGTCGGACAGGGGACGGCGAACAAAAAGATCCCCGGAACCTTCTGGTTCCGGGGATCTTCCGTGTAGGGCTGCTGGGGCTTGAACCCAGGACAAACGGATTATGAGTCCGCTGCTCTAACCAGCTGAGCTACAGCCCCGCGTGCCGGGCGACGACGGACGCGCCGGCGGCACGGTTTATTGTATCCGCTCGGCCGGAACCGCCCGTCGCCCCGAAACGGAACGGGAAAGCCGGTCCTGCCGAGGCCACGGGCCGGGCTCGCACCGGGGCGCGGGGAGGAGCCGGCCGGGACACAAACCGGAGCTACGCGAGTTCGACCTCCACGCTGAGCCCGTAGTAGAGCCGTTCGAAGGTTTCGAGAGTGGCGTCGATGCTGTGCTTCTCGACGAGGGAACGGCTTGCCTTGCCCATCCGCTCCCGGTCGGCGTCCGGCAGGGTGACGAGTTCGGTGATGCGGCGGCCCAGCTCGTGGCTGTCGTAGGGAGTGAAGAGATAGCCGTTCTCGCCGTCGGCCACGAGGTGCGGCAGTGCCATTGCATTGGCCAGCAGCACCGGGGTCGACGCCGACATCGCCTCGAGCGTCACCAGCGACTGCAGTTCCGCGGTGCCGGGCTGGCAGAAGATGTCGGCGCGGAGGTAGGCGAGGCGGAGTTCCTCGTCACTGACCAGACCGAGGAACTTCACGCGGTTCCCGATTCCGAGGCGTTCGGCCTGGGCCTGCAGCGCCCGCTTGACCTCACCGCCGCCGATCACCTCGAGGTGGACGTCCAGCTCGGCGGGGGTTTTCGCCACGGCGTCGATCAGCACGTCGACGTGCTTCTCTTCGGCCAGGCGCCCGACGAAGAGCACCGTCGGGTGCTTTCGCGGGGGCAGCTGCTCGCCGGGGCGCGGCTCGTACGCCGCGGCGTCGATGCCGTTCGAGATCGGCAGTACCCGGCGCAGGAACGCGTGATCGTGCATCGCCTTGGCCGCCAGCGGGGTGGGCGTGGTGACGGCGTCGGCCTTGCCCATCACCCGGCCCATGTCGCGCCAGGAGTTCTTGGCGACGATGCGCTTGAACCACTCGGGGAAGGGCAGGAAAGGGTTGAGGTTCTCCGGCATGAAGTGGTTGGTGGCGATCACCCGGATGCCGCGCTTCACCGCTTCGTAGAGGGTGTACTCCCCCACCATGTAGTGGCACTGGACGTGCACGACGTCGGGCTGGACGCGGTCGAACAGCATGCTGATATCGCGCTTGATCTCCCACGGCAGGCAGATGCGCCAGTAATCGTGGGTGGGCACGCTGTGCGAACGGAGCCGGTGGACCGTCCATGCCCCGGCTGGCTCCTCGGTGTAGCTCCGGCCGTTGGCCGGGTTAGGCGCCAGGACGTGCACGTTGTGGCCGCGGGCGGCCATCCCCTTGGCCAGGCGGTACCCGAACTGGGCGGCACCGTTGATATTGGGCGGGTAGGTATCTGCGGCAATCAGGACGGTCAGTGGCTTGGTACCAGCCGGATAACTCACTTTGGATCCCCTACGTAGGTGTCGGTAGCGGCAGAGCGCCGTCGTCGTCAGCGCCGCCGCCTCACGACATCAGGATGATGGCGCGATAACGCAACCACTCCAACGATAGCAATCAATGCGGCCCCGGCCATTCCAATCGCGGTGACGGTGGGAACCTCTGGCTTGAGTTCCCCCAGAATCGTAATGCCGACGGCGATTCCCACGATCGGGTCGATCACCGTCAGCCCGGCGATCACGAGGTCCGGCGGGCCTGTGGCGTAGGCGCTCTGCACGAACCACGACCCGAGCAGGGCGGCGGCAACCAGCGCGACGACGCTATACCAGGGGACGTTCAGAAGGAACCGCCCGTTGGGGTCGAGCAGGTGCGTCGCGACGATCTTCGTCAGCACCGCCACAAACCCGAAGAGCACTCCGGCGCCCAGGATGTAGGCGAAGGCGTTAAGCCGCCGGCGCGCCACCAGGCCAAGGGAGCCAAAGACGACGACGGCGAGGGTGAGCAGCAGCACCGCCGACAGTTCCTGGTTCACGCCCACGCGGTGCTCCTCCCGGGTGACGTTCACCGCGAGCAGGACGAACAGGGCGCTGCCGGTGACGCAGGCGGTGATCGCGGCCACGGTGGGCCGGTTGAGCCGGATCCCCTGGTCCTTGGAGTTGATGATGGTGGTGATCACCAGGGCGACGGCGCCAATGGGTTGGACGACGGTGAGGGTCGCCATGGCCAGGGCGACGACGTTCATCCCCATTCCGGCCACCAGCAGGGCGAGGCCGAACACCCAGCGGGGGTTGCGCATCAGGCGCAGGAGGGCGGCGGAGCCAAGCGCCAGGCCTCCGGTGTTCGCACGCACGGCGCTGCCCTGGCGCTGGGCGCCGAGGGCTAGGCAGGCAGCCCCCAGCAGGGCGAGGAGAATCGCGACAAGCGTCATGGGCGCACCGGTTGCCGCCGCTGCCCGCACCCTCCGCCTGGCCCCCGCCGGTGGGGGGTCGCCCGCGGCGGATCAGCCCTCACGTGCCGTCTCTGCCGCCGGCTGGGTCAGTTGCCGGCCGGCCGCGCGCTCGGCGCGGTGGAGGCGGTGGGCCGCGGTGAAGTACCCGTAGAAGGCGATCAGGTGGCCCACGCAGCCCGCGATCAGGAGCCCATGGGCGACCGCCAGGAGCGCTGGGTCGTCATACCCGGGCACCCGGTGAAGGAGCAGCAGCGGCGAGCCGAGCAGCAGCAGGGCCGTGCGGATCTTCCCCACGACGCTGACCCGCAGCCGCAGCCGGCTGCCGAAGAGGATCAGGGCGTTGGTGATGAGGATGGCGTCGGGGATGACGATGGACCACACCAGCCAGGCTGGTGCCACTCCGTCGACGACGAAGGTGATGGCAACGATGATGAGGGCCGTGCGGTCGGCGACCGGGTCGAGCCACTGGCCCACCGAGGACACCTGGTTGAAGCGCCGGGCGAGGTAGCCGTCAACCCAGTCGGTTGACCCGACGAGCACCAGGGTGACCACAGCCGGACCATACTGGTCGGTGATGATGAACCAGACGAACAACGGAACCCCGAGGAACCGGACCAGCGTGACGGCGTTGGGCAGGGTCCACGCGGTCGCCAGCACGGGCCCTTCTCCGCCGGGACGCGTGCCGGCGCCGATAAGTCGAATCACTAAGTGCCTCCACTGCCATTATGCAGGCAGATCCGGGCCGATCCGCTATTTGGCAGCCAGGCGGCGGACCATCACGGCCAAAGCCACGAGGGAAGCGCCAAGGACGCTCAACGGCTGCCAGCGGTCCTTGAGCTCGATCGTGTGCGGAACGGGCTTCTCGACGGCGGTCGCGGCGACGGGGGTACCCTTCCGTTCGGCGCGCTCCGCGCGGGTCTGCGCGGCGCGCGCCCTGACCTTCTCGCGGTTCTCGGCGAAGCGGCTCTTGACGTCGAGGCGGCTCCCCAGCGAATCGCGGGCCTCGGCGATGTGGATCCGGCGCTCCCCGGAGCGTCCGCGCAGTTCTTCGTACGAGGGCGTGGGCTCCTTGGGCTTGCGCTCCTGCGCCTTCTCGGCCTCCTCCTGCTCGTCCTTGGGCTTCTTGACGTCGAGCGTCGCGGGGTCGAAGCTCCGGCCTTCGCGCAGGACACCGATGTCGTACCGTACGCCGCGGATCGCGTCCTCGGGCAGCAGCGGGAGGGCCTTCTTGAAGCGCGAGACACCGATGAGGCCGATGATCGCCGCGAGGACGAGGAACAGCGCGGCAACCAGCAGGGCGGCGAGCCAGGCCGGCATGATCGTCGCGAGGCCCATGATGCCCGCCACGAGCAGGGAGATCGCGAAGGCGACGAGAAAGACCACAGCGACGGCGAGGAACGCAGCCGCGACCCCGGCCTTGATTCCCTTTTGCTTCATCTGCTCCAGAGCCAGCGAGTATTCGTCGCTGAGCTGGCGTGGGGTGAGCCGCGCGAAGAGCCGAAGAATGCCAAAGAGGGAAAGCGAGCCGGTTGACCGCTTGCCGCGTGTACTAGCCGAGCTGCTCATACGCCCTGCCTCCATTCGTGATCCTGCTGCCTGAGAGATACTGACCCTAAAATTACCACCGGTGGGAGGAGGGTCAGCCGTAAATTGTTTCCTCTGCGTACTTGCGGACGGCTCTTGCTCCGGCTGGACCGGCCCGCTGCCCGCATTCCCAACACACTACGTCAGTGGGAAGCCTGCTTAGCACCCATTTCCCCGGGAGACGTTCTAAGATATCCAAGACACTGGTTCGCCACAGCAACTAAAAGGCGGGCCTGATGCGGCCTCGATCCGTCGGCCCACGTCATGAAACGGCGCAGCGCGGCGCCTCCCTACCGTTTCGATCCCCCGGTGGAATAGCGTTGCTGACGACCGGGGCCGCCCGAGCCACCCCGAACCACCCCGTCCCGATAGGTATCCCTTGACCACCCCGATCTCCCCCGGCGACAGCCTCTCCCGCAGGGAGAAACTGATTTACGTTGGCATTCTCGGCGCCCTGACGGCGCTGGGCCCCTTCACCATCGACCTCTACCTTCCGGCCTTCCCCGCGCTGCAGCGCGACTTAAACGTCACGGAAGCCGAGGTCCAGCTGACCCTCACCGGCACGATCATCGGTCTTGCCGTGGGCCAGCTCATCGTGGGCCCGCTCAGCGACAAGGTCGGCCGGCGGATGCCGCTGATCCTGGCCACCTCGCTCCATGTCGGAGCGTCGATCGGCGTAGCGCTGTCCATGGACATCAGCATGCTCATGTTCTTCCGCGTCCTGCAGGGCGTGGGTGCCGCGGGCGGCGGCGTCGTGGCCCTGGCCACGGTCCGCGACCTGTTCAGCGGGTATGCACTGGTGCGGATGTTCTCCTACCTGGCCCTCGTCAACGGTATGGCCCCGATCTTCGCCCCGGTGATCGGGTCGCAGCTGCTGGTGGTGGTGGACTGGCCGGGGATCTTCTGGTTCCTGGCCGCCTACGGGATCCTGGTGATTGTCGCCGTTTCGGTCTTCATCATCGAGACGCTTCCGCCGGAGCGCCGGAAGAGCTCCGGCTCGACCGCGCTCCAACGGTACCGCGCGGTGCTCACGGACCGGATCTTCCTCGGGGTGCTGCTGGTCGGCGGAATGAACTTTTCGGGCCTGTTTTCCTACCTGTCGGCATCGCCGTTCCTCTTCCAGAACCTCTACGGGCTCAGTGAGCAGCAGTACGGCCTGCTGTTCGGGATCAACTCCCTCGGCATCGTCGCCGGCGTGCAGATCAGCTCCCGCGTGCTGCGGAGATACGGGCCGCAGTGGGTGATTGCCGCCGCCACAGTCGTCATGCTGGTGATGTCGCTTCTGATCCTGGCGTTCGACCAGCTGGGGCTGGGCCTGTGGGGCACCGCGGTCCCCCTGTGGTTCTACATCATGGCCGCCGGATTCGTCTTCCCCTGTGTACAGGTGCTTGCCCTCTTCAACCACGGCGCACAGGCCGGCACCGCCGCCTCGATCCTCGGGGCAGTGACCTTCGGTCTGGCCGGTGCCGTTTCACCGATCGTGGGCGTGCTGGGCATCGACAGCGCCACCCCCATGGCGGTGGTGATGGCCGCCTGCATCACCCTGGCCATCGTGGCCCTCTGGACGATCGTGCGGCCACGCAGCGTGCCCGCGCTGGCCTAGCCGCCGGGCGCACATTCCCGGCACGACGGAGGCCGGCGGGCCCGGGAGCGCCGCCCCGGTCCGCTCAGTCCGCCGTTCGGGCGGCCTGGGCCTCGGCGGCCCGGGCGATGTTGCGGGCCATCGGTTTGAAGATGAAGTTGTGGAAGGGCAGCACCGCGAGCCAGTAGAGGCGCCCTGAAAGCCCACGGGGAAAGAAAACTGCGCGCTGCCGGTAGGTGCTTCCGGTGCCATCCGGTTCGACGCTCAGTTCAAGCCAGGCCCGGCCGGGAACCTTCATCTCCGCCCGCAGGCGGAGCCGCTCCCCCCTGACCAGCTCCTCGACGCGCCAGAAGTCGAGCGCTTCGCCGGTGAGGAGTTCGTCGGCGTCCCGTCGGCCCCGGCGCAGGCCGACGCCGCCGACCAGCTTGTCCATCCACCCCCGGGCGGCCCAGGCGACGGGCCAGGAGTACCAGCCGTTCTCGCCGCCGATGCCTTCGACGACGTTCCACAGCGCTGCGGCCGGGGCGGACGAGCGGTAGGTCTGCAGGTCGGTGAAGACGGTGTGGCCGGCCCACTGCGGGTCCGACGGCAGCGGGTCCGCCACGGCGTCGGAACTCGAGGCACCCGCCCAGCTGGTTTCGACCTCGCCGCCGCGCATCTTGCCGAGCGCCAGGTCGACCGCCGTGCGGTAGCCCGTCAGTCCGCCGTCGGGCACGGGGATGTACTCGTCGATGTCGTGTTCGGCGGTGATGGCGTCGTGCTGGAGCGACTCGATGAGAGGCATGGCCATCACCCGCGGAATGGGAGTGACGAGGTTCACCCAGTGCCCGGCCAACCGCGGGGTCAGTACGGGCAGGGCCAGGATCGTCCGGCGGGGCAGGCCCGCCGCCTCGGCGTACTGGTTCATCATCTCGGCGTAGGTCAGCACCTCCCGTGAACCGATGTCGAAGGTCCGGTTCACGCCCGCGGGGAGGCCCAGGGCACCGATGAGGTACTGGATGACGTCGCGGACGGCGATGGGCTCGATCCGGTTCAGCACCCACTTGGGCGCGGGCATCACGGGAAGGACGTCGGCAAGGTGGCGGATCATTTCGAAGGACGCGGATCCCGAACCGATGACGACGCCGGCCTGGAAGGCGATGGTCGGGGTGCCCGACTCGAGCAGGATGCGTCCGACCTCGGTGCGCGAACGCATGTGGGTCGACAGGGCCACCCCGTCGGGGTGGAGCCCCCCGAGGTAGATGATGCGCCCGACCCCGGCGGAGGTCGCAGCGGAAGCCACAGTGGCCGCGATCGATGATTCACGGCGTTCGAACCCGCGGCCCGACCCCATTGAGTGAACCAGGTAGTAGAGGGCGTCGACGCCTTCGCAGGCGGCCTTCATGGTCTCAGGATCCTGCAGGTCGCCCTGGACGACCTCGACACGCTCGGCCCAGGGGACGTCCTTGAGCTTTTCGGGCGTGCGCACCACCACCCGGACGGTGTGGCCTTCGTTCAGGAGGCGCGAGACGAGCCGTCCACCGATGTAGCCGGTGGCGCCCGTGACGAGGATGACACTGCCGTGGGAGTTCATGGCTCAACCCTACGCCCGCAGGACCCTCCATCAGCAGGGCCCCGGTGCCGCAGCAGCCGCACCCCGCGAGGATGCACGGCAGGCAGGCCGGGCCGAGGCGGCCCTCGAGCGTTCCGCGCTGGCCTCGCTGCGGTAACCGGGAACCCGGGAGGTTCGAACCCAGGAACCGGACCCAAAAAAGAAGGGCCGTTGACGGGAAAACCCGTCAACGGCCCTGATTGCTCCTCCGACTGGACTTGAACCAGTAACCCTTCGATTAACAGTCGAATGCTCTGCCAATTGAGCTACGGAGGAAAGCGGCAGATACAACTTTACATACGAAACCGGGTGAAGTGAAATTGGCGCCGGATCAGTCCGGCCGGAGCTGCCGGCGCTGCATCTCGAGGTCCATCAGCTCACGCTGCAGCTGGTTGTAGAGCACCGGATCGGCGGCCGGATCCATGCGCTGAAGCTGCCCCAGTTTCTCGGCCTTCTGCTGGGTGATCCGCAGCTCGGTCAACCGGTTCAGGATGTCCCGGCAGTACACGGCCATGGCATCGGCGTCCTTTGCCGGCAGGGGACGCACGGCGAGCTCGCTCACGAGCGGCCGCAGCACGTCGGGCACCTCCCGGCGCACCCGCTCGACCCACTGCGCGGCATCGGTCCCGGCGGCTCCCGCAGCGAGCACGGCGGTATGCAGCGCGGCGTAGACGGGCACCGAGAACGGGGCGTCGCCGAACCGCTCCCACTGGGTCGCATCGAGCAGTCCCGGCTGCTGCAGCACCACCTCCAGGGCTTCACGCTCCATCCGCGCCATGGGATCGCGCGGATCCGGCCGGGTGAACTGAGGCTGGTCAAGGACCCCCTCCGCGGCGGGACCGTCCTGCCCGGACCCCGGAGACCCCATTTGTGCGTCCCCGGCCGGGGAGGCCGGCCGGTCGCCGCCGGAGGGCCCGCCGTACCCGGCGCGGCCGGAGTCCGTACGCCCGGACCCGGAGCCCGCCGAGGCCCCTTGAGTGGCCGACGGCGCCGCACCCTCACGGCGTGCGGCGGCCGAGACGGCCCGCGCCACCTGGTCCTCCCCCACGAACTGCATGCCCAGCCAGCGCGAGAGCTCCCGCGTGTAGGTGGAGCGCAGGGACACGTCGCGGATGCGCGCAACGATGGGGGCTGCATGGCGCAGCGCCTTGACCTGGCCCTCGCCGGTGGTCAGGTCGAAGTTGGCGAACGAGGCCTTGATGGCGAATTCGAAGAGGGGCCGGCGGTCGGCGATGAGGCTTCGCACCGCCTCGTCGCCGCGGGTCTGGCGCAGGTCGCACGGGTCCGCGCCCGAGGGCTCCACGGCGACATACGTCTGGGCGATGAAGCGCTGGTCCTCCTCGAAGGCCCGCAGGGCGGCCTTCTGCCCGGCGGCATCACCGTCGAAGGTGAAGACGACCTCTCCCCCGGTGCCGTCGTCGGAGAGCAGCCGGCGGGCGATCTTGATGTGGTCCGCGCCGAACGCCGTACCGCAGGTCGCGACGGCGGTGCCCACGCCCGCGAGGTGGCACGCCATCACATCGGTGTACCCCTCGACGACCACCAGCTGGCGGGTCCTGGCGATGTCCTTCTTGGCGAGGTCGATGCCGTACAGGACCGACGACTTCTTGTAGAGCGAGGTCTCCGGAGTGTTCAGGTACTTCGGCCCCTGGTCCTCCTCGTACAGCTTCCGGGCCCCGAATCCGACCGTGTCGCCGGTGATGTCGCGGATGGGCCAGATCAGCCGGCCGCGGAAGCGGTCGTAGAGGCGCGAGGCGTTCGTCGAGGAGACGCTGAACATGCCGGTGAGCTTGAGCTCGTCGTGCGTGAAGCCCCGCCCGGTGAGGTGGTTCAGCAGTCCGTCCCAGCCTTGCGGGGCGTAGCCCACCCCGAAGTGGGCGGCGGCCTCACGGTCGAAGCCGCGCTCCTGAAGGAACTGCCGTCCGGCGGCCGCCCCGGGGGTCAGCAGCTGGTCGCGGTAGAACTCCGCGGCGATCTTGTGCGCGTCGAGGAGGCGCTGGCGCCGGCCGACGTCCTCCCGGCGCGGCCCGGTGCCCCCGTCCTCGTAGTGGAGCTCGAGGCCCAGGCGTGCGGCGAGTTTCTCCACCGTCTCGGTGAAGGAGGTGTGGTCGAGCTTCTGGAGGAACGAGATGACGTCGCCGCCCTCGCCGCAGCCGAAGCAGTGGTAGGAACCCAGCTGGGGGCGCACGTGGAAGGACGGCGACCGTTCGTCGTGGAAGGGACACAGCCCCTTGTAGGAACCCACGCCCGCGGACTTGAGGGTGACGTAGCCATCGACGATTTCCTTGATGTCGGTGCGCTGGCGTACCTCATCGATGTCTTCGCGCTTGATGAGTCCGGCCATGACAACAGTTTAGGCCCCGCCACTGACACCTTCTGCGGCGGCGCCCCGGCGGGCCCGCTGCGCCCCCGCAGAGGTGTGCGGCGGCCGCGGCCCCGGAACCGCGCTACCAGAGGGCAGGGACGGGCCCGACGATCCTCTCGTGCAGGGCAAGCGCCGAACCGTCAGTGAGGGACGCCACCTGGTCGATCACCACGCGCAGCCGCGCGTCGTCGTCGCCGGCGGCCTGCCAGTCGGCTGCGAAGGACTGTTCGAGGTAGCGGTCCCCGTTGGCGGCCATCTGCGCCACGAGCGAGGAAAGCACCTCGCGCTGGCGTTCGTAGAGCGGCTGCCGGTGATCGGTGGTCATCACGTAGGTGGTGGCCAGGCCCTTCATGACGGCGATCTCGAGCTGCGTCTCCTCGGGGACCACCATCTGCGCCGTGTAGCGGGTAAGCGGGTCCGTGCCGTAAATCGCGCGGGTCGCCTCGAGGGCGCTGAAGCAGAACCGGCCGATCAGCTGGCTGGTCATGTTCTTCAGCGCGGCCATGGAGCGGCGGCTGCCGTCAGCCTCCCGCACCCAGACGGCCGTCTTCTCGAGCCGCGCGAGGGCCGCATCGACGGCGGCCGGGTCGCTGCCGGGCAGGTACCACTGCTGGGTGTAGCCCACCACGCGGGCCCGCGCGTCGGGGCTGTCCATCCAGCGCAGCTGGAGGTGCCCGGCGACGATCGCGTCCTCGACGTCGTGGACCGAATAGGAGATGTCGTCGGCCAGGTCCATCACCTGGGCCTCGAGGCAGGAACGGCCGGCCGGGGCGCCGGAGCGCAGCCACGAAAAGACCGGAAGGTCGTCGTCGTACGCGCCGAACTTGGAGGTGCGGTGCCCGTTGATGAGCGGGGCGTCCGCGGCCGTCCACGGGTACTTGCAGGCGGCGTCGAGGCTGGCCCGGGTGAGGTTCAGGCCCGCCGACGTGCCGTCGGGGCGGATGACCTTCGGTTCGAGGCGGGTGAGCAGCCGCAGGGTCTGGGCGTTGCCTTCGAACCCGCCGATGCCGTGGGCGATCTCGTTCAGGGCCGTCTCGCCGTTGTGCCCGAAGGGCGGATGGCCGAGGTCATGGGCGAGGCAGGCGGCGTCGACGATGTCAGGGTCGCAGCCGAGGGAGCGGCCGAGCTCGCGGCCGACCTGGGCGACCTCGAGGCTGTGGGTGAGCCGGGTCCGTACGAAGTCGTCGGTGTCCGGGGCCACGACCTGGGTCTTGGCGCCAAGGCGCCGGAGCGCCGAGGAGTGGAGGACCCTGGCACGGTCCCGTTCGAAATCGGAGCGGTGGGAGCTCTTGGCGGGCTCGTCGACCCACCGGTGGAGATCCTCGACGGCGTAGCCCGCCGTCAGCGGTGCGGAGGGAAAGCTCATGAGCCCTTCCTGCCTTTCGGCCGGGAGTCGGAGTCGGCGCGGCGTGCCGCGGATCGCCGGACGGCCGGGGAATCAGCCACCGGAGACGTCCAGTTCCGCCGCCGAGATGTCGGCCTGCTGTGCCTCGTTGAGGCGCCGCGACTGGAGCCAGTGCTCCGGCAGTGAGGTCTTCTTCGGGGAGCCGGCCCGGCCGCGGGGGCCCTCGGCGTCGGCGCCCGGATAGGGCGAATCGGCGTCGAGCTCGGCGAGCAGGCCCCGCAGCACCTCAAGCGTTGGCACTGTGGCCAGCCTGGCACGCAGTTCGCCCCCAACGACGTACCCCTTGAAGTACCAGGCCATGTGCTTGCGGATGTCCCGCAGGCCCATCATTTCGCTGCCGAAGGCATCGACGAGCAGCTCGGCGTGGCGGTACACCGTCTCGGCGACCTGGCCCAGGCCCGGCTGGTGGCGCTCGGCGCTTCCCTCGAAGGCGTTCATGAGGTCGCCGAAGAGCCAGGGCCGACCCTGGCAGCCGCGGCCGATGACGACGCCGTCGACGCCGGTCTCGCGCACCATGCGGACCGCATCCTCGGCGCTCCAGATGTCGCCGTTGCCCAGGACCGGGATGTCGGGCAGGGCGTTGCGCAGTTCGGCGATGGCCGACCAGTCGGCCTTGCCGGAGTAGTACTGCGAGGCGGTGCGGCCGTGGAGGGCGACGGCCGCCACTCCACTGTCGCGGGCGATCCGGCCGGCCTCGAGGAAGGTCAGGTGGTCCTCGTCGATGCCCTTGCGCATCTTGATGGTGAGCGGGATGCCGCCCTTGGAGGCCTCGCGGACGGCGGTCTGCACGATGCCCGTGAACAGGTCGAGCTTCCAGGGCAGCGCCGCTCCGCCGCCGCGGCGCGTCACCTTGGGCACCGGGCAGCCGAAGTTGAGGTCGATGTGGTCGGCCCGGTCCTCCTCGACGAGGATGCGCACGGCGGCGCCGACGGTGGCAGGATCCACCCCGTACAGCTGCACGGAGCGGACCGACTCGTCCTCGTCGTGGGAGATGATCCGCAGGGATTCGGGGCTGCGTTCGACCAGCGCCCGCGAGGTGACCATCTCGGAGACGTACAGTCCGCCGCCGTATTCACGGCACAGCCGGCGGAACGCCTTGTTGGTGATGCCCGCCATGGGGGCCAGGATCACGGGGGTGTCCACGGTGATCGGGCCAAGGCGCAGCGGAGGAAGGTCGAGCCGGGTGGCGGGGTCGACGGAACCTGCTGGTGCCGCTGCGTCAGCTGCGGCGGGCGCATCGATGGCTGAGGCGTCGACGGCGGGGGCGGCGGAACGGAGGGCGGGCCCGGCGGTCCGGGTGGTTACGGCAGTCACCCCTCCATTGTCGCAAGAGCGGGCAAATCGGGCACATCGGCCCTCCGGCGGCCTCGGTCCGGCAGAGCCCCCGGCGGGGCCGCGCGGCGTCTCCGGGGCCGCCGCGGTCCCGCTAGTGGGATTCGGCCTCCCGGCGGGCCCGGCGGGAGCCCGCAGGTACCTCCGGTTCCGCTAGTGGGATTCGGCCTCCCGGCGGGCCCGGCGGGAGCCCGCAGGTACCTCCGGTTCCGCTAGTGGGATTCGGCCTCCCGGCGGGCCCGGCGGCCCGCAGGTACCTCCGGCTCCGCTCCGGGCCCGTTCCCGGCCCCCGACGGTGTCCCCTGCAAAGCTTCCTGCGAAGCCGACTGCCGGGCCGGCGCCGGCGTGCCGCCCGGGCCCGCCGGAACGGTGGCCGGGACGGTGGCCGGGACGGGCGCGGAACCCGTTCCACGTCCGCCGACGGCCTTTACCACTGCGACGGCGATGGCCGTAGTGACCGGGATGGCCAGGACGAGGCCGATGGAACCCACGAGCGTGCGCACCACCTCCTCCGCGAGCTCGCCGCTGGTGAGGGTGTCGATCAGGGCCCGGTCGTAGAGCGAGACAAGGATCAGCACGGGAAGGGCCGCACCGGCATAGGCGAACGCGATCGTGTAGACGGTCGAGGCGATGTGGTCGCGGCCGATGCGCATCGCGCCGGCGAACAGGCGCCGTGCGGGGGTTGACGGCGCAAGTTCGTAGAGCTCCCAGACCGCCGAGGACTGGGTGATGGTGACGTCGTTGAGCACGCCCAGGCCGGAGATGATCAGCCCGCACAGGATGATCGAGGAGATCGACAACTGGTCGGAGGAGTTGACCAGCGCGTACGCGTTGTCGTCACCCACCCCCGTCAGGTGGGCCGTCCCGGTGGCCCAGGCCGCCAGCACCGCGGTGATGCCCAGGCCGAAGATGGTGCCGAGCAGCGCCGTCGAGGTGCGGGCGGAGAAACCGTGGGCGAAGTAGAGCACCCCGATCATGATGGCGACCGACCCCACGAGGCCAAGCAGCAGGGGCGGAGCCCCTTCCACGAGGCCCGGCAGGATGAACTGCGCCAGGATGAACAGCGCCCCGACCAGCCCGAGCATCGCCCGGAATCCCCGCCAGCGGGCGACGGCGACCACCACGACGGCGTAGAGGATGGTCAGGGCAATGATCGGCACCGTGCGGACGAAGTCGACGAAGACATAGGGCGCCGATCCGCCCTGGATGACCCCCTCGAGGTTCAGGTACCGGATCCGGTCGCCGGCCTCGACGGCGCTGGCCTTGGCCAGTTCGGGGGTCACCTCGACGGGCACCGTGGGGCCGCCGGCATCGGGCACCGTGAAGGCGACCAGGCAGGTGAGGGCCTCGCCGCCGGCGTCGACGGTCGGCTGGGAGGACGGGCAGTCCTCGAAGGCCGCCCGCTGCACCGTTCCGGTCTCGAACGTGACCCCCTCGGCGGTCGCGTAGGGGTTGGCCACCGAAATCTCCGAGGTGTCACCCGAGGGCCACAGCAGCCACATGCCGGCGACCGTCAGCAGCCCCAGCGGAAGGAGGAGAGCCGCCAGGAGGAAATTCGCCCGCCGGCGGGTGGCAATCATTGGAGCGGTCGGCTCCGAAGAACCGGCAGTCGAAGTGTGGCTGATACCCACGGACATCCTTCGGTTGGTGGTGCGGAAGTTACGGAAGAGCAAGGTTTTCATACGGAGTCTACGCAGGGTGGACACCCGGGCGGTGCCGCCTAGGGTTGGAGGAAAAGGCATCCGGCGCGCTCCGGTGAGGGCGGCGGCCAGGAGTTGGAGGGGACGCGATGAGCGGGAACGGTGCAGGAAGGGGCGGGACGCCGCGGCGTCCCGGCCGCGCAGCCGTGCCTGCCGACCCGGTCCTGACGGTGCGCGCACCGCGGGGCGGGGTCACCGCCGTCGTCCTGCTGCTTCACGGCGGGCGGGCCCACAGTTTCGACCCGGTGCGCAGCCGGCATCTCAGCCCCTCCCGGATGATCCCCTTCGCCCAGGTCCTCCACCGCCGGGGCGGTCCGCATGGCCTGGCCGTTATGGCACTGCGCAACCGGGTGCGCGGCTGGAACGGCCCCGAGATGTCGGCGCTTCAGGACGCACGGTGGGCCCTCGAGCGCATCCGGCAGCAGCATCCGGGGGTTCCGGTCTACCTGGTGGGGCACTCAATGGGAGGGCTCACCGCGATCTGTGCCGCGGACGACCCGCAGGTCCGCGCCGTGGCGGCCCTCGCCCCGTGGCTTGAGAGCAACACCCCGGTGGACCCCATCAAGGACCGGCACCTGTTGATCGTCCATGGCGACACCGACCGCTGGACCAGCCCCCGCCAGTCCCGCCGCTTCGCCGAGCGCGCCGTGCCCCTTGCCGCTTCGGTGAACTATGTCAGCGTCCGCAACGCCGGGCACTTCATGTTCCGCAAGGTCGGCAGCTGGCACGGCATTCCGGCTTCCTTCATCCTGAGCCGTTTTGCGGCGGACACCGCAGCCGGCGTCGGGCCGGCGCATCTGCGCCTGGCGCGTACCCTGCTGGCCGCCGACGAACCACTGGCCATTCGAGTCTGAGGCGCGGAGTGCCGGCCGGGCAACAGTCACCGGGGCGCGGGACCACCGCCGCCCCTCCACCAACCGGAACAGGGTAAGAACACGATGGGATGGAAACCGAAGCAGAGCGACCGGATGTACCGCGCGGTGGTGCAGGCGGGGCTGCTGACCTTCTCGTCGCTGCGGCTGCGGGTTGACGTCACGGGCACCGAGAACCTTCCGGCCCCGGACCCCCTGCAGGGACGCTCCCGCCGGGCGCTGCCCGGAAGGGGCGCCGTCGTGGCCATCACCCACTTCGGGTACCTCGACTTCGCCTTCGCCGAACTCGTCCTCTGGAAGCATGCGCGGGTGCAGATGCGGTACATGATCACCAAGGCGGCGGCATCACATCCGGTGATCGGCCCGATCGTGTACGGCCTGGGGCACGTCGTCACCGACCGCCGTGCCGGGGCCGCGGCCTACGCCGACGCGCTGGCGAAGCTGCGCGCCGGCGAGTACGTCGCCATCCTCCCCGAGGCCGGAGTGAGCCGCAGCTACACGGTGCGCGAGCTCAAGACCGGGGCCGTGCGGCTGGCGGCGGAGGCGGGCGTGCCGATCATTCCCGTCTCGGTCTGGGGATCGCACCGCCTGCTGACCCGGGGCCATGGCTTTTCGCTTCGGCGCGCATGGAGGTCCCCCGTGCGGATCCACGTGAGCGAACCGATCCGGCAGACGCCCGGTGCGGATGTGGCCGCGGAGACGGAGAAGCTGCGCGCCGAGCTGCAGGACGGCATCGAGCGGTGCATCGAGACCTTCCCGCTGGTTCCGGCACCCGGTGAGTGGTGGCAGCCGGCCCACCTCGGAGGCGGTGCCATGACTGAGACCGAACGGGCCGCAGCAGACGCCCACGACCTCGCCACCGGGCGGTACAGCAGGGGCTGAGCCGCGCCCGACGCGGCCCGCTTCCCCGGGTGCGGGCCGTCAGCCGGCGACGACGAAGGTGGCCGGGGCGGCCTCCACGGCGGAGCCAGCGGCCAGCAGCGGCTCGACAACGTTCACCAGTGCCGTCATCGAATCGTCAACCTCGAGCTGGACCGGGTAGGTGTGGACGAGCATGGCGAGCAGGCTGGCCACCGCGGCTTCCTGCTCCGATGCGGGCAGGGACGTGTCGTACCCGAGCAGCACGTCGGCCGGCGCGTCGGTGCGGGCCGACGTGTAGCTGACGGCGAAGGCCGCAATGGACCCGCCGTCGCTCTTGGGCTTATCCCGCAGCACCACCGCCCCGCCGGCGCCCGTCGCGTCGGCCAGGAGCAGGTTCTGCGCCCGGCCGAGGGTCATCTCCGCCCGGTCCCAGCCGTGGACGGCCGTGTAGAAGGCGGCGACGGCCTGCGTGAGTTCCACCGAGCCGGTCGCTGCCTCCTCCAGCTGTGGCCCGGAGGCGTCCTCGAAGCGCGGGGCCGCCAGGGCGCCCGGCTTCACCACGATCACCCGGGAACGCTGGATGGTCGTGAAGCCGGTGGACTCCGCGAAAGCCGCCCCCGAGGTGCCGGGCTGGACCTTGCTGCGCAGCGCCGTGACGCCCGACGGCGACGCCGCGGCCTCGTGGCGCAGCATCGTCAGCAGGGTCGAGCCCACCCCGGCGCGGCGGTGGTCGGCCGCCACCTCGACATAGCACCACAGCCTCTCCGGGTGCAGGGCCGTCTCATAGGCGAACCCCGCCGCGACCGGAATGCCCTGGTCGAGGGCGGTAATGCACCGGTTCCAGGGTTCCTCCGAGGAGGGCCGGAAGGAGCCGCGGAACTGTTCCGACGGGCTCGACTCCGGGCCGCCCCACAGCTGGAGCAGCTCGAGGTCGTCGCCGTCCTGCCAGGCACGGTACTCGAGGGCCATCAGGCGCCCAGCATCCGCTCGGCGAGGTAGCCCTGGACCTTGTCCAGGGAGACACGTTCCTGCGCCATGGTGTCGCGTTCGCGGATGGTCACGGCCTGATCGTCGAGGGTGTCGAAGTCGACGGTGATGCAGAAAGGAGTGCCGATCTCGTCCTGACGGCGGTAGCGGCGTCCGATCGCCCCGGCGTCGTCAAAGTCGATGTTCCAGTTCCGCCGCAGCTGCGCCGCCAGTTCCTTGGCCTTGGGCGAGAGGTCCTCGTTGCGGCTCAGCGGCAGTACCGCGGCCTTGACCGGGGCAAGGCGCGGATCGAGCTTGAGCACCGTGCGCTTGTCTACGCCGCCCTTGGCGTTGGGCGCCTCATCCTCGGTGTAGGCATCGACGAGGAACGCCATGAAGGAGCGGGTCAGGCCCGCGGCGGGTTCGATCACGTACGGGGTGTAGCGCTCATTGGTGGCCTGGTTGAAGTAGCTCAGGTCCGTCCCGGAGTGCTTCGAGTGCGTCGAGAGGTCGAAGTCGGTGCGGTTGGCGATGCCCTCGAGCTCGCCCCACTCCGAGCCGGAGAAGCCGAAGCGGTATTCGATGTCCGTGGTGCCCTTGGAGTAGTGGCTGAGCTTGTCCAGCGGGTGCTCGAAGAGGCGCAGGTTCTCGGGGCGGATGCCGAGGTCGGTGTACCACTCGTAGCGGGTGGAGATCCAGTACTTGTGCCACTCGTCGTCTGTGCCGGGCTCGACGAAGAACTCCATCTCCATCTGCTCGAACTCGCGGGTGCGGAAGATGAAGTTGCCCGGGGTGATCTCGTTGCGGAAGCTCTTGCCGATCTGGCCGATGCCGAAGGGCGGCTTCCGCCGGGAGGTGGTGAGCACGTTGTTGAAGTTCACGAAGATGCCCTGGGCAGTCTCGGGGCGCAGGTAGTGCATCCCCTCCTCGCTGGCGACGGGGCCGAGGTAGGTCTTCATCAGCCCGGAGAAGCTCTGCGGTTCGGTCCAGCGGCCCTTGGTGCCGCAGTTGGCGCAGGTGATGTCGAGCAGCCCGTTCTCTGGGGCCCGGCCTTTCTTCTCCTCGAACTCCTCCTCCAGGTGGTCCTGCCGGTAGCGCTTGTGGCAGTTCAGGCACTCGACGAGCGGGTCGCTGAAGACTTCGACGTGACCCGAGGCCTCCCACACCTGGCGTGGAAGGATCACTGCGGAGTCGAGGCCGACGACGTCCTCGCGCCCGCGCACCATGGACTGCCACCACTGGCGCTTGATGTTCTCCTTCAGCTCGACGCCGAGGGGCCCGTAGTCCCACGCCGAACGCGATCCGCCGTAGATCTCGCCTGACTGGAAGACGAAGCCCCTCCGCTTGGAGAGGGAGATGATTGGGTCGAGAGCTGATTTGGGTGCCGCCATGGGGGTTCTCCGGTCGTCAGCAGGCCGCTGGGTGCGGTCCGCGGGATGGTGGGTGCAAAGCTGCGGATCCTTCCGGGATTTCGCCGTCGATCCGGAAGGGACAGTCCGGCTCCAAGCCTACCGGCACCGGAGCCGAACCCGTCCTACGTGCGCCCGGCCGTCGTCCCGATCCGCCGGCGCCGGGCCGCCGCGGCCGCGGCGCCGCGGGGCCAGGGCAGGGTGGTGAGCACGATGGCGACGAGGGTCAGGAGGGTGCCGGCGACGGTGGCGAAGGCAACGACGCTGCCGGGTGCCGGAACGAACAGGTCAAGGGCCAGCGATCCCACGAGCTGGCCGCCGATCAGGCCAAGGCCCGTGAGCAGGACGCCGAGGCTGCGCACCAGCAGCGCTCCCAGGCCGATGAAGACGCAGCCCATGGGCCCGCCCAGGTAGTACCACCACTCCGACGGCAGGGCGTTGCCGGGCCCGGCGATGGCGACCTTCGCCAGCCAGACCGCGAGCAGGACCACGGTCCCGGCGATGAAGTTCACCAGGGTGGCGGTGATGGGGGTTCCGTAGTGGAAGGCCGCCGTCCCGTTCATTGCCTGCTGGAAGCTCAGCAGAATGCCGGCGGCGACCGGCAGCAGGACCGGGATCAGCCAGGACGAGGGCTCCCCCGCCGCACCGAACCGGGGTGAGACCGCCCAGATCACCGACACCACCGTCAGCACGACGCCGATGATGCGCATTGGTGTCGCTGATCTCTTGCCGGCGGGGCCGATGCCGAGCCGGTCGACGACGAGTCCGCTCAGGGACTGGCCCATGACCGCGGCCACGGAGAACAGCGCGACGCCGATGAGGCTGATGGTCAGGGACTGGGAGAACACGAAGAACGCCCCGATCGCCCCGGCCGCCAGGTACAGCGGCGGGAACCGGCGCTCGCGCACCGAGGGGCCGATCGCACGGAAGCCCGCCCGGCCGCGCGGCAGCACCAGGGAGATCAGGATCATCACCACCAGCCCGGTGCCGAAGCTCACCAGGGCCGCGGCGACGCCGTCGTCGAGCCGGGCGCCCAGGGCCCCGTTGATGCGCCCCTGGACGGGGATGGCCGTCCCGGCGGCGAGCGCCACCGGGATGCCGATAAGGGGCGGGAGCGGGGCTGAGGAAGTCACCGGTCAAGTTTAGTGGACCGGTGCCGGCATCCGGTCGGGCAGAATTGGGTCATGAGCAGTGAACCGAACGGACCCGGCGCGTCGGCCGGCATCAGCGAACTTCCGATTTCCGACGGCATGATCCGGCTGGGACAGCTGCTGAAGCTCGCCTCGCTGGCCGAGGACGGAGCCGAGGCGAAGACCCTGATCGACAATGGGCTGGTCCAGGTCAACGGCGACATCGAGGAGCGCCGCGGGCGCCAGCTCCACCCCGGCGACGTCGTGAGCGTCAACGGCCAGAGCGTGCGGATCGTCGCGGGCTGAGCGCCGGGCCCTTCAGCTCCCGCTGGTTCCCCCGGTCGGTGCATTCAGCACCGTCAGCGTCAGGAACTCCCGGACGTGGGCCAGCTCCTGCTGGCTGATGCTGTGCCCCATGTTGGGGTACAGCACCTTGGTCAGCCGGGTGGTCGAGGTCGCCCAGCGGTGCGTGTACTCGACCATCGAGGAGGCGATCACCTCGTCCGCCTGGTCCCGGCCCCAGAAGAAGGGCACCGAACGGCCCGCCAGCGCCTCGTCCTGGAAGAAGGGATGGCCTTCGGGAGGAACAGCGAACCCCGAGAGGCCCACGACCGTGGCGAAGTCGCCCGGGCGGTGGCGCAGCAGCGAGGTGGCAACGCCCATCCCCATGGAGAACCCCAGCAGGCTGACGCTCGGGTGCGGTGCCCGGATGGCATCGAGCCATTCCACCAGCGGCTTAAGCGCTTCGACGACGGCCTCCACCGAGTACCCGGCGTCCCGGGACAACGGGAACCAGGAGTACCCCTGGTCCTCGGCGGAGGGGGCGCGGACCGAGACGACCGTGAACTCCCCGGGCAGGTAATCGGCGAGCGCCATGAGATCGCGTTCGTCGGCCATATAGCCGTGAAAAAGCACAAGAAGCGGGGTCCCGGCCCGCTCGCTTTCGGGCCGGGACCAGAGGGTGACCGGGTCCCAGGCGGGCGTGGACAGGGGGTCGGGGCCGGTTTTCGTCATCCCCCAATTCTGGCATGCAGGGCGCCCCGGCCGGCCCGCCCGCTCAGCCGCGGCGCCGTAACCGGGGCTACCTACGGTCGCGTAGGCGGCCCCCTACTTGGCAGGATAAAAGGGTGAGTGAAAAACAGGCAGTATCTGCAGTTGAAGAATCCGTACACGTCGAGGGGGAGGCTATCCCCCACCCCTGGCGGCGTTACGTCGCCCTTGGTGATTCCTTCACCGAAGGGATCGGGGACCCCAACCCCGACAGCGTCGGAGGAAACCGCGGCTGGGCCGACCGGGTCGCCGAGGAACTCAGCCGGGGCTGCGGCAGCTTCTCCTACGCGAACCTTGCGGTACGGGGACGGTTGCTGCAGCAGATCGTGGACCAGCAGGTGGAGCCGGCACTGGCCCTCAAGCCGGACCTCGTGAGCATCTCCGCCGGCGGCAACGACCTCCTGCGGCCCGGCGCCGACCCCGATCAGCTCGCCGCACGGCTCGATTCCGCCGTGCAGACCCTCGGCAGCGAGGGTGCGACGGTGGTGCTGTTCACCGGGCCCGACGTGCGCGACACGGTGCTGGGAAAGGTGCGCCTGAAGACCGCCGTGTTCAACGAGAACCTGCGGGTCATCGCGGCCCGGCACGACGCCGTGATCGCCGACATGTGGGCGCTGCGGCAGCTCTCCGATCCGCGGATGTGGTCCGAGGACCGTCTTCACTTCTCCCCTTTGGGGCACCACACGATCGCGATGATGGTCCTCGACACGCTCGCGGTGAACCACACCCTCGAACCGATGCAGGCCAAGCCGCTTCCGCCGAAGAGCTGGCGGCTTGCACGCACCGAGGACGTCGTCTGGGCGCGGGAATACCTGATGCCCTGGATCCTGAGGCGCCTGCGCCACCGTTCCTCCGGTGACGGAATCAGCCCCAAACGTCCGGAGGCTTCGACGATCTTCGGACCGGCCATGCCGCCCGGCGCGGGCCTGTAGGCACGGCCGGGCCCTGTCCGCTCCGGCGGCGGCGCCCGCCTGAAGGCCAACTACCTGCCCCGAGATGCCCTCCTACGCTGTCCCATCGGCGTTCCACCTGTTCCTTCGGAATTCCCTTCCTCGGCCCTTGTAAGCGGCATAGCCTGTCGGATTACTAGGATTCGATCGGCTGGGGAGAGTCGGAATGAGAACCACATCGGCACGCATTGGCGTCCTTGCCATCGCCACCATCACCGTCCTCTCAGGATGTTCGGATCCGGGAGCAGCGGACCCGGGCGGGCAGGACCGGCCGGAAGAGATCCGGCTCGGGTACTTTCCCAACCTCACCCACGCTCCGGCCTTGGTGGCCGAGGCCGAGGGCCTGTACGACGAGCATCTGGACGGGGTGGACCTTCGAACCCAGACCTTCAGCGCCGGGCCGGAGGCGATTGAGGCCCTGTTCTCCGGTGCCATCGACATGACCGTCATCGGCCCCAACCCCACCATCAACGGCTTCACCCAGAGCCAGGGCAAGGCGCTGAAGGTTCTTGCCGGTGTCGCCTCCGGCGGCGCGGGGCTGGTGGTGCGGCCGGGGATCGACAGCGCCGAGGACCTCGAAGGCGCCACCCTCGCCACCCCCCAGCTGGGCAACACGCAGGACGTGGCGCTGCGGACCTGGCTCGAGGGCGAGGGACTCACCGCAGACACCGAGGGCGGCGGCGACGTCAGCATTAAACCCCAGGAGAACTCGGCCGCCCTCCAGTCCTTCGTGGCCGGGAACATCGACGGCGCCTGGGTGCCCGAACCGTGGCTGACCCGCCTCATCGAGGAGGGAGATGGCCGGCTGCTCGTCGATGAAGGGGAATTGTGGCCGGACGGGCGGTTCGTCGTCGCCAACCTGGTCGTCCGCACCGAGTTCCTCGAAGAGCACCCCGACACGGTCCAGGCGGTGCTTGAGGGCCACCTCGACGCACTGGCGTTCATGGAGGAGGACCCCGAGGGCGCCCAAAAGATCTTCAACGACAAGATCGAGGAGCTCACCGGGCAGCGGGTAAAGGACGAGTACCTCGAGGCCGCCTGGGGAAACGTCGAGTTCACCTTCGACCCGCTCCCCGAGACCCTCGTTACCGGAGCCGGCCACGCGGTGTCGGTGGGCCTGCTCGAAAAGGTCGAGCTCGAGGGCCTCTACGCACTTGATCCCCTCAACACCGTGCTCGAGGACCGAGGACTGACCGGGGTGAAGGAGCCGTGATGCGCCTGGGAACAGCCGGCGCACGGGACCGGATGCCCGCCCCGGACGCCACCACGGCACGCACCGCCATCTCGCTGCGCGGGGTCGGCAAGGACTTCCGGGGCGCCGCCGGTGAAAGCGTCGCCCTCGACAGTGTCGACCTGGACATCGACGCCGGGGACTTCGTCTGCCTCCTGGGACAGTCCGGGTGTGGCAAGTCGACCCTGCTGAACCTCATCGCGGGCCTCGACTCCCCCAGCCGGGGCAGCATCGAGGTGGGCGGCCGCCGGGTCGGCATGATGTTCCAGGACGCCAACCTCTTCCCGTGGCTCACCGTGCGGGGAAACATCGAACTGGCGCTGCGCCTGTCCGGCGTGCCGGCCCGGGAGTTCGGTCCCCGCGTCGATGAACTGCTCGAAACGGTGCGGCTGCCCCGGGCGGGCTCGATGCGCCCGCACGAGCTGTCCGGCGGCATGCGCCAGCGGGTCGCCCTCGCCCGGACGCTCGCCCAGGACTGCCAGATCCTCCTCATGGACGAACCCTTCGCCGCCCTGGATGCGATCACCCGCGACGCCATGCACGACGAGACCGAACGCATCTGGCTCGAACGGGAGCTGACGATCGTCTTCGTCACGCACAACGTCCGGGAGTCGGCCCGGCTGGGGAACCGGGTTTTGGTGATGGCACCTGACCCCGGACGGATCGACTCCGAACTCCAGATCGGGCTGCAGCGGCCCCGTCGGATGGAAGACCCCGGCGTCGCCGACCGCGCCGCCGAGCTGCACCGGCGCCTTTCGGAAAGGAACGAGCCATGAGCGACATCGACGCCGGCCGCCTGGTGGGCAAGACAGCGGCACCCGCGCGCCGGAGCCGCTCCGCCGGGTCGGAGGGCCAGCGCGGCGCCTCCCTCGGCTCCCGCATTGTCCGCCGGAGCTGGCCGCCCCTGCTTGCGGTGATCATGACCCTGCTCCTGTGGGAAGGTGTCTACCTCAGCGGCTGGCGCCCCAGCTACGTCCTGCCCGACCCGGCGACCGTCCTGCAGCGCACCGGCGAGATGGTAGCCAGCGGCAAGTTCTGGCAGGCCCTCGGCACGACGATGTTCCGCGCGGCGGCCGGCTTCGGCCTGGCCCTCGGCATCGGCACCTTCATCGGCCTGGTCGTCTCGTTCTCCCGGACCCTCCGGGCAGCGATCGGCTCGATGATCACCGGGCTGCAGACCATGCCGTCCATCGCCTGGTTCCCCTTCGCGATCCTCCTCTTCGGCCTCTCGGAAAGCGCAATCCTCTTCGTGGTGATCCTCGGGGCGGCCCCGTCCATCGCCAACGGCATCATCTCCGGCATCGACGACGTGCCGCAGGCCCTCATCCGCACCGCGACGGTGCTCGGCGCCCGGGGTCTGAGCCTCTACCGGTATGTCGTGGTTCCCGCGGCCCTTCCCGCCTACCTCTCCGGGCTGAAGCAGGGCTGGGCCTTCGCCTGGCGCTCGCTCATGGCCGGGGAGCTGCTCGTCATCATCGCGTCCAAGCCCTCACTGGGCGTGCAGCTGCAGTTCCACCGGGAGTTCGCCGACACCGCCGGCCTGATGTCCGTCATGATCATCATCCTGGCCCTCGGCATGCTCATCGACGGTGTGCTCTCCCGGGTGTCCAACGGCGTGCGGGCGCGGCGCGGCATGGGGCCGGTCTCCTGATGCCTGCCTCTTCCAGTGGGGGTAGGCGTCAATGCAGGTGACAGCGCGCGCCGACTACGCCCTCCGGGCCGTCATCGAACTTGCCTGCAGCGAGCAGGAAGTGCTCACCCGGGATGCCCTGGCCAGCCAGCAGCACATTCCGGCCAAGTTCCTTGAATCGATCCTCGGGGAACTGAGCCGTTCGGGCCTGCTCACCTCCCGCCGCGGATCCGGCGGCGGGTATTCCCTGACCCGGCCGGCGACGGAAATCACCCTTGCCGATGTTCTCCGGTCCGTGGACGGTCCCCTGGCCGGGGTGCGGGGAGAGAGCCCGGAGCAGGTTACCTACCCGGAGTCCACCAGCAGCCTGCGCGATGTGTGGGTGGCCACCCGGGCCAGCCTGCGCCTGGTCCTTGAGACGACCAGCGTCGCCGACGTCGCCCGCGGCGAGCTTCCCGTCCCGGTCCAGGAGCTGCTGACGCTGCCCGGAGCGTGGGAACGCCGCTGAATCCTGTCAGGGTGGCCGCGCCCCGGCTCGTCAGGATGGCCGGCGACGCGCCGCAGGACGCCTAGGAGTCGAGGGAGACCTCCCCGCGGGCCACGGCGTCGGCACAGGCGCTGAGGTCCGGTCCCGGCTGGAAGTCGACGAACTGCGGCTGGAGCTTGGCGAAGAGGAATTCGTACACTTCCTCCCTGCTGCGGCCGCCGAGGGTCTCCACCGCCTCCCGCACCGCCTCCTGCAGCGCACGGTCCGCGTCAAACAGGATCTTCTCGCGGGCTTCCTCGTTCCAGCCGATGCTGTTCAGGTCCATGAACCGTCCTTCCTCGCGGACGCCGCCGGCCGGCGCCGGGGCGTGCTCGGCACCACTGTAGGGGCGGCCGGTCCGGCGCGCCCAGCGTTTTTGCGGACGCTACCGGGGGTAGAAACGGGCGCGCAGGTGTGCGTCGAGCTGCCCGATCTCGGTCAGGAAAGCGTCGTGGCCGATCGGTGAGGAAATGGTGTGGACGGGAACCTCGCCCGGGAGGGCGTCCGCGAGGGCGTGCGCCTGCTCCGGGAAGTACAGCCGGTCCGAATCCACGGCGGCGACGAGGACCTCGGCGGTCACCGCGCCGAGCGCCTGCCGCAGGGCGCCCCGGCCGCGTGCGGCGTCGTGGCTCATCAGCGCCTCGGTCAGCACGAGGTAGCTGTTGGCGTCGAAGCGCTGCACGAGCTTCGCGGCCTGGTGGTCGAGGTAACTTTCCACCGAATACCGTCCGCGGTCCGCCGGACGCTGCCCTCCGAAGGGGGCCTCGGCGCCCTGGGCGCTGCGCCCGAACCGGAGAGCGAACTCGGCCTCGGACCGGTAGGTGATATGGGCGATGCGCCGGGCGATCCCCAGGCCGGCCTCCGGCGGTGGAGAACCGTAGTAGTCCCCGCCGGCGTAGTGCGGATCGAGGCGGATGGCCTGCAGCTGGGCCTGCGCGAACGCGATCTGCTCGGCCGTGCTCGCGGCGGAGCAGGCGATGACGGCGCACCGGGCCACCCGCTCCGGGTACATCAGCGCCCACTCCAGCGCCCGGGCCCCGCCCATGGAGCCGCCCAGCACCGAGTGCCAGCGGCGGATCCCGAGCTCATCGGCCAGCAGCGCTTCGGCCCGGACGGAATCACGGATGGTAATAAAGGGAAAGCGCGAGCCCCAGGGCCGGCCGTCGGGTGCCGGCGTTGAGGGGCCGGTTGACCCGTAGCAGCCGCCGAGCATATTGGCGGCCACGACGAAGTACCGGTCGGTGTCCACGGTGCGGCCGGGACCGACGAGCGCGTCCCACCACCCGTCCTCGTCCGACCCGCCCCGGGCCACGTGGGAGCTGCCAGTCAGGGCGTGTTCGACCAGGACGGCGTTGGAGGCGTCGGAGTTGAGCACACCCCAGGTCTCGTAGGCGAGCTCGACCGCGGGCAGGAACCCTCCGGTCTCGAGGGTGGCGGGGCCGAGGCGGGCCGTCCGGACGACGCCGTCACGCCCGGGGACGCCCGGGATGGGGGCCCGCCCGGGGTAGGCAGGAAGGTAGGCGGTCACGGCCCGCTAGCTTCCCTTCGCCGCACGGAACCCGGCGTCGAGGTCGGCCAGGATGTCCTGGAGGTTCTCGAGCCCGACCGCCAGGCGCACCAGGCCCGGGCGCACTCCCGCGGCCAGCTGTGCCTCGGCGCCGAGCTGGCTGTGGGTCGTGGAGGCGGGGTGGATCACCAAGGAACGAACATCGCCGACATTGGCCACGTGGGAGTGGAGTTCGAGGCCGTCGACGAAGCGCCTGCCGGCCTCGATCCCGCCCGCGATGTCGAAGGACACGATGGCGCCGGTGCCGTTCGGCCCGTACTTCAGCCCGCGCTCGTACCAGGGGCTTGAGGGCAGGCCGGCGTAGGCGACCGATTCGACGTCGTCGTGGAGCTCGAGCCATTCCGCAACGGCGCGGGCGTTGGCGATGTGGCGTTCCATCCGCAGGCTGAGCGTTTCGAGCCCCTGGGCGATGAGGAAGGCGTTGAACGGGGAGATTGCGGACCCGAGATCGCGCAGCAGCTGGACGCGCGCCTTCAGGATGAAGGCGAGGTTCGCCCCCAGGGCGCTTCCGACGCCGAGGTCCCGGGCGTACACCAGCCCGGAATAGCTCTCATCGGGGGTGTTGAAACCCGGGAATTTCTCCGGGTCCCGGCCGTAGTCGAAGCGGCCCGAGTCGACGATGACGCCGCCGATGGCGGTGCCGTGACCGCCAAGGTACTTGGTGGCGGAGTGCACGACGATGTCGGCGCCCCACTCGATGGGGCGGATGAGGTACGGCGTGGACACCGTCGCATCGGCGATCAGGGGGACCCCGTGTTCGTGGGCGATCGCGCTGATCCCCTCAAGGTCGAGCACGTCCTGGCGGGGGTTTGAGACGACCTCGCCAAAGAACGCCTTGGTATTGGGCCGGACGGCGGCGCGCCACTGCCCCAGGTCGTCGGGGTTCTCCACGAAGGTGGTTTCGATGCCGAATTTCCTCAGGGTGTGCCGGAAGAGGTTGTAGGTACCCCCGTAGAGGCTCGGGCTTGCGACGATGTGGTCGCCCGCCTCGGCGAGATTGAGGATCGCATAGGTTTCGGCCGCCTGCCCCGAGGCGAGCAGCAGGGCACCCACCCCGCCGTCGAGCGAGGCGATGCGGGCCTCAACCACCTCCTGGGTCGGATTGCCGATGCGCGTGTAGATCGGGGCAAGCTCGGTCAGCGCGAACCGGTCGGCCGCGCTTTGGGTGCTGGGGAAGACGAAGGACGTGCTCTGGTAGATGGGCAGCGCCCGTGCCCCCGTGGCGGCGTCGGGCGTCTGCCCCGCGTGGATCTGGCGGGTTTCGAAGGACCAGTTGCTGGACATGGCGTTCCCTGTCGATGAAGGGGCCCGTCCGCCGCCGGAAACCGCCGGCGGGGACCCGCGCTTGCGCAGCGCCGTGTGGCGCTCCGCCAGGTCTTCACCCGGGGCACCCCGCCGCGGTGGAGGGTTGCCGGCCAGCAAGCCGGGGCTGTGTGCTGGCACTCATGACCTTTTCCCCATGAAAGCTGAAACCCGCGGCGGGGGCAATTTGTGACTCCGCGTTAAGTAAGGACTGCCTAAGTCGAGACGCGGATCACAAAGTGCCACTATGTAGCCATGCGCTTGGACCATGTATCTTATGCCTGCGAACCCGACGGACTGGCCGCCACTGCGGACCGGATTTCCTCAGCTTTGGGCGTTGAAGCGGTTAAGGGTGGTGTGCACCCCCGTTTTGGGACCCGGAACATGATTGTGCCCCTGGCCAACGGCCAGTATGTCGAGGTGGTCGAGGTCCTCGACCATCCCGCGTCCAACAAGGCACCGTTCGGCCAGGCCGTGCGCGCGCGTTCCGAGGCCGGCGGCGGCTGGATGGGCTGGGTGGTGGCGGTCGACGACCTCACCCCGTTCGAGGAACGGCTCGGGCGCCAGTCGGTGCCGGGCAACCGAAAGTTCCCCGACGGCCAGGAGCTCACCTGGCAGCAGATCGGCATCAAGGGCCTGATCGCCGACCCCCAGGTTCCGTACCTGCTGCGGTGGGACGACGGGACCGAGGCGCTGCACCCCTCAAACGCCCGCCCCTCGACGGTGCGCCTCGATTCCCTGACCATCGCCGGATCGCGCGCGCGGGTCACCGAATGGCTTGGCACTCCCGTCGAGGCGCCGCTGGGGGACGTCTCCGTGAAGTGGATCGCCCCGAACGGAACGCCGGGACTCATGTCGGTCACCTTCGACACCGGCAACGGCAAGATCGAGTTCTAGTCCGCACGGGGAATAGCCGTCCAGGGGAACGCTGTGGTCGCACGGCTCGCGGTGGTGGTCCCGGCGTTCAACGAGCCCTCCATCGGCAGGACCCTTGAGGGGCTGTACCGCCAGCACACCCGGGACGGCGTCTCCGTCTACGTCGTCGACAATGGGTCGACCGACGATACCCGGGCGCGGGTCGCCCGATTCCTTGCCGGCCGGGACGGCTTCCCGCTGACCGTCCTCGAGGAACCAGTAAAGGGTACCGGGGCTGCCAGCGATACCGGTTTCCGCCGTGCCATCACCGACGGCTTCGAGCTGGTGGCCCGGACGGACGGGGACAGCGTTCCGCGTCCGGACTGGACCGGGCGGATCCTCGCGGGTTTCGCGGCCCACCCGGGCCTCGAATTGCTGGGCGGGAGGAGCGTGCCCCTCGACGACGCCTACCGCCGGGCCGGGGACGCCCTGGTGATCCCGGCCGCCTTCCTTGTCCTGAGGACCGCGCTGGCCGCCGGTCACCTCGACCGCAGCTACCTGAAGCTCGTCGCCGGGCATAACCTCGCAACCCGCGCCGCCGCCTACCAGCGGGTGGGGGGATTTCCGCGCACCTCCATCGCCGAGTGCGACGAGGACATCGAGTACACGCTGCGGGTTGCGCGGACGCTGGGCCGCTCCGCCGTTCGAATCGACCGCGGCCTTGTGGTCGGGACCTCGATGCGCAGGATCCGCGCCTACGGGCCGGCACGGGCAGCCGTGCACCAGCTGCTGCCCGGCCTGCGGGGCAGGCTGGGCAGGGATGCCGATATCCGCTGACGGAAGCGTCGGCGCAGCGGCCTCCGCCGGCGGTGGCGGCCGGGCCCGGTCCGGCCCGGACGCTGGAGCGTGGGGGTGATTCCCGTCCTGACGGAAAGCGGGCGTGTCAAGGTAACCGGAGCACCGAAGTATCCACCCGGGGGGCTGCCGGGACTGGTTTAGTGGAACGTGGCGCCGAAGTTGTCAAGCAGCGAGCAGTCTGCGGGGTCGGGAGTGGTTGCAGGGCGCGAGCCCTGCAACCGTTCTCCTTAGGGCTGGCTTTCCCGTCCGGGGCCGCTAGTCCCCGATGCCGATGGCCGGTCCGAGCAGGGCGAAGCCGACGAAGCCGGTGATGTCGAGTGCCGCGTGGGCGATGACCAGCGGCATCACCCGGCCGGTGCGCAGGTAGGCATAGCCGAAGACCAGCCCCAGGATCACATTGCCCACGAACGGCCCGATGCCCTGGTAGAGGTGGTAGCTGCCGCGCAGCAGCGCACTGGTGATGAGGATCGCCGGGACGGACCAGCCAAGCCGTCGCAGCCGCTCGAACAGGTACCCGATCACGAGGACCTCCTCGAGCACCGCATGGCGCAGGGCCGACAGCACGAGCACGGGCACCGTCCACCAGTAGTCATCGAGGGCCGCCGGGACAATGGCGGTGGTGATGCCCAGGGCACGTCCGGCGGCGTAGACGCCGAGAGTCCCCACCCCCATGGCCACGGCCAGCCCCAGCCCGAGGCCGAAATCCAGGGCCGGGCGCTCGAAGGTGAAGCCGATCCGCCGGAACGCCGAGGCGCCGCCGGCGCTCAGCAGGAACAGGGCCAGGGCGACCGGCACGAGGGCGAAGAAGATCCCGAGCAGCTGGTACGCCAGGTCGAAGTACTGCCGGTCATTGAGCACCGGGTTGAGGGTGGTGGTCTGGCCGGCGAGCGGACCGGACGTCGCCTTGTCCAGCAGCCGCACCACCGCGTACACGCCCGACTGTCCGAGTGAGAGTCCCATCACGATCAGGATTTCCGCTGTGATCCGCCGCCGCTCCCGCAGTGCCGGCGGGTGGACGGTGGGTGAGAGAGAGCGCATGGGGTTATCTTTCCAGCGCCCGCCTCCGATTCCCAGCCGCCCTAGCTGAGCCTCACCCCGGCACGCCAGACGGCCCCGGTCAGCGGGATGCCGGGCCGGTACGCGAGGTGGGTGGCGGAGGGGGCGTTGAGCAGCTGCAGGTCGGCCCGGTGGCCGACAGCGAGGGAGCCTACGGCGCGCCGGCCGTCGGCGTCCGTCCCGGCCTCGCACCCGAGGGACAGGGCGCCGCCGTAGGTGGCGGCCCGGACCGCCTCCTGGACGCTCAGGCCCATCTGCAGCACGGCGGTGGTGACGCAGAACGCCATCGACGTGGTGTAGGAGGTGCCGGGGTTGCAGTTGCTGGCCAGGGCGAGCTGGACCCCGGCGTCGAGCAGCCGGCGGGCGGGCGGGAAGGGCTGGCGGGTGGAAAGGTCGCACGCCGGCAGGCAGGTGGCCACGGTGCCCCACCCCGGAGCGGCCGCCTGCCCGGCGTGCCCCTCTCCCCCGGCCTCCGCGGCGTGCGCGGGATCCCAGCCGGAGGGATCCCAGCCGGAGGGATCCCAGCCGGACCAGGACGAGGCGAGCGCGTCGATGTCGGCGTCGCTGAGGTGATTGACGTGGTCGACGCTCGCGGCGCCGAACTCGACGGCGAGCGCGGTGCCCTCCCCCGGGCCGAGCTGGTTGCCGTGGACCCGCAGTCCCAGCCCGGCATCCCGGCAGGCGGTGAGCACGGCCCGGCTCTGGTCGGGGGTGAACGCGCCCCGCTCGCAGAAGACGTCGGCCCATTGGACGTAGGGGCGGACGGCATCGAGCATCGGCCCGCAGACCAGCGCGGTGTACGCGTCGGCGTCGATGCCGGCCGGCACGAGGTGCGCGCCGAGGTAGGTCACCTCGTCGACGACGCCCGCGGCGATCCGCGCGCTGCGGGCCTCGTGTTCGACGTCGAGCCCGTAGCCGGTCTTGGTTTCAAGGTAGGTGGTGCCGCCGGAGGCCGCCTCGGCGGTGCGCCCCAGCAGCAGCCGGGTCAGCTCATAGTCCCCCGCGGCCCGCGTGGCCTCGGTGGTCACCGCGATGCCGCCGGCCCGGTACTCGGCCCCGGCCATCCGGGCTTCGAATTCGGCGGTGCGGTCGCCGGCGAAGACGAGGTGGGTGTGGCTGTCGACCCAGCCGGGCAGGCCCGCCCGGCCTTCGGCGTCGTGCACGGTGTCCGCTGCCGGCGCGCCCGCCGCCGGGCCGATCCAGCTGATCCGCTCCCCCTCGAGAACGACGGCGGCGTTGGTGAGGACCCGCTGGTCCGGATCCGACGTTGAGAGTTCGCCGATGTTGGTGATGAGCGTCGAGGTCACGGTGCTGCTGCTCCTAGGTCTGTGCGGCTGTCGCTGCGGTGGGCGCTCCTGCCCGCACCACCGTCCATTTTCCCGAGGACGGCCGCGAGCAGGTCCGCGGGGTCGCCGAGGCCCAGATGCCGCCCTCGGTGGGCGGCGGGGACCCCGCCGATGACGACGTCGGTGACGTCCTGCGCGGTGGCCGAATACACGAGCTGCTCCGGGTCGCTGCCGGTGGTGCGCACCGAGCGGGGGTCGATGGCGACGAGGTCGCACACGGCGCCCGGCTCGAGGCCGGCCGGCGGGCGGCCCTGCGCCCTGAGCCCGCTCCCGGTGCCGGCGGCGAGCAGCTCGGCCGGGGTGAACTGCGGGCGGCCTCCCGTCGCGAGGCGTTCGCCGTGCTCGAGTGCCCGCATTTCGATCCACGGGTCGATAACGGCGTGCTGGTCGGTGCCGAGGGCGATCCGGGCGCCGGCACGCTGCAGCCCGCCGGCGGGGCCGATCCCGTCGGCCAGGTCGGCCTCGGTGGTGGGGCACATCACCACCGTGGTTCCGGCGCCGCCGAGCAGGTCGATGTCGGCGGCCGTGAGGTGGGTGGCGTGCACCGCCGAGAGCCGGGATGTCAGCAGCCCGGTGGAGGAGAGCAGGCCGGTGGGGGTGAGCCCCGTGGCCGCGAGGCAGGCCTCGTTCTCGGCGGGCTGTTCGGAGAGGTGGATGTGGACCGGCACGTCCGGTGGCAGGGCCCCGGAGATCTCCGCGAGCGCTTCCGGTGGGACGGCCCGCACCGAATGGAGGCCCGCGCCGACCGTGACGGCCGACGCGGGGAAACGTTCGGCCATCACCTCCCGCAGCGAGGCGAAGCGGCGCAGCCAGGCGTTGGCTGACGCGTCGGTGAACCGCGCCTGGTCCGGGCCGGCGGGACGTCCGAAGCCGCCGGCGAGGTAACAGGTATCGAGAAGGGTCAGCCGGATCCCGGCGCGGACGGCCGCCCGGGCCAGGGCCAGTTCCATCGCGTGGGGCCCGTCCGGGCCGTCGGCGCTTCCGGCCGTTCCGGAACCCGCCGGAGCCGGGGCCCCCGTCTGACCCGTCGTCCCCGTCGTTCCCGATCCGTAGGGTGAGCCGTCGGGCCGGTGGTGCACGTAGTGGAATTCGGCGACGCTGCTCCAGCCGGTGACGACCATTTCGGCAAAGACCGCGGTGGCGAGCTCCTCGTACAGCTCCGGGGTCAGCTGCCGCGCCGCAGCGTACATCGATTCGCGCCAGGTCCAGAAGCTGCCGGAGGCTCCGTTGTGGGTGCGGCCGCGCAGCACCCGGTGGAAGGCATGGGAGTGGGCGTTGGCGGCGGCCGGGAAGACCACGCCGGGAAGCACGGTGTCCCCTGCCCGCGCGGCGACCCCCGCCTCGAGGGACGCCACCGTCCCGTCGCCGGCGGGCACCACACGGACGCCCCCGACGACGCCGCGGTCCCCGAGCCAGGCCGCCGCGCACCAGAGAGGCGCCGGTGCCGACGTCCGGGCGCCGGACCCGTCCGTCCCGCCGCCGCCGCTCACAGCAGGTCCTCGAGCACGTCGGCGAGCGCGGCGGCGCCGGCGTCTGCGTCTTCCCGTTCGACATACTCCTCCGGGGAGTGGCTGACCCCGGTGGGGTTCCGCACGTACAGCATGGCCGAGGGCACGACGCCGGCGAGCACCGCGGCGTCGTGGCCGGCACCGGTGGGCAGGGACGGCACCCCGCCGAGCGAGTTGGCGAGTCCCCGCTGCAGGGCGGGGTCGAAGGCCACGGTGCCGCTGAAGGATTCCTCGGTGAGGATGACCGAACAGCCCTCGAAGGCGGCGGCCTTCTGCGCCTTGCCGTGGATGGTTTCGACGAGGGCGGCGGTGACGGCGTCGTCGGGATGGCGCACGTCGAGCCAGAGGTCGACCCGGGAGGCGATCACATTGGTGCCGCCGGGCACCGGGGTCAGGCGGCCGACGGTGGCGCGGGCGCCGTCCTGGCGCCGGGCGGCCTCGCGCACCGCAAGCACGACCTGCGCGGCAGCGACCATCGGGTCGGCGCGGTCGGCCATCAGGGTGGTCCCGGCGTGGTTGCCCTGCCCCCGCACCGACAGCCTCCACCGCCCGTGGCCGAGGACGAAGGAGCCGACGGCGACGGCGGAGTCGAGGTCGATCAGTCCCCGCCCCTGCTCCACGTGGAGTTCGAGAAAGTCGCCGATGTTTCCCAGCGCCTCCTCGTCCCGCCCCAGCCCGGCCGGGTCAAGGCCTGCTGCACGGGAGGCCTCGGCGAAGGTGGTGCCGTCGGCGTCGGTGAGGCTGCGGGCCCGGTCGGCGTCGAGGGTTCCGGTGAGCAGGCGCGAGCCCAGGCACGCCACTCCGAAGCGCGAGCCCTCCTCCTCGGGGAAGACCGCGACCGCGAGGGAGCGGTTCGGCTGCACGCCGCGCCCGCGCAGGAGGTCGACCGCGGCCAGCGCCGAGGCGACCCCGAGAGGCCCGTCGAAGGCTCCGCCGCCCGGCACGGAGTCGAGGTGGCTGCCGGTGACCAGCGATCCCTTCCGCCCTGTCCCCGGGACGTCCCACCATGCCCACAGGATGCCGTTGCGGTCGGTTTCGACGGCCAGCCCACGCCGGCCGGCCTCGGCGGCGAACCACTCGCGCAGTTCGCTCTCCGCGGCGGAGTACACCGGCCGGGAGTACCCGCCGCGGCGGGCGTCGCGGCCGACACCGTCGATCGAGTCGAGAAGGGTTGAGACGGATTCCATGGAGCCTCCGGGCAGAACGGCTGCGGGCGGTACCGGTAATGGCACCGGTGGGTGCGGTGCGGTGCGGTGCGGTGCAGTGGTGCGGTGCAGTGGGTGTGGTGCAGTGGGTGTGGTGCGGTGCGGGCGGGGGCGGGCCGCGGCATGCCGCGGGTGGACCCTGACCATTACTCCTGCATGGGGATGCGCACGCCGCGTTCGGCGGCGACCTCGGCGGCCCGGGGGTAGCCGGCGTCGACGTGGCGGATCACGCCCATGCCGGGGTCGTTGGTCAGCAGCCGCTCCAGCTTCGAGGCGGCCAGCTCGGTGCCGTCGGCCACCGAAACCTGCCCGGCGTGGATGGAGCGGCCGATGCCGACCCCGCCGCCGTGGTGGATGGAGACCCAGGTGGCTCCGGAGGAGGTGTTGAGCAGGGCGTTGAGCAGCGGCCAGTCGGCGACGGCGTCCGAGCCGTCGGCCATGGCTTCGGTCTCCCGGTAGGGCGAGGCGACCGAGCCCGAATCGAGGTGGTCCCGGCCGATGACGATCGGCGCCGACACCTTCCCCTCGGCGACGAGGCGGTTGAAGAGGAGGCCTGCCTTGGCGCGGTCGCCGTAGCCGAGCCAGCAGATGCGTGCCGGCAGGCCTTCGAACTCGACGTGCTCGGCGGCGGCCTCGAGCCAGCGGTGGAGGTGCGTGTTCTCCGGGAACAGCTCCTTGAGGGCGGCGTCGGTAACTGCAATGTCGGCCGGGTCCCCGGAGAGGGCGACCCAGCGGAACGGCCCGAGTCCCTCGCAGAACAGCGGGCGGATGTAGGCAGGGACGAAGCCGGGGAAGTCGAAGGCCCGCGCATAGCCGCCGGAGCGTGCTTCGTCGCGGATGGAGTTGCCGTAGTCGAAGACCTCGGCGCCGGCGTCGAGGAACCCGACCATCGCCTCGACGTGGCGGGCCATCGAAGCCTGCGCCTTCTTGGTGAAGCCCACCGGGTCCGCCGCGGCCTCCCGCGCCCAGTCCTCCAGGGCGACGCCTTCGGGGAGGTAACTCAGCGGGTCGTGCGCGGAGGTCTGGTCGGTGACGATGTCGATGTCGATTCCGCGCCGGAGCAGCTCCGGGAAGACCTCCGCGGCGTTGCCAACGACGCCCACCGACAGGGCTTTCCGGTCCGCCTTCGCCGCGAGGACGGAGGCGACGGCATCGTCGAGGGAGTCGGCGACGGTGTCGAGGTAGCGCTTGGCGACGCGGCGGCGCAGGCGCGAGGAGTCGACGTCGACGATCAGCACCGCTCCCCCGTTGAGGGTGACGGCCAGCGGCTGTGCCCCGCCCATGCCGCCGCAGCCGGCGGTCAGGGTCAGGGTCCCGGCGAGGGTGCCGCCGAAACGCCGAGCGGCGATCGCGGCGAAGGTCTCGAAGGTGCCCTGCAGGATGCCCTGGGTGCCGATGTAGATCCAGGACCCGGCGGTCATCTGCCCGTACATCATCAGGCCCTCGGCCTCGAGCCGGCGGAACTCCGGCCAGGTGGCCCAGTCACCCACGAGGTTTGAGTTGGCCAGCAGCACCCGCGGAGCCCACGGGTTGGTGCGGAAGATGCCGACAGGCTTGCCCGACTGCACCAGCAGGGTCTCGTCGTCCTCGAGGTCCTCAAGGGAGCGCACGATGGCGTCGTAGGCCTCCCAGCTGCGGGCGGCCCGGCCGGTCCCGCCGTACACCACGAGGTCCTCGGGGCGTTCGGCGACCTCGGGGTCGAGGTTGTTCATCAGCATCCGCAGCGGAGCCTCGGTCTGCCAGCTCTTGGCCGTCCGGGCCGTGCCGCGTGCGGCCCGGATCTGCCGGGACGGATCGGACGTGGTGGCGCGGGGAGTCGGGGCAGTGGCCTCGGGTGTGCTCATGCTGATTCTCCTTCAGGGGTTGCTGAGGTGACGGGCAGGATGGCTGCGGCCTCGCGGGCCACATGCATCCCGATCCCCGCGGATTCGTTTTCACTAATGCGGTAGCTGGGCACGACGACGCTGAGCGCCGCGGCGATGCGCCCTCCGGCGCGGACGGGGGCGGCGATGGCGGTGACATCGGCTTCGACGCCGTCGCGCACCACGACGTATCCCGTGGAGGGCGTCGCGCCCGAAAGGACGGCGCCGACCGCCGTCCCCTCAAGGGGGATACTGCGGCCGACCCAGCTCGCGTGGCGCACCGAGTGGGTCCCTTCGCGCACGGCGAGGTAGACCCCGTGGCCGTCGTGGGAGGGCACGCTGAGGTAGGCCGATTCCCCGGTCAGGCCCACCAGCCGGTCAAGGGCCCCCTCGGCGAGGGAGACCAGGGATTCGGAGCTCAGCGCCTGGGCGCCCAGCTGGACGACCCGCAGCCCCGGCCGGTAGCCGCCGGCGCCGTCCCGGCGGACGAAGCCCGTGGATTCGAGGGTGCGCAGGAGCCGCAGCGCCGTCGAGGCGGAAAGGCCCGCGTCCCGGGCGGCCTCGGCCAGGGTGACCGTGCCCCGCTCGCACACCGCGCCCAGGAGCAGCAGCGCCCGCTCCACTGAGCGGGTCGAGGTATCTGCCACGCGTATCCCCTTGCGTCTCGGTCGGATTTGTATTTCACTTATTGAAACTCCATTTTCACTCAATGGCAATAGTCCGGTGGAACCCCGGAGGCCATGCGAAGCGAGGCTCCCCATGACTGCAGAGCACACAGCCCCGGGCACCACCGGCACCCTTCCGGCCGTCCCGGCACCCGGGTCCGCCGCCGGCAGCGGCGGCGGACCCATCCGGATCGGCACCGGCCCCCTCGCTCCGGCCGATGTGGTGGCGATCGCCCGCCACGGCGCGCAGGTGGAGCTCGGCGGGGACGCCCTCGAGGCGATGGCCGCCTCCCGCCGGGTCGTGGATCAGCTCGCCGGGGACACCACCCCCCACTACGGAGTCTCGACCGGTTTCGGAGCCCTGGCCACGAAGCACATCCCGCCCGCCCAGCGCACCCAGCTCCAGCGCAGCCTGATCCGCAGCCACGCGGCTTCCTCGGGGGCGGAAGTGGACCGTGAGGTGGTGCGCGGGCTGATGCTCGGGCGGCTCTCGACCATGGCCACGGGCCGCACCGGCGTCCGGCCCGTGGTCGCCGAGACCTACGCGGCGATGCTCAATGCCGGAATCACCCCGGTGATCGGCGAGTACGGCTCCCTCGGGTGCTCCGGAGACCTCGCCCCGCTCTCCCACGTGGCACTGGCCCTCATGGGTGAGGGCACGGTGCGCACCTCCGACGGCTCCACCGCCTCCGCCGCGGATGCCCTGGCGGCCGCCGGCATCGCTCCGGTCGAGCTGCGCGAAAAGGAGGGACTGGCGCTGATCAACGGCACCGACGGCATGCTCGGCATGCTGGTGCTGGCCGCCGAGGACCTCCACCGGCTGCTGAAGACGGCCGACCTCGCCGCCGCCATGAGCGTCGAGGGGCTCCTGTGCACCGACGCCGTCTTCGCCGCCGACCTGCACGAGCTGCGCCCGCACCCCGGACAGCACGACTCCGCCGCGAACATCCGTGCCCTCCTCAAGGATTCCCCGCTCATCGCCGCGGAGCTGACCGCCGAGACCGGACGCCACCGCTTCACCCGGGTCCAGGACGCTTACTCGCTGCGGTGCGCCCCGCAGGTCCATGGGGCGGCCAGGGCCACCCTCGCCCACGGCAACTCGGTGGCGGCCATCGAACTCGGTTCGGCCATCGACAACCCGGTGATCACCCCCGACGGCAGGATCGAATCCAACGGCAACTTCCACGGCGCCCCCGTCGGCTACGTGCTCGACTTCCTCGCCATCGCCGTCGCCGACGTCGCTTCGATGAGTGAACGCCGCACCGACCGGTTCCTCGACAAGGCACGCAACCACGGCCTCAACCCCTTCCTGGCCGACGATCCGGGGGTCGATTCGGGGCACATGATCGCCCAGTACACCTCGGCCGGGATTGTCTCGGAACTCAAGCGGCTCGCCAACCCGGCCTCGGTCGACTCCATTCCGTCCTCCGCCATGCAGGAGGACCACGTGTCCATGGGCTGGGCGGCCGGACTGAAGCTGCGCCGCTCCCTCGACGGGCTGACCCGGGTCCTCGCCATCGAGATCCTCACCGCTGCCCGGGCCCTCGATATGCGGGACGGCGGCCTCGCCACGGCGCGCAGCTCGGAGCCCATCACCGCGGTGCGCCGGGTGCTGCGCGCGCACATCCAGGGCCCGGGCACCGACCGGTACCTCGCGCCGGAGATCGAGGCCGCCCGGGTGCTTGTCGACAACGGCTCGGTGATTGCCGCCGCCGAGGATACCCTCGGGGTCGTACTGCTGTAGGTCCAGGAAATGGCCGCGCGCGGGGGTTTGTTAGGGTTGGCTTACCAACCTCTTCCGGAAGTGAGCCGTACCCCCATGAGCGCACCCGCCATTCGAAAGCCCCGCCCCCAGGTGGTGCTCAGTGTCCTCGAGACGATTCGGCTCAGCCCGCACATGGTCCGTGTCGTCGCCGGCGGCGAGGCCTTTCCCAAGCTCCTCGAGAACGAGCACACCGGCCGGTACGTCAAGCTGCTCTTCGCACGGCCGGAACTCGGGCTCGTTCCCCCCTATGACCTCGAGGCCCTCGCGGAGCAGCTTCCGCCCGGAGACCTGCCCATCAAACGGACCTACACGGTGCGGTGGATGGACCGGGAACGGCAGCTGCTCGCGATCGACTTCGTGGTCCACGGCGACGAAGGAATCGCCGGCCCGTGGGCTGCCGGCGCCCGGCCCGGGGACCCGCTCGTGCTGATGGGCCCGTCGGGCGCGTGGACGCCGAGGCCCGACGCCGGCTGGTATCTCTTCGCCGGGGACGAGGCCGCCCTTCCCGCCATCTCCGCAGGCCTTGAAGCGCTCCCGGAGGACGCCACCGGCACCGCCTGGCTCGAGGTGGACGACGAGGCGGATGTCCTCCCGCTTCAGGCCCCGGCCGGCGTCGAGCTCCGCTGGCTGTTCCGGCGCGGCCGGCCGGCCGGCACGACGACGCTGCTCGCCGACGCCGTCGCCGCCGCGCAGTGGCCCGGGGGCCGGGTCGAGGCGTTCGTCCACGGCGAGCGGGGGGCCATGAAGGCGCTGCGCGATGTCCTGTTCGGCCAGCGCGGGCTCGAACGCGCACAGGTCTCCCTCTCCGGCTACTGGGCCTACGGCCGGGCCGAGGACCGGTTCCAGGCCGAGAAACGGGAGCCGATCGGCAAGATCCTCGACTGACCGCGGGCCCGGCTGCCGGGCCAGCGGGGCTCACCGCCCGGCCGGCGGCCCAGCCGCGGGCCGCCCGGCCGTCCAGATCAGCGGCCCGCGGGGATCCCATCGGCACGGCCGGTCGTCGGACCGGTGCGGCGCATCAGCAGGTCCATGACAGGCTCGGCGATCCGGGCCAGGATCGGTCCGAGGATCGCCATGATCAGCACGTACGTCGTCGCCAGCGCTGCAATCTCCGGGACCACAGCACCCGAGGCCACAGCAAGCCCGGCAATGACAATCGAGAACTCGCCGCGGGCCACCAGCGCGGCCCCGGCCCGCGCCCGGCCGCGGGGCTTGATCCCCTGGCGGGCCGCGGCCCACCAGCCGGTGGCGATCTTGGTGGCGGCCGTGACCACTGCGAGCACCACGGCCCAGCCCAGGACGGGCGGGATGGACGCCGGATCGGTGTTCAGGCCGAAGACCACGAAGAAGATCGCAGCGAAAAGGTCCCGCAGCGGTTCAAGCACCCGGGTCGCGTTCTCCGCCGTCGCGCCGGAGATCGCGATGCCCAGCAGGAAGGCGCCCACGGCGGCCGAGACCTGAAGGGTCGAGGCGAGCCCTGCCACCAGCAGTGCGGCCCCGATGAGCGTCAGCAGGAAAACCTCGCGGTCCTTGCTGTCCACGATGGCCGAGACCACATTGCCCCAGCGCAGGGCGACGACCAGGACGAGCGTCACCACGACGAGGGAGACGCCCACGGCCTGGAAACCTCCGACGAAGCTGAGCCCGGCGAGCACCGCCGTCAGCACCGGCAGGTAGATGGCCATGGCGAGGTCCTCGAACACGAGGATCGCCAGCACCGTCGGGGTTTCCCTGTTGCCCAGGCGCCCGAGGTCGGAGATCACCTTCGCGGCGATGCCCGATGAGGAGATGTAGGTGACCCCCGCCATGACCAGGGCGCCGACGGGCCCCCAGCCGAGCAGGAGCGCGACGGCAGCGCCGGGAAGGGAGTTCAGGACAATATCGAGGATGCCGGCCATCCAGGACTGCCGCATCCCGGTGACGAGTTCCTTGGCCGAATACTCGAGGCCCAGCATCAGCAGCAGGAGCACGACTCCGATCTCGCTGGCCACCTCACTGAAGCGTTCGAGGCCCTCAAGTTCGAGGAACCCGCCCTGGCCGAAGAAGAGCCCCCCGACCAGGTACAGCGGGATCGGCGACAGTCCAAAACGTCCGGCCAGGCGGCCAAGGGCGCCAAGGCACAACAGGACAGCGCCGAGTTCAATCAGCGTTACTGCGGTTGTGTGCACCGATCAGCCGTGCCGGAGAATCTTCGCGGCGGTGTCCAAACCTTCGGAGGTGCCGACAACGACCAGGAGGTCGCCGGCGGCGAGGACGAAATCCGGAGTCGGCGAGGCCTGGACCTCACCGGAGCTGAGCACCGCCACCACCGACGCGCCCGACCTCGAGCGCATGCGCGTCTCGCCGAGGGAACGTCCGTCGAAGGGAGAGCCACGCTCCACCAGGAACTGGCGGGTGGTCACCCCGGGCAGGTCGCGGTGTTCCTCGGTCAGCCGGGCCACGAGGTGCCGTGCGCCCAGCAGGTTCCCGATCGTCGCGGCCTCATCGGGGGTCAGGGGGATCGAGGCGACACAGGCGTCGGGGTCGTTGGCCGCCGAGATAATGAGGTCAAGGCTCCCCTCGCGGTGCGCAACGATGCCGATCCGGCGGCCTGACGAGGTTTCGATATCCCTGCGGACCCCGATCCCGGGCAGTGGGACTTCATCAACGTTCATTCCACAATCCTATGCCTGTCCCGCGGTGCCGCTGCCGACCCCTCGAACGGGCTGCTCCGCGCGGACTGCGGCGGAACCTCCAGGTGCAGCCCGAGGCGGATCATCGGCCGGAGGATGCGGCGGCGGGGGCGAGTTCTGCCGCGGCCTGCGTGTCCCCCGGCTCCTGCCCGCTCAGCTGCGCCGCGGCGAGCTCGGCGATGGCCGAGGACGTCTGGAAGCCGTAGCCGCCCTGGCCCGCCAGCCAGAAGAAGCCTTCGGCGTCCGGATCGAAGCCGACGATCGGGATCCCGCTGGGCGGGGAGGTCCGAAGCCCGGTCCACGACCGGAGGACTCCGGTGATGCCGAGGGTGGTGAGTGTGTTGAGCCGGATGATCAGCGCCTCGACGTCCCCGGGGTTGGGGCGGGCGTCCTCGGCGGCGCTGGGCACGCTCTCGCACGGCGAGATCAGGACGCCCGCGTCATCGCGGCGGAAGTAGAAGGAGTCATCGGCGGAGGCGACCATCGGTGTGCCCGGGACCGGCTGCGACCCGACCCGGACGACGGCGGCGGTGCGCCGGTAGGGCACCAGGTTCCGGGGTGCCGCCCCGCACAGCTCCGCGAGCCGGTCGGCCCAGGCACCGGCGGCGTTGACCACCACGCCTGCATCGATCTCCTGTTCTCCTGCCCGCACGCGCCACCGGCTCCCGCCGCGCTCGGCGGCCGTGACCCGGGCGCCGGTCAGGATCGCAGCCCCGGACGCCGCTGCCACCGCCCGGTGGTGTTCGAGCAGCGCGTCGGTGTCGGTGCCGACGCAGGTGGTGTCGAGCCCGGCCGCCTCAAAGGTATCCGGAAGCAGCTGCGGACACAGCCGAAGGGCCTCGGAGTGGGTCACCCGGCGCATCGAGCCGGCAGCCCTTGCCGCGACGTCGGCCTCGCTGCCGATCAGCAGGTAGCTCCGCGGCGTGGTGAGCACGAGGCGGGTCCGCTCCTGCACTCCGGCAAGGAGGCCGAGGGTGCGGGCGGTGAGCCGGCGCACCACCGGCGGGCCGTAGCTGGGGTTCAGCTGCCGGGCGGACCGTGACGACGTGTGGTACCCGAGGGTCGGTTCGGCCTCGACGAGTGCCACTGTCGGGCCCCCGCGGGACGCGAGTTCCGAGGCCAGCGACAGGCCGGCGATGCCGCCGCCGACAATGAGGACATCGCAGCTAAGGTTCATGGCGCCATCGTAGGCACATCCGCTGCGCCGGGCACGGTGGGTCCGCCAGGTGTCAGGCAGGACCTGACGCCGGGCGCTTCAGTTCCGGTGGGCCCGGCCGGGCCCCCAGGGGTCCCGGCCGGAACGCGCCGCCCTTCGGGACCCTAGCCGGCTGCGGTTTCGGAGCGGGCTGCGACGAACGCCCGGACGCAGGCCTCGATGTCCTCGCTGCTGTGCGCGGCGGAGAGCTGGACGCGGATGCGCGCGGCGCCCTTGGGCACCACCGGGTAGCTGAAGGCGGTGACGAAGACCCCGTGGGCCAGCATGGCGTCGGCGGTCTTCGCCGCGAGGACCGCGTCGCCGAACATCACCGGGATGATCGCGTGCTCGCCCTCGAGCAGCTCGAAGCCCTCCTCCGTCATCCGGCGGCGGAAGTGGGCCGCGTTTTCGACGAGGGTGGCGCGCAGCTCGGCGCTGTTCTGGACCAGGTCCAGGGCGGTCAGGGTCGCGGCCACGATCGAGGGTGCCAGGGAGTTCGAGAACAGGTAGGGCCGGGCGCGCTGACGGAGTACCTCGACGATCTCGCGGCGGGCGGCGACGTAGCCGCCCGACGCCCCGCCCAGGGCCTTGCCGAACGTTCCGGTGTAGATGTCGACGCGGTCCCCGACACCTGCGTGTTCGGGGGTGCCGGCGCCGGTCGGGCCCATGAAGCCGACGGCGTGCGAGTCATCGACCATGACCATCGCGTCGTACCGGTCGGCAAGGTCGCAGATGGCTTTGAGCGGGGCGAGGTAGCCGTCCATCGAGAAGATCCCGTCGGTGACGATCAGGCGGCGCCGTGCCGAGGACGCCTCCTTGAGCTTCGCCTCGAGGTCGGCCATGTCCCGGTTGGCGTACCGGAAGCGCTGTGCCTTGCTCAGGCGGATGCCGTCGATGATCGAGGCGTGGTTCAGCGCATCGGAGATGACGGCGTCCTCCGCCGAGAGCAGGGATTCGAAGACTCCCCCGTTGGCGTCGAAGCAGGAGGAGAAGAGGATGGTGTCGTCGGTTCCGAGGAACTGCGACACCCGCCGCTCCAGCTCAAGGTGGAGATCCTGGGTGCCGCAGATGAAGCGCACCGAGGCCATGCCGAACCCGCGCTCGTCGAGGGCGCTCTTCGCGGCCTCGATGATCTGCGGGTGGTCCGCAAGGCCCAGGTAGTTGTTGGCGCAGAAGTTCAGGACCTCGGCGGACCCTCCGGTGCGCAGCCCGGCCCGGATGTGGCTTGACTGGGGCGAGGAGATGGTGCGCTCGTGCTTGAACAGCCCCGCGCTGCGGATCTCCTCAAGCTCACCGGTGAGCTGGTCGCGGATGGAGGTGTACATGTCGCTGCTCCTTGAAGGATGGGACGGCTGGAGGTGGAACGGCTGGGGTTGGCGGGGACCGCGGAGGTCCGGGAGGCGCCGGAGGTTAGAGGGAGGTCCAGTCGAGGACCACCTTGCCGCTTGCTCCGCGGCGCGCGGTGTCGAAGCCTGCCTGCCACTGCGACGCCGGCAGGGTGTCGGTGACAATGTCCGCAACCGCCTCCCGCAGGACGGGGTTGGACTGAAGCATTGCACTCATGGCGTGCCAGGTCTCGAACATTTCGCGGCCGTAGATGCCCTTGATCGTCAGCATGTGGGTGACGACCTTGGCCCAGTCGATGGTGATGGGCGCGGACGGCAGGCCGAGCATGGCGATGCGCCCTCCATGGGTCATGTTGTCGATCATTTCGGGGAGGGCGGAGGCGTGTCCCGACATTTCCATGCCGATGTCGAAGCCCTCCTTCATCCCGAGTTCCTTCTGCGCTTCGCTGATGCGCATGCGGCTGACGTCGATGGCCATGTCGGCCCCGACGGCGCGGGCGAGCTCAAGGCGCGGCGCTGCGATGTCGGTGATGGCGATCTTCCTCGCCCCGGCATGGCGGGCGACGGCGACGGCCATGAGTCCGATCGGGCCCGCCCCGGTGATGAGGACGTCCTCGCCGACCAGCGGGAAGCTCAGGGCCGTGTGGACGGCGTTGCCGAAGGGGTCGAAGACGGCCCCGAGCTCTGGGGTGATTTCGTCGTGGTGCACCCAGACGTTCGTTTCGGGGAGAACGACGTACTCGGCGAAGGCGCCGTCGCGCTGGACGCCCACGCTTGAGGTGCGGATGCACATCTGGCGCCGCCCGGCGCGGCAGTTCCGGCAGATGCCGCAGACGATGTGCCCCTCGCCGGAGACCCGGTCGCCGATCTTCACGTCGCGGACGCCGCCGCCGAGTTCGACCACCTCGCCGTAGAACTCATGGCCGGGGATCAGTGGGGCATTGATCATGCCCTGCGCCCAGGAGTCCCAGGACTCGATGTGGAGATCGGTTCCGCAGATCCCGGTGGTCATGACCCGGATCTTCACTTCTCCGAGGCCCACCGTCGGCTCGGGACGGTCGACCAGTTCGAACCCGGGATGCGCCCCGGACTTGTACAGCGCCTTCACTCCATCTTCCTTCCGCGCCAATTCCGCACAGCCGGCTGGATCCGCCGGCGGCGAGCTGGTGCAACTCGGGTGGCTGTTGTGACAACCACCGCAAGATTATCAGTGGTCACCGGCCCCGAGGCGGGCCGCCGGTGGCGGCGGCCTCCCGGAAAGCCGACTGCCCACCGACAGGGTGCTGTCGGTGGGCAGTTGCCGGTGCACAGGGACGCCGTGCGTCAGCCTTCGACGCCCAGGCGCTGCAGGATCAGCTCGCGCACCCGGCCGGCGTCGGCCTGGCCGCGGGTGGCCTTCATGACGCCGCCCACGATGGCGCCCACGGCCTGGACCTTGCCGCCGCGGATCTTCTCCGCGACGTCCGGCTGGGCCGCCAGGGCGCCGTCGATGGCCTCGAGGAGGGGGCCGTCGTCGGAGACAACCGCGAGGCCGCGCGCCTCAACGACCTCGGCCGGGGTGCCCTCGCCGGCCAGGACGCCGTCGAGCACCTCGCGGGAGAGCTTGTCGTTGATCTTGCCCGATTCGATCAGTGCGTTCAGTTCGACGATCAGCTCGGGGGTGACGCCCAGTTCAGCGGGCTCGACGTCGGCGATCTTGGCGCGGCGGGAAATCTCGCCCATCCACCACTTGCGGGCGACGGCGGGGCTGACGCCGGCGGCGACCGTGTCCTCGACCGAGGACATCACGCCGGCGTTGACGACGTCGCGGAACTCGGCGTCGGAGTAACCCCAGTCGGCCTGAAGGCGCTTGCGGCGCTCGGCGGGCGGTTCGGGCAGCTCCGAGCGCAGCTTCTCGATCCACGCGTCGTTGGTGACGACGGGAACCAGGTCCGGCTCCGGGAAGTACCGGTAGTCGTCGGCGTCGGACTTGGGCCTGCCGGCGGTGGTGGAGCGGGTGTCCTCGTGCCAGTGGCGGGTCTCCTGCACGATCACCGCACCGGAGTCCAGGACCGCGGCGTGCCGCTGGATCTCATAGGTCACCGCGTGCTCGACCGACCGCAGGGAGTTCACGTTCTTGGTCTCGGTGCGGGTCCCCAGGGTGGTGCTGCCCTTGGGCATCAGGGAGACGTTCGCGTCGCAGCGCACGTTGCCGCGCTCCATGCGGGCGTCGGAGACCCCGAGGTTCTTGACGATCTCCCGGATGGCGGCCACGTACGCCTTCGCCAGCTCCGGTGCGCGCCGGCCCGCGCCCAGGATGGGCTTGGTGACGATCTCCACCAGCGGCACGCCCGCCCGGTTGTAGTCGACGAGGGAGAACTCGGCGCCCTGGATGCGGCCGGTGGCCCCGCCCATGTGGGTCAGCTTCCCGGCGTCCTCCTCCATGTGCGCCCGCTCGATCTCCACGGTGAACACGGTGCCGTCGGCCAGTTCGATGTCGATCGCGCCGTCGTAGGCGATCGGCTCGTCGTACTGGGAGGTCTGGAAGTTCTTCGGGGTGTCCGGGTAGAAGTAGTTCTTCCGGGCGAAGTGGCTGCGCTCGGCGATCTTGCAGCCCAGGGCCAGCCCGATCTTGATCGAGGACTCCACGGCGACGCGGTTGACCACCGGAAGCACCCCGGGCAGGCCGAGGTCCACCGGGGTGATGTTGGTGTTCGGGGTGTCCCCGAAGCCGTTGGGGGCCGAGGAGAACATCTTGGTCCGAGTGTTCAGCTCGACGTGCACCTCGAAGCCGAGCGCCGGGTCGTACTTCTCCATGGCCTCGTCGAAGGACAGGACCTCGTCGTGTACAGCAGTCATTTACTTCACTCCCGCAATCTCGGGGGCCTGCGCGAGCAGCGGTCCGCCCCACTTGTCTTCAAGCAGTGATTCGAGCACGGCGCCGACCCGGTAGAGCCGGGCGTCCTGGCGCGCAGGGGCCAACAGCTGGATGCCGACCGGCAGGTTGTCCTCGTCGGCGAGCCCGTTGGGCAGGGACAGCCCCGGGATGCCGGCCATGTTCGCGGGGATGGTGGCGACGTCGTTGAGGTACATCGCCAGCGGATCGTCGAGCTTCTCGCCCAGGCGGAACGCCGTGGTGGGCGCCGTCGGGGAGATCAGGACGTCGGCCTGGGTGAAGGCGGCGTTGAAGTCGCGCTGGATCAGGGTGCGCACCTTCTGGGCGGAACCGTAGTAGGCGTCGTAGTAGCCGGCGCTCAGGGCGTAGGTGCCCAGGATGATGCGGCGCTTGACCTCGTCGCCGAAGCCGGCGGCGCGGGTGGCGCCCATGACGCGCTCGATCGTCGGGGCACCCTCGGGCACCACGCGCAGCCCGAAGCGCACGCCGTCGTACTTGGCGAGGTTGCTCGAGGCCTCCGAGGGCATGATCAGGTAGTAGGCGCCCAGGGCGTACTTGAAGTTCGGGCAGGAGACCTCGACGATCTCGGCGCCGGCGCCGCGGAGCAGCTCAAGGGATTCCGCGAAGCGGTTCAGGACGCCGGTCTGGTAGCCCTCGCCCGAGAGTTCCCTGATGACGCCGACCCGCAGGCCCTTCACCTCGCCGCGCCGGGCGGCCTCGACGAGGGCGCCGACGGGGTCGGTGAGGGAGGTGGAGTCGTGCGGGTCATGGCCGCCGATGATCTCGTGCAGCAGCGCGGAGTCGAGCACAGTGCGCGAGACCGGGCCGATCTGGTCCAGGGAGGACGCCATGGCGATCGCACCGTAGCGCGAGACGCCGCCGTAGGTCGGCTTGACGCCGACGGTGCCGGTGACGGCGCCGGGCTGGCGGATCGAGCCGCCGGTATCGGTGCCCAGGGCCAGCGGCGCCTCGAAGGCGGCGACGGCGGCGGCGGAGCCTCCGCCGGAGCCGCCCGGGATGCGGTCGAGGTCCCAGGGGTTGCGGGTGGGCCCGAACGCTGAGTGCTCGGTGGAGGAACCCATGGCGAACTCGTCGAGGTTGGTCTTGCCCAGGATCGGCATCCGCGCCTCGCGCAGCCGGCGGATCACCGTGGCGTCGTAGGGGCTGTGCCAGCCCTCGAGGATTTTCGAACCCGCCGTGGTGGGCTGGCCCTTGGTGACGATGAGGTCCTTGACCGCGATCGGCACACCGGCCAGCGGGTGCAGGGTGTCGCCGTCGGCCCGGGCCTTGTCGACCTCGGCGGCCACGAGGAGCGCCTCCTCGGTGTTGACGTGGAGGAACGCGTTGATCGAGCCGTCCACGGCGGCGATCCGGTCGAGGTGCGCCTGCGTGGCGTCGACGGCGGAGACCTCGCGCGACTGCAGCTTCTGCGCGAGCGCGGCGGCGCTCAGTCGGATGATTTCACTCATTGGGTTACTCCCCGTCCAGGATTGCAGGGACCCGAAAGCGTCCGTCGGCGTTGTCGGGGGCGCCGGCGAGGGCCTCCTCGTTGCTGAGCGTCTCCCCCACGACGTCGTCGCGGTAGACGTTGCTCAGCGGAATCGGGTGGCTGGTGGCGGGGACGTCGTCGCCGGCCACCTCGCTGACGCTCTTGATCGAATCCACGATGACGGCCAGCTCGCCGGCCATGCGGTCGAGTTCCTCGGAACTCATGTCGATGTGCGCCAGCCGCGCCAGATGCGCGACGTCCTCACGGTTAATCTCAGCCATGGATCTCCCCTGGAAGTGGATGGGTGTCTGCCTCTAGTCTACGGGCGGACAGGGCCTGGGCGGGCACCGCGGAAGCCGCCCGAAGGGCTCTCAGGAGACCGGCCCTAGAGCTCCAGGCGGAAGACCCAGAGCAGGATGTCTTCGTTGGGCACGAGCCAGTCGCGCTCGGGGACGCGGTGGAAGCCCATGGACTCGTAGAGCCGGTGCGCGCGCACCATGTTGGATCCGCTGGTGAGGCTGACGGCGTTGATGCCGGGCAGGGTCCGGGCGTGGGCGATGATCGCCTCGACCATGGCCCGGCCGATGCCGCCGCGCTGCACGGCGGGGTCGACGGCGAGCATGCGGAACTCGAGCTCCCCGGCGATGGCGATGTCGGTGTACCGCTGCCCTTCGAAGGTCAGCGCCACCGAGCCCACCACCCGGCCGTCGCGCTCGGCGACCCAGATCTGGGCGTGCTCGGCCCGGTGGGCGACGTCCGAGAGCACCGCCATGTAGGGGTGGTCCTCGTCGGCGAAGTAGCCGGCCTCGAGGTAGGCCGTGCGGGTGATGCGCGCCACCTCGTCGTAGTCGCTGGGCAGGACCGGGCGGATCGAGAGGGTGTCGGCGGGGCGGGAGGAGTCGGTGCGTGCGGTTTCCACGGTGTCCTTCATCGAGAATAAAAAGTCGATTTTACTCCCGGCGCCACTGCACCACGCCGGACCGCGGTGTGTTTTCAGGCACGGTTCCCGGCCCGGCGTGTCTGGAATTCAGTTACGTTGACTTAGCCTGTGACGGAGATTACTTTCACTCTATGGGCCGTGGCAGATTCCGATGCCGCCGCCTTCGCCGCGATGGAGGGGACAGCAAGTGAGAAAGCTCAAGTGTTCAATGGCCGTGACTGCAGTGGCAGCACTGGCGCTGACAGCATGTGGAAACGGCGGCGGTTCCGACGCCGAGGGCGAGACGCTCAGCGTCTGGATCATGGAGGGGACAAATCCCGACGCCGAAAGCTTCTTCGAGGGAGTGAAATCCGAGTTCAAGGAAGAAACCGGCGCCACCCTCGAGGTGCAGTTCGTTCAATGGGCCGAGGCCCACGACAAGTTCGTCACGTCCATCGCCGGGAACACGACCCCGGACGTCGCCGAAACCGGAAGCACGTGGACCGCGGAGTTCGCCGAAGCCGGCGCCCTGGCCCCGCTCGACGAGCAGATCGAGAAGGCCGGGCTGAAGGACGACCTCGTCGAAGGCCTGGTGGAAGCCGGCACCCTCGAGGACAGTCTCTACGGCATGCCGTGGTACGCCGGAGTCCGCTCCGTCGTGTACCGCACGGACATCTTCGAAAAGCACGGCCTGACCCCTCCCACCTCGTGGGACGAGCTGCGCGAGGCCGGCCTTGCCCTGAAGGAGGCCGAGCCCGAGATGACGCCGTTCGCCGTTCCCGGAGACTCCGCCTACCTGGCCTACCCCTTCATCTGGGGGGCGGGTGCCGAGCTCGCCGAACAGGAGGGTGATACCTGGTCCTCCGGCCTTGACTCCCCCGAAGCCCGTGAGGGCGTGAAGTTCTACACCGACCTCGCCCTGAAGGACGGCCTGTCCTCCGCCGGGGCCACCACCTGGAACGAGAAGGACGTGCTCGACAACTTCGTCAAGGGCAACCTCTCAATGGCCACCATGGGGTCCTGGGCGATGCCGGCGATCCTTGAGCAGAACCCCGACCTCGAGGGCAAGATCGGCGCCTTCCCGATTCCCGGCCCCGAGTCCGGCTACAGCCCCTCCTTCCTGGGCGGCTCCCACCTGAGCGTGTTCGAGGGATCCGAGAAGCAGGAACTGGCCTGGAAGTTCGTCGAGATGATGACCACCGGTGAGACGGCGGCCGAGTGGGCCGAACAGACCAACTACTTCCCCGGCCAGGCCTCCCTGCTCGAGGAAGCGGCCAAGTCCGACGACCCGCTGGTCAAGCCGTTCGCCACCCAGATGGTCGAAGCCGGAACCTCGGTTCCCGTCGCTCCGGGCTGGGGCGCCGTGGAAGCGAAGAAGACGGTTCCGGCGATGATCCAGTCAATCCTCTCGGGCGACAAGAGCGTCGACCAGGCGACCGAGGACGCCGCCACCGAGATCGAAGAACTGCTGAACGGAAAGTAGTTCTTTGACCACCCCCACCAAGGCTGGAGCCGCACGCCCGGCACCGCGTGCGGCCACCGGCCCGACCCCGCCCCAGCGCCGCCGGCCGGGCAGGCTGCGCCTGTCAACGGTCCGGCCGTGGCTGCTCCTGGCCCCTGCCCTCGCGGTGCTCGCCGTGCTGCTGCTCTGGCCGCTCGCCCGGGTTGTGCTCATCTCCTTCCAGGACTACGGGCTGCGCGAAATCGTCAGCGGACGCTCGAACTACATCGGCTTCGCCAACTACGCCGAGGTCTTCGCGGACCCGGCCCTCTGGACGGTCGTCCTTCCCAACACCGTGGGATTCGCGGTGGCCGCCGTGGGCGGAACCGTGATCCTCGGCACCCTGGTGGCCCTGCTGCTGGCCAGCCTGGACCGCCTCTGGCGCACCGTCGTCAGCAGCGCCGTCATGGTGGCGTGGGCGATGCCCGCCGTGACCGGCACCTATGTGTGGATCTGGATCTTCGACGCCGACCGCGGCATCGTCAGCCAGTTCCTGCAGGGCGTGGGCCTGCTTGATGAGCCGCACAACTGGTTCACCGACCGCTGGTCCTTCTACGCCGTGGTCCTGGTCAACATCATCCACCACGGGTTCCCCTTCGTGGCGATCACCGTGCTGGCCGGCCTGCTCGGGGTCTCCAAGGAGATGCTCGAGGCGGCAACCGTCGACGGCGCCGGCGCCGTCCGCCGCTTCTTTTCGATCACCTTCCCCACCCTTCGGCCCGTCTTCGCGGTCGTGGTGATCCTCTCCACCATCTGGGATTTCAAGGTGTTCGCGCAGATCTACCTCCAGCCCGGCGGATCGGGCTCGAACCGTTCCGTGTTCAACCTCGGCGTGTGGTCCTACGTGGAGTCGTTCGCCCAGAACCGGTACGGGTTCGGCTCGGCCATCGCCGTCCTGCTCACCGTGCTGCTGCTGGCCATCAGCGTCGTCTACGTCCGCACGCTGTTCAAGGAGGAAAAGTGAAAGCACCGTCGGCACCCTCGACGCCGGACGCCGTGCGCATCCCGGCCCGCCGGCCACGCAGCCGCCGGGCACGGTGGCTGCTCGCCTGGAAGGCGGCCGCCGTCGCTGCACTGCTGCTGTTCACCCTCTTCCCGACCTACTGGATGATCAGCAGCGCCTTCGACGGGCGCGCCACGGGCGGGGCCCAGTCGCTGTTCCCGGCCGAGCCGACGCTTGAGAACTTCAGCTACGTTCTCTCCGAGGCGGGCTTTGGCACCTTCCTGCGCAACTCCGCCATCGTGGCGGTGTCAACGGTGGTGCTCTCCGGGATCCTCGCCCTCTTCGCCGCCGTCGCCGTCGCCCGGTTCCGGTTCCGGTTCCGCACCGGCATCCTCATGCTGATCCTGATCATCCAGATGGTGCCGCTGGAGGCCCTGGTCATCCCGCTGTTCATCCAGGTACGGGACCTGCAGCTGCTCAACTCCTTCCTGGGCCTGATCATCGTCTACGTGGCGTTCTCCCTCCCCTTCGCCATCTGGATGCTCCGCGGCTTCGTGGCGGCGGTGCCCGTTGAGCTCGAGGAGGCCGCGTACATCGACGGCGCCAGTTGGGGGCGCATGTTCTGGTCGGTGCTGCTGCCCCTGGTCGCGCCCGGGCTCGTGGCCACCAGCGTGTTCGCCTTCATCATCGCGTGGAACGAGTTCATCTTCGCCCTGACCTTCATGGACAGCCCCTCCACCTACACGGTCGCCGTGGGCCTCCAGCAGTTCTTCGGGGAGAACTCCAACGAGTGGGGCTACGTGATGGCCGGCTCGACCCTGATCACCCTGCCGGTGATGATCTTCTTCATCCTCGTGCAGCGCCGGCTCAGCGGCGGACTGGTGTCCGGGGCGGTGAAGGGGTGAACGCCGCCGACCGCCTCCGCCTGGTCAACAGCGTCATCCTTCCCGGGTTCCTGGGCACTGCCCTGCCCGCCTGGCTGGAGGAGGCGCTGCGGAACGGGCTGGGCGGCGTCGTGTACTTCAGCCAGAACATCGACCCGGGTTCACCGGGCGCGGTGGGCCGGCTCTCGGAGGCGGTCCTGGCCGCCAACCCGGACGCGGTCATCGGCATCGACGAGGAGGGCGGCAATGTGACCCGCCTTCAGTCCGCCGCCGGCTCCGGCATCCCCGGCGCCGCCGTCCTCGGTGTCCTGGACGACACCGGGCTGACCGAGGACGCCGGCCGCGACATCGGCGTCCTCGCGCGCGCCGCCGGGGTGAACCTGGTGCTGGCTCCGGTAGCGGATGTGAACACCAATCCGCTCAACCCCATCATCGGGGTGCGGTCCTTCGGGGCCGACACCGCCCGCGTCTCCGCGCACACGGCGGCGTTGGTCCGCGGCCTGCAGTCAGCCGGCGTCGGGGCCTGCGCCAAGCACTTCCCCGGCCACGGCGACACCAGCACCGACTCCCACCTCGAACTGCCGCGGGTGGAGCTGAGCCTCGAGGAGATGCGCCGGGACCACCTTCCGCCCTTCGCCGCCGCGGTGGAGCAGGGTGTGGCTGCGGTGATGAGCGCCCACATCGTGATCCCGGAGCTCGGCGAACTGCCTGCGACCCTCAACCCCGCCGCCGTCGCCCTGCTTAGGGAACTCGGCCACGACGGGCTCCTGGTCACCGACGCCCTCGACATGGCGGCGGTCCGGGCCGGTGTCGGCTCCGGCCCCGGCGCGGTGCTGGCGCTGAAGGCCGGGGCCGACCTGCTGTGCGTCGGCAATCCGTCGAACCTCGGCCCCAAGGCCGGCAGCACCTCGGACGAGGACGACTACCTCGAGGTGCGTGACGCGCTCCTGGCCGCCCTCGACGACGGCACCCTGACACCCGCCTCCATCGAGGCGGCCTCCCGGCGCATCCGGCGCTTCGCGGAGGCGGCGCGGCGAGCCCGCGCCGGGGCACCGGATTCGACCGGCGCTCCCACGCCCTCCGGGCGGGACTGGGTGGAGGCCGCAGGGCGCGCTCTCACCGGCGTCTTGCCGTCCTGGTCGCGGAACGGTAAGACGGCGGACCCGGTCCAGCTCCTGGACGGGCGAGGCCGAGCCAATATCGCCGCGGGCCCGCTCAGCGACGTGTTTTCCGCGGCCCTCGCCCGGCGCACCGCCGTCCGGCGGTCTGCCCTTCCGGACCCGGCCGGGACAGCGGACCTCATCGGCTCGCTCGGCCTGACGCCAGAGAGCCGGGTGGTGGTGCTGACCGACGATCTCTCCCCCGGCGGCGTGCAACTCGCGGCTGCCCGGGCGGTTCACTCCCTGCTGCCCGGGGCGGCCTGGGTCCACACCGGAACCGTGCCGGCCGGCGGACAGGACCTCCCGGCCGTTTACACCCACGGCACCTCGCGGGCCAGCGCCGAGGCGCTCGCGGACCGGCTGCTCGGCTGAGGGCGGGCGCCCACCTCCCTCGGGGATCCCACCGCCGAAACTGCAGCTCACCACGCTTCCCCGCGTCGAAAGGGTGGTGAGCTGCCAACTCGCCAGGGATCGGTAGCCCCGCGCATCCGCCGAAACTGCAGCTCACCACGCTTCCATCCGCCCGAAGCGGGGTGTGCCGCACACTCGACGTCTAGTCTTCAGCCGGCTCCAGGGGCACGTGCACGGCGTCGGCGGCCGGATCACCCGCGCTTTGACCTTCTTCTTTCTGACCTTCTGCTTCCGGGCCATCTGCTTCCGGGCCATCTGCTTCCGGGCCATCTGCACCCGGACCGCCGGCGTCCTGAGCACCCGCGTCGGCGCCGGCCAGGCCCGCGGGACCCTCGGCCAGCAGCCGGTCGAAGCCCTCCTCGTCCAGCACCGGAACGCCCAGCTGTTCGGCCTTGTCCAGCTTGGTGCCGGCGTTCTCCCCGGCGACCACATAGCTCGTGTTCTTCGACACCGACCCCGAGGCCTTGCCGCCGCGCGTGATAATCGCCTCCTTCGCCTCGTCCCGGTTGTACCGCTCCAGGGAACCGGTGACGACGACGGTGAGGCCCTCGAGGGTGCGCGGCACCGACTCGTCCTGCTCGTCCTCCATGCGCACCCCCGCCGCGGCCCAGGAATCGACGATCTCGCGGTGCCAGTCCTCCTCGAACCACTCCTTCAGCGCGGCCGCGATGGTCGGGCCGACGCCGTCGACGTGGGCCAGCTCCTCCTCGCTCGCGGCGCGGATGCGGTCCATCGACCCGAAGGCCGTGGCGAGCGCCCGCGAGGCGGTGGGCCCGACGTGCCGGATGGACAGGGCCACGAGGACCCGCCACAGCGGCTGCTTCTTCGCCTTTTCGAGCTCCACGAACAGCTTGCGGGTGGTGACGCTGGGCTCGGAGGGTTTCTTCGCCGTTCCCTTGGAGTAGAAGTAGGGAACGAGTTCGCGTCCCACCACCTCCCCCTTGACCTTCTTGTCCCTCTCGATCTTCACATCGGCGAGCATCTCCGGGGTCAGGTCGAAAATCTGTGCCTCGGTGGTGATCGGCGGCACCGCCGGCTCGGCGGGCCGGGTCAGGGCGATGGCCGCCTCCCAGCCGAGGGCCTCGATGTCGAACGCTCCGCGGCCGGCGAGGTGGAAGACGCGCTCGCGCAGCTGCGAGGGGCAGGACCGGGCGTTGGGGCAGCGGATGTCGACGTCGCCCTCCTTCGCCGGCTGCAGGGGCGTGCCGCAGGAGGGGCACTCCGTGGGCATGACAAAGTCCCGGACCGGCGGGTCTTGGCTGTCGCGCAGCGCGATGACCGGCCCGACGATCTCGGGGATGACGTCACCGGCCTTCCGCAGGACCACGATGTCGCCGATCTTCACGCCCTTGGCCTTGACCACCTCCTGGTTGTGGAGGGTGGCCATGCTGACCGTCGAGCCGGCCACCTTGACCGGTTCCATCAGCCCGAAGGGCGTCACCCGCCCGGTCCGGCCGACGTTGACGAGGATGTCGAGCAGCTTGGTGTTGACCTCCTCGGGCGGGTACTTGTAGGCGACGCACCACCGGGGCACCCGCGAGGTGTGCCCGAGGGCCCGCTGCAGGGCGAAGCTGTCAACCTTCACCACGATCCCGTCGATCTCGTGGCGCAGCGAGTGCCGCTTGTCGCCGTAGCGTTCGATGAACCCGACGATCGCTTCCTCGTCGTCGAGCACCTCGGAATAGGGCGAGACCGGCAGGCCCCAGCGGCGCAGCAGCTCGTAGGTCTCGGACTGGGCTTCGGCGGCGAGGCCGGTGCGCGCACCGATGCCGTGCATGTAGGCGTCGAGGGGGCGCTCGGCCGTCAGGGCCGGGTCCTTCTGCCGCAGGGATCCGGCGGCGGCGTTCCGCGGGTTCGCGAAGGGTGCCTTGCCGGCGGCGACCATGCGCTCGTTGAGCGCGGCGAAGTCCTTGGAGGGGATGAACACCTCGCCGCGGACCTCGACCTCTTCGGGGACGTCGTCCCCGGTGAGCTGCCGCGGGATGGAGGCGATGGTGAGCACGTTGTGGGTGATGTCCTCACCGGTGACGCCGTCCCCGCGGGTGGCCGCGCGCACCAGTTCCCCGTTGCGGTAGAGCAAGTTGACGGCCAGGCCGTCGATCTTCAGCTCGGTAAGCCAGCGGACGCTGCTGCCCGGGCTGCGCTGCTCGATACCGGCCTGGGCGCGCCGGAGCCAGACGGTGAGCTCCTCGAGCGAGAAGACGTCCTCGATGCTGTACATGCGCTGGAGGTGCTCCACGGGCGCGAAGGCCGAGGAGACGTCCCCGCCGACCTCCTGGGTCGGGGAGTCGTTGGCGACCAGCTCGGGGTGCAGGGCCTCGATGGTTTCGAGCCGGCGGAACAGTTCGTCGAACTCGGCGTCGGAGACGGTCGGGGCGTTCTCCTGGTAGTACGCGTACCGGTGGGCCCGGATGGCGTCGGCAAGGTTCCGGTATTCCTCGCGGAGGTCCTCGCTGGGAGTGCCGTCCGCGGGGCCGGAGGTGCTGAGAGCGTGTTCTGTTCCTGAGGTCACCGTCCCATCTTGCCCTAAGGCCGCCGGGCGTTCTAGCACGGCTCAGGGCGCCGCCGGGACTCCCGTGGCGTCGATGACGATGACCGAGACGTTGTCCCGCGCACCGGAGCGCAGGGTGGCCTCGATGAGGGTGTCGGCCGCCTCCTGGGGGTCCGCGACGGTGGCGAGGATCCCATAGATCTCCTCGTCGGTCAGTTCACCACTGAGCCCGTCGGAGCACACGAGGATCCGGTCCCCCTCCTCCACCGGCAGCAGCCAGAAGTCAGGCTCGGCGTCGTCGCCCGTGCCCAGGGCGCGGGTGACCACATGCCGGCGCGGGTGGGTGCGGGCCTGTTCCTCGGTGATCTGCCCGGTGTCGACCAGCTCCTGGACCTCGGAGTGGTCGACGGTGATCTGGCCGAACTGTCCCTGGCTCAGGCGGTAGGTGCGCGAGTCTCCGACATTGAAGAACAGCCAGTGGGGGGTGCCGGCCGCCTCGACGAGCACCACGCCGCTGAGGGTGGTGCCGGCGCGCCCGCTGGTCTCCTGCCGGATGCGGGCGTCGGCCTCCTGCACCAGCTCGTCAAGGTCCTCCGCGGTGAGCCGGGGCAGCCGGGTGCCGGCGACCGCGCTCATACCGAGGGTCTGCACGCACAGGCCGCTGGCCACCTCCCCCGCCTCGTGGCCGCCCATTCCATCGGCGACGGCGAAGATCGGGTCCGCCGCGATCAGCGAATCCTCGTTGTTGTCACGGCGCAGCCCGGTGTGCGTGGCGTACCCGCACACCACCCGCAGGCCCTGGCCGGCGTCCGCGGGAACCTCGATCGAACCGCTCATCGAGCCGCCCCGGCCAGGATCCGACCGGTGCGGGGAGCGGGGAGCGGGTTCCTGCCTGCGGGGATGTTCAGCTGGTCGGTCATCTGTCCATTCTGCACTGGAGTGCGGTAGGCCACCAGCGGCGGCTGTGCCGGGCGCCGTCGTGCGGTCGGGCGGGGGCTCAGTCGAGCACCAGCCCGCTGCCGGTCCCCCGCGCCAGGGTCACCGGGTGGACCTCCCCGAAACCGCGCACGGTGCGTGCCTGCTGCGGGATCAGGACGAACTTCTCATTGCCGCTGAGCGTGGCGGCGGTGGTGGCGTCGATCAGCACCGTGCCGGGCTCGGCCAGGGCGGTCAGGCGCGCGGCGAGGTTCACCGTCGGGCCGTAGATATCCCCAAGCCGGGACAGGATCCTCCCCCAGACCATCGAGACCCGGGCCGAGGGCAGCAGGTCGTCCTCGGTGAAGGCCTTGGCCAGGGCCAGGGAGATCTCCGCGCCGGCCTCGGGCGATTCGGCGATGTAAAGGACTTCATCGCCGATGGTTTTCACCAGCCGCCCGCCGCCGACCGAGATGATCTCGGCGCACTTGTTCTCAAACCGCTGCACCAGCTGGGCGAGGGTGCGCTCGTTCATCTGCCGGGACAGGCTGGTGTAGGACACCAGGTCCGCGAAGCCAACGGCGCGCGCCAGCGGCAGGGGTGCGTCGTCCTCGTGGCCGTCCCGGCCCTCCTCGCTCGCCCGCAGGCCCGACTCGGCCCGCAGGGCCAGGCGCTGGACGGCGGCGTTCATCTGGCGGCGCCACGCGTACACCAGCATCTTCTCGAGGGGCGCGATCAGGTCGGGGAGCTCCGAGACGAGCGCCTTGCGGGCGACGGCGTCGGGGATGCCGCGCTGGACGACCATCTCCTCGACGATGGCCTCAATCTGCCACACCACCATGCGGTCGGTCATCTGGCCGACCGCCCGGGTGATGGAGATGGCGGCGTCCTCGGTGAGCTGTTCCTGCCGGACCAGCTCGATGATGGTCGTCAGCGCTTCCTTGTCCTTCTCGGTGAACGCGACATCCTCGTCCCCGATGTTGGGGAAGCCCATGGCCCGCCAGAGCTTGCGGGCCGACAGGAGGGAGACCCCGGCGCGGGCGGCCACCTCGCGCCGGCGCAGGGTGCGTTCCGCCCCGAGGAGTTCAATCTCCAGCGCCCGGATCGCTTCGCGGTGCGGGTCGGCGGTGGCGGGCGCGGGGGCAGGCACGGGCGCGCGTGCGGGAACAGGGTCCGGGCGTTCGCCGGGGTGCCCGTTTGATCCCGGCAGTTCCTGCGGCTGCCACACGGCCTTGGGCGGCGGGGGCACGGCGGCGTCGGGACGGCTTGCGGTGGTCATACCGTCCCCCTCCAGGCCCCGCCGGGGCCCTCCTGCCGCGCTTCCGGGGGCGCGGGCTGACCCTGGTCCGGCCACTGGTCCGGCCACTGGTCCGGCCACTGGTCCGGGCCGGGCTGACCCATCATGGCACGGCAATTGAAGAGTGCCGACTGCGGGAGCTGTCCGATCGCTTCGGCGACGTGGTCCCGGAACACGGCGGCGCAGGGCACGTCGCGGTAGCTGACGGAGCGGCCGAAACCCAGGTCGAGGGTGAGCGTTCCGCTGCCGAAAGGCCGCTGCACCAGGGACTGTGTCACCCCCACCTGGTGGACGGAGGCCAGCGGCACTTCGTACAGGCTGCGCCGGGTCATCCCGCGGCGGTGGATGAGCCGCTGGCTGGTGAGGATATAGCGGCCGGCCAGCCAGCGCAGCAGCGGACGGAGGAACATCCTCAGCAGCAGCAGGGCGCCGCCGACGGCCGCCACCGCGACGAGCAGGGGCTGCCACTGCTGCAGGTCCGGCGGCAGCGCGGCGCGGCTGAGCCAGCCCAGGGCGTAGCCGCCGGCGGTGAGTACGGCCAGGGCTCCAATCGACGGCCAGACAAGGCTCCGCGGCGTCGCCCGAGTCCGGGTGAGGACCTGCTCGCCGGGGGCGAGTTTCACCTTCATCGCGACGACCCCGGGGCGGTGCGCGCGCCGGGGGCCTGCGCGGCGGCCGGGACGTTCCCACCCGGGCCGCGCGGTGGCCGTCCGGCTCTGGCTGCCGCCGTCATCCGGCGTCCTGACCCGCGGGCCGCAGGTGCACGATGTCGCCGACGGAGACGGTGTGCCGCCCGCCGTCGTCGTCGCGCATCACGAGACCGCCGCGCTCATCGAGCGCCAGCGCGTGGCCGGTCAGTTCGCGGCCGCCGGGAAGCTCCGCCCGGACGGCCCGGCCCAGGGTGTGCATGCGCCCGGAGACCGCGCCGGCGAAGGTGCTCCCGTCGGCGAGGGGAGCGGAGGCGTCGCCGTCGACGGCGCAGAAGGCCGCGTAGCGGGCGGCGAAAGTGCGCAGGAAGGACTTCAGGAGGATATTGCGGTCCGTGGTGCCCGCATACTCAAGGAGCAGGGAGGTGGCGGTGGGCACCGGCAGTTCCGAATCGGTGAGGCTGACATTGAGCCCGACCCCCACCACCAGGGCCGGCGGCGAGCCGTTGGCTCCGGGAACGAACCGTGCGAGCACCCCGGCCAGCTTGCGGGAATCGACGATGACATCGTTGGGCCACTTCAGCTGCGGGCTCACCTCGGTGCGGTCCTCGACGCTCTCGGCCAGGGCCAGGGCGGCGAGCAGCGAGAGCCAGGAGTAGCTCTCCGTTGGGAGGGGCCGGCCGCCGGCGTTGACGGGCCGCAGCAGCAGGCTCACAATCAGGGAGGACCGCTCGGGGGCCACCCAGCTGCGGCCGAGCCGCCCGCGCCCGGCGCGCTGCATCTCCGCCGTCAGCACCGAAAGGTCCGGCCACTGCGCGGGTTCCAGTTCGGCCAGCCCGGCCAGATCGTCGTTGGTGGAGCCGGTCTCCTGCACCAGCTCCAAGCGCGCATACGGTCCGGCCGGCGCGCACAGGGCCACCGACAGCGCCGCCGCGTCCAAACCGGGTCGCTCCAGGTTTGAGTAGCGGTTGGTCATGCCTCCGATTCTACCCAGCCGGGCAGCCCCCACCGGCTCACAGGAAAATGTCCTGGACGAGCCGGTCCTCCGGTGCGCCCAGGCTGTAGGGGGTGAAGTCGCTCACTCCCTCCTCCCGGAGCACCTCCTCGTCGGTGAAAAAGTTGCCGGTGCAGCTGCGTGAGCTGCGCGAAAGCACCGCGTGCGCCGCGTCGGCGACGATCTCCGGGCGGCGGGCGGCCTGCACCAGGGTGCCGCCGCCTGGCATATTGCGGATCGCCGCGGTGTCGATCAGGGTCTTCGGCCACAGGGAGTTCACGGCGATGCCCTCCCCGCGCAGTTCCTCCGCCAGGCCGAGCGTGGTCAGGCTCATCCCGTACTTGGCCAGAGTGTAGGCGAGGTGGGCGCCGGCCCACTTCGGGTCAAGGTTCAGCGGCGGCGAGAGGGTCAGGATGTGCGGGTTGTCGGAGCGGCGCAGCGCGTCGAGCGAAAACTTGCTGAGCATAAAGGTGCCGCGGACGTTGACGTCGGCCATCAGGTCGTAGCGCTTCATGTCGACCTCGGGGGTGCGCGAGAGGTCGATGGCCGAGGCGTTGTTGATGACGGCGTCGATCCGGCCGAAGCGCTCGAGCGCGGCGTCGACAGCGCCGCGCACGTCCTCGTCGCGGCGGACGTCACCGACGAGGGGCAGGGCCGTTCCCCCGGCCTCCTCGATAAGGCGCGCGGCGCTGGAGACGGTTCCCTCAAGCTTCGGGTGCGGCTCGCCGGTCTTGGCCAGGAGCACGATATTCGCTCCGTCCCCGGCGGCGCGCAGGGCGATTGCCAGGCCGATGCCCCGGCTCCCGCCCGACATCAAAAGGGTGCGCCCGCGCAGGGGGGCCTCCGGCGGGTCTGCGGCCGTCGTCGGGACTGGATTCTCTGCTGCGTTGCTGGCGGTCATGCGGCAAGAATACGCAGGCGGGAGCGCCGCAACGCCTTCGACGCACCGAATGTTACCGACCGGTAACCCAAGGGGTCGGACTAACTGTTCGCGCCGGAACCTGTAGGAGTCCTACAGTCGGAGGGGCCCCTTGGCTCACTAGACTGGGACGGTCGCTCGTTTTTTTGGAGGATTCCTCACAAGGAGCCCTCCGGAGGCGGCCGCGCCAGACGCCCGCCCTACCCCCTGCACTCGGAGATTCAATGAAGCAAGACGTGGAACCCGACCTCAAGACGACCGCCGGCAAGCTCGCCGATTTCCGTCGCCGGCAGAGCCAGTCGCTGCTGCCTTCCGGCCCCGAGGCCGTCGAACGCCAGCACGCCCGCGGCAAGAACACCGCCCGCGAGCGCATCGACCTCCTCGTCGATCCCGGGTCCTTCGTCGAGTTCGACGCCCTGGCCGTCCACCGCTCGAACGCGTTCGGCATGGACAAGAAGCGGCCCCTCGGGGACGGCGTGGTCTCCGGCTACGCCACCGTCGACGGGCGCCTCATCGGGATCTACAGCCAGGACTTCACCGTTTTCGGCGGCTCCCTCAGCCAGGTCAACGGTGAAAAGATCGTCAAGGTCCAGGAGTTCGCGCTGCGCAACGGCTGCCCGGTGGTGGGCATCAACGACGGCGGCGGGGCCCGCATCCAGGAGGGCGTCGCCTCCCTGGCCATGTTCGCCGACATCTTCCGCAACAACGTCCATGCCTCCGGCGTCGTGCCGCAGATCTCCCTGATCCTCGGACCCTGCGCGGGCGGGGCCGCCTACTCGCCGGCCCTGACCGACTACGTGGTGATGGTGGACAAGACCTCCCACATGTTCATCACCGGCCCGGACGTCATCAAGACCGTGACCGGCGAGGACGTCGACATGGAGACCCTCGGCGGCGCACGCCAGCACAACACCACCACCGGCACCTCGACCTACCTCGCGGCCGACGAACAGGACGCCGTCGGCTTCGTGCGGGAACTGCTCGACTACCTCCCCTCGAACAACCTCGCCGAGGCCCCGCTCGGGGAATTCACCGAGATGCTCGAGACGACGCTCGAGGACGAGGCGCTCGACACGCTGATCCCGGACTCCGCGAACCAGCCCTACGACATGCACGCCGTCATCGCCGCGATCGTCGACGACGGCCACTTCCTGGAGATGCAGGCGCTCTACGCGCCGAACGTGCTCATCGGGTACGCCCGGGTGGAGGGCCACACCATCGGCATCGTCGCCAACCAGCCGATGCAGTTCGCCGGGACCCTCGACATCAACGCCTCAGAGAAGGCCGCCCGCTTCGTGCGCCACTGCGACGCCTTCAACATCCCCATCCTGACCCTCGTCGACGTGCCGGGGTTCCTGCCCGGCAAGGACCAGGAGTTCAACGGCATCATCCGCCGCGGCGCGAAGCTGCTCTACGCCTACGCCGAGGCGACCGTGCCCAAGGTAACGGTGATCACGCGCAAGGCCTACGGCGGGGCATACATCGTGATGGGCTCCAAGAAGCTCGGCGCGGACCTCAACCTGGCCTGGCCGACGGCGCAGATCGGCGTCATGGGCGCCCAGGGCGCCGTGAACATCCTCTACCGCGGCCACCTGAAGTCCGTCGCGGAGGCCGGCGGCGACGTCGAGGCGGCACGCGCCGAGGTCGTCGCACAGTACGAGGAGGAGCTGCTCAACCCCTACCAGGCGGCGCAGCTTGGCTATGTCGACGCCGTCATTGCCCCCTCCGACACCCGGGTCCAGGTGGTGCGGGCGCTGCGGGCGCTGCGTGACAAGCGGGCCACCCTGCCCGCCAAGAAGCACGGGAACATCCCGCTGTGAGCACCGGCGCCCCGGAGGAGGAACCCCTGCTGCGCGTGGTGGCGGGGAACCCCACGGACGAGGAAGTGGCCGCGCTGACCGCCGTCGTCCTGGCGATGGCGGACTCAGCGGAGTTCAACGACCGGCGCCACCCGGGCCGGGCGTGGCTGCGCCGGACCCTGCTGCGCCTGCACCCTCTGCCCGGGCCAGGCTCCTGGCGGCGCAGCGGCAGGTAGGCCTGGGGCACGCCGCTGCGTGCCCGCTCACTGTCCGCCGCGGGTCGCTCCCGCCGGGTCGCTTCCACCTCCGGCGGTGCCCGGCGCCAGGCCCGGGTCGCCGGGCCGGTCAGCGCGGGCCTGTCAGCGCGGGTCGGTGACGGTTCCGAGAAACAGGGGCAGGCCGGTGGCTTCGTGGAGCACGGCGTAGAGGAACGGCCGGTCGATCTCGAACACCAGTTCCGGATCGACCGGTGCCGAGGTGGCCATCAGGTCGAACTGGGTCACCGCCGCGGCGACCGTCCCCTTCTCCCCCACGGTGATCGAGGCGGCCTGCGCCGCCGCCGCGACGGCCGCGTCGGGCTGGATTGCGGAAAGGTCAGGTGCGCTGCCAAGGGTTTCTCGCAGGCCGAGCCTGCGCAGCAGCGGCAGCAGGTCGAAGGCGCTGTCGGACTCCCAGCGCGGCAGGCCAAGCCCCAGGAAGACCTCACCGGCCTCCTCCATCACCCCTGAGACCTCAAGCAGCGCCTCCTCCGAGCACGCAGGCAGCGCGGGGCCGGCGTCGGACCCGGCGTCGGACCGGGCGTCGCCGTCGGCGAGCACGATCCGCAGCACGAACCCCTCGGTGTAGGGGACGTCGACCGCCACCCACCGGGGCCCGGCGGCGTACCGGGCCGGGGTGCGGGTGTGCATTCGATCAACCGCCACGGTGGTGCCGTCGGGCAGCCGGAAGTCCTCGGGGCAGGTGCCGGACGGGTCGAAGGGCTCCGCCCAGGCGGCCGCGAAGTACGCGGTGTTGAGCAGCGACAGGGTCGTATCCGGATTGTACTCAAGGGGCGCCTCCGTCATGCGCCCGCCGGTGGCCTCCGACACCCAGCGGTTCAGCACCGCCTCCGTTGCGGGATCGGCGAAGTCAACGGGATACACGCCGGCGCCGGAATGGCGGGCCAGCGTCGCCAGGAAGGCGTCCCCGGTGGGCGTCCGCCGGTCCACGAATACGCCGTTGGCCAGGTGCAGCACCGGGACGGCCGGCGGCTCCTGGGCGTTCACCGCCCCGGGATCGCCGTCGTACGGCGCGAGCCGGGCCAGCAGGGCCTCGAGGGCCGTGTCGCCGCCCTCCGCCGGCAGACCGAGGACGCCGTCGAGTTCGGCGGCCGTAGTGGAGCCGGCCCCGGCCCGCAGCATCAGCAGGGCGCACAGGGCACTGACCGGGCTCGTGACGGGGTTCTTTCCGGGCGCTCCGGCCAGCAGCGCCGCGCCGAGCCGGTAGGCACTCCGGCGCAGGGCCTCGGAAACCGACTCCGGCCGGTCATCCCATCCAGGGCGCCGGTCCTGAGCCAGGTCCTGTCTCTGTCCCGGGTCCTGTCTCCGTCTCTGTCCCGGGTCCTGTCTCTGTCTCTGTCCCGGGTCCGGGTCCTGGTCCTGGTCCTGGTCCTGGTCCTGAAAATTCCTCCGCGGGTCCCCCGCCGCCGTATTCATGCCCTCACCCTAGGTGCCCGGCGGAAGGGAAGGGGCTTTTCGCGCGCCGCCGCGCTGGGGCGCCGGACCTGCCGCGGATATTTCGGCCGAACCGTAGCCCGGGGCAACGGACGGCGCTAGGCTCGGGCTGTGACCAACGAGACTCCCCCTGCCTCCACCCCTTCCACCCCGTCCTCCGGCTCCGGCGCCGACGGTGCCGCCCGGCAGCCAACGGCCATTGACGCCGTCGCGGAGACCTACACCGCCACCCTGACCCGGTTAGACCCCGGATTCGCCACGGTCCTCGGCGTGCCCGGCCGGGAGACCGAGTTCCGGGACTACTCCCCCGCCGGCATCGAAGCCTTCGCCGAAGCGGCCCGCTCCGCCCTGGCCGACCTCTCCGGACTCGAGCCGGTCGACGACGTCGACGCCGTCACCCTCGACGCGATGCGCGAACGCCTCGGGCTTGAACTTGAGATCCATGAGACCGGGGCGAACCTCTCCGAGCTCAACAACCTCGAAAGCCCCGCCCAGAGCATCCGGGCCATCTTCGACCTCATGCCGACGGCCACGGAAGAGCACTGGACGCACATCGCCGGCCGCCTGTCGAACGTCACCGCCGCCCTCTCGGGCTACATCACCTCCCTGCGCCGCGGACGGGAGCTGGGCCTGGTCGCCGCCGCCCGCCAGATCGGCATCGTCATCGAGCAGGTCACCCGGTACGCCGAGGACGGCGGCTTCTTCGACAGCTTCGCCGCCGGCGCGGCGACGGACGACGGGCCGGTGACCGGGCCGCTCGCCGCCGAGCTGCGCAACGGAGCCGAGGCCGCCCGCCGGGCCTACCGCGGGCTCGCCGCGTTCCTTCAGGAGGAGCTGCTGCCCGGCGCCCCCACCAAGGACGCCGTCGGCCGTGAACGCTACGCCCTGATGTCGCGCCTGTTCCTCGGGTCAGCCGTCGACCTCGAGGAGACGTACCGGTGGGGCGTCGAGGAACTCGACCGCATCATCGCCGAGCAGGAGGCGGTCGCCTCGGAGATCCAGCCCGGCGCCTCCATCGCGGAGGCCATCGCGGTCCTCGACGCCGATCCGGCCCGCCAGCTCCACGGCACCGACGCGCTGCGCGAGTGGATGCAGGAACTGTCCGACGGCGCGGTGCAGGCCCTCGCCGGCGTGCACTTCGACATCCCCGAGATCATGCGCACCCTCGAATGCCGGATCGCCCCCACCCACGAGGGCGGCATCTACTACACCGGCCCGAGCGACGATTTCTCCCGGCCCGGACGCATGTGGTGGTCCGTGCCCGAAGGCGAGGACTCCTTCACCACCTGGAAGGAGACGACGACCGTCTACCACGAAGGCGTCCCGGGCCACCACCTCCAGGTCGCCACCGCCGTCTACCAGCGGCGGCTGCTGAACTCCTGGCGGCGCAACGCCGTCTGGGTCTCCGGGCAGGGCGAGGGATGGGCGCTGTACGCCGAACGCCTGATGCAGGAGCTCGGCTTCCTCGACGATCCGGGCGACCGCCTCGGGATGCTCGACGCCCAGCGGATGCGTGCCGCCCGGGTGGTCTTCGACATCGGCGTCCACCTCGAACTCGAGGTGCCGCAGCGGTGGGGCTCGGGCACCTGGACCCCGGAGAAGGGCTACGAGTTCCTCCGCAGCAACATCGCCATCAGCGAGGGGCAGCTGAACTTCGAGTTCAACCGGTACCTCGGCTGGCCCGGACAGGCCCCCTCCTACAAGGTGGGGCAGCGGCTCTGGGAGCAGATCCGCGACGAGGTCAAGGAACGCGAGGGCGCGGCCTTCGACCTGCGGGCCTTCCACACCCGCGCGCTCAACCTCGGCTCGGTGGGGCTGGACACGCTCCGCCGGGCGCTGCTGAGCTAATACTCCGGGGCGGGCCTCCGCCCGCCCCGGTTCCCGGCCGGCCCGCCGCCTGCATAGGGTAGGGAGATGACTCCGCACCTCATCCTCGCCTCGGCCTCCCCCGCCCGCACCAAGCTCCTTCGGGAGGCCGGCATCCGGCACACCACCCTCGTCTCGGACGTCGACGAGGCCGCCGTCGCGGCCGGGTACGGTGAGCTCGACGCCTACGACACCTCCCTGCTGCTCGCGCGGGCCAAGGCCGAAGCGGTCGCCTCCCTGCCCGAGGCCGAGGACGCCCTCGTGGTGGGGTGCGACTCCATCTTCGAATTCGACGGTGAGGCGCACGGAAAGCCGTACGAGCCCGACGTCGCCCGCGCCCGGATCCGGCGCATGAGCGGGTCCTCCGGGGTGCTTCACACCGGGCACTGGCTGGTCGACAACCGGGAGGACGGTTCCGGTGCGACCATCGGCGGAGTCAACTCCGCCACCGTCCACTTCGGGGTGATGTCCGAGCAGGAGGTGGACGCCTACGTCGCCAGCGGAGAGCCCCTTCACTGCGCCGGGTCCTTCACCATCGACGGGCTGGGCGGGGCCTTCATCGAACGGATCGAGGGCGATCCGCACACCGTGGTCGGGCTGAGCATCTCCACGCTCCGCGCCCTGCTGGCCTCGGCGGGCGTCCCGGTGACCGACCTGTGGGAATCTTCGGACCCCGCCTGAGCGATTTGTAGGACCCCTACAAAGGAAGGGCCAGCAACACGCAACGACGGCACCGTTTATGGGCGGAATCAACAATTAGACGCTAGGCTCCGATCAGACCCGAAGGAGCATTCCACCCCATGAGCACACCACCGCCAGGCGCTGTCCCCGCGCCCCTGCCGCCCGCCGCCACCCCCGACGCCGTGTCCACCTCGGTGACGAAGGTGCTCGTCGCGAACCGCGGCGAAATCGCCGTCCGCGTCATCCGGGCCGCACGCGATGAGGGCATCGCCTCGGTCGCTGTGTACGCGGATTCGGACCGGGAAGCCCTCCACGTGCGCCTCGCCGATGAGGCCTTCGCCCTGGGCGGCACCACCGCCGCCGAGTCCTACCTGGTGATGGACCGCATCCTCGATGCCGCCCGGCGCAGCGGCGCCGACGCCATCCACCCCGGCTACGGTTTCCTCTCCGAGAACGCCGACTTCGCCCGGCGCGTGCAGGAGGCCGGACTGACCTGGATCGGCCCGTCCCCGGACGCCATCTCCAAGCTCGGCGACAAGGTGCAGGCCCGCCACATCGCGGACAGGGTCGGCGCCCCGCTGGTCCCCGGCACGAAGGACCCCGTCGCCTCCGTCCAGGAGGTACTCGACTTCGCCGACGAGTTCGGCCTGCCCATCGCCATCAAGGCCGCCTTCGGCGGCGGTGGCCGCGGCATTAAGGTGGTGCGCGAACGGGAGGAGATCCCCGAGCTGTACGATTCGGCGGTCCGCGAGGCGACGGCCGCCTTCGGGCGCGGCGAGTGCTTCGTCGAGCGCTTCCTCGACGCCCCGCGCCACGTCGAGACCCAGTGCCTGGCCGATGCGCACGGCAACGTCGTCGTCGTGTCCACCCGCGACTGCTCGCTGCAGCGCCGCAACCAGAAGCTGGTCGAGGAGGCGCCGGCGCCGTTCCTGACGCCGGACCAGAACGAGCGCCTCTACGAGGCCTCCAAGGCGATCCTGCGCGAGGCAAGCTACCAGGGCGCCGGCACCTGCGAGTTCCTCGTCGGCAAGGACGGCACCATCTCCTTCCTCGAGGTCAACACCCGGCTCCAGGTTGAGCACCCGGTCTCCGAGGAGGTCACCGGCATCGACCTGGTGCGCGAACAGTTCCGCATCGCCCGCGGTGAAGCCCTCGGCTACGGCGACCCCGAGGTGCGCGGCCACTCGTTCGAGTTCCGCATCAACGGCGAGGACGCCGGCCGGGGCTTCCTTCCCTCCCCCGGCACGGTCGAGACGCTGAAGCTGCCCACCGGCCCCGGCGTCCGCGTCGACTCCGGCGTGGAGCAGGGCGAGGTGATCGGAGGAAACTTCGACTCGATGCTGGCCAAGCTCATCGTCACCGGCGCAACCCGGGAACAGGCCCTGCAGCGGGCACGGCGCGCCATTGCCGAAATGGAGGTCGGCGGGATGCCCACCGTGCTTCCCTTCCACGCCGCGGTGGTCGCCGACCCGGCCTTCGCCCCGGCGGAGGGGACCTTCGCGATCCATACCCGGTGGATCGAGACTGAGTTCGACAACCGGATCGAGCCGTGGGTGCCCACCGGCGCCGACCCGGCTCCCGAGGAATCCCGGCAGCGGGTCACCGTCGAGGTGGGCGGACGCCGCCTCGAGGTCGTGTTCCCGGCCGGGCTCGGCGCGGGCAACGGCCGGCCGCCCGCAGCAGGCAAGCCCAAGAAGTCCCAGCGCCCCCGGGCGGGTACGGCCGTTGCCAACGGTGACGACCTGACCTCGCCCATGCAGGGCACCATCGTGAAGGTCGCCGTCTCCGACGGGGACAAGGTGGCCGAGGGCGACCTCATCGTGGTCCTCGAGGCGATGAAGATGGAACAGCCGCTCACCGCCCACAAGTCGGGCACCCTGTCTGGCCTCTCCGCCGCTCCGGGGGACACCGTGTCGGCCGGATCGGTCATCGCAGCCATCCGCTCCTGAGCGGCGGGGTCAGCCGTCCTTCTGTGACCCCTCCGACTTCCCCTTACCGGGGTCGTCGTTGCCCTTGCCGGGGTCGTCGTCCTTGTCGTCCTTGTCGTCGTCTTCCTTGTCATTGCCCTTGCCCGGATCCTCGGGGTCCTTCGGCGCCTCGGACGCTGGTTCCTCCGGCTTCGGCTCCTCGGGGGCGGGCTCCGCGGGTGCCTCCGTCTCCGGTTCCGGCGCGGCCGGTGCGGGTTCAACCGGTGCGGGCTCGACCGGTGCGGGCTCGACCGGAGCCGGAACCACCGGCGCGGGCGGAGCGGCGGAGGTCGCCGGCGCGGGGGCCGTTCCGGCCGGGGGCGTCGTCGACGCCGAAGGGGTCGGCTCCTCCCCGGCCTCCTGGAGGGAGTCAACGACGGCGTCGATCCTCGCCGAGATCAGCGCCGCGCGGTCCTCGGACATCGCGCCGTCGGCGGCCGCCGCCTCAACCTCCTGCCGCAGGGCCTCGGCGCGATCCAGGGCCGCCTGTGTGTTCCCCGCGGCGGTGAGACTTGCGATTTCGCGCACCGAGGCCGAAAGCTCCCGGGCGGCCTCCGCGTCCAGCGCGCCGGGCGCTCCGCAGCCGGCCAGGGCCAGCGACCCGACGACGGCGGCCACCAGGACCGGGCGGGATACGGCCCGCCGCAGACTCAGCATCATGGGTTCACGCTTTCGTAGAGTTCCTCAAGCCGTTCGCCGGTGGTTCCCCCCACCGACGGGAGGGGTTCAGGGTCGACACCCGATCCTGCGGGCCGGTTCAGCAGCACCGCGGCCAGCACCGCCAGCGCCGCCAGGACCACCGCTCCAACGATCAGCCAGCCCGGAACGCGCCTGCGCCGCGTTCCGCGGTTGCCGCCGGGCAGAGGAGGCCGGTCCGGATCGACGACCGGGGAGGCGCCCACCGGTCCGGGAACCTCTGCGGGCTCCGGGTCCCGGCCGGGACCCCCGGTGGTGGGCGGGGCCGCCGGGGCGGCACCGGCGGGGATGGCCCTCGTCGGGGCAGCTGCCGCGGTCGATACCGCCGCAGGTGTCGCCGTCGTGGAGGCTGTCGCCGCCGTGGCTGCTGCCGCAGGCAGGGCCACCGTGTGTGCCGCCGCTACCGGCACGGCAGCCGTGGGCGCATCCACCCGCGGCACCGGCGCCGTCGGGCTCTCCGCCGCAGCATCGGGCGCCGCGCCCGGGCCCGAAACCGGGCCTTCTGCCGTGGGCACTGCCTGCGTGGGTTCGAGGGGCGCCGGGGCGGCGTTCACAGCGGCACCCGGCGCGCCGCCGTCGAGCTCGGCCAGCGCCGTCGCGACGGCACGGGCGTCGGGGCGGGCACCGGGATCGTCGAGGGTCATGGCGGCCAGGAGTTCGCCCATTCGGGCGCCGGCGCGTGCCGGGATGGAGGGGCTGCGGTGCAGCCGGGCCAGGGCGCTTTCGACCCCGGTCCCGGGGAAGGCCCGTTCACCGGTCAGGCACTCGATCAGGACCAGGCCCAGGGAGTAAATGTCGGTGGGCGTTCCCACCATTTCGCCGCGGGCCTGCTCGGGGCTGAAGTAGGCGGCGCTGCCGATGACCTGCCCGGTGGCCGTCATGCCGCCGCCGTCGAAGAACCGGGCAATGCCGAAGTCGGTCAGCAGGTAGGTGAACACACCGCTTCCGGGCTCGGCGTCGCGGGTGAGGATGTTCGAGGGTTTGATGTCGCGGTGGATGACGCCGCGGTGGTGGATATGGTGGAGCGCACGCGAGAGGTCGAGGCCCGCGTGGCGGGCACCGGCGGGAGTGAGCGGGCCGGTGCGGAGCACAGCTCCCAGGTCGGGCCCCGGGATGTACTCCATCACGAGGTAGGCGCCGTCGCCGGAGGCGTGTTCGGTGTCCATGTCGAGCACCCGGACCAGCCCGGGGTGGTCGAGCCCTGCGAGGAGCCGCGCCTCGACGGATCCGCGTTCGATGCCGTCGGCGGTGCCCGGCCGGAATACCTTAATGGCGACGTCGCGCTCGAGCCGGGTATCCCGGCTCAGATACACCTCGGCCATGCCGCCGGCGCCCACGCGCCGGCCCAGCGCGTAGCGCCCGCCCGCAAGTGTAGAAACCGCCATCGCTCCGCATCCAGTAATCGTAAGTACGCTTCGTTTAGTCGATTGTACGGGCAACCCGGCGCCGGCGCGGCACCTGCGGGAACGCTGATACCACCCGGAGAACGGCCCGCCGGGGATTAAACGACGCCGGCGCGGCCCCCGAGGGGAACCGCGCCGGCGTCGTTGGTTGGGCAGGAATCAGGCGGTGTGGTTTTCGTAGTCCCGGTCGCGGGTCTCGCGGGAGATCCACAGTGCGATGAAGGTCAGGACCGCCGCAATGCTGAGGTAGAGCCCCACCAGGAAGGTGCTTCCGTCGGCGACCTTCCACAGCGCAATGGCCACGAAGGACGCCGGCGCCGCACCGATCACGCTTGAAAGGTTGTAGGCCACGGCGGACCCGGTGTACCGGACGTTTGCCGGAAAGAGTTCAGGCAGGACGGCGGCCATCGGCCCGAAGGTCAGGCCCATGAGGATGAACCCTATGATCAGCAGCGCCATGGCACCGGTGCCGCCGGCACCGAACAGCGGAACCCAGGTGAAGCCGAAGACGGCGATACCCGCCGTCACTGCCAGGAGCATCTTGCGGCGGCCGAACCGTTCGGCCAGCGGACCCGAAACCAGGGTGAAGATCCCGAAGAACACGACGCCCAGGATGAGCATCCAGAGGAAGTCGCCGCGGGCAATGCCGAGTCCCGGCACGAATCCTTCCGCGCTGAACGGCTTGCCCGCCGTCTCGGCGGCGGCCTGGGCCTGCTCAACCGTCGCAGGGCTGGTCCCGAACGTGAGGGTGAAGGAGGTCATCAGGTAGAACAGCACGTAGGTGGCGAACATGATGAAGGTGCCCAGCAACAGCGGGCGCCAGTGCCGGCGGACGACCTCGCCGAGGGGAAGCTTGACGACCTTGCCCTCCTCCTGGACCTTCTGGAAGGACGAGCTCTCGATGAGCTTCAGGCGCACGTACAGCCCGACGATCACCAGGACGGCGCTGAGCAGGAACGGCACGCGCCAGCCCCAGCTCAGGAACTGCTCATCGGTCAGCGTGGTGTTGAGGACGACGAACAGGAGGTTGGCGAGGATGAAACCGATGGGTGCGCCAAGCTGCGGGAAGGTCCCGAAGACGGCACGCTTGCCCTCGGGGGCGTTCTCGGTGGCCAGCAGGGCAGCACCGCTCCACTCGCCGCCAAGTGCGAGGCCCTGGAAGAAGCGCAGCACGACGAGGAGCAGCGGGGCGAGGATGATCCAGCCGGCGTTTTCCGCCGTCGGGAGCAGCCCGATCAGGAAGGTGGCGATGCCCATGGTGAGCAGGGAGGCCACCAGGGTGGCCTTGCGGCCGATCTTGTCGCCGTAGTGGCCGAAGATGATCGAGCCGAGCGGGCGGGCGACGAAGGCGACGCCGAAGACGGCGAAGGAGCTCAGGAGCTGGTTCGCCGGGGTGGCGTTGGGGAAGAACAGGGCCGGGAACACCAGCACCGACGCCGTGGCGTAGATATAGAAGTCGTAGAACTCGATGGTGGTGCCGATGAGGCTTGCGAAGATGACGCGGCCGCGCGGATTCAGCGGCTTGGTGGCCCCGCCCAGTGCTGCGGGTGACGAAGAGGACATGAGATCGGCTTTCTCTTGCGGGGCTTCAGGACCGGCCGGGGCTCCTAAACGATCCCGGCGGCCGATCCGTTCGGTGAATCCACATATTGGACCACTTGCGTCCACCCCGTGGAGAGCCGTGTCCAATCCGTGGACACGGTATCCGGTGTCGATCTCCCGCCAACCCGCTGCTGTGTCCTCCTCCGCGGCCCCGACCGCCGCCGTTACAGCCGCACGTGGAGCCGGCGGGCCGCCTCGGAGATCGATCCGGTCAGCGAGGGGTACACGGTGAAAGTGTTGGCGACGTCGTCGACGTGGAGCTTCTTGGTCACCGCGATCGCCAGCGGGAAGATCAGCTCGGAGGCGCGTGGACCGACGACCACCCCGCCGATCACCGTGCCCGAGCCGGCGCGGGAGATGACCTTCACGAAGCCGTCCTTGACGTTCATCATCTTCGCCCGCGCGTTGGTGTGGAGGGAAAGTTTGATGACGTCGCCCTGGTACTTGCCCGAGGCGATGTCGGCCTCGGTGACACCGACCGTGGCGATCTCCGGCGTAGTGAAGATGTTCGAGGCGACCTGCTTGAGCTTGAGCGGGGTGACGGTGTCCCCCAGCAGGTGCGCGATGGCGATCCGGCCCTGCATGGCGGCGACCGAGGCGAGGGCGAACACCCCGGTGCAGTCGCCGGCCGCGTAAACGTTCGGTGCCGTCGTGCGGGAGACCCCGTCCACGACGATGTGGCCCGACTCGGTGACGGCCACCCCGGCCTCTTCAAGTCCGATGTCGGCGGTGTTCGGCACCGCGCCGACGGCCATGAGGCAGTGGCTGCCCTCGATGACCTTACCGTCGGAGAGGTGGACCTCGACGCCGGTCGAGGTGCGCTTGACCTTGTCGGCGCGGGTCTTCGAGAGGACCGTCATGCCCCGGTTGAGGAAGACGTCCTCAAGGACGGCGGCGGCGTCGGCGTCCTCACCGGGAAGCACCTGGTCGCGGCTGGAGACGAGCGTGACCTTGGCACCCAGGCCGTTGTAGGCGGAGGCGAACTCGGCGCCGGTGACGCCGGAGCCCACGACGATCAGGTGCTCGGGGACCTCCGTGAGGTTGTAGACCTGGGTCCAGTTGAAGATCCGCTCCCCGTCCGGCACTGCGGTGGAGAGCTCGCGGGGGTGGGATCCGACGGCGATCAGCAGGGCGTCGGCCTCGATCACTGAGGTTTCCCCCTCGGACACGACCTCGATGCGGCGGTTGTCCAGAAGCTTGCCGGTGCCGATGATGATCTGCACGCCGTTGCGCTCAAGGGTGGCGCGGATGTCGGCCGACTGCTCGACCGCGAGGTTCAGGAGCCGCTGGTTGACCTTGTGCAGGTCGGCCGCGACGGAGGTGTCCGTGAAGTTGACGCCGAGGCTGTGGGCGTCGGTGAAGCGGGTCATGGTGTCCGCGGTGGCGATGAGGGTCTTTGATGGCACCACATCTGTCAGCACCGCCGAGCCGCCCAGCCCCTGCCGTTCGACGATCGTGACGTTGGCGCCGAGGGAGGAAGCGACCATCGCCGCCTCGTATCCGCCCGGGCCGCCGCCGAGGATGGCAATACGCAGGGAGCTGAAATCAAGTTGATTGGTCACAGCACCTTATTGTCCCCCATCCCGGGCGGCGGCCCAAACGATTTGGCGGGCTTCAGCCGGCGCGCGTCGGACGGCAGGATCTCCACCCAACACCGCGGTGCAGCCCGCCGACGGCGGCACCACAACACGACGAGCGGGCCACAAAACGACGTGCGGACCGGATAAAGCGGGCACATCCGTCGCTTTCGGGTCCACAGGACGCCTTCGGGTCCGGCGCAGCCATCCCCGCACGCCGGGACGGCCGCACACCACAAGCGGCACGGACGCCCGCGACCAGCACACCAGACGCCGACGGCGGCACCACAACACGACGAGCGGGCCACAAAACGACGGGCGGACCGGATAAAGCGGGCAAACCAGTCGCTTTCGGTTCCACAGGACGCCTTCGGGCCCGGCGCCGCCCTTCACCGCCCCGCACACTGGGACTCCCCGCGGTGCTCGGCCCGCAGAGGGCTGCCCGCTGGAACGGCCCCAATCCACGCGGTAGGTTTGTGCGGTGACGAATGATCCTTTTGACCTTGCCCGCAGTGCCGCCGACTACATCGCCGAAAAGACCGGGGTGGAGCGGCATGACACCGCCCTCGTCCTGGGCTCCGGGTGGGGCGGCGCCGCCGGCCTGATCGGGGAAACGACAGCCTCCGTCGACGCCTCCGACATCCCCGGCTTCTCGGCACCCGCCGTCGTCGGACACGTGGGCACAATCACTTCGGTGCTGACCCCGGCGGGGAAGCGTGCCCTGGTCCTTGGCGCGCGCACCCACTTCTACGAGGGCAAGGGCGTCCGCGCCGTCGTCCACGGGGTCCGCACCGCGGCGGCCACCGGCGCGAAGACCCTGGTGCTGACCAACGGCTGCGGCGGGCTGCAGGAGCGGTGGACTCCGGGCACCCCGGTGCTCATCAGCGACCACATCAACCTCACCGCCACCTCCCCCCTCGAGGGGGCGACCTTCGTCGACCTCACCGACCTGTACTCGGCCCGGATCCGCAAGATCGCCCTTGAGGTCGACCCGACCCTGGATGAGGGCGTCTACGCCCAGTTCACCGGCCCGCACTACGAGACCCCCGCCGAGGTGCAGTACGCCAAGCGGATCGGCGCCGACCTCGTGGGCATGTCCACCGCACTTGAGGCGATCGCCGCCCGCCACGCCGGCATGGAGGTCTTCGGGCTGTCCCTGGTGACCAACCTCGCCGCCGGCATCAGCCCGGTCCCGCTGAGCCACACCGAAGTCCTTGAGGCCGGACAGGCGGCCGGACCGCGCATCTCCCGCCTGCTTGCCGACATCGTCGCGAAGCTCTAAACACCCCCCTCCCGACTCACCCAGGCAGGTTCTCCCCATGACTTCCCCCGAACAGCAGCTCCTTCTGTCCTCGGCCGCGGCCTGGGCGCAGGCCGACCCGGATCCTCAGACCGCCGCCGAACTTGAGGCCCTTCTCGACGCCGTGCGGCAGGGCGATGCCGCGGCCGAAGCGGAGCTGCGCGACCGGTTCTCCGGGCCGCTGCTGTTCGGCACCGCCGGGCTGCGGGCCGCACTCGGCGCCGGGCCGAACCGCATGAACCGGGTCGTGGTCCGGCGCGCCGCCGCCGGCGTCGCGGCGCACGCCCTCGACCTGGCCGCGGCAGGGGCCGGCGGCGCCTATGTGCCGCGCGCCGTCATCGGCTACGACGCACGCCACAACTCGCGGGTCTTCGCCGAGGAAACCGCCGCCATCTTCACCGCGGCGGGCCTTCAAACCTTCCTGATGCCCTCGGAGCTTCCCACCCCGGTCCTCGCCTACGCCGTGCGCGCCCTCGAGTGTGAGGTGGGCATCATGGTGACCGCCAGCCACAATCCGCCGCAGGACAACGGGTACAAGGTCTACCTCGGCGGCCGCGCGGTCGCCCCGGAGGCCCGCGGGGTGCAGATCGTCGCACCCCACGACGCCGGGATCGCCGCGCACATCGCGGCGGTGGGCAGCGTCGATTCAATCCCGCTGGCCGCGGAGGGATGGACTGTCCTGCCCGAAAGCATCGAAAAGGACTACGTCACCGCCGTGGCGGCCCTCGCCGACCCCGCGTTCACGGACCGGGACCTAAACATCGTCCTCACCCCGATGCACGGGGTGGGCGGGCGCACCGCGCGGGCGGTGCTGGAGGCGGCCGGTTTCGGCAGCGTGACGATGGTGGAGCGCCAGGCCGAACCGGACCCCGACTTTCCAACCGTCGCCTTCCCCAACCCGGAGGAGCCGGGAGCCCTTGACCTCGCCCTGGAAACGGCGCAGGAGACCGACGCGGACCTGGTGATCGCCAACGACCCCGACGCCGACCGCGTCGCGCTGGCTGCCAAGGACCCCGCCACCGGCGCCTGGCGGATGCTGCGCGGCGACGAGGTGGGAACCCTCCTCGGAGCCCACCTTGCCGCCCGTGCCACGGCCGGAGGGTCGACGGGCGGCGCGGTATTCGCCAACTCGATCGTCTCCTCCCGCCTGCTGGGCCGGGTGGCGGCCGCGGCGGGCATTGCCCACGTGCAGACCCTCACCGGGTTCAAGTGGATCGCCCGGGTGCCCGGCCTCAGCTACGGTTACGAGGAAGCCCTCGGCTACTGCGTCGCACCCGCGGCGGTCCGCGACAAGGACGGCATCTCCGCCGGGCTCCTGCTCGCCGAGCTCGCCGCGGCTACCAAAGCCGCGGGCCGCACGCTGTTCGACCTGCTCGATGACGCCTTCCTCGCCCACGGGCTGCACGCCGCGGACCAGCTTTCCGTCCGGGTCGCCAGCCTCCCGCTGCTGGGCGAGATGATGGCCCGGCTGCGCTCGAACCCGCCGCAGGCGTTCGCCGGGTCGCCGGTGGCCACCGCCGTCGACCTCTCCCAGGGCTTCGAGAACCTGCCGCCGACCGACGGCCTGCTCTACCTCACCGCGGACTCGACCCGGGTGATCATCCGTCCGAGCGGCACCGAGCCCAAGCTCAAGTGCTACCTCGAGGTGATCGAGCCGGTCGCCTCCGCCGAGGGACTCCCCGACGCGAAGGCCACGGCCCGTGTCCGCCTCCAGGCGGTCCGGGCCGACGTCGGCGCCGCCCTCGGGCTCTGAAAGCCCCTCCCCGGCCCCGGCCGCGCCGCCCGTTCCCCATCTCGTGAAAAGATAGCCCTATGCCTAGCGACGTCTCCCTTGCCTCCTATATCGACCACACCCTCCTGAAGCCCGAAGCCAGCCGCGTGCAGATCCTCGCGGTCTGCGCCGAGGCCGTCGAACACTCCTTCAAGTCGGTCTGCGTGAACCCGATCTGGGTCAGCACCGTCCACACCGCCGTCAAGGACAGCGGCGTGCTGACCTGCTCCGTCGTCGGCTTCCCCTTCGGCGCCACCCCCACCGAGGTGAAGGTCTTCGAGGCCCGGGGCGCCGTGGCCGACGGCGCCGACGAGGTCGACATGGTCATCGACCTCGCCGCGGCCCGTGCCGGGAACTACGAGGCGCTGGTGCTCGATATCCGTGCGGTGGCCGAGGCCGTCCACGAGGGCGGGGCGATCCTGAAGGTCATCCTTGAGACCTCGCAGCTGAACGACGACCAGAAGGTCCTCGCCTGCAGGGCCTCGGTCGAGGCCGGCGCCGACTTCGTGAAGACCTCGACCGGGTTCAACGGAGGCGGCGCCACCGTCGAGGACATCGCCCTGATGCGCCGCACCGTCGGCCCGGACATCGGCGTGAAGGCCTCCGGCGGGGTGCGCACCCTGGCCGACGCCCGCGCCATGATCGACGCCGGAGCAACCCGGATCGGTGCCAGCTCCGGAGTCGCTATCCTTAAGGGTGAACAGGGCGCCTCAGGGTACTGACGGACAGCGCGACACCCACGATTTCCCTCTCGAAGGAGTACTAATGTCACATCCGGTAGATCCGGGCAGCCTCCCGTCCGACCGTGAGCAGGCGCAGCACGAGCAGGCGGACAGCGACCGCGCGCACCGCCCCGCCGGCAAGCAGCCGGCCCACGCCGGCGTCGGCCACCTCGGCGAGAACATCCTGGTCTTCACGATCATGTTCGTGCTGTTCCTCCTCGGCCTGTGGGCCATCAGCTTCTCCAATGGAGACAACGTCTGGCCCTTCGCCGTGTGCATCGGCCTGGCCTTCATTGCGTTCTTCATCCCGCAGGGAGTGATCGGCCGTTCGGATACCGGCGCCGACCTCGCCGCCGGCAACCGCACCAAGGCGAAGAAGCGCTCGGCGGCCGTCGACTCCTAAGGTCCGCCCGTGACCGGGCCTCCGGTCACCCGCAGTATCCTCAGAGGCCGCCCCCGGATCGGGGCGGCCTCTGCTGCGTCCGGGGTGCGCTCGACGCTACCTACCGCCCCAGCGCAGTCCGCCGAGCTTCCCCGCGCCACTTCACGACCGACGCACCCGGAAACGACAAACGCGCAGCATTTCCGGGGTCCATTCGTCGTTTTGTGGCCGGCTGGTCGCTGTGAGGCGCGCTGGTCGCTGTGAGGCGCGCTGGTCGCTGTGAGGCGCGCTGGCCGCCCCGGAGCGCGCTCCCCCTAGGCCGCGAACACCGCGTCGACGACGTTCTGGGCCCACTCGAGAATCTCGGCGTCGACGAGGTCCCGTCCGCCGATCCGGGCGGTCTTCGGCTTCGGCACGAGCACCGCGTTCAGCGCCGGCTTGACCGAGGCCCCCGGGTACATGCGGTTCAGGCGCATCTGCTTCGACTCCGGCAGCTCGGCCGGCGCGAACTTGATGAAGTTGCCCTGCAGCGCGACGTCGGTCAGTCCGGCCGCCCGGGCCGAGACGCGGAAGCGGGCGACGGCGATGAGGTTCGCCACCGGCGGCGGCAGCTCCCCGTAGCGGTCGGTGAGCTCCTCGACGACGCCGTCGATGGCCTCGGTCGTCGCCGCTCCGGCGAGCTTGCGGTACGCCTCGAGGCGCAGCCGCTCCCCCGGCACGTAGTCGTGCGGCAGGTGCGCATTGACCGGCAGCTCGATCTTCATTTCGGCGGCCTTCTCCTCGGCCTCGCCCCTGAAGCTGGCCACCGCCTCGCCGACCAGCCGGATGTACAGGTCGAAGCCGACGCCCTGGATGTGGCCCGACTGCTCCCCGCCGAGCATGTTGCCCGCCCCGCGGATCTCGAGGTCCTTCAGGGCCAGCTGCATGCCCGCGCCGAGCTCGTTGTGTGAGGCCACGGCCTTGAGGCGTTCCAGGGCCACCTCGCCCAGCGGCTTCTCCGTGGGGTAGAGGAAGTAGGCGTAGGCCCGTTCCCGGCCGCGGCCGACCCGCCCGCGCAGCTGGTGCAGCTGCGAGAGCCCGTAGTTGTCGGCGCGGTCCACGATGAGGGTGTTGGCGTTGGAGATGTCCAGGCCGGTCTCGATGATCGTGGTGCACACCAGCACGTCGAAGCGCTTCTCCCAGAAGTCAACGATGATCTGCTCCAGGCGGGACTCGCTCATCTGCCCGTGCGCGACGGCGACCCGCGCCTCCGGCACCAGTTCGCGCAGCTGCGCGGCGGTGCGGTCGATGGAGGAGACCCGGTTGTGCACGAAGAACACCTGGCCCTCGCGCATGAGCTCCCGCCGGATCGCCGCGGAGGCCTGCTTGTCCGTGTACGGGCCGACGTAGGTGAGCACCGGGTGGCGCTCCTCCGGCGGGGTCGCCAGCGTGGAGGTTTCCCGGATGCCCGTCAGTGACATCTCGAGGGTCCGCGGGATCGGGGTGGCGCTCATGGCGAGCACGTCGACATTGGTGCGCATCTTCTTGAGCGCCTCCTTGTGCTCGACGCCGAAGCGCTGCTCCTCGTCGACGATCACCAGCCCGAGGTCCCGGAACGCGATCTCCTTGGAGAGCAGCCGGTGCGTGCCGATGACGACGTCGACGGCGCCGGAGGCAAGCCCCTCCGCCGTCTCCCGGGTCTCCTTGGCGGTCTGGAACCGGGACATCGGCCGGACCGTGACCGGGAAGCCGGAGAAGCGCTCGGAGAAGGTCTCGAAGTGCTGCTGCACCAGCAGCGTCGTCGGCACCAGCACGGCGACCTGTTTGCCGTCCTGGACCGCCTTGAAGGCGGCGCGGACGGCGATCTCGGTCTTGCCGTAGCCGACGTCGCCGGAGACGAGGCGGTCCATCGGGACCTCGCGCTCCATATCGGCCTTGACCTCGTTGATCGTGGTGAGCTGGTCGGGGGTCTCCACGTAAGGGAAGGCCTCCTCGAGCTCGCGCTGCCAGGGCGTATCCGGGGCGAAGGAGTGCCCGCGCGATGCCATCCGCGCCGAGTACAGCCGGATCAGTTCCCCGGCGATCTCCTTGACGGCCTTCCGGGCGGAGTTCTTGGTCTTGGCCCAGTCCGAGCCGCCCATCTTGCTCAGCGCCGGGGTGTCCCCGCCGACATAGCGCGTCACCTGGTCGAGCTGGTCGGTGGGCACGAAGAGCCGGTCCCCGGGGGCGCCGCGCTTGGAGGGGGCGTACTCGAGGACAAGGTATTCCCGGGTGGTCCGGGTGGGCCCGGCACCGGTGGAGCGCTGCATCAGTTCGACGAAGCGGGCCACGCCGTGCTGCTCGTGCACCACGAAGTCGCCCTCTTTGAGCTGCAGGGGGTCCACGGCGTTGCGCCGGCGGGAGGGCATCTTGCGCATGTCCCGGGTGCCCTGGGCGCTGGTGCGCCCCAGCAGGTCCGCCTCGGTGAGCAGCCCCAGCTTCAGGCCGTCGAGGACGAACCCGCGCCCGGCCCGGGCCGTGGTGATCTCGATGATGCCCGGCTGCGGCTCGGAGTCCAGGGAGTCGACCCGCCGGGCCGGGATGTTCGAGTCGGAGAACAGTTCTGCCAGGCGCTTGGCCGGGCCGGGGCCCTCGGTGGCGACGACGACGCGCCAGGAGTCGCGCACCCGCCCGCCGATGAAGTCCATCATCTCCGCGACGTCGCCCTGGTAGCCGCGCGGTTCGCGGGCGTGCAGGGAGAAGCTGTCGACGTCGGCGAGGAGGTCCTCCCCGGCGCCGAGGGAGGTGATGCCCCACCAGGCGACGTCGTGCCCCAGGGCCGTGGCACGGGTGTCGGTGAGGGAGCGGAAGCTCGCGGCCTGCAGGTCCGTGCCGAGGCCACCGCTGAGGTCAAGGGGCGCGGCTCCGCCGTCAGAGGCCGTGGACCAGGCCGCGGCAAGGAACTCCTCGTTGGTGGCGGCCAGGTCGTGGGCGCGGGTGCGAACCTTCTCGGGTTCGATCACGACGGCGATCGAACCGGCCGGAAGCTCACCGGCGAAGGGCACCATGGCGTCAACGAGCACCGGAGCCAGCGACTCCATTCCCTCGACGGCGATCCCGCCGGCGATCTTCTCGAGCATCCCGGCCGCGGCTGGCAGCTCGGGCAGCAGCTCCGCCGCACGGGACATCACCGAGGGGGTGATGAGGATCTCCCGGCACGGCGGCGCGTACAGCACCGTGGGGTGCTCATCGGCGTTCAGGGAGCGCTGGTCGGCCACGGCGAACCAGCGCATCGAGTCGATCTCGTCGCCGAAGAACTCGACGCGCACCGGGTGGTCCTCCGTGGGCGGGAACACGTCGATGATGCCGCCGCGCACCGCGAACTCCCCGCGGTGGGTGACCATGTCCACCCGGGCGTAGGCGGCGTCGGCCAGGGACTTCACCACCTCGGTGAAGGCCACCTCGTCGCCGACCTTGACCGAGACCGGCTGCAGCTCCCCCAGGCCCGCCACGAGCGGCTGCACGACGGCGCGGATCGGCGCCGCGATGACGCGCACCGGGGAGCCTTCGGGGTGGGCGAGGCGGCGCAGGACGGAGAGCCGGCGCCCCACGGTGTCGGAGCGCGGGGAGAGGCGTTCGTGCGGGAGGGTCTCCCAACTGGGGAATTCCTCGACCTCGGCCGCCGGAAGGTAGCTGCGCAGCGCGGCCGCAAGATCCTCGGTTTCCCTGCCGGTGGCGGTGACCGCGAGGACCACCGGCACGGCCGAAACGGATCCGGCGTCGCCGTCCCGGCGCAGGCCGTCGACCATTTCGGCAAGCAGCGCCGCCCGCATTCCGGCCGGGGCGCCGATCTGCAGGTCGGTGCTGCGCTGGCCCACCGGGCGCGCGGCGTTTGCCCGCACCCGCGCGTAGGACGGGTCCTCGGCCAGTGCGGCCCGCAGTCCATTGAGGCTCATGGGTATCTGGTTCCTCACATCGGTGACGCGTTGGATGATGACCGTCCGGCGCTGGACGTCCTCTGGTGCCGCGGCCGCCGCTGGGGATCCGGCGTCGGCTGCGGCCGGTTGGAGCCGCAGGACAGCACAAAAGGCCGGAATCCGCTGCGGATCCCGGTGACAGTTCCCCAGTTTACCGGCTTCCCCGGCCGGGCCCGGCGCTTCCCGGGACGGGTTGGACCGGCCGCGGGCACGTAGGATGGCACAAGCGACCCACGACCCCCGATCTGCAACCCCGACCTACAACACCCGGAGGAACTATGGCACTGAACGCCTCGACCACTCTGCCCTACGACGCCGCGGCGGTGACCCGCGTGTTCACCGACGAAGGCTTCCTTCAGCACATGAGCCGCCACGTCGGGGGAGCGCTCGAATCGCTCACCGTCGACGGCGAGATCACCGGGCCCTTCACCCTCACCGCTGTGCGGACAATGCCCACGACGCGGCTGCCGGAGATGGCCCGCAAGTTCGTTGGGGAGACGCTGACGGTCACCCAGACCGAGCGCTGGGCCGCTCCGGCGGCCGACGGTTCGCGTGAGGCGCGGGTCGAGATGGCCGTGGCAGGAGTTCCGCTGAGCGTCACCGCCATCCAGCGCCTGGTCGTTGACGGCGAGAAGACCCGGGTCGACCTCCAGGGGTCCGTCAGTTCATCGATTCCCTTCCTCGGCGGAAAGATCGCCGGCGCAGCCGAACCCATGATCGGCAAGGCGCTGAACATCCAGGCCGCCGAAGCCCAGCGCTGGCTGGAAACCCACTAAGCCCCCGCACCCCCACCCCGAAAGACTTCTCCGTGTCACTGCCTGCACCACTTGCCCTCGTCCTGATCCTCGCCGGCGTCTGGACCCTCATCGTCTGGCCGCCGTTCCTGCGCCGCATCCTCAAGGATCCGCGCGCCCGGGATGAGAAGGGAGCGCCGACCCGCTTCCTGACGGTTCACTTCATGCTCATTTCCACCTCGATGATCCTCGGCCTGGCCACCGCGATCATCGGGGTCCGGGCGCTGGCCGGCTAAGCCCGCCGGTCCCGTTGCGCCGGCCCGGTCCGGGCCGGCGCCCAACCTTTCAGCCTTCGACTCCGATTGTCCGGACAGCGGAGAACCGCATCCCGGCAGCGTCAACGCCAGAGGAGCAGCACATGAGCAGCGAACGCAGCGGAAGCACTGCGGCGAACCGGGTGCTGCAGCGCTCAAGCTATCCCGAGTGGCTGCGCATCCACGAAATCCTGCGCAAAGAGACTGTCGGCGGAATCATCCTCCTCGTCGTCACCGTCGCCGCCCTCATCTGGGCCAACTCACCCTTCGCCGACAGCTACTTCGCGCTGCGCGACTTCGAGTTCGGCTATGAACCCTGGCACCTGAAGCTGACCGTCGGTGAGTGGGCCGCCGACGGGCTCCTCGCCATCTTCTTCTTCCTCACCGGCCTCGAACTCAAACGGGAGTTTGTCGCCGGCGACCTGCGCCGGCCCAGCAGGGCCATCGTCCCGGTCGCCGCAGCCGCCGGCGGCGTCGTCGTTCCGGCCCTGGTCTACACGGCGATCAACCTCTCCTCGCCCGAGACCCTGCGCGGCTGGGCCATCCCGACGGCGACAGACATCGCGTTCGCCCTTGCCGTGCTCGCGGTGATCAGTTCCCATCTTCCCGGCGCCCTGCGGATCTTCCTGCTCACCCTCGCCGTGGTGGACGACCTCATCGCGATCGCCATCATCGCCTTCTTCTACTCCACCGACGTGCACGTTGAGTACCTGCTGTGGATGCTGCTGCCGCTTGGCCTCTTCGGCTTCCTCGCCCAGCGCAACCCGAAATTCTTCGGCCGGCGCGTTACAGCGGCCTGGCTGATCCTGCTGCCCCTGGGCATCGCCGCCTGGGCCCTGATGCACGCCTCCGGCGTCCATGCCACGGTGGCCGGCGTCCTGCTGGGCTTCCTCGTTCCGGTCCTGCGACGCCGCAGGGATGGCTCCGTGAAGCCTCCCCGGCCGGGGAAGCCGGGCCTTGCCGAGATCTTCGAGCACCGGTTCCGGCCGCTGTCCACCGGGGTGGCGATCCCCCTGTTCGCCTTCTTCTCGGCAGGCGTTGCGGTCGGCGGCGCCGAGGGGTTCGTCTCGGCGCTGGGCGACCCGGTGACTCTCGGCATCCTCGCAGCCCTCGTGCTGGGAAAGCCTGCGGGGATCCTGCTCACCACCTGGGCGGTCACGAAAACCACGAAGGCGAGCCTCGATCCCGGGCTCAGCTGGTGGGACGTCCTGGGGGTCGGAATCCTCGCCGGGGTGGGCTTCACTGTCTCCCTGCTGGTGAACGACCTCAGCTTCGACGCCGGCAGCCCGTCCAATGACCATGCCAAGGTGGCGATCCTTACGGCGTCCCTCACCTCGGCGCTGCTGGCCACGGTGGTGCTGCGGCTGCGCAATCGACGCTACCGGGCCATCGAGGCGGAGGAGAAGCTCGATCGGGACCGGGACGGAATTCCCGACGTGTTCGAGGACCGGAACCACTAGCGTCAATGACAGACATGGGGGCAGGCATGGCAACGGGCACAGCTGCCGAAACGGCAGGGACAGCGGCGGGTGCGGCGGCAGGCACAGGCACGGCGGGCAGGACGGCGGGCACCGGACCGCGCGGACCCGAGGTCCCGCTGCTGCGCCGCGGTGACCGGCGGCGGAAGGTCATACTCAGCCAGGGCGCCCTGTCGATCGTCGTCGTGCTTGTCGTGGCGGTCCTGTGGCTGCTCGACCCGAATTCCCTCTTCGCCAATCCCCTCTTCCCGGCGGGCATCCTCCTTGAGGCGGGCCTGCTCCTGCTGTGCTTTGTCGTGCCGTGGCAGCGCCTGCCAGCCTCGGCGGCGCTCGCGGTTCCGCTGCTGAATTTCGCCGCACTGGGGCTACTGCGGGCCGGGGCCGGTGACTACCTCTCCGGGGTAGGGTTGCTCGCCGCCTTTCCGGCCGCCTGGATTGCCGCCTCCCGCATCCCGACGGCCGCGGCGGCGGCCCTGACCGCCGGCGGATCCCTGTGCATCGTCTGGGGGCCCCTGCTGTTCGCCGAGGGCAGGCCCGGCCCGGCCGAATTCCTCGGGCCGTTCCTGCTGCCGGTGGTGCTGACGGGACTTGCGGCATTCATTTCGATCCTCACCACGGAGCGCCGCGCCCAGCAGGAGGCGGTCAGCCGGTCCCAGGCCGCCCTGCGCAGGGCGGCGGCAGAGGGGGTCGAACGCGAACGGCTCCTGGCCACCGTCCTCGACACGGCGGGGGTCGGCCTGGTGGTGGTGGACCGGGACGGGCACGACGTGCTGATGAACGCCCGCCAGCGGATCTCCCACGGGTTGGCCGCCCCGCCCGGCAATGACGACCCCAACGAAGGGCAGCTGCTGATTTTCGGCCCCGACCGGGAAACCCCGATCCCGGCCGAGGATCGCCCGGTGCGGCGTGCGGTGCAGGGCGAGAGCTTTGACGATGTCCAGATCTGGCTGGGCAGCGGCCGTGCGCAGCAGGCGGTGTCGGTGTCGGCGCGCGCCATGACCGACGACGACGGCGCGTTCGCCGGAACGGTCGTGTCCTTCACGGACATCACCTCGCTGCTGAGGGCGCTGCATGCGAAGGATGACTTCCTTTCGAACGTCTCCCATGAATTCCGCACACCGCTGACCTCGGTCCTGGGATTCCTCGACCTGATCCTTGACCGCAGGGACTCCCTTGAGCCCGATGTGGTGCGCTACCTCTCGGTGGCGCGGCGCAACGCGCTGCAGCTCGAGGCCCTGGTGGACGACCTCCTCGCCATCAACGCGGGCACCTTCCGGGTGAGGCCGGTGCCGTGCGATGTCGGCGAGCTGATCGGTGCGTGCATCGCCTCGGCGCAGCCGGCGGCCAACGCCGCGGGGGTCCGGCTGATCAACACCGCCCCTGCCGCCCTGCCCGCCGTCGCCGACCCCGTCCGGCTGGGTCAGGCGCTCGACAACCTTGTGTCGAACGCCGTGAAGTACAACCGCCGGGGCGGCACGATCACCGTGGGCGCCGAACTTACCGATGGGCTGCTCCGGCTGGGGGTCGAGGACACCGGCATCGGCATCGAGGCCGAAGAGCTCAGCCAGGTGTTCGACCGGTTCTTCCGGTCCCCCGCAGTGCGCGTCTCGACCGTGCAGGGCGTAGGCCTCGGCCTGCTGATCACCAAGAGCATCGTCACCGAACACGGCGGCACGATCAGCGCGGTCAGCGAGCCCGGCCAGGGCAGCACCTTCACCATGGCCCTGCCGCAGCCCAGCTGAGCGGCCGACCCGGGCTCCGCAGGGGCGTCGGGCCGCTAGCTGTTGGCCGCCAGGAGCGATTCCTCGAGTGCGACCCAGGCGAGCATCGCGCACTTCACCCGGGCCGGATAGCGGGAGACGCCCGAGAAGGCCGCGGCATCGCCGAGTACCTCCTCGTCGGCCGGGATGGTCCCGCGCGAGCGCATCACCTCCCGGAAGGCGTCGATGAGCCGGACCGCTTCATCCCGCTCGAGCCCCTCCATCAGGTCGGTCAGCACCGAGGCGGAGGCCATGGAGATGGCGCAGCCGGCGCCGTCCCAGCTGAGGGAGGCCACCGTGCCGCCGTCGACGACGGTGCGCAGGGTGATCTCGTCCCCGCACACGGGGTTGAGCTGGTGCGACTCCCCGACCGACCCGGGGCCGGTCTTCTCGAGCAGCCCCGAACCGTGACGCTCGCGGGCGTGGTCGAGGATGATCTGCTGGTAAAGCTGTTCGAGGTTGGTTGCCATGTCAGCGCGCTCCAAAGAAGGGACGGACGCCGGCGACGGCCTCCAGGAAGAAGTCAACCTCGTCCGTGGTGTTGTAAAGGTAGGTGCTGGCGCGGGTGGTGGCCGTCAGCCCCAGGCGCCGGTGCAGGGGCTGGGCGCAGTGGTGGCCCACCCGGACGGCGATGCCCTGCTCGTCAAGGAACTGCCCGACGTCGTGGGCGTGGACACCGGCGACGTCGAATGCGGCCAGGCCGATCCGGGGCTGGCCGGCCTGCGGTCCGAGGACGCGGATCCCCTCGACGGCAGACAGCCCCTCCACCAGGCGCGCCCCGAGCTCGCTTTCCCACGCGTCGATGCGGTGCATGCCGGTCTCGGAGAGGTAGTTCGCCGCGGCGCCGAGGGCGATGGCCTGCGAGATGCGCTGGGTTCCGGCCTCGAAGCGGTTCGGGGCCGGGAGGTACTCGGCCCGCTCCATCGTCACGGTGGTGATCATCGAGCCGCCGGTGAGGAAGGGCGGCATCGCATTGAGCAGTTCCGAGCGGCCGTAGAGCGCTCCGATGCCGGTGGGGCCGAGCATCTTGTGCCCGGAGAGCACCAGGAAGTCCACGTCGAGTGCCTTCACGTCGACGGGAAGGTGGGGTACGGACTGGCACGCGTCGAGCAGCGTCAGCGCCCCGGCCTCCCGGGCCAGCCGCACCAGGTCCGCCACGGGGTTGATGGTGCCGAGCACGTTCGAGGCGTGGGTGAAGGCGAGGATCTTCGTCGCCGGAGTGATCACGCCGGCGGCGTCCTCGAGCCGGAGGGCGCCGTCGTCGTCCACGGGGAGGAACCGGAGTTCGGCGCCGGTGCGGGCCGCCAGTTCCTGCCAGGGGATGAGGTTGGCGTGGTGTTCCATCTCGGTGACGACGATGGTGTCGCCCGGTCCCACGCGGAAGCGTTCGGCCTCCGCTCCCCCGCGCCCCGCGGCGGCGTTGGACATGGCGTAGGCGACAAGGTTGATCGCCTCGGTGGCGTTCGACGTCCAGACCAGTTCGTCCGGGCGCGCGTTGATCAGTCCGGCGACGGCGGCGCGTGCCGCCTCGTAGGCGTCGGTCGCCTCGACGGCGAGGGTGTGCGCCCCGCGGTGCACTGCGGCGTTGCGCTGTTCGTAGAACTCCTGTTCCGCCTCGAGCACGGAGACGGGGTTCTGGGAGGTCGCTCCCGAGTCGAGGTAGACCAGGGGCCGGCCGTTGACCTCGGTGCCGAGGATCGGGAAGTCATTGCGGATGCGCAGCACTTCGGCGTTGGCGAGCGGCGCCTCGGCGGGCAGCAGGGTGACGGGCGGGGAAACCACGGCCAAAGCGGAAGCTCCTTAGGAACGGCAGGCGCCGGCCCGGCATGGGCCAGTTAGATCACACGGATCTATCCTAATTCTCGCACGGCGCCACCGCCGGCGCTGCGCGGGGCCTCAGAGCCACCCATCGTCCCCGGCAGGGTTGGCGGGCCGGGTGAAGATGTGGACCGCCCAGATCATCATCAGCGTCATCGCTCCCAGCTCCCCGGCGATCTCCAGTTGGTTCATTGCGCTCAGCGCCAGGCTGGGCAGGAGGTCACCCAGGATGAAGTGAAGCATGTCCATCCCGACTGCGAAGAGGGCGAGGAGGACGGCCAGGCCGATGAAGACGTAGGAGTCCCGGCGGGGCCGTCCGCGGCTGATCAGGTGGGCGATGAGCAGCGGGGCGCCCAGCGCCGCGGCGACTCCCGCCCAGACCAGGAGCTCTCCGAGGTCCTGCGAGCGCAGCCCGAACAGCGCGGGAAGCTCGAGCCGGGTGTCGATGGCGCGGCCGACCTCCTCGTGGATGCGGAAGAAGTCATCGGCGCTCATGGCAAGCAGCACCAGCGCCCACGCCCCGTATACGGCCGTGTCCCGGAACTGTTCCGCCTTGCGCGCCGGAGCCGCAGCGATGCACAGCAGCAGGACGGAGGCGAAGAGGAGCTGGAGATCGCCGAAGAGCTCAGCCAGGGTCCGGTCCTTGTTGCCGTCGAAGAGCTCAAGGTGGAGGAACCCAAAGGCTCCGCCGGCGTCGACGTAGTTGCGGAGGACGCTCGCCGCGACCAGCAGCAGGTCCGCTGCGAGGACGGCGCTGCCGGCGACCAAAGCGATGGGAGTCAGGTGACGGACCGTGCGCCCTCGCGTCGGGCGTAGTCGTGAGAGCATGCACTTTCCCTTCCCCAGGCAAAGGGTTCCCGGTGGCCGGGAATCGGACTCCATTATGTAGTTGCCTTCTCCGCCTTTGTCCACAGCTGGAGCACTCCGATCTGTCCGGTCTCCGGCCCGGACGCGGCCGCCGGGAAGGGGCGCGCACTGCCCACCGGACCTTCGGAGCAGTGAAGCTCCCGCATCTTTTCCGCGGATCCCCCCGCTCGGCTTCAACTTCCGGCACAATGGCACTACCGGAGCACCGGCTGCCGACATCGGCAGGAAACCCAACGCAGAGGGGACTTATGGGGAAGGGCGCCAGCGGCCGCATCATCACCGGGCGGGGGGACTCCCCGCTCGACTCCCTCGTGGAGCAGCTGTGGCGGGAGCCCGTCGCCACCGGATCCGTCCGGATTGTCCTCGATCCCGGACCGGACAGCGGATGGGAGGACGCCGAGGACTACTGGGTGGTCCCCTCGGCCGCACGGCCTACGATCCTGATCCCCCGCGGACACCCCGCCGTTACCGCCGCGGCGCTCCTTTCCTACCGGGGTCTGCGGCCCGTCCGGGTGCGGGCGGCCCGCACCCTCCTGGGCGTGCCGTCCCGGTTCGGGCTGCCGCCCGCGCCGCACCGGCTTGTCGTCCAACGGCGCACCGGCGCCGCCGCCGGCGGGGCCCTCCCGCTCCCCCTCGAGGAACTGATGGCGTGCCTGGACCGGGAGCGCCTATACGCCGCCGTCGGCATCCGGCTCGGTGACAACCGCAAGCCCACGCTCCAGCTCTTCTCACCGGCCGGGGCGCCCGCGGGGTACGCCAAGCTGGCCTGGGACGATGCGAGCCAGGAAGCCATTTCCACCGAGGCCGCCGCCCTTGCCGAGGTCGGCGGCGGTACAGGCCCGATGCGCGCTCCGCGCCTTCTCGGAACCGGCAGCTGGCAGGGACGTCCCTACCTCATCACCGAGCCCCTCCCCGGCAAGGTTCGGGGTGTCCGGGGCCGCATCCCGATGCCGACCCCGCAGGAGATGTTCGCGCTCTGCCCGGTTGAACGCGTCGATACCCTTTCCTCGACCCTCCACTACACCGCCCTCACCAAGCGGGTGGAGGTGCTCGGCACCACCGGTGACGGGGAGGTCGCCCGCGCTGCGGGCGCGCTGGCCTCCCTGCTCTCCGAGCGGAACGCGCGCGTGCCCGTCACGGCACGCTGGCACGGCGACCTGGTGCCGTGGAATACGGCCCGGGAGCCGGACGGCCAGCTCTGGTGCTGGGACTGGGAGTCCTCCGATGCCGACGCCGCGGCGGGCCTTGACGCGCTTCACTGGACGATGAGCGTACGCCGGGAGTCCGCGGGAATCCCGGCGGCCGACAGCCTTGACGCGGCCCTGGCCGAGGCCGTGCCCTTCCTGCGGGCGGCCGGTGCGCCGCCGTCGAGCTGGGCCGACATCGCCGCTGTCTATGCCCTCGTTGTGGCCGAAAGGGCCTGGTCCCTCGCACTCCGCAACGGTGGCTGGTCCGCTTCGCGGATCAGCCGCAGCCAGAGCCTTGACCTGCTGGCCAAGGCGGCGGGACTGCTGTCCGGGCCCGGGGCCCACGCCCCGCGGTAGGCGTCCGCCCTCCGACGTTCACCGCGGACGCCACCGCACCGCCACGGCGGGCACAACCGGTCCGGCTGCGTGCCACCGGCGATTCCCCGCCCGGAGCCCGGCCGCCACCGGCCCCGGGCTAGGAAGCCGCCGAGCTGGAAGCCACAGGCTCCGGTGCGCGGCGCCGGGCCTTCTGCTCGGCGCTGCGCGGCTTGCGCGGCATCCTCCGCCCTCCCCGCACGAGGAGGGTCCCGAGCAGCTCCGCGTGGACTCCCGTAAGTTCCGTAGCGGTCAACTCCACCTCCTCCCTCCGGGTCCTGCCCCCTTCCACCGTCAGTACGGCCGCTCCGGCAAGCCGGGCCGCCGCCATCCTGCTGGCGCTTGGAGCGTCCGCGGGCAGGGCCAGGACCACCACGGGCGATGAGTCCTTCCGGTTCCGGGCGAGGAAACGCCGCCGGACGGCATCTGTCACGTAATCGTCGGCATCGAGGTCGGTCCCACGTACGGTCTGAACCACTTTCAGCCCGGGGATTGACTCGGAGGTGAGGACCTCGGCGCCGCCATCGTTCGCGCCGAAACGGAGCTGGAGGGCTTCGGTCATCAGCTCCATTTCCTCCGGCGGAGTGCCCATGAGGACAAGCTCGACCTCGAACCCTGCCTGCGCCAGGACCACCGAAAGATTCGGTGCGACCGGGTAGAAGGCGCGGCCGCTCGTCGCGTCGATGACCGCGAGAGCGGTCACCGGGCCCCGGCCGGCGAAAAGCCGCTCGCGAACCGCCCGGTAGGCGTCGAGTTCCGCCCCCCGCGCGGGCAGGGTCGGTTCGGGTGACACAAGCTCCGCGAGCACGGGGCCGGTTCCCGCCTGCTCGACGTCGTAGCCGTCGTTGACCCTGCGCCTGACCGCGTGGGAGAGGAACGCCAGCAGGACGCCCGCCACCAGCCCCCCGGCGAGCCCCGACCCGAGCACGCGGGTGTAGTTGGTTGACACAGGGCTTTCGGCGGCGGGGGTGATCACGGTGCCGCCCGTTGTGTCGATGGCGTTGAGTTCGTTAATTTCGGATTCGATGTTCGAAATCCGGTTGGTGAGGGTGACCCGGTCTGCACCCGGGGCGGCCAGGGCGGTGTTCAGCGCCGCCAGCTGCTGCTCGAGCTGGTTGCGCATCGCGGTCCGCCGGGCATCGGCCTGGTCCTGCCGGTACGCGAGGTAGGAGTTGGCCATCGCGTCGGCGCCGTCGACGGCACGGGCCTCCGTGCGCGAGGAATAGGAAATCAGGGCCGTTGTCCCGTCGCTCCCGGTCTTGACATCGACGTTGTTCCGAAGGTCCGCCGTGCTGTCTCCGCCGGGCACCTCCTTGGAGGCCTCGCTCGCCACGACGTAGGAACTGGCGATCTCCCCCTCGGTCGCAGTGTCGAGAAGCCCCGACGCGGGCCGGGACGGATTGAACGGATCCGAGACGATGACGTTGACATTCACCAGTGCGCTGGCGGTGACGCGTGCACCCCCGGTCAGCAAATAGGCGAGGGCCAGCAGAAGCCCGATGAGCATGGCCGCTACGACGGTTTTCCAGTGCCTTCTGAGAACGGCGAGGTAATGTCCCATTCCCAGCGATGATTTCTCGTCCATTTTCGTCTCATTCTGTTGCTGTATCGGCCGGTTTGCGTCCTAGATTCCATGTCCATGTCGTTGCAGGCGGTCAACGATCCGCCGGTCGGAGACCACCCCTCCGGCCACCCCCAGCGCGAGAACTGCCCGGGGTTCCCGCCAGTTGGCCCGCAGGGATCGCCCGGCCCACCGGAAGGCTTCCCTGCGGTTCCCGAGGGCCGCATGTCCGAAGGCAAGCTGCCCGAAGACGCGGCTCTTCCCTACGGGGCTGGAAAGGATGTCCGGGTGGTGCTCCAGCATCCACAGGTGGGCGCGGTTCTTGACCTCCCACTGCTCGTAGAAGTACGACGATCCACCCCAGAACACCCGCACCAGCGGTGAATCGACGTGAAGGATCGGTTTCCGCCGGGCGGCCCGCAGCAGCAGGTCCCAGTCCTCGCACATGCTGTTCGGAATCTCCTCATCGACGAGTCCGATGGTGGAGAGGAGTGCGTCGCGGCGGATGACGAAGGAGGAGGAGTGGACCATGGCCATCCGCGACCGCAGCAGATCCTCGTAGGTCACCTCCGCTTTGCCTGCGAGGCGGACCGAGGCCGTGCCGGAGTAGTCGACACTCATCGCCGTCGAACAGAATTCTGCCTCCGGGTTGTCCTGGAGGGCGGCGATCTGGCGGGTCAGCTTTTCGGGGAACCAGGTGTCATCGTCGTCGCAGAAGGCGACGAAGTCCGTCGCCAGGCCCAGGATTCCCGTATTCCGGGCTCCCGCCAGGCCCGGCGTCCTCGAGTTCGCCACGGGCATGACCTGCCGCCGGTCCCCCTCCAGCGCAAGGGATTCGTCGGGGTCGCACTTGTCGTGGACCACCAGGACGGTGATGGCGCCCGGATAGTCCTGTTCGAGGATTGACTCAAGGGCCCGGCGCATGAGCTGCGGCCGGCGGTGGGTGGCGAGCACGACGCCCACGTGCGGGGCGGGCAGCACCAGCGTCGGGGCATCAAGAGATTGAGGTTCCCGCCCCAACGGTCTCCTCGTGGCTCTATCTGTCACGTTCCGCCGTCCCTCTGCAGTGCGTTTGATGGGTCACTGTACCAGCGACGGCGCCACCCGCAAGAGGTTCTTTTCCTCGGGACACCGTCGACGCGATTCGACTTCCCCAAATAGTTAACGGCTCCCCCTACCAAAAAGAGCAGGGTCCTTTACCATCGAGGGAACGCCCACGATGGGAGGCACGGTGCGTGTGAGCAACAGTGTGGAAGGCCGGAAGGCACAGCCTGGCTCTGCCCCCGGCACCGCGGCGGCCTCCCGTCCCGGGTCCGACGTCGGCCGCCTGCCCGCCTGGCCGATCGTCGCCGCCTTCGCGGGTTTCCCGCTGTGGTGGGCGCTGGGGCTCGGAGATATGGCCTGGCCGGTCTTCGGCGCGGCAATGGTGCTCATCCTTGCACGGGCAGGAAAGGTCCGGGCTCCGCGGGGCTTTGGAATCCTGCTGCTCTTCCTGCTCTGGGTGCTCTGTTCGCTGATTCAGATCGACGAGCCGCTGCGCATCCTCGGCTTCTTCTACCGGTTCTTCCTCTACGCCGCGGCAACCGTCGTCTTCGTCTACGTCTACAACGCCCGGCAGACGCTCACCGACCGCCGGATCTTCGGGGTCCTGACCGTCTTTTGGCTGGTCGTCGTCGCCGGCGGGTTCGCCGGTCTTGCCTTTCCCCTCTTCGAGCTCAAGACGCCTTTGGCCTACATCCTCCCGCAGGCTCTGCTCGACAATTCCTACGTCGATGAAATGACCACCCGGGACCTCACCCAGTACAACCCGGACCCGAACGCCACCGTCATCTCCGCGCCGCGGCCAAGTGCGCCGTTCCTCTACGCCAATGGATGGGGAAACGGCTACTCGCTCCTCACCCCCGCGGTGGTTGCCTACCTCTCCATGGTGCGCGGCGAGAGAAGGTTCTGGTGGCTCGTAGCGGCCCTTCCCATCTCCTTCATCCCCGCCTTCCTCACCCTGAACCGGGGCATGTTCCTGGGCCTGGGAATCGCACTTCTCTACCTGGGGTTCCGGGCGGCGCTGCTGGGCCGCACCCGGGTTATAGGCTCGATCCTCGCACTCTCCGTCGTCGCCGGGGTGGCCCTGGTGCAGCTTCCCGTCATCGAGCGGCTCGAGCAGCGCACCTCCCGTGTCTCAAGCATCGACGACCGCGGGGAGCTCTACCAGGAGACCTTCCGGCGCACACTCGAATCCCCGGTGTTCGGCTACGGCGCGCCCCGGCCGTCCGAGCGGTCGGGGCAGCCCTCCGCCGGCACGCAGGGGCACGTGTGGCTCGTCCTCTTCTCCCATGGGTTCGTCGGGCTCGGGCTGTTCCTGGCCTGGCTGGTCCATGCCTTCCTCTCGACCCTCCGCCGCACCGACCTCGTCGGCCTGGTCTGCAACACGCTCCTGCTCGTGGGGCTGGTGGAGATCTTCTACTACGGCATCCTCGGTTCGGGCCTGGTCATCCTCATGGTGATCGCCGCCGTCGGACTGCGGGGACGCCCGCAGCTGCCCCTGCGGGAGACCGCAGCAGTCAGGTAGGCGGCTAAAAAGTAGGGTATCGGTCCGGCCTTTACAGGTACCGAAGTCGTCCTCGTTTGGGTTCTGCCCGCGCGCTCCCCACAGCTACTCTTTGTGCACTCTGCGGGATTCCGAAGGAATTGCCGCCCCGGGGGACACCGGGGAAAACCGTGCTTGCGCAAGTGCTAGGGGCGAACGTGAGAACACACGCGAACGTGGGAATCCAACGGCCATTACTCAAGGTCCTCGGCTCGGCGGTCGCGTCGCTCATGGTACTGACCAGTCTGGCCGTGCTGTCGGCTCCGGCATCGGGCGCCGTCGCCCGGACGGGAGCCGACGCGGCAACGGCGGCCGCCTCCTGCTGGGAGATCAAGCAGAACAACGCCGCGGTGCCCTCGGGCACCTACTGGCTGTTGACGCCGAAAATGGCAGCGCCCGCCCAGTTCTACTGCGACATGGTCACCGGCGGCGGCGGCTGGGTCCTCATCGGTAAGGGCCGGGAGAAATGGATGCCCGGCTACGAGGGCACCGGGAACCCGACCGCCCTCCAGACCGCCGGCGTCAGCCCCATGTCGGGAGCCACTACCCAGTATTCATCGACAGTGGTGGACGCCCTGCTGGGCGGCGGGCGGGTCGACGGGCTCGCCGACGGCATCCGGCTCAAGCGGGCGAAGAACACCACCGGCACGGCCTGGCATGAAACCCGCATCGCCCTCGCCAAACGCGACCGGTGGGTGTGGACCTTCAGTGCCCTGCACCCTATCGGGTGGTATTCCTTCGACGGAGTGCGGGCACCCAGCGGAGGAGTGACCGCCAGTTTCGGTGTCGACGACGCGTACCGGAAGGTCAAGTCGGATGCGCGGTCCGACTCCGGGCAGAACTACACCATGGGATTCGCCTACGGCAGCGGGGTCAAGGGGTCCAACAGCGCAAGCACCTACCTGTGGTCGGCCACTGAGGGCCTGGGCGGAGCCCGGCCCTACACCGAGGTCTTCATCCGGCCCAGGATCGTCTCGACCACCGGCTTCACCGCGATCGGCGATGCCGGAACGCCGGAGAGAACCAACCTTCCCGTGGCCGAGTCGGTCGCCCTCGACAGCCCGTGGGGTGTCGCCGGTTTCACCACGCGCCGGCGTGAGGGGGACGTGGAGGTCCAGGCCTTCGCGCAGAGCGGGAACCGGATGTTCGTCGGCGGGAACTTCACCGCCGTCCAGCGCACCTCGACCGGTACCGACAAGGTCCCACGGAGCTTCCTTGCGGCCTTCGACGTCACGACGGGCGAACTGCTCACCGATTTCGCGCCGAAGCTCAACGCCCCGGTGATGTCCCTCGCCGTGCTCCCCAACGGAAACCTGGTCGCGGGTGGCTACTTCACCACCGCCAACGGAGCCGCCGCGACGTCAATAGTGGCACTGAACCCGACCACCGGCGCAACTGTTCCCGGCTGGACGGTGAAGGTCGAAGACCGGACAACCTCGGGCATCCTGCGCGTCAGCGACCTCGCCGTCAAGGGCAACTGGCTCTACCTCGGCGGGGCCTTCACCCACGTGGCAGGTGGCAGCAATCCCACCACGTTCAAGTACTCGCGGAACGCCGGGCGGGTCGCAATCACGAACGGCACCCCCGCTGCGAACTGGAACCCGGCTTTCAACGGCACGGTGGTCTCCATTGACCCCAGCGACGACGGGACCCGCCTCTACGCGGCCGGCTACTTCACGGCGAAGGGCTCCACGCGGGCGAGCAAGGCAGCCGCGGTGCAGACGGTCGACGGCGCACCCCTTGCCACCCCGGCCTGGAACCCCACCTGGAGCAGCAACTCGAACTACCAGCAGACGATCGGCCAGGTCGGAAACCGGGTCTGGGTCGGAGGCTCCGAGCACAGCTTCTTCAGCTTCTCGACGAGCACCTTCGCGCGCCTCTCGGGGAACATCGGCCAAAAGAACGGCGATTTCCAGGCCATTGCCGAGAGCCCGCGCGGCATCGTCTACGGCGGGTCCCACGGCCACCACTTCAACTACTCGAACGCCTTCTTCTGGCCAAACATGGGCACCGGCTGGACCCAGGCCGACGCCTACGAGTGGACGGGGGCGTGGAACGCGGCGACGGGAGACTACATCCCCAGCTTTACGCCCGCCATGAAGTTCCGGTCCGGATCGGGTATCTGGGCACAGATCGTTGACAGCAATGGAACCCTCTGGGCCGGCGGCGACATGACCACTGCCCGCACCCGCACCTCCGGCAGCAAATGGGCCGGCGGATTCGCCCGGTTCCCGCAGCGGGATGCAGTGGCCCCCACCCGGCCCGGGACACCCACACTCTCCGAGAACACGGCATCGACCGTTCGGCTGACCTGGGCCGAGTCCTCGGATGCCAGCGGCAGGGTGACCTATCAGATCCTGCGCGATGACCGCGTTGTCGCCACCACCACCGGAACTACTGCTGTGGTTCCCAAAGACGGCAACAACCGCTTCTTCGTCCGCGCGGCGGATGCGGCGGGGAACCTCTCGGCCAGCACACCGGTGGTGACGGCCACAGGAGGCCTCACGTCCGCGAATTCCGCGCCGGCTGCGGCCTTCACCTCCAAGACGACAGGGCTGGCCGCCACCTTCGACGGCAGCGGTTCCACCGATCCTGACGGCACCATCGCCTCCTACGCCTGGGACTTCGGCGACGGAAGCACGGGCACCGGAGCCACCGCGGCGCGCACCTACGCGGCGGCCGGAACCTACACGGTGAAACTGACGGTCACCGATGACAAGGGTGCCACCGGCGTCACGTCCGCCCCGGTCACCGTCAGTGCGGCGGCTGCGAATTCCGCCCCGGCTGCGGCCTTCACCTCCAAGACGACAGGGCTGACCGCCACCTTCGACGGCAGCGGTTCCACCGATCCTGACGGCACCATCGCCTCCTACGCCTGGGACTTCGGCGACGGAAGCACGGGCACCGGAGCCACCGCGGCGCGCACCTACGCGGCGGCCGGAACCTACACGGTGAAACTGACGGTCACCGATGACAAGGGTGCCACCGGCGTCACGTCCGCCCCGGTCACCGTCAGTGCGGCGGCGGGCCAGGAATCGGTGCTGATCGCGGCGAAGTCGCCCTGGAGCTGGCGCTATGAGGCAACAGCTCCGCCGACGTCCTGGAAGGCCAAAGGATTCGACGCCGCCGCCTGGAAGTCAGGGCCCGCGGTGCTGGGCTTCGGGTCGACGGGGCTGGGGACCGACGTCGACTTCACCCCCGAAACAACAACCGACAGGCCATTGACGGCCTACTTCCTGCAGCAGTTCTCCGTTCCCTCAGCGGCCTCGGTGACGAAACTTACCCTGCAGACTGTCGCCGACGACGGTGTGGTGGTCTACGTCAACGGGACCGAGGTCGGCCGGAAGAACCTGCCCACCGGCACCATCTCCCACGGCACCTATGCGTCGAGCGCTGTCAGCAGCTCGACGGCCAACACGACACCGTTCGTCATCGACGTCCCGGTATCCCTGCTGGTCGACGGCGTGAACTCGGTCGCGGTCGAAACCCACATCAACTACCGCGCCACCCGGGACATGAGCATGGACCTGACGGCGAAGGCGACGATCACGAACTAGGGCCGCGAGACAGTGGCCCAACGCCTTTCCCCGTGGCCAAGGCCCTGCGGGGTGGCGTGGCTGACCCGGCCGGGGGCGGCATCCCGGATTTCACCGGCCCGGCGCCGGCCGCCCCGCCGGCCCGGGCGGGTGGGCGGATCAGCAGCTGGGGTCGTCCGGGAAGCTGATCTCTTCGACCAGCCATGTGCCGCCGTCACCGCGCACCAGGGACAGAATGTTCAGCGACCGGTTGCCGTCCGAGCCCTCCCTCAGCACCACTCCTTCGTCCGTCACGACTCGGACCTTCGAGGAATCGATACAGGCGTTCACTGTCATCCTCGCCGGGGTGGCCGCTCCGTCGTAGGCGACGATCTCGAGCCCGGCGATGGTCGGCACGCCCTCCTGGCGCCAGTTGTTGCTCTCGAACTCGGCCGCCTGGGCGAGGATCGCTCCCTGCGCAGGGCCTACGGCGAGCGCCTTGAGCTCATCGGCGGTCGGAGTCTTGGCGGCCGCGAGGACCGACGCCGTCTTACCGACGTAGTCCCTCGACACTGTCGACGCTTTCTCCTTTTCGGCCGCCGGCACCGGAACCCGGGCGGAGGCCGCCGGTGCGGGCACTGCGTCGGCGGCGCCGCCACCGGTTTCGGCGTCCGGGGCAGCCGGCGCTGCGGTGGTCGGCGGTTTGGTGGCCGGCTTCGGCCCGGCCGGGGCTGTCTTCGCCGGAGCTGCCTCTTCCGATGCCTTCCCTCCGGTGGCCTGGGTGGCCTCCGGGGCCGTCCCGGGTGCTTCACTTTCGGTTCCACCGGGGGCGGTGCGCGCAGTATCGAGGCTGCCACCCGGAGGGGAGATGATCAGGAAGGCGCACAGCGCAACACCGGCAACCGGGAGCAGGACCCGAAGCGGACGGAAGCGACCCGATGGTTTCTGCGATGACGCCATGGCCAGCCTCCTTGGCGAAGAGAAAAAACGATACAGTGCGAGGGATTCACCCAATATCTTGTCCTAGGGCATCCATCTATGCTCAAGTATCGTACAAAACAGCGCCGCCTGGGTTGGATTCGCCTAGCGATGTGGTAGAGCATTGTCCGGTCGGTCTGAAGGGGGACGGGGTGGCGAAGTTGCCGGGACTGGGGGCGGCGTGAAGGCGGAGCATGCCTCGGAGGCCCGGCGCGCGGCCCGCGGCGGACTCGTCAGCGGGTTGGGCGCCGGCACCAGCGCTGTCATGGGCCTGCTGCTCATCCTCGTGCTCGGCCGGTCGTTCGGTGAGTATGGGGCCGGCATCGTCCTTCAATCCATTGCGGTGTTCTCCATCGCCCTGGGCATCGCCAGGACGGGCATGGACACGACGAGTGTGTGGATCCTCCCCCGGCTTGCCTCCTCGGCGCCTGGAAGGATCCGCGGGGCGGTCCTGGCGCTGCTCCTGCCGGCCCTCGCCGTCAGCATCGCCTTGACGCTGATGCTTTACTTTTTCCTTCCGCCGCTGACCGAGAACCTCGTGCCACTGCCGCCGGAGGTCGTTGAAGCCGTCCGGACCATAGCCCTGTTCCTGCCGTTCGCGGCGGTGATGATGGTTGCCCTGGCCGCCACCCGGGGGCTGGGGAGCATCCTCCCGTACACGGTGATCGGGGCCGTGGCCGTTCCGGCGGCGCGGCCGCTGGCCGTCCTGGCGGTGGTCCTGCTGGGTGGTTCCGCCGCGATGGGAGCCCTGGCCTGGGCGCTTCCGCTGCCGGTGGCCATGGCCATTGCGCTGCTGGTGCTCGCCGGGCGGGTGCGCGAGCATGAACTGCGCGCGGGGGTAAGCGGCCGCTGGCGCCCCTCGCCAACGGTCTCCGCGGGCGTGCGGCGGTTCGCCCTGCCCCGCTGGTATTCCTCCGGCGTCGAACAGGCGATCGTGTGGTTCGACGTGATCCTCGTCGGCGCCATCGCCGGTGCCGGAGCCGCGGGCATCTACGGAACAGTCAGCAGATTCGTCACGGCCGGGCTGATCGTCTCGACGGCAATGCGGATGGTGATCTCGCCCCGCTTCAGCGCCCTCCTCGAGGAGCGCAAGGTCGACGCTGTCCAGACCCTTTACTCAACGACCCTGACCTGGATCGTGCTTTTCGGAACGCCTATCTACGGGCTGTTCATGTTCTTCGCCCCCACGGTGCTGAGCTGGTTCGGACCGGGGTTCTCGGAGGGCGCCACGGCCCTGATCATCCTCTGCGCCGGGGCTGTCTGCTTCCTCTTCGGCGGGAACATCGACTCGGTGCTCACCATGAGCGGCCGAAGCGGCTGGATGGCCTTCAACAAGTCCGTGGTGCTCGCCGTCAACATCGCGGCGAACCTCGTCCTCGTGCCCCGGTGGGGCATTCTCGGCGCGGCCTCCGCGTGGGCGTTCAGCATGTTCCTCGATGCGCTGCTCGCCTCGGTTGAGACCCGCATCTTCGTCGGCATCCGGTTCGACGCCGGCCGGGTGGCCTACGCGCTGATGGTGGCGGCGGTGAGCGTGGTTCCCGGAAGCCTGCTGGTGCTCTCGCTTCTGGGCAGCTCAACGGCCTCCCTGGCGGTGGCAGGACTCATTACGGTGACAATTCTCGCTCTCTGGTGCTGGTTCGACCGGTACAGGCTCAGACTGGATGGACTGCGCCGTGCCGCCCGGAAACCGGCAGTGGCCGGGTCGCGGACGGCCGAGTCGAAAGGAGTTTGAGTGGTCACGCTGACGGACATCAAGGACGCTTCCCCCCGATGGCTGAAGGACGTGGGCGACACCCTCACCCGGTCCTACGGCCGGGGGACCGCTGCGGCGCGGCCGGTTCCCGATTTCCTGATTATTGGCACCAAACGCGGCGGGACCACCTCCCTCTTCAATTACCTCCTGATGCATCCCGGCGTCCTCGGGCTTTTTCCCCAGATCCGGGGCAGGAAGAGTACCGACTATTTCTTCAAGGAGTTCCACCGGGGCGAGCGCTGGTACCGCTCGCATTTCCACACCGACTCCTACCGCAGGCTGGTGGCCCGGTCGGCGGGTCACCGGCCGGTGAGCGGTGAAGCCTCGCCCTACTACCAGTGGGATCCCCGGATCGCCGAACGGGTCCGTGCGGTGGCCCCCGACGTCCGGGCCATCGCGTTGCTCCGCGACCCCGTCGACCGCGCCTGGTCCCACCATCAGGAGCGGGTCGCCAACGGCGTGGAACCGCTCGGCTTCGAAGCGGCACTGGCCGCCGAGGAGGACCGGCTCGCCGGTGAGCTCGACGCCATGCTGGAGGACCCCGCCTACTACAGCGCGGCCTACGATTTCTACTCCTACCGCAGCCGCGGCCTCTACCTTCCCCAGATCCAGAACTGGCACGCGTCCTTTCCCGAGGGCCAGCTGCTGGTCCTGCGCAGCGAGGACATGTACTCGGATGTCCAGGGAACCTTCGACACCGTGTGTGGTTTCCTCGGCCTTCCGCGCTTCGCCCTTCCCTCGACCAAGCCGTTCAATGCGATCACCCGCTCCCGCATTCCGCTCAACGCCCGGAAGGAGCTCGAGGATTTCTACTTGCGCCCCAATCAGGACCTCGCCGACTATCTCGGCCGGCCCCTCCTCTGGACCTGAGGGGTCCCCGGTGCCCCAGGGATGCCCCGCTCCCCACCGGAGACGGCGTCCATGACCGCCTGGCAGGAGGTGCTCCACCACCCGGTGCTCCAGTTGCGCGGGAGCAGCCTTGACCTGCTTGAGCTCCTGCTCGGCGGGCTGTACGCCCCGGCCGACGGGTACTGTCTTCCCGGCGGGAAACCGGCATCCTGGCCGGTGGAACCGACGCTGGGGGTTGCTGCCGCGACGGCGCGGGCAGCGCTCGCCCGGGGCGGGCTGCTGCTGGCCGATCCGGACGGCACTCCCCTGGCCCACCTGGCCGTCGACGGAACCGCCGGGGGCACCGGCGAGGAGGAGGTCTATGTCTCCGGGGTGCTCGGGCCGCTCCAGCCGGCCGAGCACGGCCCCTTCCGCAGGCTGCGGCTGACAGCGCCCCTTGCGGCGCAGGAGGTCCGCGGCGCAGACCGGGCGCCGCTCGTGGTGGCTGCCTTCGCTGGAACCCCTTCGCTGGAGCAGCTGACCCGGACACTTGTCGGCGCCCGCGGGGGGAACCTGATCCTCCTCGCCGTCGCGGACAGCGACACCGCCCGTCAGGAGGGAACAGCCCGGCTGATTGAATCGCTGGAGGCGGTTGCCGCGCACGTGCCCGGCGGCCGCGTCCGGCTCCTCGTTGTTCCCGCCGGCAGTGGTCCCGCCGGCAGTGGTCCCGCCGGCAGTGGTCCCGCCGGCAGTGGTCCTGCCGGCAGTGGTCCCGCCGGCAGTGGTCCTGCCGGCAGCGGTCCCGCCGGCAGTGGTCCCGCCGGGGACGCCGCGCCGCTGCTGGCCCGCCTCGGTGCCGACACGCTCCTCGACTTCACCGCCGAGGCGGAGGGAGGGTTCCCCGCGGCAGCGGGGACGGGACCCACTGACGGACGCGGGAGCCCCGCCGGTGCCACCCGCCCGAGGGGCCTTGTCGTCCTCTTCACCGGCCTCTCAGGCTCCGGCAAGTCGACCCTGGCGCGGGAGACCGCCGAACGCCTGCAGCGGGCGGACGGACGGCGCACGGAGCTCCTCGACGGTGACGACGTGCGGACCCTGCTCTCCTCAGGGCTGGGTTTCTCGCGTGCGGACCGGGAACTGAATGTGCGGCGCATCGGGTGGGTGGCCGCCCGCGTTGCCGAGGCGGGCGGCATCGCGCTGTGCGCCCCCATCGCCCCGTTCGAGTCCTCGCGCCGGGAGGTCCGGGCAATGGCCTCGGCCTCAGGCGACTTCCTGCTCGTCCACGTGTCAACGCCGCTTGCGGTGTGCGAGGAGCGTGACCGGAAGGGCCTCTACGCCAAGGCCCGCGCAGGACTGATCCCCGAGTTCACGGGCATCTCATCCCCCTACGAGGAGCCCGGCGACGCCGACGTCGTCGTCGACCTGGCACACGTGGGTGTCGCCGAGGGTGCCGCCCGGATCCTTGACGCCATGCGGCGCCTTGGTGGAGGGGAGGAACGCGGCTGACGCGGGCTGAGCCTACTCCGCTCCGACGATCATGCCGGCACCGACCGTTGCGTTCGTTGCCTCGTCGATGAGGACGAAACCGCCGGTCGCGCGGTTCCTGCGGTACTCGTCGGCCATCAGCGGAGCGGTCGTCCGGAGGCGCACCCTGCCGATCTCATTGAGCCGCAGATCAACTGCCTCAAGGTTGCGGTGCAGCGTATTGATATTGAGCTCGTACTGCAGCTCCTTGACCAGGGTGCGGGCGGTGCGCGTGGTGTGCTTGATCGCGAGTTTCCGGCCCGGGACCAGAGGGGCGTCGCCCATCCAGCACACCATCGCATCGATGTCCTGGGACACGGAGGGACGGTTGTTGGGCCTACAGATCATGTCCCCGCGGGAGACGTCGAGGTCATCCTCGAGCCGGAGCACAACGGACATGGGCGCGAAGGCCTCCTCGACGGGGCCATCCGCCGTCTCAATCCCCGCGATGCGCGTGCCCAGTCCGCTGGGCAGGACAACCACCTCATCCCCTGCCTTGAGGACCCCTCCGGCGACCTGCCCCGCATACCCGCGGTAGTCCTGGTTGCGGTTCTGGTGGGGGCGGATGACGTACTGCACGGGGAACCGGACGTCCACGAGGTTCCGGTCGCTGGCGATATGGACGTTCTCGAGATGGTGGAGCAGGGGCGCGCCCTGGTACCAGGGCATGTTCGCGGACCGCTCGACGACATTGTCGCCTTTCAGCGCCGACATCGGGATGACTGTCAGGTCGCTGATCTGCAGCTTTGAGGCGAACTCGACGAACTCGGCGCGGATCGACTCGTACACCTCCTCGGACCAGTCGACCAGGTCCATCTTGTTCACGGCCAGCACGAGGTGGGGTACCTGGAGCAGGGAGACGAGGAAGGCATGCCGCCGGCTCTGCTCAATCAGCCCCTTGCGGGCGTCGGCGAGCACGATGCCGACGTCAGCCGTCGAGGCCCCCGTGACCATGTTGCGGGTGTACTGGATGTGCCCGGGGGTGTCCGCGACGATGAATTTGCGCTTCGGCGTGGAGAAATACCGGTACGCGACGTCGATGGTGATGCCCTGCTCCCGCTCGGCCCTCAGCCCGTCGGTGAGCAGTGCGAGGTCGGTGTAGTCGTCCCCCCGGTCCCGGCTGGTCCGCTCGATCGCTTCAAGCTGGTCGGTGAAGATGGACTTGGAGTCGTAGAGCATGCGCCCGATCAGCGTGCTCTTTCCATCGTCGACCGACCCTGCCGTGGCAAGGCGCAGGAGATCCATCAGAAGTACCCCTCTTTCTTTCGGTCCTCCATGGCCGCTTCGCTGACCTGGTCATCCCCCCGGGTCGCTCCCCGTTCGGTGAGGCGCGTGCCGGCGACCTCCTCGCGTACCTGCGCCGGCGTCGCGGCATCCGAGAGGACGGCGGCAGTGAGTGTGGCGTCCCCCATGGTGCGGTACCGGACGTCGGCCTCGAACACCTCTTCGGAGGGGCGCGGCTGGCAGAAGCGGTGGACGGCGAAGAGCATGCCGTTGCGCTTGAACACCGGCCGCCGGAGCGAGTAGTAGAGGGAGGGCACCTCGATGTTTTCCTGCTCGATGTAGCTCCAGATATCGAGTTCCGTCCAGTTGGAGATGGGGAACACCCGGATGCTCTCCCCGACGTGGACGCGCGTGTTGTAGAGGCCCCACACCTCCGGCCGCTGGCTCTTGGGGTCCCACTGCCCGAACTCGTCCCGGAAGGAAAAGACGCGTTCCTTGGCCCGCGCCTTCTCCTCATCGCGCCGCGCGCCGCCGAGCAGTGCCGTGAAGCCGTGTTTCTCGGCGGTCTCCAGGAGCACCGCCGTCTGGATCCGGTTCCGCGACCCGTTCGGTTCCTCCCGAACCACCCCCCGGTCGATGGCTTCCTGCACCGATCCGACGACGAGCGTCAGTCCGAGGCGCTTCACCACCCGGTCCCGGTGCTCGAGCACCTCGTCGAAGTTGTGACCGGTATCGATGTGCAGCACGGGGAATGGGATCCGGGCCGGCGCGAACGCCCTGCGGGCGAGCTCGAGCATCACGATCGAGTCCTTTCCCCCGGAGAACATCAGGGCGGGCCGCTCAAGTTCGGCGGCCACCTCCCGGATGATGAAGATCGCCTCCGCCTCGAGCGTCTTCAGGTGGCTCAGGCCGTACCGCGGAGAGCGTGCCGTGCGGGCCGTTGAATCCTTCTCTCCTGCCGCCGGGTTCATGGCAGTCCTCCTGTTTCGACGCTCAATTGCCTCAGGGCGGTAAGGAGCGTCCCGGCGAGCTCCGGCCGGCACAGGAGGAGGTCCGGCAGGTAGGGGTCGGCGCGGTTGTAGGTCACGGGCGACCCGTCGATCCGGCTCGCGTGCAGGCCGATGCCGGTGGCGACGGCGACGGGCGCCGCGGAGTCCCACTCGTACTGGCCCCCGGCGTGGACGTACGCGTCCGCCTCGCCCCGGATCACGGCGGCGGCCTTGTAGCCTGCGGAGCCCAGGGGAACGAGCTCGCCCCCGACCTCGCGGGCGAGCGCCGCGGCGAAGGACGGCGCGCGGCTCCGGGACACTGCGATCCGCACTGGATGCCCGGGGCGCGGGGGAACGGGCCGGGCTCCGGTGGCAAGCACCACGCCTTCGGCCGGCAGGGCGAGCGCACCGGCGGTGAGCCCGCCCCCGCCGGGCCCGGACTCCCACAGGGCAACGTGCACGGCCCAGTCGGGCCGCCCCTCGGAGTATTCGCGGGTCCCGTCCAGCGGATCGAGGATCCAGACTCGGCGGGCTCCGCGCCGGGAGGGGTTGTCCACGGATTCCTCGGAGAGCACGGCATCCCCAGGGCGGGAGCGCCCCAGCGCGGCCAGCAGGTATTCGTGGGAGCGCCGGTCCCCGAGGGTTCCGAGCCGTCTTCGCTCCGTGCCCTTCCGGCGCTCCGACACCCGGAGTTCAACGAGCATGCGGCCGGCCCCCGCTGCGAGATCCGCCGCGAGCGCCGAGTCGCTCTGTGCCGAGTCGCTCTGTGCCGAGTCGCTCTGTGCCGGCGTCGGTTCACTCATCTGGTCCATCGTCGTCCCTCCGCCCCTCGAATGCTGAATACGCCTGTCAATCGGTGAATTGCCTCCTGTTTTCCCGTGCCGGGCCGGACCGGCGATCAATAGGCTCCTACGGGCCGGAAGACCACCTTGAAGGTGCGCCACATCACGAGCAGATCGCCGGTGACGGACCAGTTCTCGACGTAGTAGAGGTCAAGGCGGATGCTTTCGTCCCAGTCGAGGTCGGACCGTCCGCTGATCTGCCACAGCCCGGTCAGGCCCGGCTTGATGAAGAGGCGGCGGTGGGCGTGCCCGTGGTAGCTCGACACCTCACTGAGAAGCGGAGGCCTCGGGCCGACCAGGGACATGTCCCCCTTGAGCACGTTGTAAAGCTGCGGCAGCTCATCGAGCGAGTACTTCCGGATCCACCGCCCCACGTCCGTGACCCGCGGGTCGTCCTTCATCTTGAACAGGACGCCGTGGCCCTCGTTGTACTGCCTCAGGTTTTCAAGATCGGATTCGGCGGAGGTCACCATCGAACGGAATTTGTACATCCGGAACAGCTCCGAGCCGCGGCCGGCGCGGTCCTGTGCGAAGAACACCGGCCCGGGTGAATCAAGCCGGATGAGGACCGCCAGGAGCAGGAACAACGGGGCCAGGGCGAGAAGCGAGGCGGCCGAGAGGGAAATGTCCATCGCCCGCTTGATGACGTGGCGGCCGCCGGTGAACTGCGGCAGCTCCACGTGCATCAGGGGAAGTCCCTCAACCGGACGCATCCGGATCCGCGGGCCGGCGACGTTGGTCAGCGAGGAGGCGAGCACCAGCTCAGTCGAGGTGCGTTCAAGGCGCCACCCGAGCTCCCGGATGTACCTCGTGCCCTTGCGCAGGTGCCCGGCGACAATGACCGCGTCGGCCCCGGTGTGGAGCACGAAGTCCTCGACGTTGCCGAGCCCGCACACGGCCGGCACGAGCTTGTCCCCGACCCGGAGGGTGGAGTGGTTCCCCTTGCACTCGAGGACCGCTCCCACGACGTCGTACACGGGCCCCGACTTGCGCGCCAGCTGCCCGGCGACGTAGTCCACGTCGTGGCGCCGGCCGACAACGACCACTTTGGAGAGGAAGTGGCCGTAGCGCCGCTGCTCGTTGAGCCACAGCCGCCACAGCCACCGGCTGGCCACCAGCAGTGCCACCCCAGCCGCGAAGGTGAGCACCAGGAACCGCCGGAAGTGTTCGATATCGAGGACGACGACCGAGACGGCGAGCGCCCCGAAAGTGGCCGTGCCGGCGTGGAGGACCTTCTTGTACTCGGCGGCACCGACGCCGATCAGACGTGGATCCCTGGTGCGGAAGAGGTACATCGCGCTCAGCCAGCCCCCGGCACAGCCGAGGAGCAGCCCGAAGGTGATCTTCAGGCCTTCATCCTCAAGCGCAGTCCCGGTGAAGAGACGTCCACAGACCAGGACGACCAGGAGGATCAGGAGCGTATCGGTGACCCGCAGCGACTGCTGGTACCGGCGCCGCCAGGCGATTCCCGAAAGGACCCGGCGCGTGCTGCCCACCGCGGTCCGCGCGGGAAGCGCGCTGATCCTCCCCGGCGACAGGGCGGGGTTCGCCCCCGTCATGCCGCCGCCCCCCGACGGCCGGCCGCCCGAGGGGCGGCAAAGTGGGGAGCCGACGGCGACTGGGGACGAACCTCGGTCTCGGGAGGTTCTGACACCGCCGGCTCCGCTGAAGGGTGCCCCACCGACGCCGGGGCGGGCCCGGATCCGGTGGTGCAGATGACCGACTGGGGCGCCGCAGCGCCGCTTCCAAGCATCGGCCGGAAAGGATGAACTCCTGGTAAAACAGCCTTCGATGTGCGGTGAAAGCCGCAGCAACCACGTCCGCCCATCATGAGACCCTGTTCCTCTGAAGTTCACCCCAAGCTTGCTGTTCTTCTTGGATTGAGCCTAGGAACAGGCCGCTGCCGCTGCACGAGTAGGGGTTACGCTACTTCGACGGGCGCGGGGCACCGCGGTACTCGGTGGCGGTGGTGAACTACGTGGGCTCGTTGCCCCGAGTACCCACAGGGTGCCGTGCTCCACTCACCTACGGCCGGGGTGCAGGGATTCCGGGGGTCGGAGACGGGCGGGAGGAAGCCCTCACCGGTCCTGACTGTGCTGGAGTTCCTCGCGCCGGCTGATTCCGAGTTTCGCGAAGATCCGGTAGAGGTGCCCCTCGACGGTGCGCACCGAAACGTTCTGGCGCTCGGCGATGTCCCGGTTCGAGTAGCCTTCGGCGACGAGGGAGACGATGTCCTGCTCCCGCCGGGTCAGGCGGGCGCCGGGGGCGGAGCCGGCCGTCCCGACCGCGGGCTGGTCCGTGCGGGAGAGCACCGCCGTCAGACGGGTCTGCGCGCTTCGGGCTTTCTGACCGGCGCCCCGCGAGGTCCACAGCTCCGCCGCGAGCCGGAGGCAGGCTCCGGCCAGGGGGAGGTATCCCGCGTCCTCGGCCGTTGTGGCTGCCTCGGCCAGCCGCACGGGATCCGAGTCCCGCGCCGCCGCAGCGAAGGCGTTCAGGACTGCTCCCTCCCGGCCCTCAAAGTGCCCGGTCAGGGCGGCAAGGGGCGCGAAAGCCCCTGAATCTCCGAGCCGCGCTGCCTGTTCCAGCGCTGTCGCGGCCACTTCGAGCATGCCGTCGGCCGCGGCGCTGTCCGCGATCTGCCTCAGCTCGGCCGCCACCCCGTGGGGCTCGCCGAGCAGCGCGCCGGCAACGAGGGCGTAGATCCGTCCGGTGAGCCGCATCTGTCTGCTCCCCCGGTTGGGAACCGTCGTGTATTCGTCGATGAGCGCCCTGGCCCGCGCGGTGTCCGACGCCGCGGCGCAGGCGAAGGCGGCGAGCCCGGTGGCCATGGTGAGCACCTGGGTGACGTCCGATTCGCGGAGCCCCTCCACGGCGAGCAGGAGCCGGTCGCGGGCCGCGCCGGTTCGCCCGCTCCTCAGCGCGGCGATGCCCTCGAAGAGATCGGACCACCCGGCGAAATAGGAGGGGTTCCGTGAGGAGTGCCGTGCGTAGTTCTCGAAGACCGCGCGGGCGGAGCTCCACTCCCCCGCATGCACGAGGGACAGGATGTGCCGGGAGGCAACGAACTCCCGATAGGTCAGCAGCTGGTGATCCTCGGCGTCGATCAGGGCCAGGGCCTCGGCGGTGCAGGCCGCGCCCGACACCGGCCGTCCCGTAGAGGCGAGCAGTTCGCCGAGCAGTGCCAGGGCTCCGGTCCGGGTTTCGGCACTTCCATGCGCGCTCGCCACTGCCTCCCGCAGTGGCCTCTCGAGGCCGTGGAGCTTCCCCTCGAGCAGCAGGACGTAGCAGCGGAGCAGCCGCGCTCCGAGGTGGGAGGTTCCGGCGGCGGCCGTGAGCGCCCGGCTCCTGCCCGTCGACTCGATCGCCTGGATCAGGAAATCCCACTGGTCGATGTCCCTGCGCAGGTCCTCGGATGACTCTCCCAGACGGAGCCGGATATCGAAGGAAAGGAGGGTTGCTTCCTTCGCGACGAGCAGGTTGGTGCACCGGAGACGGGCTTCGTCGACGAGCTCCCTGGCATAGCCGAGGTTGCCGCGGGCGATCTGGGCGCGGGCGATTTCGACAAGTGCCCTGCCGCGGAGCCCGGGCGCCGAGACGGCCCGTGCCGCCCTCAGGGCGAAGCCGGGGTCATTGAGCCGGTTGGCGACAACGGCGGCCCGGAGCAGGCTCGGGTCGTCAGGGGGCACGCCGCAGTCGAGGCCCCAGGCCACACTGCGCAGGAATCCTTCGAGCGATTCGGTCCGGGGATCGAGGACCTCGAGGACGGCGCGGCGGATGGCCATGCTGCGGGCGGTCGGGACGGAGGTACGGAGGACTTCGCTGTAGAGCGGGTGGCTGAGGGAGACGAGGCGCTCGGGTGCCGGGCCCACAGTGATCAGCTGGTCGTCCTGGAGGTTCCGGACGCTGTCGGGATCGGCGCAGCGCGAAAGCGCCTTCAGGGCGATGGGCTCGGCCAGGGCGACCACTTCAAGGGCCGCCAGATCGGGAGCACTGCGTTGGCGCAGCTGGCTTTGGATCAGGTCCACGAGACGCAGGTCGACCGAGGGCTGGCCGACCATACGCCAGACGCCGTTGCGTTCGACGAGGTATCCCTGCCCGCGGCCCTGCGTCAGCAGCGTGAGCAGGAACAGGGGGTTTCCGCCCGTGGCGCCCGCGAGCAGGTTGCTTGTGCCTGTCAACACATTGCCGCCGAGGACCTGCCGGCACAGCTCGTCCACCGCCGAATCGTCAAGCGGTTCGAGATCGAACCGCATCAGGAGGCCGTCGCGGCTCAGGGCGAGGAATTCCGCGGGCGGGTGGGGTGCAGCCCTCGACAGGATGAGCAGCCGGGCCCGGCGGGCGCTGACCAGCTGCGCCAGCAGGGCGCAGGTGCTCTCGTCGAGCTCGTGCGCATCGTCGACGACGAAGAGTGGGAGGTGCGGGGACCGGCCCCTGGGCGCGGGGAGGTGTTTCATCAGGCTGCGCAGGATGGCCACGGGTGAACCCACCTCTTCGACCGACAGGCCCTGGAGGTACGGGGAGAGGGCGCCGAAGGGGATACGGCGCAGGGACGAGCCGCCGGTGATCGGGAAAACCTCGGCCGCCCCTCCGAGCTGCTGCACCACCGCGCGGGCGAGCGCGGTCTTGCCGACACCGGGTTCACCCACCACCATCGCGCCGAAGCCTGCCGGGTCGTGGAGCGCGGTGAGAATCCCGTCGATGATTTTCGACCGTCCGACGAGGGGGACGCCCTCCTGGATTCTCATCATGAATATCGGCTGTCCGTCTACTTGAAAATCAGGGCAAGCTGCTTGCGGCTTGAGAGACCGAGCTTCGTCAGGATCTGGTGAACGTGGCCTTCGACGGTCCGCACCGAGACGTGTTCGGCCTCGGCGATGACCTTATTGGACGCACCGCGGGCCACGAACCGTGCGATCTTCCTTTCCCTCTCGCTGAGGATCGTCCTGCTGCGCGCCGGCCTCCGGCCCGGTGCGGCGGCCCGGCGGAGGATCTGGTCCGCGTAGATGCCGATCATCGCGTCGCCGTCCTCGAGGAACTCGATGGCGCGCTCCGCCGCGTGGGCCGCGAGCCCATCATGCCCCGAATAGAGGGCGGCGCTGGCAGCGTCGAGAAGGACCTCGGAATTCCGTGCGGCGATCCCCTTGCCCAGCAGCTCCAGGACCCGGGCGAGGGGCCCCTCGCAGGTGGCCGCAGCGGCACACAGCCGCTCCACGAGCTCATCGGAGCCAAGCTGCACCGCCTGGGAGAGGAAAAGGAGTTCCTGACCCTTGTTGCCGGCGGCCGCGTTTGCCTCCGCCCGGGACCGCAGCAACTCCTGCGCCGCGCCGGGCCCGTCCAGCGCGGCCCCGGCGAGGATCCGGAAGTACTCGGCGCTGTCCCGGTAATGCCAGGAACGGCGTTCCGACTCCAGGTCGACAGCGTCCACGTGCTCCCGGGCCGCGGGCAGGTCCCCCCGGAGCGCGAGGACGTAGGCACCGGCGGCCTCCGCGAGGGGCAGCAGTCCGTGCCTGTCGCTGGCCCGCAGCTGGCTGATGGCCGGAACGAGCCGGTCCAGCGCGTCCTGGCTGCGGCCGGCGAAGGCGTGGAGCAGACCTTCGGTGAACTCCGAGGCCGAACCGTCGTAGATGCTTGCATCGGCGTCGCGTTCGGGGGCCTCCGCCATCGCCAGTGCCTCGTTCCAATACCCGGCAGCCAGCAGCGCGGTGAAGAGGTGCGTTCCGGCCCGCTCGATCTCGAGCGGGTCCCGCTCCGCCCCGACGAGCCGGGTGACAAGGGAACGGGCGGTTTCCACGGCGGCCTCCTGGCGGCCGGCCATGGCCAGTGCCGAGGCGAGCAGTCCCTGGAGTCGAGAGGTGGGCCGACCGTGCGCCGACCGCGCCTCGATCCGTCCGGGGAGGGACTCGGTGAGCCCGGCCGAGCGGCCCTCGAACAGTTCACGCTCCGCGGCGAAGTCCTCAAGCTGTTCCAGGAGGTCCTGCACCTCTTCTGCAGGGGCGGAGGACAGCCTCGCACCGGCCGCGTCGAGCAGCGGAGCCGTCTCGGTGTGCCGCTGGTGGCTTCGCATCGTCAGCTCCGCCTTCGTGAGCATCAGCTCCACCTCCAGCCGCAATCCGACCGGTGGAGCGTCGTCGCCGAGCAGGGGGTCGATGGTCGCCAGGGCGGCATCGACCCGGCGCTCCAGGGCCAGCGCGCGCGCCGTCGCAAGGACGGTCGCCGGGCCGCGCTCGGCGTCTGGCACCGCTGCGAGGAAGCTCAGTGCCGCCGACGGCTCGGACCGCAGGTTGGCCTCCCGCGCCGCCTCGACCAGCGCCGGGGCGTCGACCTGGATCCCGTTGTCGAGGCTCCACCGGATCAGGGACGCACGGCTCGGCCCGGGCATGGAGCTGTCGGTGCGCATGCCGTTGAGCGCTGCGAGCGCGGCGCGTCCCGGTACGGACACGAACTGGGAGCGCAGCGACTCGGCCAGCCCCTCGTCGGACACGCGCACCAGGGGAGGACCACCCTGTTCCGCCCAGAGGATGCCCTGCTCCTGCAGGGCATTGACCGGCTCCGGCGGGAACACCTTGAGCAGCAGGTCCAGGGGAACCACGCCGACGACGGCGACGGTTTCAAGCAGCGGACGCTGGTCCGGGGAGATCCGCTCGAGCTGGCCGGTGACGCACTCGGCCATCGGCTTGCCCGCACGGGCTCCGCCGCCGCCGCCGGAGACCCAGACCCCGTCGCTCAGGGCGAGGTGCCCCGATTCCACGTCGGCGAGGGTGATCGCCTGAAGGTACCGGGGGTTACCGCCGCTTGCCTGCCACAGCCCGAGGGCCACCGAGCGGGAGACGGGGCTGCCGAGCGCGGTGGTGAGCAGTTCGGTTGTCTCCTCGAGGTCGAGTGGCTGGACGTCGAGCCGGCGCACGACGTCGTCCTTCCACAGGTTGAAAAGCTCGAGCGGTGCACGCTGCATGTCCCCGCAGATACCCAGGACCCGGACCGATCCCGCGCGGACGAGGTGGGCGATGACCATCGCCGAAAAGTCGTCGAAGTCCTCGATATTGTCGAGGACCATCAGGGTGCGGGCGCCCTCGGTGCCGGGATGGAAGCGGCTCTGGAGTGAGCTCAGGAGCATGAGCGGGTTGGCCGAGGTTTCCTCGTCAAGCTGGGCAAGGACCATGCTGAGCACTCCGTAGGGGGTGTCCGCTATGGCCGTCGAGCCGCGCAGGTAGAGCACCTCGAAGTCCCGGGCAAGCTCACTGCTGACCCGGCGGGCAATGAGTGTCTTCCCCACCCCGGCCTGTCCGACGAGGACCACTCCGCCACCCGGGCCCTGCACGAGGGCATTCCGGGCATAGTCGATCTCCTCGGAACGCCCCACGAGGGGCCAACTGCTGTCCAGCCCCATCATGTGCAGCGCCCCATCGCGCTTTCCCCGGCCCCAACCGGCAGCCCCGGTTCGAAACCGGGACTGGTACCACAAGTCACCATTGAGTCCGCCCCGCAACGATTGTCTTGGAGCCTCACACTACCTCGCCGTGTGAGGAAAGCCACTGAAGCGGCGACCAAGGTTTAATGCTGTAGTGTTCGCCCCCGCGCCGCCGGGCCCCGTCCCGCGGGGCCCGGGGCCGGCGGCGGCGGGAACGGTGCTCATCCGGCAGGAGCGTGGAATTTCTGCTGCGCGGCAACGAGTCCGGTGCGGATCACGGCCTCGACGGCGTCTGCTGCATCCTCAAGGAGGAAGGGCAGTTCCTTCTTTTCCGCGGTGCCGAAGTCTTTGAGGACGAAGTCTGCGGTGTCCTGCCGGCCGGGAGGGCGCCCGACGCCGACCCGGACCCGGAGGTAGTCCTTCGTGCCCAGGGCCCTGCTGATGTCCCGGAGGCCGTTGTGCCCGCCCTCGCCTCCGCCGGCCTTGAGCCGGACCGTGTTAAAGGGAATGTCGATCTCGTCGTGCACCGCGAGCACCCGCTCGGCGGGGATTCCGTAGAATTTTGCCAGCGCGGAGACGGGTCCGCCGGAGAGGTTCATATAGGTCAGCGGTTTCATCAGGACCACGCGCGGGCCGCCGGGTCCAAGCCGTCCCTCGAGGGCCACTGCCTGCGTCCGGGTTGACCGGAACCGCCCGTTGAGGCGTGCTGCCAGGAGGTCAAGGACCATCGAACCCACATTGTGGCGGTTGCCGCTGTAGCCGGGCCCGGGGTTTCCGAGCCCGGCTACGAGCCATGCGTCAGTTGGCACAGCCGGGAAGGGCTAGCTGTCGTCTGAGGACGTTGCGCCTTCGGCGGAAGCCTCGGTGTCGGCAGAGGGGGTTTCGCTCTCGCCGAGGTCCTGGACCGTCGGCGCAGCGAGGTTGACGATGAGCGTCTCGGGGTCGACGAGCAGGCGGACGCCGGAAGGCAGCTGGATGTCGGAGGCGTGGATGTGCTCGCCGACCTGGCGGCCCTCGATGTTGACGGTGAGGCTTTCGGGCAGGTGGGTGGCCTCGGCCTCGACGAGCACGGTGTTGCTTTCGAGGTTGACGACGACCTCGGCGGCCGGCTCGCCCTCGATGTGGATAGTGACGTCGACTTCGACCTTCTCACCGCGGCGGACCGTCAGCAGGTCGATGTGCTCGATGATCTGCTTCAGCGGGTTGCGCTGGATGTCCTTTGCGAGGGCCAGGTGCTCGGTGCCGTCGACCTCGAGGGTCAGCAGGGCGTTGGGGGTGCGCACGGCGAGGGTAGTGGCCTTCGCGGGGAGCAGGACGTGGAGCGGATCCCCGCCGTGCCCGTAGATCACTGCGGGGATCTTGTTGGCGCGGCGGGCCTGGCGGGCCGCGCCCTTGCCGAATTCGCTGCGTACTTCTGCTGGGAGCTTCTGCTCTGACATGGGGTTCTCCTCATGGAACGCTGGATAGCTGGTGCGCCGGAGGCGGGGCCAGCCTGTGGACGTTGCCGGGGCGTTGAGGAGCGCGTCTAGAAACCGCTCACTGCTGGTGGAAGCACCAGCCGCTGAAAGTCGCTAGCCACCGTCGATCACGGAGTCCGCCCGATTTCTCGGGCCGCTCCCTCGCCTAGGCATCGCAGACTATCCTACAGCACCCCCGGAGCTCCCCTGACCCTCCCCGGGCGGAGGCCTGGACTGCCTCAGGTGCTGAGAATCCGCCGGGACGCCGCGGCCTCAAGGACACCGCGGTCGGGCCGCGCCAGGTCCAGCACCCCCACCACCCCGCGCGCCACTGCGGCCGACGCGATTTCGTTCTGATGGCCGTCGACGTGCTCCCGGTGGGCCGGGTCCCGCACCGCAAGGACGGGCATCTTGCCCAGGCTCATCAACTGGAGGATCGTTCCCACCCCGGCGTGGGTGACGACGACGTCGGCCGCTGCGGCGCACCGGCCCAGGTCGCCGAAACCCATCTCCTGATGCACGGTCCCCGGAAGGCCGGAACGCCGGGTGGAACCAAGCTGCCAGGTCAGCTCATCCCCGGGCTGGAGGATCGACAGCACCGCATCGACCGCCCGGTCGAACGAGTACGGCCGGATCGTCCCGAGGGTGACGAGGATTTTCCGCACCCGGGCAGGCTCCGTCCCGGAGGAGCAGGAGAAGGAATCCCAGATGGTGCCGGCGTAGGGCCAGCGGCGGGACCAGCCCTCGTACTGGGCATAGGTCCGTACCCGCGGCGCACGCTCGAGGATTCTGCCGGTGAAGGATGGAGCGGAGACCCGGGCGAGGCTTTCGACGTAGTAGGTGGGAATTCCGAACAGTGCCGCCAGGGGAAGCCCCGACACCGCCACGGCCGCCCCGGTGCTGATGCAGGCGTCGAAGGACTCACGGCGCAGGATCGACAGGATCCGGCGCGCCGCCCTGAGGGTGGCCGGCCCATCACGGGGCGCGACGTAGTCGACGAACTGGCTCCGCCGCGCACTCAGCATCGAGACCGTCTGCTGGGTTTCGAAGGTTACCCACAGCGAATCGTCCGACGCCTGAACGGTGCCGTCGATTCTCAGGAGTTCCGAGAGGTGCCCGCCGGCAGAGGACACCCACAGCACTTTGGCACCCCGCGGCAACATGTCGAATTCGATTGGCGCTCCCAGCCTCGTGCCCGGCATTTTCAGCCCATTGTGCCATTCGACACCGTATTGCGGCACTGCCGGTTCGGGTCACGCCGCTCCCGGGGCGTCAGCCCGCAAAGAAAGCCGGGCCGGAACGTCAAGGTTCCGGCCCGGCCACCTGCAGGTACTCCTGCCGAGGTTAAGGGTCGGCGGCGGCTGGGGATGAAGTCCTGGTCTCAAGAAGACTTCGACACCGCCGACCCGGTTCGGTGAAGCCGGCTCCTTCTCTGGGTTCCGACTTGTCAAAACTCTATGTCCCCCGGGAGGACGGCAACACAAGTAATCGCGCCCGAATTCCCCCGTTCTGCTACCTGTTCCCGGGCAGGGCACTACCTCATCGCCGAGGCTCCTACTCGGCAGGCCCTACTCCGGCCGGACGATCGATTCATACTCCGCCGTCAGCTCCTCGCGCCGGGTGATTCCGAGCTTCGCGTAGATGCGGTAGAGGTGACCCTCGACGGTCCGGGGAGAGACCGTCAGCGCGGCGGCGATCGCACGGTTCGATGCGCCGTCCAGGGCGAGGGAGGCGATCTCCCGCTCACGGGCGGTCAGCTTCGTCGGCTCCTCGGCGTCGCCCAGGAGCGCGAGTGAGCTGCCCTCGAGGCGCTGGCGCCGGCGCCGGGCCACCTGGAGCAGTTCGCGCTGGGTCCGGCGGTCCCCCGCGCCCGACAGCAGGCGCATGGCGCGGTAGGCGGCGTCGGCCGCCACCAGGTGCTTCTGGGAGAGTTCCGCCTTGTCCCCCGCCGCGGCCAGCCGCTCCGGCTCCCCGGAGACCACAGCGGCGGCGTATGCGTTGAGCACCGCCGCCTCACGGCCGTCCATCGTGCCGGTGAGCACCTCGAGCCGGACGGCCGACTTTTCGTCGCCCAGCGCCACGAGGATTTCGAGGATGTCCTTTTCGACGGCGGAGAGGCCGTTTCCGGCCGCCGCGGCGGCCAGCCCCTTCAGCCGGTCGAGGTGGTGCTCCCGGTTGGAGGAGGGCAGCAGGGCCGCGTGGGTGAAAGCCTGTCCCAGCAGCGCGAGAGGGCGGCTGCCCCGGTGGGCCTGTGTGGCGAATTCGGCCGTCAGCGCCTCGGCATGGCCCGTCCGGCCCAGCGCGCTGCAGGCGAGGGCGGCGACGGCGAGGGTGTACGGGAGCAGTAGTTCCTTGTCGGACCGGCGGAGCGCTTCGAGCGCAGGGCCCAGCTTTTCCATCCCCAGCCGGAACCTGCCCCGGCGCACCTCGAGCAGAGCATCAAGGGCGGCGAGCGCCCCGCCGGTGAAGGCGTAGTCGCGGGCCGGCCGGCGGGCATAGTCCTGGAGGGCCGCCTCGGCTTCGGCGAACTCCCCGGAGTGGATCAGCACCAGGAGGTGGCGGGTGAGGGTGAAGGCGTGGAAATCGTTGAACAGGCCGGGATCGGTGCGCACCAGGGCCAGTGCGGAGGCCGTCAGCGCCTTGGCCTCGGTTGCCCGGCCCGTCGCCCCGAGGGCCTCACCGAGCAGGGACTGGGCGAGGGCGAAGTTGAGTTCACCGGCGGCCTCATCCTGTCCGATCGCCCGGAGCCGCGTCTCGGCGTCGGCGTAGCGGCCCTCGAGGTTGTAGACAAAGCAGCGCAGCAGGTCGACCTCCGGGGGGTCCGCCGGAAAATCGTGCTTCGACTGAAGCACGGCGCTCCACCGGTCGGCCAGGGTATGGATGTCCTTCAGCGGCCTGCCCTGGAACAGCCGCAGGCGCACGGTGAGAACCGCTGCGGCGGCAAGCACCTCGACCTGCCCGGCGGCCTCCAGGGTTCCGCGCAGCAGGTCTTCGGCTTCGGGAAGGTGCATGCGGGCCAGTTCGACCCGCGCCCGCTCCACCCGAGCCGCGGTGGCGTGTTCCGGACCTGCCACCGCCGAGGCGAACCGGACCGAGGAGGACAGGTCGAAGTAGCGGTGGGCGAGACGGGCTCTCTCGATGAGCTCGGCGTCCGAAACCGTTTCCCCGCAGTCCAGGGCCCAGTTGAGGTGCCGGATCCTGCCAGGACCTACCGTGGGGATCGGGGTGGAACCGGCGGCCAGTTCGGCCCTGAGCACGGCGCTCCGTCCTGCCGGGACGAGTCCGCGCACGATCCTTCCGTAGAGCCGGTGGGTGGGAACCGCGAAGGCCGGATGGCCGGGCATGCTCATGATGAGCCCGGCCTCGAGGAGGTTTGGCACGGCTGTGGCATCGGTGATGCCGGAGAGTGCCGAGAAGGGCACAGGTTCTGCGAGGGCGAGCGCTTCGAAGGCCTTCCGTTCCTGCGGCGGCAGCCGCAGGCAGATGCCCCGCACGAGGTCGGCGAGGGAGGCGGGCACCCTCAGCTCCTCCCCTGACAGCTGCCATACCCCCGCGGTTTCGGTGAGCGCCCCATCGGCGAGGGACTGGTCGAGCAGGGTCCGCAGGAACAGCGGATTTCCGCCCGATTCCTCCCAGAGGCGCTCCCCGGTGCCGCGCACGAGTTCGCCGCCGAGCACTTTCGTGCACACCTCCGCCACCTCGGCCGCGTCGAGGGGCCCCACCTCGAAACGGGCGAGCAGTCCTTCCCTGCAGAGGGACACGAGTTCCTCGGAGACCGGTTCCTGCGGCCGCGAGAACGCGACAAGGCGCACGGTGCGGGAGGAGACGAGCTGGGAGAGCACGTGGCTGCTGTCGTCGTCGACCTCGTGGGCGTCGTCGACGACAAGCAGCACCGGGCGGCCCTTCGACTCCTCGCGGAAGAACGAGATCAGGATCCGCAGCACGGAGAGCGAGGACTCGATGTCGCGGGCTGTTGCCCGTCCCAGGAACGGGGCCAGCGCCGCGTAGGGTGCGTTGCTCAGGGCCGGACCCGGGTGGATCAGGAAGGAGGCCGCCGAGTGCAGGGTCCGCTCCACGAGGTGCCGGGCGAGCGCCGTCTTGCCCATCCCCGCTTCACCGAAGACGAACGCCCCGTGCAGGTCCGAGCGGGTCACTGCGTGCTCGAGGGCTTCGAGCAGGGGGTTCCGGCCGACGAGGTCCCCGTCCACCAGCGAAGCGGTGGTCCTCATGAGCGGGTTTCGGTGGGGATGAGCTCTCCAAGCTCGCTCCGGGTCGAGACGTTCAGTTTCGAGTACACCTGGTAGAGGTGGCCCTCGACCGTGCGCACCGAGACGAACATCTGTGCGGCGATCGCCTTGTTGCTCGCCCCCGCCGCCGCAAGCCGGGTCACCTCGCGTTCCCTGGCGGTGAGTCGTTCGAGGCCCGACCCGGCCGAGCTCCAGGCTGCGGCCTCGGGAAGGATCTCCCGGACCCGGCGCTGCAGCTGGCGGAGGGTGTTCTTCTCCCGCGTTCCGGCGGCGCTGCGGAGGGCGGCCTGGGCGGCGTCGGAGGCGAAGCGGCGGTCCCCCTGCGCGGAGGCGAGTTCGGCGGCCTGCACCAGCAGTTCGGCATCTCCGTTGCCCAGCCCCTTGGCGTAGAGCTCGCAGGTCCGGGCGAACGCCCCCTGGAGCGACGCGGACACCGCGGTCAGCGGATCGAGCGCCGTCCTGTCGCCGAGGCGCACGGCCCTGGACAGGGACAGGAGCGCCCACGCGCCGGTGCCGGCCCGGCGGTCAACCTCCCCGAGGGCGTGAAGGCCGCGGGCTGCCTCGGCCTTCACCTCAAGGAGCGAGGACACCAGGAGCTGAATGTGCCGGGACGCGCGCCGGACCTTCCACGGGCTTGCGGGGCCGGCCTCCGTCACCGGAAGGTGGGCGATTGCCTGTTCGAGGTTGCGCTCCTGGGCGTGGCAGTAGGTGATGCCGGCCGCGGCCAGGGGCAGGAGGCCCTGCGGGTCGCGGACGCGCAGCTGGTTGAGCGCGGGAGCGAGCAGTTCCAGGGCGGGACCGACCCTGCCCTGGAGTGCCTCGGCAACACCTTCGGCGACGGCGCCCCATGATCCGCGCCCGGCCTCCGGGCCTCCCCTCGGCAGTCCGGCGGCGGCCAGCATCCGTTCGCCCTCGGCGCCCGAGCCGGCGAGCCGGTACACCTCCCCGATCTGCTGGACGGCGAAGGTCCGGGTGGTCCTGCTGATGCCCGGTCCTCCGAGGCGGCGGGCGAGGTCGGCGGCCAGTTCCATTGCCTCGAGCTGCCGGGCGGTCATCGCCCAGGCTTCGCACAGCCAGCCCTCGACGCGCGCCCGGAACTCGGCGTCGAGTCCGTCGTCGGAGGCGAGGACCGCCGGAAGCTCCGCCGCGTTGCGCAGGAACCTGCCGTCCCAGGAGGCCTGCTCGGCGCGGGCCAGCAGCGCCTCCTTGCGCAGTTCCGCGGCCTCCGGCAGGGGCTGCTCCCCGGTGAGTTCGTCGTCGGCCCGGTCGAGGAGGGCCGCGCTGCCGGGCTGGCCGAGGTGACGGAGGATGCGCGCCTGCAGCAGGCGCAGCCGGAAGAGGTCGGCACCGGCGGGGCTCTCCGGGCGGCCCGCCAGGGCTGCCGCGGTCGAGGCGGCCTGTTCGAAATCCCCCTGCCCGAGGTCGGCGATGACCGACTCGAGCACCAGGGCGGCGGGTGCGGAGCGGCCTTTTCCGCTTGCCGCAATCTCCGCGGCCGCCGCGAAGTCGCCGGCGCGGTTGGCCGAGCGGGCGCCGGCCAGGGCGACCTCCGGAGGCAGCGGGATTCCGGCGTGGAGCAGCCACAGGGCATGCCGGGTCGGTTCGGCCTCGAGGACCGCCTCGAAGCCCGGCAGGGAGGCGAAATCGGCGTAGAGCGCCCCGGCCTCCTCCGCGGGAACACTTTCGGCGACGGCGTCGGCCAGGGCGGGTGCGGTGCAGCGTGCGGCCGGCGCCGGCCCGTGGTCGACGCTGATCACGCGCGCCTCCTGCACGGTGTCGAGGTCTTCCGGGCTGAACCGCTGGAGCGCCATCGGCCAGGGCAGGTGGCCGGCCAGGGCGGTCAGGCGTACGATCCTGCGCTGTTCGCGGCTCAGCTCGGGCAGGGCCGATCCGGCTTCCGCGAGTTCCTCGCCCAGGACCAGCCGGCCGGGCAGCAGCACCCAGGAGGCGTTGCTCCGGGCGAGGAGGTTGCGCCGGGCCATCCCCCGCAGCGCCGTGCGGAGGACCCTCGGGTTGCCGGCGCTGAACTCCCACAGCGCCTGCAGGCATTCCTGGGATGCCGGCGCCCCCAGTTCGGCCTCGACGAAGCGGGTCGATTCGTCGAAGGTCAGCGGCGGAACGTCGAAACGCTGGAGCGAACCGTCGCACCACATGGCCATGAAGGCGGCGTCGGCGAGGGCGAAATCCTTGACGGCCAGCAGGACGCGCGCGTCGCCGTTCTGGACGAGCTGGCTGATGACCCCGGAGGAGGCGGCGTCGAGCTGCTCGGCATTGTCGACCGCGATGATGACCGACTCGCCACGGGCATGACGCCGCAGCGCCGCGCTCAGCGCCTGGAGGACCATCACCGGATTGCCGAGCACCTCCCGTTCCACCTCGGAGAGCAGGAAGCTCAGGGCTCGGTAGGGGATGCGCCGGGAGGCGGCCGATCCCCGCACGTTGACGATATGGACCCCGGACCCCGACTGGAGGACCTGCTGCAGGAGCGCCGTCTTGCCGACCCCCGTCCCGCCGACGAGGACGGCTCCCGAGGATCCCTGCCGGCGGAGGGCCGTGTTGATCCCGGCGAGCAGTTCGGTGCGCCCGATGAAGAAGCTGCCGGGCAGCAGCGGGGTCATTTCGGGCCGCCCTGGCTGATCGGCGCGCGGACCGGCGTGTCATGACGCGAATAAATCACTCTGTGAGACCGCATTGAGACCAACTTCTTCCCCGGGCTGTGAGTTCTCCTGATACACAGCCTAGAAACGAGTGGGCCCGCGGACACGAGTGGTCACTACGGATTTCTCCGCGAAGCTACCTGTTTTGGTGCGGCAGATGCGTGCACGCCTACTCAGTTGGCCGTCGCTCACTACCTAGCATCGGGGCCTCCGGGCCCTTTACCCTACTGGGGTGGAGCCGGTCCGCCCCACCTAGGTTGAGGGAATCCTACCGTCCCGCAGCAGACTCAGGCGATCCCGTCGAAGAGGCTCGTAACGGATCCGTCGTCGAACACCTCCCGGATCGCACGGGCGATCAGCGGCGCAATGGAAAGCACCGTCAGCTGCGGGAAGCGTTTCTCGGCGGGAATCGGCAGGGTGTTGGTGACAACCACTTCCCGCGCGCCCGACTCGGCGAGCCGGCGCGATGCCGGTTCGGAGAAGACAGCGTGCGTGGCGGCGATGATAACATCCTTGGCGCCGGCATTCTTCAGCACCTGCACGGCTCCGGAGATCGTTCCTCCGGTGTCGATCATGTCGTCGATGAGCACGCAGGTGCGTCCCTCGATCTGGCCGACGACCTGCTTGGACACGGCCTGGTTGGGCACCGTGAGGTCCCGGCTCTTGTGGACGAACGCCAGCGGTGCTCCGCCGAGCCGTTCGGCCCACTGCTCGGCCACCCGCACCCGCCCGGTGTCCGGCGAGACCACCGTGACATTGTCTGCATCGACGCGGGAGCGGATGTATTCGGCAAGCAGCGGAATCGCCATCAGGTGGTCCACCGGACCGTCGAAGAACCCCTGGATCTGTGAGGTGTGAAGGTCGACCGACATCAGCCGGTTGGCTCCGGCCGTCTTGTAGAGGTCGGCAACCAGGCGCGCCGAGATGGGCTCGCGGCCCCGGCCCTTCTTGTCCTGGCGGGCATAGGGATAGAACGGGGATACAACGGTGATCCGCTTGGCGGAGGCCCGCTTCAGCGAATCGACCATGATCAGCTGCTCCATCAGCCAGTTGTTCAGCGGGGCCGGATGCGCCTGGATCACGAAGACGTCGGTGCCGCGCACGCTCTCCCCCGACCGGACATAGATCTCCCCGTTGGCGAAGTCGTAGGCGGAGACGGGCAGGAGTTCGGTGCCAAGCTCCGCGGCGATCTCCTCCGCGAGTTCGGGGTGGGCGCGCCCGGAGGCCAGGACCAGCTTCTTCTCGCCGTGTGCCGTGATTTCGCTCATGCCTGGCTGCTCTCTTCTGTTGGTGTCGCCACTGTGCCGGGGGTGGTGCTGGTGGAGGAAGGGCCGGTGGCCGCGGCGTCGGAAGCAGGGACACCGGCCGATGCCGAGGCGGCACGTGCGGAGGCGGTGCCCGGCCGCTTCGCGCCGACCCACCCTTCGGCGTTGCGCTGCGGGGCGATGCTCAGGGCCAGGGCACCGGCGGGGACGTCCTTGCGGATCACCGCCCCGGCTCCCGTGTAGGCGCCGTCACCGACGGTGACGGGCGCGACGAAGACGGTGTTCGAGCTCGTGCGCACATGGGAGCCGATGACGGTGCGGTGCTTGTTCACGCCGTCGTAATTGGCCGTGATGTTTCCGCAGCCGATGTTCGTGTAGTCGCCGATCTCGGCGTCGCCGGCGTAGCCCAGGTGGGACAGCTTCGAGCCGCGCCCGATGGTGACATTCTTGGTCTCGTAGAAGGCCCCGATCTTGCCTTCCTCACCGAGCACCGTGCCGGGGCGCAGGTAGGTGAAGGGGCCGACGGAGGCGCCGGCACCGATCCGGGCGCCGCTTCCATGGGTGCGCACCACCGAGGCGTCCTCACCGACGAGAACGTCGGTGAGGGTGGTGTCGGGACCCACCACCGCACCGCGTTCGAGCCGGGTTGACCCGTGGAGCTGGGTGCCCGGCAGGATGGTGGTGTCCTCGCTGAGCACGGCCGTGGCGTCGATCCAGGTCGTTGCCGGGTCGATGATGCTCACTCCGGCCCGCATCCACGCGGTGACGATCCGCCGGTTCAGCTCGGCGCCCAGGCTCGCCAGCTGCACGCGGTCATTGACCCCCTCGACCTGCCAGCGGTCCTCCGAGACGACCGCGGCGACCCGGCCCCCCGCGGCACGGCAGAGGCCGAGGACATCGGTCAGGTACATCTCGCCCTGGGCGTTGTCGGCACCGACCTGCCCCAGGGCGGTGCGGAGGAGCCCGGCGTCGAAGGCGTAGATTCCGGAGTTGATCTCGCGGATCGCGCGCTCGACGTCGGTGGCGTCCTTGTGCTCGACAATGGCCGTGACCGTGCCGTCGGCTCCGCGCAGGATCCTGCCGTAGCCGTCAGCGTTGTCGAGGACCGCCGTCAGGACGGTCACCGCGTTCGCTCCTGTCCGGTGCTCGGCCAGGAGGTTTTTCAGCGTTGCGGGGGTGAGCAGCGGCACGTCACCGTAGGTGACGACGACTGTGCCCTCGAGGGGGGCTCCCTGGCGGGCGTCGAGCGCCTCGAGGGCGACCTGGACGGCCCTGCCGGTGCCCGGGATCTCGTCCTGGTCCACGAGCAGCGCGTCGGGGTCCAGGGCGGCGATGTGGCCGGCGACGAGGTCGCGTTCGTGGCGGACCACCACGGCCAGCGCCTCCGGTCCGAGTGCACGGGCCGCGGCGAGGGCATGGCCCACGAGGGAGAGACCGCCCAGCGGGTGCAGGACCTTCGGGGTCCTCGACTTCATCCGGGTGCCTGCTCCGGCAGCGAGGACGATCACTGCGGCCGGTGGGGAGGATTCCAATGGTGCCGTCGCAGCAGCGGCGTCCTGATGGCTCACGAAGAAGCGCTCCTACCTGTTGGGGGTGTGACCGGCGGGTGGCCACCCGGTCATAGTACCGGGCCGTTTCCACCGTTCCGCCCATAGGATTCGAACCTATACTCCGCAGCTCCAAAGGCTGGGGTGCTGCCATTACACCAGGGCGGACCATGCGCGCCCTGCCGTACGGCAGCACGTGCACACGGTTATCAAGTCTGCCACGAACGGAATCCATCGGCGACCCGGCCCGGTCCGTAGGATGGAGGGGTGAGCCAGCCTTCAGCACCCGGCGACGGGGCCGTCCGACCCCGCATGACGGGCGCCCAGCGGCGCGCCCAGCTCATCGACGTCGGCCGGGCGCTGTTCGCACTTCGGGGCCTCGACGGGACCACGATCGAGGAGATCGCCGCGGCGGCAGGGGTGTCCAAACCGGTGATCTATGAGCACTTCGGCAGCAAGGAAGGCCTTTACACCCAGGTGGTCGACGTCGAGTTCCACATCCTGCTGCGCAGCGTTACCACCGCACTCGCCGGCGATGCCGGGTCGCGGGAGCTGCTTGAGCGCGCCGCACTTGCGCTCCTCGACTACATCGAGAACAGCACCGACGGTTTCCGCATTCTCATGCGCGACGCCGCCCCGTCCCAGCCCGAGGGCGCCTTTTCGACCCTGCTGTCCCGGATCGCCGCACGGGTCGAGCACATCATGGCGGCCGAGTTTGAGAAGCGCGGATATCTGCCCCAGGACGGTGCCATCTATGCCCAGATGCTTGTCGGGATGGTGGCGATGACCGGCCAGTGGTGGCTCGACGCGCGCCAGCCGGACAAGCGGACCGTGGCGGCGCACCTTGTAAACCTCGCGTGGAACGGGCTCAGCGGGCTGTCGATCGATCCGCAGCTGCGCAGCGCCTGAGGTTCCCGCCCGGGTACCTCCGCGGGACGTGGAATCTGATGGGCACTCCTGATCGAACCGGGCACCCGACCTGGCCGGGGCGCATGATCGAACCGGGGCGCATGATCGAACCGGGACTCCTGATCGAACCGGGACTCCTGATCGAACCGGGACACCTGATCGAACCGGCGGCCCCGGAACCGACCGGCACAGGCCGGTGGCGGCCCTGCCCGCCGGCACGCGGGGCCGGGTGTCAGAAGAGGATGATCAGCAGGACGATGACCACGATGACGGCAAGGCCCGTACCGAGGCCCACCCGGCGGCCGGTTGCCGGCCGCGTGTCCTGCTTCCTGCGCCGGCCATGGACTGCGTTTCCACTGTTGCTGCTCATGGCTCCTACGGTAGGACCGGCTTCTCCCACCAACCACAGTAGTAACTACTCGTTCCACTCCGGGAGGTACTCGGAGAAGGCATCTCCTGCGGCCGCCGGGGACCGGTGCTAAGTTACCCCCATGTCCAACGAACCTGCCGAGGAAGGTCCCGGGCGCAGGCCGGGGACCCCGGACGATCGGCGGCGGGAGCCGGCGCTCCACCCCGCTCCGCCGCGGCCGGGACTCGCCCGGAGCACTCCCGCGCCGATAGTTGCCACGGTGCCGGCGCCGGGCCCGGTAGGGGCCGCCCGGTCCCTCTGGCTCGCGAGCTTCGCCGCCGGGATCGTGGCGGCCCTTCTTGCGTTCCTCAACCGCCGGTCCCAGCTGGACCGGCTGCGCGAGGCGGCGGCCGGAATCGGGACCGAACGTGATCCGATGACCCTTGACACTGTTGCCTCGGTGGCGTGGTGGGGCGGGCTGGGCGTGTTCCTCGTGCTCATCGGCATCGAGGCGCTCCTGCTCGCCGTCCTGCTGCACCGGCGCGGCTGGCCGCGGTGGGTACTGCTGGCGCTCCTGCCCGTGCACCTCGCGGTGCTGGCCGCAGGCGGCTCGATACTTGCCCCTCCGGGCACGGAGACCTACTTCATTCTGCTCCTGGTGGCGCAGGCTCTGCTCGGCGCTGCGGCGCTGGCCGCAAGCCTGCTCCCCCGCGCCAACGCGTGGTTCCGTCACGGCTGAAACCGGTCAGTTACGGCCCGCGGGCCCTGCTCCGCGGGCCGGGACGCAGGGGCTCAGAGAGGGGCTGCCGGCTCCTGGGTAGTGTCGGCAAGCAACGCCTCGCAGCTGCGGATCACCGTCTGGCAGAGATCCAGGGCACTCCTGTCGGTCAGCGGGTTTTCGGCCACCGCGCGCCAGCGGCGCAGCTGGAGCACCGCCTCGGCCCGCACCTGATCCGCCGGCGTGTCCCGCCGCAGTCCCAGCCTGCGCGCAGGTGCCACCCCGCTGCCCCCGATGAGCCGCTCCGCGTCGGCCGCCAGGTCCGGCGCGAGGGGCACCCCGGCGGTGTGGAGCACCCCGAGGAGGCGCAGCTCCCGGTACTCATGGGCACCGGCAAGGATCCGCTCAATCGACGCGGCCAGCGCGGCGGTGCCGGGCCGGGGCCGGGCACGCACGAGCGCGTCGACGCCGATCAGGACGTTTCGAGCCTTGAGCTGGGCCGCCCGGGCCTGGAACTGGCCCGAGAGCGCACGGAGGACGTCGTCGAGGCCGCTCCGCCGGGCCAGTTCGCGGGCCAGGACCGTCGGCTCGCCGATGCCCCCGCCGAGCAGCACACACGCGAGCCGGACCCCGAACAGGCCGAACCGTTCAAGCAGCGCGGCACGCTCCCCCACGGGAACGCCTCCCGGTGCGTCCGCCCGGACGAACCGGTCGGCCGAGAGGAGGAGTCGCTCGCGGTCCCTGCGCTCGAGCCGTGCAAGCGCCGCGAGGGCGGCGAACTCGCTCTGGCGCAGGGTCCGCGCGCTCTGGGCGAGGAGGCCGGCAACGGGGACGACGCCCAGGGCCAGGCGCCGCAGGCCGGCGTCGTTCCGGTAGCGTGCGGCCACCTCGCGGGCAGCCAGCAGCGCATCGATCCGGCCCGCTCCGACCTCGTCGGCGCGAGAGAGGACCGCCAGCGCGTTGACCGTGCCTGACTGTCCCGCCGCGGTGTCCTGAAAGGACTCAAGGAAGCCGAGGTCACTCGCATGGAGGTGGCGCATGAGGTAGATCAGGGCGTCGGCCTCCGACGGCGCGTCGCCCGGGGTGAGGAACCCCACCGAGCGCGCGGAAACCTCCCGCGACAGCGACGCGATCCCGGGGGTGTCGATGAGCGTGAGCTCCCGCAGGGCCCGGGCCGGCCATTCCACCACGAGCCGGTCCACCTCGTCGGCTGGGGTCCCGCCGAGGTCGAGCTGCAGCCGGCCCTCCACCCGGCGCACGGGCAGTGACCGCGGGGGACCGTTCAGCGGGTGCAGGGTCACCCGGGGGGTGTCCCCGTGGCGGTACCAGGTGATGACCCGGGTGCATTCCCCAGTGTCGGTGGGGGCGATCTCTTCGCCGATCACCGCATTGAGGAGGGTTGATTTGCCCGCCTTGACCATCCCGGCGACGGCGACGCGGAGCGGTTCGCGCAGCCGCCGGTCATAGCCGGAGAGCACGGCCAGCGCCGCAGGGTCAGCCCCGTACACCTCCTGGGCGTCCCGGACGAGCGCAGCCACCGCGGCGCCCACGCCGTCGGTCACGGCCGGGCCGCCGCGGGGTCACCTTCCAGTGCGCGGGCCTGGGCGTGCAGGGCGTCGACGCGCTTCATTTCGGCCCGGATCTGCTGTATCCGCTGCTCCCGTTCGAGGGCGTAGGTGGCTGCGGCCTTCTGCGCCGCCGCCACCGAATCGCCCAGCGAACGGTGATGCTCTTCGGCGATCTCGGAGAAGTGGTCGCGGGTGGCGCGCTGGATCAGGCGCAGCCGGTCCTTGAGTTCCTTCCCCACCTGGAAGACGACGTCGTCGATCTGCCGCCGCACGAGCGCCTTCGCCTCGCCCTGCCGGCGCTTGAGCCGCGCCTCCTTGTCCTCCCGGTAGGCCTTGCGTCCCAGCAGGAGCCCGGCTCCCACCGAGAAGGGGTTGATCAGGGACATGCCCACGATGCCGGTGAGCAGCCCGAACATCAGGACGCCGCCGTAGGATCCGCGCATGCCGATCAGGACCTTCTGCAGGGGGCCCACCCTGCCCGGGTCGAGCGTCGGCACCTTCTCGACGGGACTCAGGACGTCCTGGGTATCGGAGACCGAAAGCACCGGCAGCCGCACCTCGTCCTGCTGGAAATGCTCGGCGACCTGCTCGGCCAGCCACGCGGAGCGTTCACTGGTCCAGACGAAGGTATCGGACACCGCCGAGGCGACCCGCTGCTCGAGCCACTGGGCGAACTGGTCCCAGGTCGGCCCCGGGTCCCCTTCGTCGATCGCCTGCTCCGCTTCGCGCTGGATCCTGCGCAGCCGGTCGCGCAGGTCGTACTCCATGTCGGCGATGAGGTCGCTGATGCCGTCGTTGAGGGTGACCTGCCACCGGGCCGACCGCCGGCGCTGCTCATCGGCGCGCTCCTTGGCGGCCTCAAGCCCGGCGATCATCAGCGGGCTCCGTTCGGGGTCCTCGAGCGCGCCGAGTTCCGACGTCAGCGACAGACGCAGGTGCTCGGTGATCGAGAGCAGATCCTGGGCGACGGAGCGGCGTTGGAGCCTTTCGGCGGAGCCGAGGATGTCCTGGCGCAGGTAGGCCACCAGCGCAGGGAAACCCGACTCCGCATTCAGTTCGTTGTCCTTGAGCCGGGCCGCGTGCAGGCGAAGGTCGGAGGACACCGGGATCAGCGGGATCCCGGGGCGCACCCGGTCGAGGTGGGCCCGGTCGAGTTCGGCGACCCGCCGCCACTGCGGGTAGAGGTCGGTCTTGGTCAGGACGCAGCCGATATTTGGGGAAACCCGCAGGGCCTGGCGCAGGAAGCGGATTTCCGGTTCGGTGTATTCCTGGGAGGCGTCGGAGACCAGCAGCATCGCATCGGCCGTCGGCAGCGCGGTGAGCGTCGTCAGCGAGTGGGCCGAATCGAGGCCGCCGACCCCGGGCGAATCGACGAGGGAAAGCCCACCGGTCAGGACCTTGCGCGGAAGGGCAACCTCGGCAGCCGCCAGCCGGCGCTCGTTGCCGGGGTTGCCCTTCTCCGAGACGTAGGAGGCGATGTCGGCAAGGTCGACCGGCTGCCGCTCCAGCGCCGGCCCGCCGTCAGCCGCCGGGTCGGCGTCCCGGGGCACCACGAGGACGGCCGAGGGCTGCTCGCCGTAGCGCACCACGGTCGGCACCGAGGTGGCGATGTCATCATCCACCGGACACACGGGCGCATTCACCAAAGCGTTGATGAGCTGGCTCTTGCCCTGTTTGAACTCTCCGACGACGATCACTCGAATGTTTGCGTCGAGGAGGCGGCCGCGGGTCGATTCGAGACGGCGGCGCAGATCCGCCCTGTCTCCGGCCTGCACCAGTTCGATGCCGCGCTCCACAAGTTGAACCAGCTCGGCCACAGGTACACCTCCCGGGAAAGACGATGACTCGAGACTACAGAGCGGCCCGGCGGGAAGCACGCTTCCTGCCGGGCCGGGCCGTTCTTCTTGAGACAAACTTGCGGGAGGCTGCTATGAATCGGCCTCCAGGTCCACCTCGCCGCCCTCGTCGGCGGTGACCACGGTGTCGGTCAGGACGACCGACTCGTCGATCGAGGTGAACTCGGTGGTGATGTCGTCCACGACAACCTCGGTGGAGGTGTCGTTGAAGGACTCGTCGAACTCCGCGTCGACGGCGACGGAGTTGTCGGTGTTGAAGGATTCGTCAACGGTGACCGACTTGTCGGTGTTGAACGATTCGTCGATGACGACCTCGGTCTCGGTGGTCGTCGTGGTCTCGTTGTAGGAATCCGTGACGTCGACCTCGTTGAACGAGTCCTCGATCTCGACGTCCAGGTCCGTGTTGACCGTGGTGTCGGTGACGGACTTGTCGACCTCATTGAAGGAGTCGTCGATCTCGACGGTCGTCGACTCGTCGTTGTACGAATCCTCATTCTTCGTCGTCGACTGGTCCGAGTTGTCGTTGAAGGAGTCCTCGAACTCGACGTCAACGTCAGTGTTGTACGAATCGTTGATGTCGTTGTCTTCGTCGTTGTCCTCGTTGTAGGAATCGTTGATCGACTCGTCCTCGTTGTACGAGTCGTTGACCGAGTTGTCCTTGTTGTAGGAATCCTCGGTGACGTCGTTGTCCTCGTTGAAGGAGTCATCGATCTCGACGTCGACGTCAGTGTTGCCGATGCCGATGTGCGCGTCATCCCCGGCATGGACCGTGGTGGAGTTGTCAGTGGATTCGTCGACGGAGTTGTCGACCTCGACGTCGCCTTCGGCCGCGATCGCGTCGTCGCCCGAGGCGACGATGGCGTCATTGTCGAAGAACTGGGTGACATCGCCGTCGGCCCAGATGTTCTGGTTCACCGACTGGTCGGTGATGGTGTCCCGGTCATCGATGGTCGACGTGTAGGAGTAGTTGTTCATCACGTGGGTCAGGGTCTGGACCGCGTGGCCGTGATCGTTGTAGTCATCGTGGCCATTGTCGTCATCATCATCATCGTCGTCATCACGGCCGCGGCCGCCGCCGTGGCCGTGGTCGTGGTCGTGGTCGTGGTCGTCGTCATCGTCATGGCTGTGGCCCGGGCCGGTGATCGGGCCGACGTTGACCGAGCCGGCGTTGCCGCTCATCGGCGCCTCGATGGTGGAATCGTTGCCGCCGGTGTTGTACTCGCGGTCGAAGGAGGAGGTCACGGCGACGGGAGCGTAGTCGAGGATGACCGGCAGGACCGCATCGACGTCTTCCATGCAGACACCTCCGAGCCCGGCATCGGCGAGGGCCCCCTCGGGGTCCGCCTTGAAGGCTGCCGCAGCCTCGGGGTCCTTGAACAGATTCATCAGGAATTCGAGAAGAGTCGTTGCGAGAGTTGGCATTTTGGGTTCCCCTGCTTTGGTGGTGATGATCGGTTGTTCTGAGAGCGCCGATGCTTTGGATCGCCTGAATTCAATCTAGGACCGGCGCCGTCCGCTGCCATCGGGGATTCCTCCCCTGCCGGGGGCTCCCCCGTTAGGGGTTTGAGCATCGCCGGACGGTAGGGGTACGGGGTATTCGGGCACGCCGCGTACCGGAGGAGGGGGACCGTGCGAGCACAGGGACGGGCGCCGGCCGGAAGACCGCAGCTTGGCGCGACCTGCTCGCCCGGAAACGACCTGCTCGCCCGAAAACGACCTGCGCACCCGTTATATCCGGCGCCGGGGTCGCAATCGGGTGCGATTTTGCCCCTACGCCCGCCGGGGCCCCTACGCCCCGCCCGGTCCCTTCTCGGACCGGGCCAGGGCGACGCGCAGCTGGTCGAGCAGATCGGCACGGGTGGTGACACCGAGGCGGCGCCGGATGCGTGCGATGTGGTGCTCGGCGGTGCGCGGAGAAATGAAGATCGCCTGACCGATCTCCCGGTAGGTCCTGCCCTCGAGCACGAGCCGGGCGACCTCGCGCTCGCGGGCACTCAGCCCGGACCCTTCGGATCCCGCGGCCGCGCCGGGCCGCGGCGCCGGCGGACCGGTGGTACCGGCTGCGGGCCGGGATGACGGCATGGCCGCGGTGTCGGTGACCGGGTGCAGGTCCCGGGCACAGGCCATCAGGCGGGCCATGTCTTTCCGGTCGTCGGCCCGGGACGCGGCCTGGCCCGCCAGCCGCGAACCGTCCCAGGTGTAGCCGGCCGCCGCCAGCCCGCGCGCCGCGTTCTCAACGGCGGAGACCTCGAAGCGGCCGGCCAGCACGGAAATCCATACCCGGCCCCCGGTGGCGAGCACCGCGGCCAGGGGATAACGTCCGGCGCTGCGCACCAGGGCCGCCGCATGCGGGGCAAGGTCCTGGGGCCGGTCCGAGAGGAGCGCGGCCTGGACCGCCGCCCAGTGCAGCGGGACCGACCACAGCGGCGGGTTGCCCAGCCGCTCCAGCAGCGCCCAGGCGTCGGCGAGCTGGAATTCGAGGCGGCCCGCGTCGCGCAGGCGGGCGCCGGCGACAAGGAGTTCGCCAAGGGGCAGGAGGAGGTAAAGGTCGATCGAAACGCGCAGGATGCCCTCGCGGGCCCGCTGCCAGGCGCCCACGAGGGCCGGGACATCGCCGGTCCGCCGCGCCAGCGCCACCTCGAGCGCGGTGAGGAAGAACTCGTCGCGGGGTACGAGCGGGCCGGGGCCGGCGACCGCCTCGGCGGCGAAGGACCGGGCCGCGCCGGGCAGGTCCCGCTGCAGTGCGGTCCAGGCCCGCAGCAGCAGCAGCCGTGGGCGGGCCGCCGGTCCGCCCTGCCCGCCGGCGAGCGCCGCGTCGAGGACCGATTCGGCGAGCTCGAGCTCGCCGCTGCTGAGTGCAGCGAGGGCGGCGAGGGCGGCCGGCAGGTCTGGCAGGGGAAGCGTCTGGCCCGAGGCGGTCATCATGTCGGAGGCGCGGATCAGTCCGGGCAGGGCCTGCGCCGGAGCGGGCCCCAGCGAGGTGTGCACGCCCCGCCCCATCAGGGCGACCGAGACGGCGCGCACCGTTGGGGAGCCGTCCTGCGCGGTTTCCCTGAGCATCTTCTCCGCTCCGTCCCGGTCCCCGCTGCCGATCATCGCGACGGCGGCCAGGGCGGCGGAACTCCCGGCACGCCCCTCCCCCAGCCATCGGTACACGTCGGCGCCGCGGGCGAGCATGCCGCGCTGGGCCCACACGGACGCGGCCACGTCGGCGGCGCGGGCGATGTCCGGCGCATCCTCCTGGGCGAGCAGATGGTCAAGGATCCGGCACGCGCCGTCGAGGTCCCCCATCGCTGCGGCGGCCTGAGCCCGGCGCGCCGCCGTGGAGAGCCCGTCGTCGCCGGCGGCGCCCGCCTCCTCGTACAGCGCCGCCGCGGCCTCCGGTGCGTCGGGCAGCTCCGCGTCGGCCGCGGCCACGAGCGCAGCCGCCACCCGGGGGTGCTGCAGCCCGTCGCGGGCCAGGCCGCGGGCAACCTCCCCGAACCGCAGGTCCGCGTCCGTCAAGAGGTCCACGAGGGAGTGCTGCAGCTCCTGGACGCGGTAGGCGGGAGTGGCTGCGAGCAGGGCGCGGCCGATCAGGGGGGCGAGGCATCCATCGGGAAGCAGCATCCCAGCGGCCCGGCCCCGGGCGAGCAGGGTATCGACGGGCGTACCGGCCGCGGCCAGCCCGGGCGGGACCTGCCGCGGCGGGACGAAGCCGACGGCCATCGCCAGCAGCAGCTCGCGCAGCGCGGCGTCGACGCCGTCGAGGTCGTAGCCGAGCTGGTCCATGACGCCGCGGGGAACCTCCGGGGCGGACCCCGTTCCGCCGGGCTCCTGCTGCAGGCCCGCGGTGACCCGCTGCACGAGCCACGGCATCCCGCCCGTGAGGTCCGCCACCAGCCCAAGGGTCGCCGCCGGCACCGGGTTGCCCAGGGCGGCACCGAGATAGCGGGCGAGATCGTCCCCGCCCAGCGGACCCAGCACCACCGGCGGATGGCGCTGTTCAAGGACGGCGGCCAGGCGCTCGAGAGCCGGGCTCCGGGGCCAGCCCCGGTAGGAGACGATCACATCGGCGGAGCGGTCCTCAAGAATCGAGAGGATCCGGGCCAGCGCGTCGTCGTCGAGGAGGTGGGCGTCATCGACGAGGACCGCCCGGCGGGCGCCGTCCGGTTCGGTTTCACCGATACCGGTGTCGAGGGCGGCGGGGCCGCGCACGACGTCGATTCCGGCGTCCCGGTAGCGCTCCTCGGCAAGGTCGAGAAGGGCGCTCTTGCCTGATCCGCCGGCGCCGGAGATCCCCGCAACGAGGCGCCGCTGCGGATCGGCCGCGGACCGGTCCGCGGCCTCGAGGAAGGACGCGGCAACCGTTCTCCTCAGCGGACACGGCAGTGAGACCCCCAGACTTCCTCCCTGCACCTCCGGTCAGCCTTCCGGGGCTGCCGGCGGTGGGGCCGGGGCCGTCTCGATGGCCACGCTGGGTTCCGGGCTGGGATCAACCGGGGCGGACTGCGAGGGCACCGGACCGGCCGGCGGCGGCGCCGGCTCGGTCGTCGGCGACGGAGGCGGCTGGGTCACCGGCGGCGGCGCCGGCTCGGTCGTCGGCGACGGAGGCGGCTGGGTCACCGGCGGCGCAGGCTCGGTCGTCGGCGACGGAGGCGGCTGGGTCACCGGCGGCGCAGGCTCGGTCGTCGGCGACGGAGCCGGCTGGGTCACCGGCGGCGGTGTCACCGGCGGCGGCGTCGGCTCCGGCACCGGGGACGGCGAATTGGGCGGGGTGACCGCATCCGGACCGGGGGTTTCGGGGGCCGGCCCGGTGGACGGTTCCCCGCTGCCGTCCGTGCCCGCCGTCCCGGGGTCAGCGGAGGTGGTGCCGGCGGATCCCTTCCCTCCGGTGGGAAGGGAATCCTTATCGCCCGCCCCAGAATCCTTCCCCTGCGTCGTGCCTGCATCGGATCCGCCGGGTCCGAGCGCGGCAATACCTGCCGGGACCGCCTTGACAGGGGCCGGGGGCGCCGCCGGATCCGTCAGCTGAGAGAACCAGTTCCTGTCCGGTGTGTCGGGATTCCCGCCGCCGCCCGTCGGCTCTCCGGTCGGGGAACTGGGCGTGCCCGTGCGCGAATCGGCCTCCGCGGCGGCGCTCAGGCCCCCGAAGAACCGCGGGCTCTGTGCCGCGGTCGCCGTAAGACCGGTGAGCAGCGCGACGGACACGGCCACCGCCCCGATCCGCACGCCCGTCCGGGAGCGCGCCGTTCCGGCGCCGGCCGGTGCGAGGGCCGGCGGCGCGCCGGAGGCCAGAACGGGCCGCTCGGGACTCCCGGGCGCGCCGGCCGGCGCTCCGCCGTCGTCCCCGTCGAGGTCCTCCTCCACGAGCCCGGCGGCGGCGAACGCGGCTCCCAGGGAGATCGATGCCTTGGGGTCGGCGTCGATGGCGATCGGCCGCTCGAGCTGCTCCGAAAGCAGTTCGGCAACCAGGGGAATCCTTGAAGAGCCGCCGATCAGCAGGATCGCGTCGAGGTCGGCGGCCTCAACACCGGCGGCCTCAAGGACCCCGGCGAGCACCTCGACGGTCGAGCGCACCGGATCCTCGATCATCGACTCGAACTCGGACCGGACGAGCCGCACGGAGGTGTGCGCCCCAGGCAGCAGCACCGGGATGGTCGCCTCGGAATCGGCGGACAGGGCCTCTTTTGCCTCGGTGCATTCCCGGCGGACCCGTGCGAGGGCCGAAAGGACCCCGGGGTCGGAGACGTCGAGGTCCGCGAAGGCCGGTCCGGCCCCGGCGGCCACATGGGCGAAGACGGCCTGGTCGAAATCGGCTCCGCCGAGCCGCTCGATGCCGCCCGGCCGCCCGAGCACCGTGAAGGTTTCGGTATCGTTCTTGCGCAGCACCGCGGCATCGAAGGTTCCGCCGCCGAGGTCGTAGACGGCGATCGTGCTGCCCGGCTCGATCCGCTCCTGAGAGGCATAGTGGAGGGCAGCCGCCTCCGGTTCGCTCAGGAGCACCACATCGGCAAGCCCCACGCCGGCCAGCGCGGCCCGGACCAGGCCCGTCCGGTGGTCGCCCCAGCCCGCCGGGTGGGAGACGGTCACCGCCACGGGAGGCTCGCCTTCGCGCTCCCCGGCACGGTCCACCACCCAGCGCGCCATCGTGGCGAACAGGTCCTCGGCGGCGACGCTCACCCCGCCGACCACGAAGGGAACCGGGTCGCCGATCCGGCGCTTGAATTCGCGCACCATGCGCTCGGGGCATTCAAGCCCGCGCCGCTCCGCAGCCTCCCCCACGAGCATCCGTCCGTCCTCGCCGAGGAACACCACCGTGGGCACCGCGCCTCCGCGCAGCCCCAGGCCCAGGGCCGACGGCGTCGCCACCGAGTCACCGCCAAGGCGGGTGATCGCCGCGGCCGTGAAACTCGTTCCGATATCAACGCCAAGGACGTACGGCATACAAAATTCCTAAAAAATGAGCGTATTCGGTCACCACGGGTTTCCATCAAGCTAACACCGGGCTTCCGCGGGTTACGACGGAAATTCCGCGTAACCGCTACTCATATTTAGGCGGGTGCTACTCGCCCAGGACCTCCGCAGCGAGCAGCCACTGCTCTTCCAATCCGTCGGTCTCTTCCTGGAGTGCCTTGAGCTTCGCATTGAGGTCCGCGAGGTACTCGAAATCGGCGTCGGCCTTCGCGCCCGCCTCTTCCATCTGCTGGTGAAGCCTGCCCTTCTGGGCATCGATCTTCGTGATCTGCCGCTCGATCCGGGCGAGGTCCTTGCGGGCCTGGCGCAGGTCGGCCTCCGAGGATCCGTTTTCCGAACCGCTGTCCTTTGACACCGCGGGGGACGCCGAGGAGCCCGTCACCGCCAGGGACGGCGCGGCCCGCCTCAGCTCGAGGTACTGGTCCACCCCGCCGGGAAGGTCCCGCAGGCGCCCGTCGCCGAGCAGCGCCATCTGGGTGTCGGTGACCCGTTCCAGCAGGTACCGGTCGTGGGAGACCACGACGAGGGTGCCGGGCCAGCCGTCGAGGACGTCCTCGATGGCCGAGAGGGTGTCGGTGTCCAGGTCGTTCGTCGGTTCGTCGAGCATCAGGACGTTCGGTTCACCCACGAGCAGGCGCAGCAGCTGGAGCCGCCGGCGTTCCCCGCCGGAGAGTTCGCTGACGCGGGTCCACTGCTTCTCGTTGGTGAAGCCGAGCTGCTCGACAAGCTGGCTGGCCGACACCTCCTTGCCGCCGACGCTGAAGACGCGCCTTTCGGCCTCGATCACCTCGATCACCCGGCTGCCCCCCAGCTCGTCGAGCTCGCGGACCTCCTGGGACAGCACGGCGGTCTGCACCGTCTTGCCGCGCTTCAGGCGCCCCTTAGTCGGTGCCACCTCGCCGTTGAGCATGCGCAGCAGCGTCGTCTTACCCGATCCGTTCACCCCGACCAGGCCGAGCCGCTGCCCCGGTGCCAGGCGCAGGGTCACGTTGGAGAACAGCTGGCGCTCCTGCCCGCCGGCGTCGATGGTGAGGCTGATGTCCTCGAGGTCAAGCACGTCCCTGCCGAGACGGGACATCGCCATCTTGTTGAGGGCGAGCGTATCGCGGGGCTCCGGGACGTCGGCGATCAGCTCGTTGGCCGCCTCGATGCGGAACTTGGGCTTCGCGGTCCGGGCGGGCGCGCCGCGGCGCAGCCAGGCGAGCTCCTTCTTGACGAGCTGGACGCGCTTGCTCTCGATGACCGAGTTCATCCGGTCCCGCTCGGCGCGGGCGAGGACGTACGCGGCGTAGCCGCCGTCGAATCCGTCGACGATGGCGTCGTGGACCTCCCAGGTGCGGGTGCTGATCTCATCGAGGAACCAGCGGTCGTGGGTGACGACGAGGAGCCCGCCTTCGGTGGGGCGCCAGCGCTGCTTCAAGTGCCCGGCGAGCCACGCCACCCCCTCGACGTCGAGGTGGTTGGTGGGCTCGTCGAGCATGATCACGTCGTGGTCGCCGATCAGCAGCTTCGCCAGCGCCACCCGCCGCTTCTGGCCGCCCGACAGCGAGGAGACCGGCGCGTGCCAGTCCACCTCGGAGACCAGCCCGCCCATGACGTCGCGGATCTTGGGGCTTGAGGCCCATTCGTGGTCGTCCTGGGTCCCGACGATCGCCTCGCCCACGGAGAGGGAGCCGTCGAGCACATCGGTCTGGTCCAGGTAGCCGACGCTCACGTCGCGCCGGCGGGTGACCCGGCCCGAGTCGGGGGTGGTGCGCTGTGCGAGCAGGCGCATGAGCGTTGACTTGCCGTCGCCGTTGCGCCCCACCATTCCGATGCGGTCGCCGTCCTCGAGGCCGAGGGACACCCCGTCGAGGATGGTGCGGGTAACGAAGGCGACGCCGAGGTTTTCAGCGCCGAGAAGGTGTGCCAATGCGAACTGCTTTCGGTAAGAGGTGTCGGCCGGCTGGCTCAGCCGGCGGTGTCGGTGGCAATCCGCGCGCCGTGCGCCGGGCCGTGGACCGCGGTGGCGGCCATTCCCGCGGCCTCGAGCCGGGACTCGAGCTCGACGGCATGCCCCGCGCTGCGGGCCAGGAACGCGACGGTCGGTCCGGAGCCGGAGACGATCCCCGCTAGGGCGCCGGCCTTTGTTCCTGCTTCAAGGATATCGCCTAGGCCCGGCGCGAGTTCCAATGCCGGCTCCTGGAGGTCGTTGGAGAGCAGCGGCGCCAGGGCCGGGGCGTTTCCGGCCCGCATCGCGCCGAGGATGGCCGGGTCGATTTCGGGCTGGAGCGGCGCGTGGGCCCCCGTGCGCAGCCGGATCTCATCGAGCAGCCGGTACACCTGGGGGGTGGACAGGCCGTAGTCCGCGGGCGCCAGCACCCAGTGCAGCGGTGTCTTGGAGATCGCAGGGGTCAGCTGCTCGCCGACGCCCAGGCCGACGGCGGTGCCGCCGAGCAGCGCGAAGGGGACGTCAGCGCCAAGGCTCACGGCGATCTTCGCGAGTTCGTCCCGGGAGAAGCCGCTGCCCCAGAGGGCGTCACAGGCGAGCAGCGCCGCGGCCGCGTCGGCCGAGCCGCCGCCCATCCCGCCGGACACGGGCACGCGCTTGGTGATGTCGAGGTGCACGCCGGTCGAGCCCGGGCTCACCTCGGCGAGCAGCTGCGCGGCGCGGACGGCGAGGTTGGTGGCATCGAGGGGAACCGCGCCGACCGGCAGGTTAAGGGTGCCCTGCCCGTTGACGCTGACGGTGACGCCGTCGCCGTCCACCCGGGTCGCCGTGACCTCCTCGTACAGGGAGACGGCGAGGAACACGCTGGCGATCCCGTGGTAGCCATCCTCGCGGGGAGGGCCCACCCGCAGGGAGACGTTGATCTTGCCCGGAGCCCGGACCCGGACCCTGCGCGGGCCACCCCGCAACCGTCCAGCTCTTCCCGACTCCATAGGGTCCAACTTAGATCACCGGCTTCCGTGCGGAAAATCGCGGGCGTCAGGCGGTTGGGGCCTTCCCTTCGGCGATCCGCGCGTAGGCTGCGATATCGAGCACCTCGCCGCGGGCCGTCGGGTCGACGCCGGCCCGCACGAGGGCCTGCTCCGCGAGGACGGGGCTGCCGGCCCAGCCGGACAGGGCCGCCCGCAGTGTCTTGCGGCGCTGGGCGAAGGCGGCGTCGATGACGGCGAAGACCTCCTCGCGGGACGCCGTCGTGGCCGGCGGGTCGTGCCGGGTGAAGCGCACCAGCCCGGAGGCGATCTTGGGCGCGGGCCAGAAGACGTTCATGCCGATCACCCCGGCCTTGGCCATCCGCGCGTACCAGGCCGCCTTGACCGAGGGGACGCCGTAGACCTTCGATCCGGGGCCCGCCGCTAGCCGGTCGGCCACCTCGTCCTGCACCATGACCAGGCCCGAACGCAGCGACGGAAAGCGGGCGAGCAGGTTCAGCACCACGGGCACCGCGACGTTGTACGGGAGGTTCGCCACGAGGGCGGTGGGCGGGTGCGGCAGCTCGGTGACGCGCAGGGCGTCGGCCAGCACGACGTCGAGGGCGTCCGCCCGCTCCGGGCGCCACTGCCGTACCGTCGCCGGAAGCCGGCCGGCCAGGACGGGATCGATCTCCACGGCCACGACGCGTTCGGCGGCGTCGAGCAGGCCGAGGGTCAACGAGCCCAGCCCGGGGCCCACCTCGAGCACAGTCTCGCCCTCGCCCAGCTGGGCCGCGGCGACGATCCGGCGGATGGTGTTGCCGTCGATCACGAAGTTCTGGCCGAGCGTCTTGGTGGGCCGGATGTCGAGCTCCGCAGCCAGCCGGCGGATGTCGGCTGCACCGAGCAGCGGTGCGGGCGGCGGCGTTATCGAAGGCGTTGTCACCTAGTTATGGTAGCCGCCGGGCGGCCTCCGCCGGTCCAGCAGGGCCCGGCAGCGCCGGGGCCCCCGCGCCCTGAAGGGCGCGTCCCGGGCTCAGCGCAGGCCGAGCTTCGAGGCGCAGGAAGGCCAATGACCCCAGCCGCCGCTGCCCTTGAGCACCTCGGCCGTGGCGATCTGCTCCGCCGGCGAGGCAAGGTGCGGCAGCGGCGCGTACTTGCCGCCGCCGGCGCCCAGCCAGCTCGACCTGCTGAACTGCAGCCCGCCGTAGTAGCCGTTGCCGGAATTGATCGACCAGTTTCCCCCGGACTCGCACTCGGCCAGCGCGGCCCACACGTTCCCCTGCGGAGCCGGTTCCCCGGCGGGCCGACCGGCCTCCTTCGCCGGGGCGGCCTCCGGCCGGGGTTTGGCGGCGGGGCGGGTTCCGACGCTGATCTGCTCCGGAACCGGTTCCCGGCGGACCTTCCGGCTGAGCAGGCGGCGCGAGACCTCCCTGCCGTCCTCGAGGCGGACGGCGTAGACGCTGGTGCGCTCCCCGTCGACGCCCGCGACAGTGATTTTGCGCTCACCGCGGGGAAGCCCGGGGTCCTCGGTCTCGACCCTTTCAAAAGCGATGGGTTCGGTGAGCGTGCGCGTGGCCCTGCTCGTAATGCGGGTGATCTTCACGCCGAGGCCGTCGATGACGGCGGCGGAGGCCGGGATGGAGACGCGGTCCTCCGCCCCGAGGGTGATTCCCGCTTCGGCGAGCAGTTCCGGGAGCCAGACGGCCGAGGTGGTGTGCACGGAGGAGGCTCCGCCCACGGTGAGGGTCACCCTTTTCTGGGTCCGGACGGTGATGGCCGAATCGACGGTGGAGAGTTCGGTGGCCCGAGGCAGCGACACCGCCGCGGTGCGGGCCAGTCCCAGCTCGGCCAGCAGGTCGTCGACGGTCCGCACCGTCGTGGGGTGCGTTGAGCGCACGCCGTCGAGGATCAGGTCGATCTCCTGCGCCCTGTGAACCTCGATGGCGGCGCCGTCGGGCACCTCCGCCGTGCGGGCGGGGACGACGTCATCGTGCGGGCCCAGGGGCACCTCGGCCTTGGCCAGGATCTCCTCGACCGTGCCGCCGTAGGTCTGCACCGTCGAGGTGCGGCCCTCGACGGTGAGTTCGACCTGTTTGCCGTTGCCGACGAAGGCGACGAGCCCCGAGACGAGGCTCATCATCACCACCGTCTGGCCCGTCCGCTTCAGCCAATGCCTGCGCACCCTTTTCCCCACCGGGTCCCCCATGTACGAAGTCTCCGGGCACGGGGAACCGCAGCGCGGGATCCGGAGCCTGCTGACAGCGCGGGGCGCACGGATCACCACCGGGCACGCGGTCGGCCCGGAGCTGCTGGAGGTGCCTGCGGGGGCAGCGGCGGAGCACGGGTGCCCTGCCGGTGCAATGCCGCAGGCGGCGTTAGTCCGAATGCCTTCCCCGACCCCGGCTAACAGGTGCTAACCGTAACCGTGCCGTGACCTTAACTCCAAACCCTTCCGCTCCACCCGTCCCACCGGTTCCGGCAAGCGTCAGGCGGGACGGCCGCGGTCGGCTCAGGTAGCGGTCGGTACCAGGAGCCGGTCAGTCCCACGAACCGATCAGTCCCACGAACCGTAGACGGCGGTCGTGTTCGCCAGGATCCGCCCGCACAGCTGCTCAAGGTCGGCGCTGAGCACCTCCGCCATCGCCCGCACGGTGTACGGCACCACGTAGGACGCGTTCGGCTGGCCCCGGTACGGGTGCGGGGTGAGGAACGGGGAGTCCGTCTCGGCGAGGATCAGCGAGGGGTCGGCGATGGCCAAAGCCTCCCGGAGGTTGCCGGCGTTCTTGAACGTGACAGTGCCGGCGAATGACATGTACCAGCCGTTCTCGTTGCAGGTCCGGGCCAGGGCCGCATCGCCGGAGAAGCAGTGGAGCACCACGCGCTCCGGCGCCCCCTCCTCGAGGACGGTGGCCACGACGTCGTCGTGGGCGTCCCGGTCGTGGATCTGCAGGGCGAGGCCGAGGCGCTTGGCGATGTCGAGGTGACGCCGGAAGGAGTAGCGCTGGCGCTCGATGCCCTCCTGGGGGGTGCGGAAGTAGTCGAGGCCGGTCTCACCGATGGCCCGGATGCGCGGGTGCGCCGCGAGCTGCTCGATCTCCTCAAGCGCCTCCTCGAGCGAACCCTCGGCCGCGAGTTTCGGGGCGTCGTTGGGGTGCAGGGCCACGGCGCCGAGGATCCGCGGATCGGCATCGACGGCCTTCACGGTGAAACGGGAGGACTCGAGGTCCGAGCCCACCTGGACCACCCCGGCCACCCCCGCAGCCTCCGCCGCGTCGAGGGCGGCGCGCAGGCTCACCTCGACCAGCCCGTCGCGGAAGTCGAGGTGGGTGTGGTTGTCGATCACCGGAACCGGCAGCGGTTCGGGCAGCGGCGGGTAGTCGAGTTTCCGCCGCTGGCCCCCATCGCCCTCCGACTTCCGTGCCCTCACCGGGGCCGGGCCGGCACCGGTGGTGTCATCGGGAGTGTCATCGGGTCCGTCCGCCGGCCGGTAGGGCCCGGGGATGGAGCCTGCTGAGTACGCGGAACTGTTGCTCATGGCCCCAGCCTATCCAGCCCGGGAACTTTCCACCCGCGCGGGAGGTTGACCTAGTAATCTAAGTATCTAGTCAGCCAAAGCACGCCCACCGCGGCGGTCGCCGAGGTCATCGCCTGCGCGTCGTATTCTCCGGCCGCTCTCCGCCGGACTCCGACCCGTAGCTGCCCTGCGCGGAAGGCACCCATGGACGTCCAGAACACGACCGTCGAGGATTCCCACCTGCCGGGCGCGGCGGGACCGGACCCGGCGGTTGAGTCCTTTGCCGCGGTGGCGTCGGGGATCCTCGGCTCGATCAACACGGTGATCGACGGCAAGCCTGATGCGGCGCGGCTGGCCCTGACGGTGCTGCTGGCGCAGGGTCACCTGCTGCTTGAGGACGTGCCGGGGGTCGGCAAGACGATGCTGGCCAAGACCCTCGCGCGCACCATCGACTGCACCGTGAACCGCATCCAGTTCACCCCGGATCTGCTGCCCTCGGACGTCACCGGGGTGTCGATCTACAACCAGGATTCGCGCCGCTTCGAGTTCCGTCCCGGCCCGGTGTTCGCGAACATCGTGATCGGCGACGAGATCAACCGGGCCTCGGCCAAGACCCAGTCGGCCCTGCTTGAGTGCATGGAGGAACACCAGGTCACCGTCGACGGGCGCACCCACGCCCTGGGGGATCCGTTCATGGTCGTCGCCACCCAGAACCCCATCGAGATGGAGGGGACGTATCCGCTGCCGGAGGCCCAGCGGGACCGCTTCATGGCCCGGATCTCCATGGGCTATCCCGACGCCCGCTCCGAGATCGAAATGCTCGAAACCCACCAGTCCCTCTCGCCACTGGCGGAGGTCCGGCCCTCCACCACGGCCGCGGGCATCGCGGCTCTGATGGCTCAGGTGCGCTCCGTCTTCGTCTCCCCCGCGGTGAAGGAGTACACCGTGGCCCTGGGCGCTGCGACCCGCACCCACCAGCGGCTGCGCCTGGGCGCCAGCCCGCGGGCCCTGCTTCAGCTGCTCCGCGCGGCCAAGGCCACCGCGGCCCTCGAGGGCCGGGACTTCGTCCTTCCCGACGACATCACGGCCATGGCCGGACCCGTGCTCGCCCACCGCCTGATGCTCGACCGGCGGGCCGCGAGCGCCGGGGAAACCGCCGCCTCCGTCGTCGAGAACGTGCTGTCCAAGGTGCCGGTTCCGCGTGATGCGCGCGGGGCCGGGACCCGGGGCCGCTGACGGGTTCCGGCCGGCCATGGCGCTGCTCGACCGACTCCCCACGAACGTCCTGACCCAGCGCGGGTGGGGCTTCGTGATTGCGGGCGGCACGGCGCTGCTGGCCGCGCAGATCCTGGGCCGCCGCGACCTGCTCTACGTTGGGGTCTTCCTGGCCTGCCTGCCAGCCCTGTCGGTGCTGATGCTGCGGCTGATCAAGCCGCGGTTCACCATCGAACGCAGCTTCGCCCCCTCGACCATGGAGACCGGCTCCACGACCACCGTCTCCCTGGCCGTGGCCTCCAACGGCCCGCCGGGGCCGCCGGTCACCATGGAGGAACACGTGCCGCCGCGCTTCGGGCGCGCCCCGCAGTTCACCTTTCCCTCCCGCAATCCGACGCGCGACGGGGTGAGCCTCTATGAGTACCGCCTCCGGTCCTCAACCCGCGGCCTCTTCGAGATCGGCCCGGTGACCGCGCAGTTCACCGACCCCTTCGGGCTGGGCACCTCCAGGCACCTCCTGGGCCACCCTGACCCCCTGGTGGTGACCCCGGCGCCGCTGGATCTCGTGGCGGCCCCGCTGTCGGGATCGCGCGGCACCGACGGCACGGCCGCCACCCGCCGCCAGGCGAACCCCAGCGACGATGACGTGATGACGCGCGAGTACCGGCACGGGGATTCGATGCGCCGCGTGCACTGGGCCGCCACGGCCCGGCACAACGAGCTGATGGTGCGGCAGGAGGAGTCTGTGACCACGCCCGAGGCCACGCTCCTGATGGACCAGCGGCAGTCGAGCTTCAGCTACGGCTTCAACGCCGTGTTCGGCGCCGATGCCGGCCACGGCGGGGCGGGCATCAACACGATCCCAACCTTTGAGTGGGCCGTGACGGCGGCGGTGTCGATCAGCGCGCATCTCCTGGAGCGCAGCTACGCGCTGCGGTTCCTTGACCATCACGGGGCCCCCGCCCTGCTGCGGTCCCCCTCCGCGCCCTTCCCCGGGGATGAGGAATTCCAGGGTCCCGGCGCGCTGGCCGCCATCGCCGAGGGGCTCGCGGCGCTCGGCCCCGCGCACGACGGCGGCCGGCGCAGCGGGAGCATCGCCGCCGGGGCCGGCCCCGCCCGCCGGCCGGTGCAGCGGCGCAGCGGGAGCAGCCCGGCAGGATCCGCGGTGCCGCCGGGCCGCGGTTCCCGCCGGGAGGATCCCCACCAGCACGACCCCGGCTCCCCTTTCGGCGACGACCTGCTCGACCGGCTCGCGTCCACCCGGCACCGGGGCCCGCTGATCGCCGTCCTCGGACTGCTCACGCCCGAGGAAGCGCGGAGCCTCGCCACCGCCTCCGGCTATGGATCGGCGGCCCTGGCGCTCGTGGTTGTCGACCGGCCGGCAGAGGCCGCCGCCCAGATCGACATCCTGCGCACCGCCGGCTGGCATGCGGCCGCCGCTTCCCCGCGCGCCGACATGCCGGCTGTCTGGGCGGGCCTCGGGCACTCCGCACCGCCCGCACCGGCAGGCCCGCGCACCTCCATTCCCCAGGAAGGTCTCCGGTGACAGCGACGCTCGAACGCCCCGTGGCCGACTCACGGCAGACCCCCGGCACAGCCGCCGAGGGCCCGTCCCGTCCCGATTATGCGCACTGGGCGGTCAGTGCGGCCGTGGGCGCCGGCGTTCTCGCCGCATCCACCAGCCTCAACGGCGTCATCGAGCCCTGGACCTGGTTCGGGCCGGTGTTCAACACCGTGCTTCCCGTGATGATCGCCATGTCGCTGGCGCGTACGCTGCGGCTGCCCGGGCTGGTCACCCTGCTCGCGGGCCTGCTGACCCTGGGCGGCTGCCTGACGTCGCGGTTCGTCCCCGACCAAAGCATCCTCGGGGTGATCCCCGGGCCCGGAACCGGCGTCCAGCTGCAGATTCTGCTCAACCATGCCGAGGACACCGTCACGTCGCAGGCGGCACCGGTCCTCCCCGGGGCGGGCATCTTCCTGGTGACCTGCGCGGCCATCGGACTGATCGCCATCGCCGTCGACACCCTTGCCACCACCCTGCGGATGCCCGCCGTCAGCGGCATCGGGCTGCTGGCCCTGATGGTGGTTCCGGCGGTGGTCAAGCCGCTGGGCGTCGGGATGGTGCCGTTCCTCCTGACGGTGGCCGCCTACCTGCTGCTCCTGGGCTGCGCGCAGTGGCGTGAAGGCCTCCTGGCAGCCTCGGCGGCTTCGGGTTCCACCGGGTACCTCGGGCGCGGCCTGGCGGTGGGCGCGGCGGCGGTCGCCGTCACGGTGCTCCTGCCCCTGGCCATTCCCGGGTTCAACAGCGGGGCCTTCCCGCAGGGTGCCCGGCTGAACGTATGGGGCAGCTCCTCCGGGCTCAACCCGGCGGTGACCCTGGGCAATGACCTGCGCAACCCGGCCGGCTTCGGTCGGGTCACCTATGCCACGAACTCCCCCGAGCCGGTGTACCTGAGGGCCGTGACGCTTGAGGACTTCGCCGGGCAGCGGTGGGAACCCGATCAGCGCCGGGATGAACGCGAGCCCGGGCTCCAGGGAATGGGCTCCGAGTCGGTCCGTTCGGCCGGGGAGTTCGGCGCTACGGCGTTCACCCGGATCAACACCGACAGCTACACCAGCCCGTGGCTGCTGGCCCCCTACGCGCCGGTCAGTGTCGCGAGCCTCAACGGGCGCTGGACCTGGGACCCGAAGAACCTCAGCATCCTCTCCTACGACGGCGGCACCTCTGTGCGCCAGGAGTACGAGGTGATCAGCACGCTGCCCGACCTCACCGAGGAGCGCCTGAGTGCCATCCGGCCGGCACCGAAGGGCGCGGTGGCCCCGGTCTTCACGGAGCTGCCCGAGGATACCCCCGACATTGTGCTCGAGACCACCGAAGCGGTCACCGGGCGGCTGCGCAACCCCTACGACCAGGCGATAGCCATCCAGAACTTCCTGAGGAGCCGGGACTTCACCTACTCGGTGGATGCGCCGGTCGAGGGCGGCTACGACGGAAGCAGCATGGGCGTGATGGCCCGGTTCCTGGAGACGCGCGCCGGCTACTGCGTCCATTACGCCGGCACGATGGCGGTGATGGCGCGGGCCGCGGGCATCCCCAGCCGGGTCGCCGTCGGCTATACCCCGGGCACGACGACGGGCGATCTGGCGGCCGGGCCCGACGGCATGGAGCTGCGCGAGTTCGCCGTGGATTCCCGCAACGCTCACGCCTGGCCCGAGCTGTACTTCAACGGGGTCGGCTGGGTGCGGTTCGAACCCACTCCCTCACGCGGCGTCGTTCCGGACTACGCGCAGACCATCACCTCGCCGTTTAATGTCCGCGTCGACGACTATGACAACCTCAACCCCGGCGCGGCGGACGTGCCGCCGGGAACGGCCGCCGACCCGGAGGAGACCCCCGCCGGCGCCGCCGATCCTGCCGCTGCACAGTCCCGCGCCGCCGCCGCCGGAACCGCAGCGGCCGCTGGGATGCTGCTCGCGCTCCTGCCCCTGCTGATCCGCTCGGCACGCACGGCGGCACGGCGGCGCCGGGTGCTCTCAGGAGAGGGACCCGGTACTGCGGCCGCCGCCTGGGCCCAGACGACCGAGGTCGCCGGGGACTACGGACACCCGGCCCTGCCAACCGACACCCCACGCGGGTTCTCGCAGCGGCTGCAGGCCGAGGCCGGCCTGCGCGGGCCCGCAGCGGACTCGCTGCAGCGGCTCCAGCGGGCCTTCGAACGCGAGGAATACGCCGGCCCTGCGGCGGCCCCGGCCGCCGGGGCAGGTGTTGCCCTCCTGGCTGCTCCGGCCGCCAGCTGGGACGACGTCACAGCGGTGACCGCTGCGCTGCGGGAGCAGAGCCGCCTGCCGGCCCGGCTGCGGGCTCGATTCCTTCCCCGGTCCCTGCTGCGCCCGACCCGGCAGCGGCCCGGTCAGGAAGCGGTGGACTAGGAGGCGGTGGGCTACGAGGCGGTGGGCTAGGAGGCCGCGGGTTATGAGGCGGTGGGGTCGGCGATGCCGATGTACTGGGTGTAGAGGTACTCCTCGATCCCCTCGGAGCCGCCCTCCCGGCCGAGCCCTGACTGCTTGATCCCGCCGAACGGAGCCGCCGCATTGGAGATGACCCCGGCGTTGAGGCCAAGCATCCCCGTGTCGAGGCGTTCGCCCATGCGAAGGCCCCGGTTCAGGTCGCGGGTGAAGACGTAGGCCACCAGCCCGTACTCGGTGTCGTTGGCGAGCTGTACGGCCTGGTCCTCGGTGGAGAAGGTGACGATCGGGGCGACCGGGCCGAAGATCTCCTCCCTCAGGATGCGGGAGGACCGGTCCACGCCCTTGAGGACCGTGGGCTGGTAGAAGTAGCCGGGGCCCTCGACCGGCGCGCCGCCGGTCACGGCCTCGGCCCCGTCGGCGAGCGCGTCGGTGACCAGGCTGTGGACCTTGTCCCGGCTCTTGCGGTCGATCAGCGGGCCGAGCTTCGATTCGTCCTCGGTGCCGCGGGCGGTCCGCATGCCGGCCATCCGCTCGGCCAGCCGGGCGGCGAACTCGTCGGCGACCGATTCGTGAACGAGGAAGCGGTTCGCAGCGGTGCACGCCTCGCCCATATTGCGCAGCTTCGCCGCCAGCGCGCCGGTGACGGCGGCGTCGAGGTCGGCGTCCTCGAACACGAGGAACGGCGCGTTGCCGCCGAGTTCCATCGAGGTGCGCAGGACGTTTTTGGAGGCGGCGGCCAGCAGGCTGCGCCCCACCGGGGTGGAGCCGGTGAAGGAGAGCTTGCGCAGGCGCGGATCCTCGACCAGCGGACCGGTGACGCCCTGTGCGTCGGTGGTGTGGATGACGTTCAGCACGCCGGCCGGCAGCCCGGCCTCCTCCATCACCTGGGCAAACAGGGAGGAGGTCAGCGGCGTGAGGTTTGCCGGCTTGAGCACCATGGTGCAGCCGGCGGCGACCGCGGGGGCGATCTTGCGGGTGGCCATGGCCAGCGGGAAGTTCCACGGCGTGATCAGCAGGCACGGACCCACGGGCTTCTTGGTGACGAGCAGCCGGGACTTGCCGTCCGGGGCCATGGAGTACCGCCCGGAGGCCCGCACCGCCTCCTCGGAGAACCAGCGGAGGAACTCGGCGCCGTAGGTGACCTCCCCGCGGGCCTCGGCCAGGGGCTTGCCCATCTCGAGGGTCATCAGCAGCGCGAAGTCATCGGCGCGCGCCGTCACGAGTTCGAACGCCCGGCGGAGGATCTCGCCGCGCTCGCGCGGGGCCGTCCGGGCCCAGTCCTCCTGCGCGGCGACGGCGGCGTCCAGCGCGGCCGCGCCGTCGGCCGGGGTGGCGTCAGCGATCGTGATCAGGGTCTTGCCCGTCGCGGGGTCCTCGATGTCGAAGGAGGCGCCGGTGGAGGAATCGCGCCACTGCCCGCCGATCAGCAATCCGGTGGGAACCTGCGCCAGCAGGTCCTGTTCGCGCTCGACGGTGACAGTCATGATGAACTCCTCGACGGTAAGGGGCGGTGGAAGCGGCACTGGAGCTGCGGCGGACGCGGCCCGGATTCCCGCTCACGGTAGCGCCGCGCGCCCGGGCCTGTCCATACTCCGCTGCACCACCGCATACCGGAGGTGTTGTTCAGATGCACAACCCGCCGATCCGGGCGGCGCGGGCCCCCGAAGCTACCGGGAGGCGATGACAGCGGCGTAGAGCTCGCGCTTGCTGACGCGGGCGTCCTCGGCGACGGCCGCCACTGCCTCCTTGAGGCGCAGTCCGTTCCCCACCAGTTCGTGCACTGCCGCCACGTGATCCTCCGGGCGGGAGGGCGGTGCGGCGGGGGCCCCGCCGACGACGACGGCGATCTCCCCGCGGACCTCGCCGTCCTGCGCCCATTCGAGGAGCTCCAGCAGGGACCCGCGGAGGACCTGCTCGTGCACCTTTGTCAGTTCGCGGGCCACCGCGGCCGGCCGGTCACCACCGAAGGCCGAGCGCAGGGACCGCAGCATCGCCTCGAGGCGGTGCGGCGCCTCGAAGAAGACCATGGTGCGGCGCTCGGCGGCCAGCTCGGCGAGCCGGGTCGACCGTTCGCCGGCCTTGCGCGGAAGGAAACCCTCGAAGCAGAACCGGTCGGTGGGAAGCCCGGAGAGCGCCAGTGCCGTGAGCACGGCCGAGGGTCCCGGAGCTGCGGTGACCGCGATCCCTTCGGCCACGGCGGCCTCCACTAGGCGGTAGCCGGGGTCGGACACCGACGGCATGCCGGCGTCGGTGACCATCAGGAGGGTCGCCCCGGAGCGCACGTCCTCGAGCAGTTCGGCGGTGCGGGTGGCCTCGTTGTGCTCGTGGTAGCTCACGATCTTCCCGCCCACCGTGACCTCGAGCGCCTGCACCAGCCGGTGGAGCCGGCGAGTGTCTTCGGCGGCAACCACATCGGCGCTGGCCAGCAGCCCGACGAGCCGTTCGGTCGCATCACCCATATTGCCGATCGGGGTTCCCGCCAGCACCACGCGGCCGTGGGTTCCGCCGTCGCCCGTGGTTCCCCGGTAGGCGGCGAAGGCCGGGCGGGCGGTGTCCGCCCCCGGCCCTGCGGCGTCGTCGGGGCCGGGTGCCGGGGCATTTCCTGCGGGATTATTCACTACTCAAGGGTAGCCCCTGCGCTGCGGCCCGGCCCCGCCGCCGAGGTGACCGGAGCTCAGGTGGTGCTGACGTCCTTCGTGGCATGGTCGTAGCGGAAGGTGACCTGACCACCGGGGTGGTGCAGTTCGTGGTCGGAACCGTCCCGGACGCCGAAGGCCCCGTAGTTCTCCACCCAGGAGCGGTCGATGGCCACCTTGTAGGAGTACGCACCCGCCGGAAGGTCGGTGGTGATCTTCCAGACCGACTCTTCCTGATCGAACACCATCTGCACCTCATCGAAGTGCGGGGCCCAGTCCTCGGCGGCACCGAGGTGGGAGCCGAAGTTACCGGCGATGGCGACGGCCGCCGGCTGCCCGGCATGCTGCTCCGCCGCGGAGGTGTGCCCTCCGCTTTCAGCCTCCGCCGGGGCGCCCTCGCCGGCATCCTCCGCTGCGCCGTCCGCGCCGTCTGCAGGTGCGGAGGCCGCGGGAAGCGGGGTGTCCGCGGGCACGGGCGTGCCGGCGGCCAGTGCCGAGGCGAAGGATTCCTCGTCGGGGAAGGCAACCGTCGCCCGGAGCCCCTCCTCAGTGATGGTCCAGCCGCTGCGGCCCTTGACCATCCAGCCCGCCTTGACGAGCTTCGCCGAGGCCGTCGTCAGGGTCTTGAATCCCCGCGGGACGCCGCCGCTGAGCAGTTCGCTTTCACGCTCGTTCAGGGGCACGCGGGCGATGGCCTCGGCCAGCACGGCGGAGCCGGGGCCCCCGGCGGCACCCTGCGCCCGGTCGGCAAGGACATCGAGTACGGCCTTCAGCCTCTGGGTCGTGCCGTCCTGCGCCTTCGTCTTCACAATCGCCCTCCATGGGTTCGTCTTTACACCCGGCAACGCGGAGCCGGTGCCGCATTCCGTCAGTGTCAACGCTAAGTGACGTCCGCGGCATCGGTCCAATAGGTAAGCAGGCGGCCGACTTTCCCCGTCGCGGGTTCCTCTGCCGCGTGCTGGGCACGGTACCCTTGGCGCATGGGGAACCACCACCACGGACACGACTCCACGCACCGCGGGCCGCTCGCCGCCGCGCTGGCAATCACGGTGGCAGTCTTTATTCTCCAGGTCATCGGCGCCGCCCTGACGGGCAGCCTCGCCCTGCTCTTCGACTCGGCCCACGTCTTCACCGACGCCGCCGGGCTCTCCCTCGCACTGGCGGCGGCCACCCTGGCCCTGCGGCCGGCCACCGCACGGCGCACCTGGGGCTTCCGCCGGGCGGAGGTTGTCGCGGCCATGGCCCAGGCCGGCCTGCTCCTCGCCGTCGGGCTCTACGTGCTCATCGAGGGCGTACGCCGGCTCATCGAGCCGACCCCCGTCGCCGGGCCCGAACTGATCGTCTTCGGCGTCATCGGTCTGGCGGGCAATATCGCGGCGCTGGCCGTGCTGGCACGCCACCGCTCTGCGAACTTCAACCTCCGTGCCGCCTTCCTCGAGGTGCTCAACGACGCGCTGGGGTCGGTGGCCGTGATCATTGCCGCCGTCATCATCACCCTGACCGGCTGGGTGCGCGCCGATGCGCTGGTGGCCCTGCTGATCGGGGCCCTGATCGTTCCCCGCACCATTCGTCTGCTGCGCCAGACGGTCAGCGTGTTGCTCGAATCGACGCCTGCGGGCATCGACCCGGACGCCGTGCGCTCCCATATTTCGAACCTTGCCTTCGTCACCGACGTCCACGACCTCCACATCACGCAGATCGCCACGGGCCTGCCCGTCCTGACCGCCCACGTGGTGGTGGAGGACGAGTGCTATACCAGCGGCAACGCGCACAAGGTGCTCGACCAGCTGCAGGTGTGCGTCGGGCAGCACTTCGATCTCAGCATCGAGCACAGCACCTTCCAGATCGAACCCGCGAGCCACCGCCTCCACGAAGAGGGTCTCGCCCACTAGGAGAGCGCCCGGCGGAAACGATGCGCCCCGGTAGCATGACAGGGTGAGCCACGCCGCCGTCCTGGAACCCGGGAAGTCCCTGCCGGGATCGCGCAGGTGGGTGGCCTCCGCCCGGGCGGCCTTCACCGAGCAGGCGCTGCTGGCCCGGCTCCTCGGTGCGCAGGCGCCTGGCGGTGTGCTGGCCTGGCTGCTGCCGGTGGTCATCGCCGTCCTGGGCGGAGTGCTGCGCTTCGTCCGCCTCGGCGAGCCGGGCAGCCTGGTCTTCGACGAGACCTACTACGTCAAGGACGCCTACTCGCTGCTGCTTTCCGGCTATGAACGGGAGTGGCCCGAGGAGGCCAACGATTCCTTCAATGCCGGCGATCCGTCGGTAATCCTTCCGACCGCCGACTATGTGGTGCACCCGCCGCTGGGAAAGTGGATGATCGCCGGAGGCCTGCTGCTCTTCGGCCCCGGCAATCCCTTCGGGTGGCGTTTCTCGGCGGCGCTGGTCGGAACCCTCTCGATCCTCCTGCTGGCCTTCGTCGCCGGGCGTCTCCTGGGCTCTCCTGTCCTGGGGGCGGCGGCCGGGCTGCTCCTCGCCGTCGACGGCCACCACCTGGTGCACTCGCGCACATCACTCCTTGACATCTTCCTGATGTTCTGGCTGCTGCTGGCCTTCGCCGCGCTGCTGCTGGACCGGGAGCAGGGCCGGAGGCGCCTGGCTCGACGGCTGGCGGCCGTGGCCGGCGGCACCGGCGGCCCGCCGTCCGCCGCCCACCTGCGGTTTGGCCCGTGGCTCGGCCTCCGCCCCTGGCGCATCGCGGCCGGGATCTGCCTGGGGCTGGCCCTCGGGACGAAGTGGTCGGCCCTTCCCTACATCGCCGCGTTCGGCCTCCTCACCGTGGCGTGGGACCTCGGTGCCCGGCGCGTCGCCGGGATCCGGCGGTGGGCCAGCGGGGCCGTGCTGAAGGACGGCCTGCAGGCGTTTGCCTCGATCGTGCCGCTGGCCGCGCTGACCTACCTCGTCACCTGGTCCGGGTGGTTCGCCTCCCGGGACGCCTACGACCGCCAGTGGGCCGCAGCCAACCCGTCCGCGCAGTGGGACTGGGTGCCCCCTGCCCTGAGATCGCTGGCCGAATACCACCGCAGCGCCTACACCTTCCACCAGGGCCTGGCCTCGGACCACCCGTATGAGGCCCATGCGGGACTGTGGCTGATCCTCGGCCGCCCCACCTCCTTCTTCTATGAAAAGCCGGCCGGCTGCGGCGCGGAGGCGTGCTCGCAGGCGGTCACGGTGCTGGGCAATCCGCTGATCTGGTGGAGTTCGTCGCTCGCCCTGCTCATCCTGCTGGCGGTGTGGATCCGCAGCAGGGACTGGCGGGCCGCAGCGGTTCTTGTGGGCGCCGCCGCGGGCTACCTGCCGTGGTTCCTCTACCCCGAGCGCACCATGTTCTACTTCTACGCCGTCGCCTTCGAACCCTTCCTCATCCTCGCCCTGGTCTATTGCCTGGGCCTGGTGCTGGGCGGCCCGTCGGACACCCTGCGGCGCCGGCGCGTCGGCGTCCTGCTCGTCGGCGCGTTCCTTGCTGCCGCGGTCCTGGTCTCCGCCTACTTCCTGCCGATCTGGACCGCCGACGTTGTTCCCTACGAGCAGTGGCGGCAGCGCATGTGGTTTCCGCGCTGGATCTGAGCCCGCACTCCCCGGGCGGCGCGCGCCGGCGGATACTGTAAGGGCCGGCAGCGGTGCGGCACACCGGCACACCGGCACAAGAACCGGGCCGGGCAGGGGGACGACGGGCGGGGGTGGGACGAATGCTCTTTCGGGACCGGATCGATGCGGGACGGCAGCTCGCCGGGCGGCTGGCCGATCTTTCGGGCCCGGTGGTGGTCCTCGGCCTGCCCCGGGGTGGGGTGCCCGTGGCGGCGGAGGTCGCAGCGGCCCTGCGGGTGCCGCTGGATGTGGTGGTGGTGCGCAAGCTGGGAGTGCCCTCCCAGCCCGAACTGGCGATGGGCGCGATCGGCGAAGACGGCACCCGCGTCCTTGAGGAACGCGTGATCCAGCGCGCCCGCGTGAGCGACGAGCAGCTGCGGGCCGTCGAGGAAAGGGAACGATCCGTCCTCCAGGCACGCACGGCCCTGCTGCGGCGGGGACGCGCGCGCATCGACCTCACCGGCCGCACGGCCGTAGTGGTCGACGACGGCGTCGCCACGGGCGCCACCGCCCGGGTGGCGTGCAGGGTGGTGCGGGGCCTCAACGCCGCCCGGGTCATCCTCGCGGCGCCGGTCGCGCCGTTCGATGCGGCCGCCCGCATCCCCGAGGCCGACGCCCACGTGTTCCTCGCCGTCCCCCACCGCTTCCGGTCCGTGGGCGAGCACTACGGCGATTTCTCCCCCGTGGAGGAGGCCGAGGTCATCTCCCTGCTCAACGCCGCGGCCGCCGGCCGGCCGGACTGAGCCCCCCGAAGACGTCCCATTGCGACAAACCGGCCCGCTTTTTCTGCCGCGCCGGTCGCATTCGGGTGTGCTAGTCGCTTTCGGATGCACGCGTCGTCCCGGTCCGCCCGTCGTCGGGTGCGCCGGCCGCGCCGGTTGACGCTGACACGGAAGGGACTTGTTCTTTCCATTGCCCCAGCGAAGTGATAGAACGGGCCACGAGGCGCAACCCCTACCGCTCGGCGACGCGTTCAGGGCTCCCCGAGGGGCAGGCCTGTCCGTTCCGACGGCAGGGCTCCGCATCCGATTGGAGGAACACATGGGCATCATCTCATCAGGGTTTCGGGGGCGCAGGAACAAGGACCAGCCCGGCCTGCCGCCCGGGCAGTACCTGACCGAAAGCTTCCCTGTCCTCTCCGCCGGCCCGACGCCGAGGATCGACACCGCGGAGTGGGAGTTCCAGCTCACAACCGAGACCGGGCAGGCGCACTCCTGGTCCTGGGACGAGTTCCAGAACCTGCCGCAGGAGGAATTCACCGTCGACATCCACTGCGTGACCAGCTGGTCGAAGTTCGGCACGCGCTGGAAGGGAGTGTCCCTCGACACCTTCTTCCAGGATGTTGACACCTCCCACCCCTACACGATGTTCTCCAGCTACGGCGGCTACACCACGAACCTGCCGATGGAGGACATCCTCAACGGCAAGGCGTGGATCGTCCACCAGTTCGACGGCGAGGATCTCGCGCCCGCCCACGGCGGCCCCGCACGGCTGCTCGTCCCCCACCTCTACTTCTGGAAGAGCGCGAAGTGGGTCCGGGGACTGAGGATGATGGAGCGCAACGACCCGGGCTTCTGGGAGACCAACGGCTACAACCTCCACGGCGATCCCTGGCTCGAGGAACGGTACTGGTGAGCCGCACCTGGAGGACCGCCGACGTCGCCGAGGCCCGGTTCGAGACGGCCACCGCGCGGACCATCGCCCTCCAGTTCCCCGAACCGGTCAGCAGCATCGGGGGCCAGCACGTCGATATCCGGCTCACGGCCCCCGACGGGTACACCGCCGTGCGGTCGTACTCGGTGGCCGGGACGCTGCCGCCGACCGGCCTTGAAATCACCGTTGAGGAGTTGGAGGACGGCGAGGTCTCCCCATACCTCGTGCGTGACCTGACGGTGGGCGACCAGGTGGAGATGCGGGGGCCAGTCGGCGGCTGGTTCGTGTGGCAGCCCTCGGACACCTCCCCGGTGCAGCTCATCGGCGGAGGTTCCGGGGTGGTGCCCCTGATGGCCATGGTGCGCTCCCACCGCGCTGCAGCCAGTACTGTGCCGATGCAGCTCCTCTATTCGGTCCGTGGGCCCTCGAGCATTATCTACCGCGGGGAACTCGAAAAGCTCGAGGCCTCCTCACCGCCCCTGCCGGTTGAGTACATCTATACCCGGGAGGCGCCCGCCGGGGAGCCCGTGGGGCGGCTCTCCTCCGCCACGCTGATGTCACGGATCCTGCCGCCCGCGGCAGACCCGGCCGTGTTCATCTGCGGCGCCACGGGCTTCGTGGAAACGGTGGCGGCCTGGCTCGTGGAGGCCGGGTACCCGGAAGGCCGCATCAAGACGGAACGCTACGGCGGAACAGGAGACGGATCATGAGCCTTGGACTCGATGATGGGTTGGCCGGCGGCACCGGAGCGGAAGCCGACGGGCAGGACTGCCTCGATGGAAACGCCCTGGCGGGACCGCTCTCCGAATTCTCCGCAGGGGATCTCACCCTGGCCGAGGGCCGGTGCGAGAACTGCGGGATGACGGGCGTGCTGGCCACGACCCGCGTCTATGCGCACGCTCCGGGGATGACCGCCCGGTGCAGGGGGTGCGGATCGGTTCTGCTGCGGCTGACCGAGGCGGGGGGCCGGACAGTCCTTGATCTGCGGGGGTTGAGCTACCTGAGCATCCAGCGGGACTGACCGGCGGAGACCTGACCGGCGGGACCCGCTGCGGGGACCGGGCCGGGGCGCCGGGAGTTTCGAAGACGGCCGGCGCGCGGCCCGGCATGACGAATGGTCCCGCGGGCCCGCCGCCCGTGCCCGAGGGCGGCGGGTCCGTACCGGGTCTACTCTCCGCCGGGTCCGGACAGCACGCAGAACTCGTTCCCCTCCGGATCGGCAAGGACCGTCCAGGACGCGTCTGCCGGCTGGCCGATGTCGATCCGGCGCGCGCCCAGCCCGAGGAGCCGCTCCACCTCCGCAGCCGGGGAGCCATCGGCCCGCAGGTCCAAGTGGAGGCGGTTCTTTCCGGTCTTCGGCTCGGGCACCGCAACGACGTCGATGCCCGGCTCCCGGCCGTCCGCGGAGGCGATGCTGATGATGCCCTCGTCCTCCCCGGTCACCTGCCAGCCGAGAGCCGCCGTCCAGAAGGCGGCGACGGCCCGCGGATCGGCGGCGTCAATAGCGACGACGGCGATGCGGCTTGCCATCCTCAGGATTCCGGCGCGCCGATATTGACCAGCCAGCTCACCCCGAACCTGTCGCTACACATGCCGAAGCTGTCGCCCCAGGGTGCCCGTTCGAGCGGCAGCGTCACCGTGCCGCCGTCGATGAGCTTGTCCCAGTACCCGCGCAGTTCGGCCTCGTCGGCGCCGCTCAGCGAGACCGAGTAATTGGTGCCCACGGTGTAATCCATGCTGTTCGGAGTGTCGGCCCCCATCAGCACCAAGCCGCCCTCGGTCTCAAGCATTCCGTGCATGATCTTGTCCTGCTCCGCCGGGTCCTCGCTGGCCTGGAAGTCGCCGAAGGTGCTCAGGGTGAGCTCACCGCCGAAGACCGAATGGTAGAACTCCATCGCCTCCCTGGCCGTATCGCGGAACCCCAGATATGGGTTAAGGCGTGTGGTCATCGCGCTTCCTCCTCAAGGTCGGTGCTGCTCGGCGGTGCTGCTTGGCGGTTCGAAGCGGTGTGCTGCTCCGTGGTACAGCACCGATTATGGGCCCCGGGACGGCGGTGCGGTAGGTCGGAAGGAGATTTCCGCGGGCCCCTGCCTGGCGGCGGGACCCGGCGGACGCGGGTGCCTAGGAGCCGGACAGTGCGGCGCGGTGCCGGGCCTGCAGCTCGTCCTGGGCGGCCTGCGACCGCTCCCGGCGCCTCCGGGTGGGCCAGGTGAGCACCAGGGTCAGCAGCGTCGCCGCGAGCACGAGGAAGCCCACGGTGGCGGCCGCGTCGGTCCAGAACTGCTCGGGGAAGAGCCGGATCAGGGTGTCGTCCACCCGGAAGGTCCAGGTACCGTCGGCGAAGAACACCGCGTGGACCGAGGTGAAGAAGACCTCCCAGGCCAGTACCGCCGACACGGCAAGGACCACGATGAGGACCAGGGTCAGCACGGCGCCCGAGAACAGCGCCCTGCGGATTCCACCCTTGTACCGGCGGGCAAGGTAGGCACAGGCCGCGATTGCGATCAGCAGCAGCACGAACGCGGCGGCGAAGGACAGCTGGAGTACGGCTTTCACGTCCGCCATGTGGCTGACCTCGCTGTCGAGGAACAACTGCTGGCCGCCGGGGTTGACCAGCCCGCCCAGGTAGCGGGCAGGAGCGAAGTTGAGGACGTAGTCGAGCGCGTAGGACCCATAGGTCAGGCGGTCCTGGGTGGAGAACCCGAACTCGTCGGCGGGAAAGCCCGGGCGGTGGTATTCGACCCAGAGGAAGAAGGAGGAGGTGACGGCCCGGACCGCGCCGGCCAGCACCACGATCGGGAAGATCACGGCGACAACCACCTGCAGGAACCGTGCGAGGGCTGGCTTGGCGGCCACGGCGTGTTCCCGTTCGAGGGCGCGCCGCCGGACTTCCTGCTCGGACGGGCGCAGCAGCAGTGCCCCGGTGTCGGAATCCGGTTCGTTCTCCGGCTCCCGGCGCGCATCATTCCCCCCACGCGGGGTCCGTGCCCCTCCGGCCTCCCCCGCGGAGGCACCGGCGGCGGAGGCACCGACGGCGGAGGCCCCGGCGGCGGAGGAACCGGCGGCGGTGGCCCCAACGGCGGAGGCGGTGGCAGCGGAGGCCTCGGCTGAGGTCCCGGTGGTGGGGGTGCCGGCGGACGTGTCCGCGCCGGTCGCGCCCGACGCCGTTTCCTGCGGCGGGGCATCGCTGACCGGCAGCGCGGCGGTGGCTGGTTCAGGGTCCGTCGCTGGTTCAGTGTCCCTGACTGGTTCAGAGTCCACGGCTGGTTCAGTGTCCCTGACTGGTGCAGAGTCCACGGCTGGTTCAGTGTCCCTGACTGGTGCAGAGTCCACGGCTGGTTCAGAGCCCGTCGCTGGCCCGGAATCCCTTACCGGGTCAGAGTCCCTGCCCGGTTCAGACCCTTCGAGGCCGGACTCCGGTGCCGGCGGCGCCGGTTCACGCACCGACGTCGACCCCGTAGGCTCCGATGCGTGCCCGGGCGTTCCGGCTCCCCCGGTCGACGCCGCCGGGGAGCCGTGCCACTCGCCGTCGGATGCCCCGGCGGGGACATACCTGGACACATCGGGCATGGTGCTTGCCCTGCGCATGGGCAGCGAGTTGCGCTGGGCGATGGGAGCCGGGGCGGACTCCGGGGCGCGCCCCTGGTGGTCCTGCTCGGTGCCGGTTCCGTCGGTCTCAGCCACTGGGATGTCTCCTTGTTTTGCCTTACTCCGCCGCGTCGCGGCTTTCCCCTTCGAGACTACCGGGCCGCACCCCCGTGCACCCGGAAGGGAAGCCCCGCACGGCGTTCCTTACGCCGTGCGCGCCGCCCCTCCCCGGTCAAGGGCTGCAAGATCTCCGGTGGCCCCGGCCCGGACGGCGCGCCGGCCGAGGATCAGGGTGTACGCCCAGTACGCGGCGAGGACGAGGAGACCGATCCCCAGCCGCGCCCAGTGCGGCAGCCCGCTGGGAGTGACGAAGCCTTCGACGAGGCCCGAGACGAACAGGACGAGGACGAGTCCGAGGGCGACCGTGATCAGGGACCGCCCCTCCTCGGACAGCGCGGCCACCCGGGTCCGCCGTCCCGGCGACACCCACGCCCAGAAGATCCTCAGGCCCGCAGCCGTGGCGATGAAGATGGCCGTCACCTCCATGAGCCCGTGGGGAAGGATGTAGAGGAAGAACACGTCGAGCTTGTCGAAGGCGGCCATCATCCCGCCGACCAGACCGACGGACTGAGCGTTCTGGTACAGGATGATCGGTGGCCAGATCCCGGTGACCCCGAAGGCGACCGCCTGGAGGGCGATCCAGGCGTTGTTGGTCCACACCAGGCCGGCGAAGGACGCCGCCGGGTTCTCCGAGTAGTAGTCGATGAAGTCCTCCTCGACGAACCGGCGCAGGTCCTCGTCCGTACCGAGGGCCGCGATCACCCCCGGCGTGTTCACCACCCACGCCCCGTACGCCCAGGCGACGGCGGTGAACAGCACCCCCACGACGACGGTGAGCCAGCGCACCCGGTAGAACGCGGCGGGGAGCGAGACGACGAAGAACAGCGCGACATCTTCGAGGAAGTGGGAGCGGGCGCCGCTGAAGCGGGTCCGCGCCCGCGACAGGCGCATCGACAGGGCGCCCGACAGTTCACCTTCGGGGGCGATGGAACGGATCATCGACAGGTGGGTCGACACGCGCTGATACAGCACCAGCAGCTCGTCCGCCTCCGCGCCGGTGAGGCGGCGGCGCCGCACCAGTTCATCGAGCCGCTCCCAGTCGGGGCGGTGCACTGCACTGAAGGCGTCGACGTCCATGCAGCCCACCATATAGCGCGGGGTGGAGGATAGGGTGGAGCCCGGACAGCCGGGAACGCGAAGGGGGAACGTCAGTGGATTCAGTGGTGACCGGCGAGGCCGTGGTCCTCGAACTGCGCTCGGCCGGGTTCGCGGCCCGCGCCCTCAGCTCGATCATCGACTTCGTCGCCCAGATCGTGGTGTTCCTCGGAATTATCTTCCTGGTGGGGAGCACCCTCGACGGGATCCTGGATCCGGCACTGACCCGGGCCCTGACGCTGGTGCTGGTCATCCTGGTGTTCCTGATCCTGCCGGTCACTATCGAGACCCTCACCCGCGGCAAGTCCCTGGGCCGGGTGATGCTCGGGCTGCGGATCGTTCGCGACGACGGCGGCGCCATCCGGTTCCGGCACGCGTTCATCCGCGGCATGCTCGCGGTGCTTGAGATCTACCTGCTGGTCGGCTCGCTCGCCTTCGTCGTGGCGCTGTTCAACGAACGCTCGAAGCGGCTCGGGGACCTGCTGGCCGGGACGTACGCTCTGCGTGAGCGGGTGGTCGTGAAGCCCCGCGCTGTCCCGGAGGTGCCGCACCACCTCCAGGTCTGGGCGTCGACCGCGGATATCGGGCGGCTTCCCGATCCGCTGGCCCGCCGGGTCTCCCAGTTCTTGGCGCAGGCACCCCGCCTCACCCCGCAGTCAAGGGCGGCCCTCGCCGTCGAGCTGGCCCGTGAGGTCGGCGCCGCCGTCGCGCCGGCCCCGCCGCGGGGCACCCATCCGGAGGACTTCCTGGCCGCGGTGGCCGCCACCCGCCGCGGGCGGGACTATTCCCGCATGCTCCGGCAGAAGGAGGCCGTCGGTTCGACGGCTGAACGGCTGCACCGGCTTCCCTTCAGCCGGTAGCCGACCGGCGCGGCGGGCCGGAGGGGCGGACAGGCGCTACTGCCGGGTCCCGTTCACGTAGTCCTCCCAGGACAGGTTCCAGTCACCGAAACCGTCGTGGACGTACATCGGGCCGTAGTTGGTGTTGAGGATCTGCACCACGTCGCCGGGGCCGAAGTTGTCGTAGAAGTACTTCGCCCCTTCCGGGGACATTCCAACGCAGCCATGGGAGACGTTGAGCGAGCCGAGGGCCACCTGAGCGGCGGGCAGCGCCTCGTGGACGAAGGCCCCGCCGTTGCTCAGCCGGCTGGCGTGCTTGACCACCGTCGGCGGGTAGTAGGCTTCGTCGCCGGGCTTGAGCCCGATGGACTCCGCCGTGAACTTCGTCGACTCGTACTTCTCCATCACCACGTGGTAGCCCACGGTGGAGGGCCATTCCGGGGTGCCGAGGGTGACCGGGAAGGTGCGCTGCAGCTTGCCGCCGATATAGATGTTCATGGTCTTGGTCTTGTCATCGACGACCGCGAGGCGGGTGTCGTGGGTCTTCACGGTGAACGTCCGGTCGAAGTTTCCGATCATGGCGTTGCCGAAGTCGACACCGAACAGTTTCATGTCCACCGTGATGGTGCTGTTGGGTGCCCAGAACTCCTGGGGCCGGTAGCGCACCGTGGTGTCGGTAAGCCAGTAGAACGCGCCGGGCTGCCCGCTGGTGCTCGTGACCTTGATGGCCTTCTCGACGGCGTCCTTGTTGACCACCGGCTCGCTGAAGTTGATCTCCAGGGGCTGGCCGGTGCCCACGGTAGTCCCGTCGAGTGGGTACAGGGCGGCGTCGGCCTCGTTGGCCGGTTCGACGGTGGAGAACCGCTGCTCGCGCGTCGTCGTGCCTCCGGAGGCGTCGCTCACCGTGTAGGTGAACGCGTACTGGGTGTTGAACGCCAGCCGCTCCCCCGCGGTCCACTTCGTGCCGTCCGCCGAGAGGGTCCCGCTGACCGGGGCACCGCCGGTGACCGGTTCCAGGGTGACGTCGGAGATTCTGCCGTTTTGTGCGCGGACCTCAGCCACGGTCACCGGATTGACGGCAGCGGCGCCGTCGGCCGGAACCGCGTTCACCGTGACGTCCCGCGCCGGGGGCGCGGTGGTCGGTGCGGGCGCGGCCGGGGTGGAGCTCGGTCCGGCCGGCGCGGACGGGCCAGGACCGGCCTCGCTGGGGGAACCGTCCCAGGGCGAGGCGACCGCCAGTCCGATCCCCCCGCCGGCGACGAGGAGGCCGGCGACGGCGATCGCCACGGCCTTCCCTGCGCGCCGGCCCGATCCGCCCTGCCCAGCTGACTGCGTCATACGCCCAACCCGTTCCTTAAAGAATGCTGCCGAAGTGCGATTTTACGTGCCGGGACCCACCGCGCCGCGCAGGAACGGTTACGAACCGCCAACGATCGGCGTGCCGGCAGCCTCAGTACCGGTACTGGTCGGTCTTGTACGGGCCCGCTGCGTCGAGGTCGAGGTATTCGGCCTGGGCCTTCGTCAGCTCGGTCAGTTCGACGCCGAGCGCGCCAAGGTGCAGCCGGGCGACCTTCTCGTCGAGGATCTTCGGCAGCACGTAGACCTGCTTGTCGTAGGCTGGCACGCCCGCGGCGTCCTCGCGCCCCACCTTGGTGAACAGTTCGATCTGCGCGATGGTCTGGTTGGCGAAGGAGTTGCTCATGACGAACGACGGATGGCCGGTGGCGTTGCCGAGGTTCAGCAGGCGCCCCTCGGAGAGCATAATGATCGAGTGCGCCCCGGTGCCCGCGGCGGCGTCCTCCGGGAAGACCCACTCGTGGACCTGGGGCTTGATCTCGATCCGGGTGATCCCGGGAACCTTCGCGAGTCCGGCGATGTCGATCTCGTTGTCGAAGTGGCCGATGTTCCCGACGATGGCCTGGTGCTTCATGCCCGCCATGTGGGAGGCCATGATGACATCCTTATTGCCGGTGGTGGTGATGAAGATGTCACCGGAGGCCAGCACCGATTCGAGCCGGGCCACCTGGTAGCCGTCCATGGCGGCCTGCAGCGCGCAGATCGGGTCGATCTCGGTGACGATCACGCGCGCACCCTGGCCGCGCAGGGCCTCGGCCGCGCCCTTGCCGACGTCGCCGTATCCGCACACGACGGCGACCTTGCCGCCGATGAGCACGTCGGTGGCGCGGTTGAGGCCGTCGGGCAGCGAGTGCCGGATGCCGTACTTGTTGTCGAACTTCGACTTCGTCACCGAGTCGTTGACGTTGATCGCCGGGAACAGCAGCTTGCCCTGCGCCGCCAGCTGGTACAGGCGGTGCACTCCGGTCGTCGTCTCTTCGGTGACGCCCTGAATGCCGGCGGCGATCGCCGTCCACTTACCGGGCTCGGTGTCGATGGTGCTGCGCAGCACGTCGAGGAACACGGTGTACTCGTGGGAGTAGTCGACGTCGTTTTCGGCCGGGTTCGCCGGGACGGCCCCGGCAGCCTCGAACTCGGCGCCCTTGTGCACGAGCATGGTGGCGTCGCCGCCGTCATCGAGGATCATGTTGGGCCCGAGGCCCTCGGCCGAGCCGGGCCAGGTGAGGATCTGGGCCGCGGTCCACCAGTATTCCTCGAGCGTCTCGTTCTTCCAGGCGAACACGGGCACGCCGGCCGGCTCGTTCACGCTTCCGGACCCCACGACGACGGCGGCCGCCGCCTCGTCCTGGGTGGAGAAGATGTTGCAGGAGGCCCAGCGCACCTCGGCGCCGAGCGCCGTGAGGGTCTCGATGAGGACGGCGGTCTGCACGGTCATGTGCAGGGATCCGGCGATGCGGGCGCCCTTCAGCGGCTGCGAATCGGCGTACTCGCGGCGCAGCGCCATCAGCCCGGGCATCTCGTGTTCGGCCAGGCGGATCTGGTGCCGGCCGGCCTCGGCGAGGGAGATGTCGGCGATCTTGTAATCGAAGGTCATGGGATTCCTCATCGTGTGCCGGGATGGGCGGCATCGGATGCCGCTGAATGTGCTTCGGAGGCAAGGAGCACCGGGATGCCCTCCTCAAGGCGGTAGGTGCGCCGGAGCCCGTCGGGGCCGGACCCAGCGGAGACCAGGACGCCGTCCTGCTCCACCAGGGCGGCTCCGGTGACCGGGCAGCGCAGCACCTCGAGCAGCTGCTTGGACAGATGTGCCATGGGATGGAGCTTTCTGGAGAGGGGGTGGAGGCCTTCCTCCAGCCTACCGCCGGGCCGGTGGAGGCGGGAAACCCGGGGGTGCGCCTATTCCTTGAGGATGCGCAGGTGCCCGCGGCGCGGTCCGGCGCCTTCGGCGGGCGGCTCGATGGGGGTCCTGCTCGAGCGCTGGGAGACCTGCCCGGGCTCAGGGGCGCGGTCGACGCCGGCCTCGCGGACAGCATCGGCCAGGGCGAGCAGGTCGTCGGGGTTCGGCCCGGGGGGCGTCGAGGGAAGCATCAGGTGGACCACTTCCCAGCCGCGGGGCACCGTCAGGGTTTCGGCGTGCTGGGCGCACAGGTCGTAGCAGTGCGGCTCCGCGTAGGTCGCCAGCGGCCCGAGCACGGCCGTCGAGTCGGCATAGACGTAGGTGAGCGTGGCGAAGGCAGGGCGCTGGCACGCGGAACGAGAGCATGAACGGAGGGATCCCACGATCGGCAAGCCTACCCGCTGCCCGGTACAAACTCCGGGAGCACCGCCGCGGCGGGCAGCCCGATGGATGCATCGAGAGTGCGATGGGCATACAGTTCTACCATGCGGGATGCTTCAACATTTTCGGTTAACCTCTCCGGCGCCGAGGCGGCGGGGCCCCGTGGGGGCCGTTCCTATTTCGAGCGCCGCAGGAACCGGCGGGGCAGGGGCCTTCGGGGTGACCTGATCGGGTCGCATCTCCCGGGCTTCCGGACGCGGGCGGAGCGGTTCGACGACTGGGTGATGGAATCGGCCCAGCGCCTTGAGCGGCTCTGGGGCGAGCGGATCCAGGACCTTCAGATCATCGTCCAGGAGATCCCCGACGGGCTCGAGGACCTGACCCGGGAGAAGATACGGGACCTGCTCGGCTCCGCGACCCCGGCCGCCCCCGGTCGTCCGGCGGCAATCACCGTGTACCGCCACCCGGTGGAGATGGCGGCCAAGGGCGTGATGCCGGTCAACGAACTGGTGCACGATGTCGTCGTCGAGCAGGCCGCTGAGCTGCTCGGCATGGCGCCGGAGGCCGTTGACCCGGCCTACGGGCGCTCCCAGGCCTGACCGGCCGCACTTTCCCGCGCCGGCTGCCGGCTGCCGCTGCGTCGGGGCTCAGTAGCCGAGGATGACCGGGATGCTCTCGCGTCCCGTGGCTCCGGGTGGCACGGCACTCACCGCGATGCCGGCGGCACCGGCGAGGGTGTTGACCTGCGCGCCGTACACGGGATCCCCCGTGGCGCTGATGACCGCCGCGGCGGCGCCCACCATCAGTTCCGAGGCAGGCACGGCCACCGAGGTGCCGCCGGCGAGGTTGAAGATTTTCGGGGTGCCCAGGGTCCCGTCGGCCCGGATACCGGTCACGCTCACCTCCGAGCGGCCGGACGGCGAACCGAAGACCAGCGAGGCGTCAGTGCCGTCGGCGAAGACGACACTCGAATCTCCGCCGATCCGCGCCGCGGCAACGGCAAGGCCCTGATCGACGGGTTTGCCCGGGCCTGTCCCCCTGCTGACCCGCACGGCCGCCGAGACCGGAACATCGGCGCTGACGGCGACGGTGTAGTTCCCCTCGGGCAGCTCATCGAGCGGCAGCGTCGTCAACGCTCCCGCCCGGGCCGTGACGACGCCGCCGTCGTCGAGGGCCCGCTCTCCGTCGGGGCCGAGGACCACCACATCGAGGACGGCGTCGCTGGTTCCCGGCACCAGTACCTGCAGGGCCGGGGCGGCCCCTTCGTACCCCTCCTGCTCCCGGATGCGCCGGGCGGTGGCGGCGTCCTGGATGGACACACCGGGAAGGACCTGGGTGTCCGCGGGACCGGCGGTCGGTGTCAGCAGTTCCACCCCGCCGGGGGTGAGCCCCCGCAGCTCGCTCTGCTGGATATAGGCGGTGATCCGGCCGCCGGTACTGCGCACCCGCACCGCGAGCTGCTCCTGGTCGGCCGCGAGCCCGCCCAGGACCAGCTGGCGGGTCTGGCCGGGCGGCACGAGCAGCCCGGTGCCGCCGGCGGTCTTCAACGGCCCCTCGGCGCCGGTCAGTTCGAGGTCGACGGTCGCCGGGGTCGAGGTGGGGTTGGACAGGAGGAGCACCGAGGTTGAGCCGACGGTGGTGTCGGCCCCGAGGATCCACAGGTCATTCGAGGGCGCCTGGCAGGGGGCGGCGGCAAGCCCGCGCAGGTCGCCGTCCCTGGCGGTGTAGCTGAACATGGCGCCGGCCACCGGAGTCTGCGCGCCGAGCGGTTCGGCCCGGAACACCGAGGTATCCTGGACGGCCGTACCGCCGGCCACTCCGGCGGTACGGCTGGTCAGCCCGGTGGAGTCGCTGCTCGCCGGAGGGGCGGCCTCCGCACCCTCCGAGGGTCCCTTCGAGAGCACCGCCAGCGGGTCCCCGCCGCGGAGGGGGGAAAGGGCGCTGCCCGGAAGAGCTCCCGAGAGGTCTCCCAGGACCATGGCACTGACGGAGGTCTTGGCCGACTTTGAGACGGGGCTGAATTCCGGGTCGATGCCTCCGGCATCGGCGCCGAGCAGCCGGGGCGGTCCTGCGCAGACCGCCGTGTAGTCTCCGGCGGGCACGGCCGTCTCTGCCAGGTCATAGCCGAGGGCGTCCGCCGCCGGCCGTGGAATCAGGGTTCCGGTGGCCAGCGCCGCCGTGGCTCCGAGCACCAGCACCGCGGCCGCGGCACCCCGCGGCCCGTGCAGGCCATGGCGGCGGGGGCTCACGGCTACCGGCGTGGCCGCCGCTGCAGAGGACGCCGGATCGGGGGCGGGATCCTGCACTGCAGCAGCGTCGGTGCCGGCCGGTTCCGATGCGCGCTGGGCGGTGCCCTCCTGGGGCACGTCCTCCCGCTTTCCTCCCGCCTGGGGGGTTTCCTCCTGCGGAAGTCCCTCCTGGAGGGCGGGCTGTCCGGGGCTCCCGCCCTCGGTGCGTCCGTTCCCGGTTCCCCTGTCGGTGCCGCCGCTCATGCTTCCGTCTTTCCAGAGTTGGATCCCACGAGACCGGGACCGGTCCCGTGCTGGCCCCTTCCGGCGTCCGCCTTCAGGGACCCCGACCCGTGCCGCATGGGCTCCTCCGGTGTGTGCCCGCTTCGGGGTGCCGTCGGAGCTGCGGGCCGCCCCCGCTCCGGACGCACCGCCGCGGGCACGCGCGCCAGCTTCAGACCGGTCGGAAGTGGAAGCGCGAGCAGCAGCGTGATGAGCAGGACCGCGGCCTGGCCGGCCTCGACCCACGGCTGCCAGGGGCTGAGGAACCTCACCTCGAGCTCACCGCCGGCAGCGGGCAGCGCGAAGGCCTGGGCCCATCCGGTCGACTGGCTGTCCAGGGCCCGCCCGTTGAGGGTAGCCTTCCAGCCCGGATCCGCCCGTTCCGCGAGCACCAGGGTGCGGCCCTCGGACCCGGACGGGATATCGGCGTCGACGCTGAGCGGGCCGGAGGGAACGAGTGCCTCGGCGCTGCCGGAGGCATCGAGGATGCGCACCCGCGCGGTCTGCGCTCCGGCGTCCTCGACGCCGGCCGATGTTGCCGGCGGCACCACCCGCCAGAGCCAGCCGGAGGGTGTATTGCCGACTGCGGCCAGCCCCGGGACGGAGTTCAGCTGCCCGGCCAGCAGTTCCGCCGCCGTTCCGCTCTGCTGGAGCACGACATAGCCGACGCCGAGGGCGCGAAGGTCCTCCCGCGGGTCGATGCCGGTTCCTCCCGTGATCACCGCGACGGTGGTCCGAAGTGCTGCCGTCGCATCGTCGTCGCCGCGCACGGCCGCCCGGCCCGGAGGCCCCTGGACGGCGCGGGCAGCGTACAGCGGGGACAGCGCATCGAGGGTGGTGCCGCCCCCGCGGACCAGGGCGGCGTCGATGGCGCCCTCCTCCGTTCGTTGGAGCACCAGGGTGCGGGTGCGGTCCGGTCCGTTGCCGCGGTCGGCGGCGGTCGCCGGCAGGGTCCGGGCCGGGCTGGGTGAGACCTGGAGGTCGGCTCCGAACCGGGTGCCGGGGGCTGCCGTGCCGTCTGGAACGGTGTCCGCAGTCCTATTCCCCTCAGTCCCGTTCCCTGCAGGGGACTGCCCCCCGGAAGCGGGTGCCGCCATGCCGGAGGCCGGCGCCGCAAGCACCTGGGGAAGGGTCCACAGTCCAAGGCTGACTGCCGGACCGAGGGCCAGCATGACCGCACCCCCCGCAAGCAGCGGCCGGACCCCGCGCCGGACCGCTCCGGCGGACGACGTCCGGGCGGCGAAGCGGTCGGCGCCCAGAAGCGCGGCGGCGAGCACGGCCAGGCTGAAGGCCGAGACCAGGGGGCCGGGGAACGGCGGGATGAGGGAGGTCGGGCCCGCCGCGACCGGCAGGTAGGCCGAGGCCGCGCTGCAGGCCAGCACCAGGAGGGCGACGGCCCACGCGGACAGCGCCACCGGCCGGATGCGCCCGGAGACCAGCGCACCGGCGGCGAGCAGCACGACCGGCGCTCCTACGACGAGGGCGGCGGCCAGTGCCCACGGTCCGGCGGCCGGGATGCCGGCCGGGGCGGCGAGGGCGTCAAAGGACACCGGGTAGCCGAGCACCTGCTGCCAGGGCGCGGCAGCGGAGAACTGAAGCGGCACTCCCGGGTCGCCGAGGATGCCCCGGGGCTCGAGCCCCGTGGAGATGGCGACCGGGAGGGCCAGGACGAGGGGAGGAAGCAGCGACCACCAGAGGGTCCGGGCCCTCCGGCGCAGGATCAGGCATGCTGCGGCGAGGCCGAGGACGGCGGCGGGCAGCAGTGATGGCGCCGCTGAGGTGGCTGCGGCCAGGGCGAGGCCGGCCGCTGCTGCGGCGGTCCAGCTGGGCACCCCGTTCGTGCCGGGCCGCAACCGGACCTCACCCGTTGCGGACGGGACGGAGGCGGCGGCGCCGACGGCACGGACCAGGCCCAGGAGCACGAGCGGCAGCAGGAGGTGGGCAAGCAGGGCGCCGAGCCTGCCGCTGTCGAGCGCGACCTGCAGGGCCGGCACCGCAGCCCAGAAGAACGCCGCCCACAGGCGCAGCCCCGGCGAGCGGGTGAGCGCGCCCGCGGCAAACCAGGCGGCGAGCCCGGCCAGCGGCAGCGCGAGCAGGTGGAGAGTGACGAGCGCCGCATTGGGGTTTCCCAGCCCGAGCGCCGAGAGCGCCCAGAGCAGGTAGGAGAAGGGGCTGCCGTGCCCGGGCGCCCCGGAGCCCAGTGGCACCCACCAGGCCGAGGCTTTCTCCCAGATCTCCCCCGGCGTGGTCGCAAGGGGCAGCAGCGCTCCCCCAGCCAAGGACGGGGCACCGATCCAGCCGCGCAGGGCCACCAGTGAAACACCGAGCAGCACGGCCGCGGCGGCAAGTGCCCCCGCCCCGACCCAGGCCCGGCCCGGCGCCGCCAGCGCCGCGAAATCGTCGTTGCTGTCACCGGCCGGGACGTCCTGCTCGGGAACGGCTCCCATGCCGCCTCCGCCGGCAACCGCCCCACGGGCGGTGAACGCCTCAAGGACGGACCGGCGGTGCGCCCAGACCTCGCGGCGCGGAGTGAGCAGCGGCCGCACGACGCCCCGTGGCAGCCGCCGGGTCCGTCGTGCGCTGCGCCGGGACCGGGCCAGGACCACCGGACGAAGCGCCGCAGCGAGGCTTGCCAGGAGCTGCCCCGTCCCGTGGGCGGGATCCTTGGCGAGCAGTCCAAGCAGCAGCCGGCTGAAGCCACCGAGCACCGCGCCGACGGCGAGGAAGGGCACCTGCCACAGCGGGGCGTGCTTGAGCCGAAGGAAAACCTCAGCCCGGCGGGCGGCCCGGCTGCCGACCGGCCCGGTCCCGCGGGAGGAGGCATGGTGCAGCACGGCGGCCGGCACCACGACCACGCGGTGTCCGGCGAGGCGGTTGCGCCAGCAGAAGTCGATGTCGTCGCCCACGCCTGGCAGTGCCGGATCGAACCCGCCCAGGGCATCCCAGACGTCCCTGCGGATCAGCATCCCGGCGGAGTTCACCGCGAAGATGTCGCTGCGGGCGTCGTACTGACCCTGGTCGTGCTCGTCGACGTCGATGAGGGTGAGCCGCTCTGCCCACCGGCTGATGGAGAGCCCGACGTCGAGGAGTTCCCGCGGATTGTCCCAGTGAACCTGCTTGGTCCCGGCGACCGTCACCGAGGGTGCGCGCTCGACGGCCAGGAGCAGCTCCTCGAGCGCCGTGGGCCCGGGTGCCGAGTCGTCATGCAGCAACCAGAGCCAGTCCTGGTTCTCCGAGCCCTCGGCGGCGGCCTTCCGCGGGGAAATCTGCGCAACGGCCGTCCGGACGGCGGCACCGAATCCGGCCCGCGCCGGGGAACCCACCACCGGCGCGCCGACGGGAAGACCGAGCTGGAGGGTCGACGCCGAGTCGTCGGTGGAACCGGTGTCAACGCCGACACAGAAGTCGACCGGGCGGGTTTGCCCGGCGAGGGCCTCAAGGGTGGTGGAAAGATAGCGGGCGCCGTTGTGGGCTACGACGACGGCCGTAACGCGGAGGTCAAGCAGAATCAGACTGCTCGCTTCCGCAACCGGCGCCGCTCGCGCTCCGAGAGTCCGCCCCAGATGCCGAAGCGTTCGTCGTTCTCAAGCGCGTACTCGAGGCATTCCGAGCGGACCATGCAGGCACCGCAGACCTTCTTGGCATCCCGGGTGGAGCCGCCCTTCTCGGGGAAAAAGGCCTCGGGGTCGGTCTGGGCGCACAGCGCATCCGACTGCCAGCCGAGTTCGCCGTCGTCGTAACCGCCGGCCGGCGGCAGGCCGGGCCACTCGGGCTGGGCCTTCCGCTCGCCCTGGGCCGGTGCCTGCGCGCTCCAGGCCTCGTCGGAGCGGCCGGGCAGGACGAGGAGGCTGCTCGGGCCCTGCTCCACTTCCGGCAGGCCGGTCAGTGCTTCATGAGCCGCCAGGAAGGCGGTGGCCTGGTCCTCGAGGGAACTGCGCGTATCCTCGCGGTACCGCTCGGCCGCACCGGGGTCGGCGGGGTCAAGGAACCAGTCGTCGGGCACCCCCCGCGAACCGTAGCGCGCCGAAGCATGCGCTGCGATGTGGCGTTGGTCCTCGACGCGTTCTGGATTCCCCATAGTCAGCCCTCCCGGTGTCCCCATCCCAGCCTCATCCCGGTCGACGCTCGCGCCGGGGTGCTGGAAAAAATCCGATACCTAATTACAAGGGTGTAATACACAGGAGTCAAGCGGGGGCGGCAATTTTACAGAGCAAAATTCCATTCGCGGGCGAACGCCACGCGGGAAAACCTACTCGAATTACCCGCCGCACTACTTGGAAGGGACCGGGATGCCGGAACTGCCCTCCCCGGGGTGCGCACGTCCTATCAATTCTATGCTGGGAAGCGCACATGCCTCTAATCGCGGCGTCCCCCGTCCCCACCCTCGGAGAAATACCCATGGACCAGCACCCCCTTCCCACGGCCGTCCTCTCCCGCCTGCGGGAAGCGACCTCTCCGCGCCTCGTCTGGTACGGCCCCGACGGCCGCATCGAACTGTCGGGCAGGGTGTTCGACAACTGGGTCGCAAAAACGGCGAACCTCCTCGTTGAGGAACTCGACGCCGAGGCCGGCATGCGCGTTGAGCTCGACCTGCCGGTTCACTGGAAGTCCCTGGTGTGGGCGCTGGCCTGCTGGCAGGTGGGGGCCGTCCTGGTCCCCGCATCCGCTCCGCCGGGAACCGACCCCGGCCCGGGGTCGGGCGCGGACCTTGTGGTGACCTCGGCCGAGCGGGAGGTGGCCCCGCCGGCGGTACAGGTTGCCGTCGCCCTTGGCGCGCTGGCCCTGGGCTGGCCCGCCCCGCTGCCCGCGGGGGCGGTCGACTACGCCGCCGAGGTGCGTTCCTACGGCGATTATTTCGCGGACGCCGTGGCGCAGGACCCCTCCACCGTCCTGTTCGACGGTGCCGGAGCGGACAGCGCCGGGCCGGCGGGTCCCCTGACCGTCGCCGGCCTGAGCCGGCTCTATGCGGCGGTGCCTGAGCCTTCCGGCGTCGTGCTCCTGGGAGCGGACACTTCCCTGCCCCGGGCCCTGGCTGCGGCCCTCGCGGTCTGGAGCGTCGACGGGACCCTCGTCGTCGTCCATCCGGAGGTTCCGCTCACGCAGAGCCTGCTCGACGGCGAACGCGTGGGCGCCCGGGCGGCCTTCGCCGCGGACGCCGGCTGAGACCGGAGGGGAGCACCGGGAACGGGCTACTTCGGGTCCGGATCTCCGGTGCCGACGCGAACGTTTCCGGCGGCCCCGGCCTCGGGCAGGGTCCCGGTGTGGACGTGTAGGAGTTCGTGGTCCTGGCTGAAGTTCGGGTCCGCATCGAGTTCGGCGTTGAAGACCCAGAACCGGTAGGCCACGAAACGCACCGCGGTCGCGAGCACCGTGCCCGCAACGCCGGCAAGGAACAGCACGTTGGGATCGAGAATTCCGAAGGGGTACTTGGCGAGCCACACGCAGCCGGCGGCGATGCCCATTCCGATCACGTTGATCAGGACGAACATCGAGAATTCGCGGAGCGCGTTGGGCTGCCTGCGGTGGCGGAACGTCCAGTAGCGGTTGGCGACCCAGGCGAAGAGAGTCGCAACGGAGGCGGACACCAGGCGGGCCTTGACCTCGCTGCCGGCCATCGGGCCGTGGATCAGCCACCAGAACAGCCCGTTGTCTATGACAAACGCCACGCCACCGACGGCCCCGAATTTGGCGAGTTCCCGCCAGAAGAGGGAGACGAGGCCCCGGATGCGTTCCGTAACTGCTGACATGTGACCTCCGCGGTCCAAGGGTAATTACCGTCCACCGCAGAGCGTCGGGCCCGCCACTGCGGGCGGCCCGGCGGAACACCGGGCGGTGTCCCGCTCCGCGCCGGCGCGTGGCGTACGAGCCATCATCTTACGGGCCGAACCTGTGCGTTTCCTACCTCTTCGGCTCCGTCCGGCCCCCCGCATCCCCGCGATGGCTGCGCTGGTAGGTACCCTGAGATAGTGACTTTTCCCGTAATTGGCGTAGTGGGCGGCGGCCAGCTGGCCCGCATGATGGCAGGGCCGGCAATTGAGCTCGGCCTCGAATTGAGGGTCCTGGCGGAGGGGCCGGGCGTGTCGGCCGTGGCCGCCGTCGCCTCGTCAACCGTTGGCGACTACACCGATCTCCAGGCGCTGCGCGCGTTCGCCGCAGGGGTCGACGTGCTGACCTTCGACCACGAGCATGTGCCCGGGGAGCTGCTGGAGCAGCTCACCGCCGAAGGCATCAATGTGCAGCCGCGCCCCTCGGCCCTCGCCCATGCCCAGGACAAGCTGCGGATGCGCCGCGCAGTCGAGGACCTTGGCCTGCCCAACCCGCGCTGGGCCCCCGTCGCCGACCTCGGCGCCCTTGAGGCCTTCGGCCGCACAGCCGGCTGGCCCGTGGTCCTGAAAACCCCCCGCGGCGGTTACGACGGCAAGGGCGTCCTCGTCCTGGACACGCCCGCGGACCTCCACCGGGCCGCCGACTGGTTCGGGGCGGGCGACCTCCTCGCGGAGCAGTTCGTGCCGTTCGAGCGCGAACTGTCGGTCCTCGTGGCCCGCACGCCGTCGGGCCGGACCCGGGCCTGGCCCGTCGTGCACTCGATCCAGGTCGCCAGCGTCTGCGACGAGGTCATCGCACCGGCGCAGGGGCTCGACCCGTCGGTGGCGGCCGCCGCCACCGAGGCGGCGCTGCGGCTCGCCGAGGCGCTGGAGGTGACCGGCGTGATGGCCGTTGAACTCTTCGAAACGCCCGCTTCCCCTTCTGGCTTCCTGATCAATGAACTGGCGATGCGCCCCCATAACTCCGGGCACTGGACAATGGACGGCTCGGTCACCGGGCAGTTCGAACAGCACCTGCGCGCCGTCCTCGACCTTCCGCTCGGGGACACCTCCCCGACCGGACCGGTCGTGGTCATGAAGAACTACCTGGGCGGGGCCAACACCGACATCTTCGGTGCCTACGCCGAGGCCCTCGCCGCGGAGCCGTCGGCTAAAGTGCACTTCTACGGCAAAGAGGTGCGCCCCGGCCGCAAGATCGGCCACGTGAACGTCGTTGCCGCGGCGGGTGAGGACCTCCAGACGGTCCGGGCCCGGGCCGGCAGGACCGCTGCGACCCTGCGCGACGGCACCGATTCCTGGAAGGAAAAATAGTGATCAACCCATTGGTGGGACTGGTGATGGGTTCGGATTCGGACTGGCCCGTCATGGAGCAGGCGGCCGCGGCCCTAGACGAGTTCGGGATCGCGTACGAGGCCGACGTCGTCTCGGCGCACCGGATGCCCGTGGAAATGATCCAGTATGGCCAGCAGGCGCACGAACGCGGGCTGCGCGTCCTGATTGCCGGTGCCGGCGGAGCCGCACACCTGCCCGGGATGCTCGCCGCCGTGACCCCGCTGCCGGTGATCGGTGTGCCCGTCCCGCTGAAGTACCTCGACGGCATCGACTCGCTGCTCTCCATCGTCCAGATGCCAGCGGGTGTGCCCGTGGCCACCGTCTCGATCGGCGGAGCCCGCAACGCGGGACTGCTCGCTGCCCGCATCCTCGCCGCCGGTGAGGGCGAAACCGCCGAAAGGCTGAGGGCCCGGCTCGTCTCCTTCGCAGCGGACCTGAAGGAGACGGCCACAGCGAAGGGCGCCGCCCTGCGCGGGCGCGCCGGACGCCGGGCGACGGAGGCCCCATGATCGACAACCCAAGCGCCTCCACCCCCGCGCGGGGCGTCCGCGGGCAGCTCACCGATCCGGTGCGCTATCCCCAGTCGGCCCCGCCCGAGGTGCGGACCAAGCGTGCCTTCTTCCTGCTCGTCCTGACGCTGTTCCTGCCCGGTTCGGCCCAGATCGTCGCCGGCGACCGGAGCCTCGGCCGCCGGGCGCTGCGGGTCACCCTCACCGTCTGGGTCCTGGCCATCGCCGGTGCCGTCCTGGCTGCCTCGAACCGGCAGATCCTCGTGACCATGGTGACCCACCAGCTGTGGTCGCTGCTGCTGATCGCCGTACTGCTGGCGCTGGCCGCCGGGTGGGCGTTCCTGTTCATCAACACCTTACGGATTATCTGCCTGCCGCTGCTCGAGCGCGGGGTGCGGCCCCTGGTGGCCGCCGCCCTCGCCGTCGTCATGTTCGCCACCAGCGGCTCGCTCGCCTACGGCGCCTACCTCCTGGGCCTCGGCCGCTCCACCGTCGGCTCGATCTTTCAGGCCGGGCCGGCCTTCGACCCCGTTGACGGCCGCTACAACTTCCTGCTGATGGGAGGCGACGCCGGGGAGGACCGCACCGGGCGCCGCCCCGACAGCATCTCCGTCATCAGCGTCGACGCCAAGACCGGGGCGACGATCACCTTCAGCATCCCGCGCAACTTCCAGAACGCTCCGTTCCCGGAGGATTCGCCCATGCGCGAGGTGTACCCCGACGGCTACAACTGCGGCGACGAGTGCATCATCAACAGCCTCTACACGACGGTGTCCCAGAACTACGCCGACCTCTACCCGGGGAGCAAGGACCCGGGGGCCGAGGCCATGATGGACGCCGCGTCCGGAGTGCTCGGCCTCGAGGTGCAGGGCTACCTCCTCGTCGACCTCAACGGCTTCGAGGAGCTCATTGACGCAATGGGAGGCATCCGCATCAACGCCGGCGGCTGGGTTCCCATTTCGGGCCCCGACATCCCCGGAACCGACCCGGTGCGCCACTACCCGCCCGAGGGCTGGATCCCGCCGGGAGTCCAGACCCTCGACGGCTTCCACGCCCTCTGGTATGCCCGCTCGCGCGAGTTCGTCACCGACTACGACCGCATCTCCCGGCAGCAATGCGTACAGCAGGCCATGATCGCCCAGCTCGACCCGGCGACGCTGCTCACCCATTTCCAGGCGATCGCCGCCGCCGGAACCCAGGTCGTCGAGACCGACATCCCCTCCGACCAGCTCGGAAGCTTCGTGGACCTGGCGCTGAAGGCCAAGGAGCACGAGACGCGCCGCCTGACCATCGGCCCGCCGGACTTCGGCACCCCGGCCGACAACTTCGTCACCTACCCCAACTTCGACGACATCCACTCCCGCGTCCAGCAGGAGTTCGCCGCGGCCGCCGAAACCGATGCCGGGGCCGCCGGGGAGCTGCCCGGTCTCGAGCGCGCGGGCCTCACCACCGTGCTGCCTGCACAGACCACGGATCCGGGCATCACCCAGGAGTACCTCGACCAGCTCGCCGCCATCGGTGACGACGCCACCCTGAGCACCCTGCTGGCCGACAACGGGGAATGCTCCCCGGCCTGATCCCGACGAAGAGGAGCGCCATGTACCTGCTCGAGAACACCATCCGGCCCTACGCGTGGGGCTCCCGGACCGCGATCGCCGAGCTCCTGGGCAGGGCCCCCTCCGGCGGGCCGGAGGCCGAACTGTGGATCGGCGCCCACCCCGGGGCGCCGTCCATGGCCCAGCTGCCGGATGGACGCTCCCCGCTCGACGACGTCATCGACGCCGACCCCGACGGAACCCTGGGCGGGGAGGTGGCGGCGCGGTTCGGGCGCCGGCTCCCCTACCTGATGAAGGTGCTCGCCGCCGGGTCGGCGCTCTCGCTGCAGGTGCACCCCAGCACCGGGCAGGCGGAGGCGGGCTTCGACGCCGAGGAACGCGCCGGCGTCGCACCGGACGCGCCCGAGCGCAACTATAAGGACCGCAGCGCCAAGCCCGAAATGGTGTTCGCCCTCTCCCCCTTCGAGGCGCTGTGCGGGTTCCGGCCGCTGGCCGACGCCGCCGCCGTCCTCAGCCACCTCGAGACCCTGGTGGAGCCGGGCTCGGAGGAGGCCGAGGTACTCGGGGCGGTGGCTGCGGAGCTCGGATCCGGCGCCGCCGGACTGCGGTCGGGCTTCGAGATGCTCCTTGCCGCCCGTCCGGAGATCGTCGCGGCGGTCGAAGCGGCCGTGTCTGCCCCGCCGGAAGGATCCGGGGACGCCGGCGACCCCCGCTTCACCCGGGACCTGGCCACCGTGGCCGAACTCGGTTCGCAGTACCCCGGCGACCCCGGCGTCCTGATCGCCCTGCTGCTCAACCGCGTCTCGCTGCAGCCCGGGGAGGTGCTCTACCTCCCCGCCGGGAACATCCACGCCTACCTCAGCGGGCTCGGCATCGAGGTGATGGCCTCCTCGGACAATGTGCTCCGCGGCGGGCTGACCCCCAAGCACGTCGACACGCGCGAGCTCCTGAAGACCGTCGTGTTCGAGCCGCTCGCACCCCCGGCGCTGCAGCCCGAGCGCACAATGCTCGGGCAGGAACTGTACCGTCCGCCGTTCGAGGAGTTCCAGCTCCAGCGCATCGCCCTCGGCCCGGTCTCCGGGCCCGGGCAGGAGGGAAGCATGGCTCCCTCGCACCTGCCGCTGGCGCAGCACGGGCCCACGGTGGTCCTCGCCGTCTCCGGCTCAATCCTGCTCGACTCACCCGTCTCGGACCTGCTGCTGACCCGGGGCCAGTGCGCCTTCATCCCCGCCGGGGAAGCACCGGTCCTGGTGCGGCCGGCCGGTGAAAGCACCGACGAGGGCGTCCTCGCCTTCGCCGTCACCGTCGGTGGGGACGCGGACGGGGTCGACGGCGCCTGAGTCCGGCGCCCGGCGGCGGCCGGGTCAGCGGCGGAGTTTGGCCGCGGCCGCTCCGACCAGCACCCGGCCGCCCCGCACCGCCGTCTTGGCCAGCGGCAGGGCCGACGCGAACACCGGGTACAGGGGGGAGAGCGCCTTGTCCCAGGTGCCCATCAGCTGGTCCTCGTGGCCGGCCCAGCCCATCTTGAACTTTGAGACGCCGTCGTTGAGGAGCCCGTTGAAGTCGTAGCGGGTGATCCCCCGCCGCTTCATCTCCTCGATGGCGAACCACTTCAGGGCGTAGTTCGCGCGGAGCCGCTCGCCCTCCTCGGTCATCCCGCCGTACAGCTCGAAGGACGTGGCGTCGCTGGCGGAGAGCCACAGGAAGGCCACCACCTCGGTGCCGCTGTAGGCCGCGTACACCGGGGAGGCCTCGCCCAGGTTGTCGAAAATGTCGAAGTAGTACGAGTCCTCGTGGATTCCAAAGCCGGCCCGCTCCGCGGTCTGGCGGTAGACGGCCAGGCAGGCCGGCAGCTCCCCGCGGACGACCCGCCGGTAATCGACGGCCTCCCGGCCCGACTTGCGGATGTACTGGCGGTGCTTCTTGCTCATCCCCGCCAGCAGGTCTTCGGTGGACTGCGTGAGGTCCAGGATCAGGGTGCGCCCGATGAGGATTGTATTGGTGCTGCGCTTCCAGCCGGCGGAGGCCAGACGCGCCTCGACCGCGCTGCCGGCCTCCCAGTCCGGTTCGATCGAGAGCGCGACGGAGCCATGGGCCGAGGAGACGTGCGCCGCCACGGCGTCGAGGACCTCCACCTCGCGGCCTTTCACGGCCTGCGGTCCCCGCGGGATGTAGGCGAGGCTGCGCAGGGGGAACGGGAGCTTCCGCAGCAGCACCTGCGCCGAGCCGACCGTTGCGGCGCCGTCGCGCACCTCGACGCGCTCCACCGACCACCCGTGGTCCGCCTTCGTCTGGCCCCACCCCCACAGCTGCTGGGGATGACCGGACAGGGCGTTCACACCGGCATCCCAGAGGGCGCGGTCAAGGCAGGGCGTTACGGAGAGGCTCATGAGCCAACTCTATCCGGGGGTTCCCTCCGGGGGCGGCACCCCTGCCCGCCCGGCACCCGCCCGGGGCCACCCCTCTCGGGAGCGCAGCACCGACCGTTCAACCGCCCGCGGCACCGTTCCTGCTGCAGTCCGGGTGGAAGCGGCACCCGCCGGCCGCAGGAGTTCCGGGCGCTCGATCCGTGTGACAAGAGACACCCTGAGGCGTCTCCGGGCAGGCCCGTGGCGTACCCGCGCGTAGGGTGGAAAGTATGCCTAGAACCGCCGCACGATCTGACGGACCACCCGGACAGCACGACACACCGGCTCCCGACCTCCCCGAATCCAGCCTTGATTCCGGCCCGGCTCCCGCCCTGCCTGAACCCGACCCCGACCCCACCCCCGCCCCCGGCTCCGCCAGGCTTGACCGGCCGGTGTTCTTCACCGCCCTCGGCGTCGTCACCGCACTGGTGCTGGCCGCGGCCATCTTCCCGTCGGAATTCACCGACGTCACCGCCGCCGTCCTCGCCGGCCTCGTCACCAACTTCGGCTGGGCCTTCGTTGCGACCGCCACCGGCTTTGTCGCCTTCGCCCTCTTCCTCGTCTTCAGCAGGTACGGCAGGATCCGGCTCGGCCGCGACGACGAAAAACCCCGGTACTCGACGCCGTCCTGGATCGCCATGATGTTCAGCGCCGGCATGGGCATCGGCCTGATGTTCTACGGCGTCACCGAGCCCATCTCCCACTACCTGACGCCGCCCGTGGAGGGCATCGAACCGGGCAGCCCGGCCGCCGCGCGCCAGGCCATGAACTACACGCTGTTCCACTGGGCCATCCACCCGTGGGCCATCTACGCGGTCGTCGGCCTGGCCCTCGCCTACTCCGCCTACCGCAAGGGCCGCGGAGCCGGCTTCAGCGGCGCGTTCCTCCCCCTGTTCCGCGGCAGGCCGGCCCCCGGTGCGCTGCGCGCCATCGACGTCTTCGCCATCTTCGCAACCCTCTTCGGATCGGCGACCTCCCTGGGCCTCGGCGTCCTCCAGATCAACGGCGGCCTCACCGAGGTCTTCGGCACCGGAAGCAGCCTCGGCCTGCAGATCGGCATCATCGCCCTGCTGACGATCTGCTTCGTCATCTCCGCCGTCAGCGGCATCAGCCGCGGCATCAAGTGGCTCTCCAACGGCAACATGATCCTCGCCCTGGCCCTGCTGTTCTTCCTCTTCGTCGTCGGACCCACGGTGTTCATCCTCGAGCTGATCCCGGCCTCCGCCGGCAGCTACCTCGTCAGCCTGCCGCAGATGGCCTCGCGCACCGGCGCGTTCGGCGGCCACGAGTGGCTCTCCACCTGGACCATCTTCTACTGGGCCTGGTGGATTTCCTGGACGCCCTTCGTCGGCTCGTTCCTGGCCAAGATCTCCCGCGGGCGCACCATCCGGGAGTTCGTGATCGGCGTCGTCGCCGTGCCCAGCGCGATCAGCGTGCTCTGGTTCAGCGTCTGGGGCGGAACCGCGATCACCGCGCAGGACTCCGGCACCGACATCGCCGCCGCGAATGCCGAAAGCCAGGAGTCGGCGATGTTCGCCCTGCTGGCCGACTACCCGCTGGCCGCCATCACCTCGGTCATCGTGGTGCTCCTCGTGGCCGTGTTCTTCATCTCCGGCGCCGATGCCTCATCCATCGTCCTCGGCTCGCTGTCCTCCTTCGGCGCGGCCGTGCCGCCGAAGTGGATCACCGTGCTGTGGGGGCTGCTCACGGGAGCGGTGGCGGCAACCCTGCTCTGGGTGGGAAGCCTTTCCGCCCTGCAGACGCTGACCATCATCGCCGCCGCGCCGTTCCTGCTCATCATGATCGGCCTGTGCACGGCGCTGATGATGGACCTGGTCCGGGACCCGGCCGTCACCGGCCCCCGCCCGGCGTCGCTTCGCGAGGCCCGGCAGCGGCGCGCCCGGCTCCTCCGCGGCCGCCTGCGGAAGCTGCAGTAAGCGCGTCAGGGCACCTTCACGATCGCACTGCCCGACGCCGCGCTCTCGGCGACCGCGGCGAGAACCCGCTGGAGCTGCAGCCCGTCCTCGAAGGACGGGCTCGGCTCCACGCCGGCCGCCACGGCCACCAGGAAGTCGCGGATCTCGTGCGTGAAGGAGTGCTCCCAGCCGAGCAGGTGGCCCTGCGGCCACCACGCCTCGAGGTAGGGGTGTTCGGGTTCGGTGACCAGGACGCGGGTGAACCCCTGCCCGGCGGCGGCGACCGTGCCGTCGAACACGGAGAGCTCGTTGAGCGACTCGGAGTCGAAGGAAAGGGACCCGCGGGTGCCGAAGACCTCGATCCGCAGGGCGTTCTTCCGGCCCAGCGCCATCCGTGACACCTCGACGCTCGCCACCGCCCCCGAGGTCAGCGACAGGCTCGCCCAGACCGCGTCGTCGACCGTGACCTCCTGCGGGCCGTCGGGTCCGCGGCGGGACCCGACGAAGGTGCGCATCCGGCCGGTCACATCGGCGACGGTGTCCCCCAGCAGGAACTGCACCTGGTCGATGGCGTGGGAGGCGATGTCCCCCAGCGCCCCGGAGCCGGCCTTCTCCTTCTGAAGCCGCCACACCATGGGCGCCTCGGCGTCGGCCAGCCAGTCCTGGAGGTACGCCGTGCGGACCTGGCGGATCTCCCCTAGCCGGCCCTCGGCGATGAGCGTGCGGGCCAGGGCGAGCGCGGGGACCCGCCGGAAGTTGAACCCGACCATCGACTGGATGCCGCGCGCCCGGGCCGCGCGGGCGGCAGCGACCATGGTTTCGGCCTCCGCGACGGTATTGGCCAGCGGTTTCTCCACCAGGACATGCTTTCCGGCCTCAAGGGCGGCGACGGCGATCTCGGCGTGCAGCCACCCCGGAGTGCAGATGTCGACGATGTCGATGTCGGGCCGGTCCAGGACCTTCCGCCAGTCGGTCTCGGATTCCTGCCACCCGTACCGCCGGGCCGCGTCGGCCACCGAGTCGGCGTCCCGCCCGACGAGGACCTTCTGTTCGAAGGCTGGCACCTCGAAGTACCCGGCGACATTGCGCCAGGCATGGGAGTGCGCCTTGCCCATGAAGGCGTAGCCGATCACGGCCACGCCCAGCGGGCGGGTCGAATCTCGCTGCGGAGACATCGACATCACCGGTCCTTTCCCCGGCGGAGGCCGGCGCCGTGCCTGCTTGATTTGCCTGCTTGATCTGCCTACTTGATGCGGGCGTAGCTTTCCCATTTGTGGGCCTGGTGCTCGCCGTCGACCACCCGGATCGTCCCGGACTTCGAGCGCATGACGATCGACTGGGTGAGGACCTTGTCCTTGTTGTACCGCACCCCGCGCAGCAGGTCGCCGTCGGTGATGCCCGTCGCGGCGAAGTAGCAGTTGTCGCTGGTGACCAGGTCGTCCGTGGAGAGGACCCGGTCGAGGTCGTGCCCGGCGTCGATGGCCTTCTGCTTCTCCTCGTCGCTGGTGGGCCACAGCCGGCCCTGGATGACACCGCCGAGGGTCTTGATGGCGCAGGCGGCCACGATCCCCTCGGGTGTTCCGCCGATGCCCATCAGGGCGTCGACGTCGGTGCCTTCTCGGGCAGCGGCGATCGCGCCGGCGACGTCGCCGTCCATGATGAACTTCGTGCGGGCCCCGGCGGCACGGATCTCCTCGATCAGCGGCTTGTGCCGGTCCCGGTCGAGCACCATGACGTTGAGCTGGCTGACCTTCTTGCCCTTGGACTTCGCGATCAGGTGGAGGTTCTGCTTGACCGGCAGGCGCAGGTCGACCATGTCCGCGGCCTCCGGGCCGGTGACCAGCTTTTCCATGTAGAACACCGCCGACGGGTCGAACATGGTGCCGCGTTCGGCGACGGCGAGCACGGCGAGCGCGTTGTTGATGCCCAGGGCGGTCAGCCGGGTGCCGTCGATGGGGTCGACCGCGACGTCGCACAGCGGCCCGCTGCCGTCGCCGACCCGCTCGCCGTTGTAGAGCATCGGGGCTTCGTCCTTCTCGCCCTCGCCGATGACGACGATGCCGTTGAAGTGGACCGTGGAGAGCAGCGAGCGCATGGCGTCGACCGCGGCGCCGTCCGCGAGGTTCTTGTCACCGAAGCCCACCCAGTGCCCGCCTGCGATGGCGGCGGCCTCGGTGACGCGCACCAGTTCCAGCGCGAGGTTGCGGTCCGGTTCCTGGTCACCGACGGCAAGGGCCGGCGACAGGGTGGAGTACTGGGCGTTCTGGGCGGTGGGGTTTGCGGCGTTCTCGCTCACGTGGGTCCTCATCGTTGAAGGCAGTGTTGGCGCAGGTCCGGTTCCGCCGGCGGGGCCGGCACAGTCCCTGAAGCCATCATAGTGGGGCAGGTCCGCCAGTGGAGCCCGGGCTTGCGGTCATCCGTTTAGGCCGGGGGCCTTCGGTGGGGGAAAATGGGAAGGTGAGCGATGCACAGCAGGAGACCGCAGGGCCCGACGGCGCCCGGCCCGGTGCCGACAATCCGGCGCCCAAGCCGGTCCTGACCCCCGCGCAGGCCAAGCGCGCCAACTCGACGGTGGTGGGCATGGTGATGGCGGTGGCCGCGACCGTCGCGATCGTCGTCCCGGTCGTCCTGATCAATCCCACGCACACCGCCGAGACCTACCAGCGCGACATCGACGTCGATCGGGTCGCCGGCCAGGCCGCGGGCGACGCCGGCTACGAGCCGGCCGCCCCGGAGCTGCCCGAGGACTGGAACTCGAACTTCGCGCGCTGGACCTCGGGCACCAGCGACGGGGTCGACTACTGGGAGGTCGGCTACCTCACCCCGGACAAGGGCTTCATCCAGTTCACCCAGACCGTCGAGGGCAACCCGTCCTGGACGGCCCAGCAGGCCGGTGAGGCGCAGGTCTCCGGCGGACGCACCATCGGCGGCGTCGAGTGGGAGCTGCTCGATGCCTCGAACGGCGATACGGTGCTCACCTCCGAGGTGGACGGATCGACGCTCATCCTCAGCGGCGAGGCCGACCTCACCGAATTCGACGTGCTGGCCGAGGCTGTCCTGGCCGACGTCGAGCCCGCGCCGCCGACTGCCGAGTCCCCCTGACCCACCGGTAGAGTGGGCAGCGTGACCGAGCAACTGACCCCCGCCCAGGCCTGGCTCCGACTTCAGGAAGGCAACGCGCGCTTCGTCGCAGCGGATTCCTCCCACCCCAACCAGGACGCCTCGCGCAGAACCTCCCTGGTGCACAACCAGAACCCCTTCGCCGTGATCTTCGGGTGCTCCGACTCCCGGCTGGCCGCCGAGATCATCTTCGACCTCGGCCTCGGCGACGTGTTCGTCGTCCGTACCGCGGGCCAGGTGATCGACGACGCCGTCCTCGGTTCCCTCGAATACAGCGTGAGAGTGCTGGGCGTGCCGCTGATCGTCATCCTCGGGCACGACAACTGCGGGGCGGTCACTGCGACGATGGACGCCATCGACACCGGAAACATGCCCACCGGGTTCCTGCGGGACCTCGTGGAGCGCATCACCCCCTCCGTGTTGACCGCCCGGCGCGACGGAACGACGGAGGTCAACGGCACCGCCGTCGAGCACGTGCGGCAGACCTCCAAGCGCCTGGTGGACAGCTCCAGGGTGATCGCCGACGCCGTGGAGTCCGGCTCGACCGCCGTCGTCGGGGTATCGTACCGGCTGGCGGAGGGCAAGGTTGTGCGGGTCTCCGGATTTGGCGCACTGTAAGCGCTGAGGCGAGAATTGGCCCATGACGCCAACCCCGAATACCACTTCCCAGGACGCCGGATTCCGGATCGAGCACGACACCATGGGCGAGGTCCGCGTTCCGGCGAACGCCCTGTACCGCGCGCAGACCCAGCGCGCCGTTGAAAACTTCCCGATCTCCGGCACCACCCTTGAGCGGGCGCACATCGAAGCGCTGGCCCGCATCAAGAAGGCAGCCGCGACGGCCAACGCCGAACTGGGGGTGCTCGACGGCGAGCGCGCCCGGGCCATCGAAGCCGCGGCCGAGGAGGTGGCGGCGGGAAAGTACGACGGCGACTTCCCCGTCGACATCTACCAGACCGGCTCGGGGACCTCCTCGAACATGAACGCGAACGAGGTCATCGCCACCCTGGCCACCCGCGCCCTTGAGGCCGCCGGCAGCGCGGTGACGGTCCACCCGAACGACCACGTCAACGCCTCCCAGTCCTCCAACGACGTCTTCCCGACCTCCGTGCACGTCGCGGCGACCTCGGCGCTGACCAACGACCTCATCCCGGCCCTTGAGCACCTCGCCGCGGCGCTGGAGCGCAAGGCCGCGGAGTTCAGCACCGTGGTGAAGTCCGGGCGCACCCACCTGATGGACGCCACCCCGGTCACCCTCGGGCAGGAGTTCGGCGGCTACGCCGCGCAGGTCCGCTACGGCATCGAGCGGATTCAGGCATCCCTGCCCCGCGTCGCCGAGGTTCCCCTGGGCGGCACCGCCGTCGGCACCGGCATCAACACTCCGGCCGGCTTCTCGGCGCGCGTGATCGAGCTGCTCGCCGCCGACACCGCCCTTCCGCTGACCGAGGCCCGCGACCACTTCGAGGCCCAGGCGAACCGCGACGGCCTCGTTGAGGTCTCCGGGATGCTGCGCACCATCGCCGTGTCCCTGACGAAGATCCACAACGACCTGCGCTGGCTCGGCTCCGGCCCCAACACGGGCCTCGGCGAGATCGCCCTGCCCGACCTGCAGCCCGGCTCCTCGATCATGCCGGGCAAGGTCAACCCGGTCATCCCGGAGGCCGTGCTCATGGTCTGCGCGCAGGTTATCGGCAATGACGCCACCGTGGCCTGGGCCGGCACCAACGGCGCGTTCGAGCTCAATGTCGGCATCCCGGTGATCGCCCGCAACGTGCTCGAGTCGATCCGCCTGCTCAGCAACTCCTGCCGCGTCTCGGCCGACCGCATGGTCGACGGGATCACCGCGAACGTGGACCGGGCGCGCTTCCTCGCCGAGGCCTCGCCGTCGATCGTCACCCCGCTGAACAAGTTCATCGGCTACGAGAACGCCGCGAAGATCGCAAAGAAGGCCGTCGCCGAGGGCCTCACCGTGCGTGAGGCCGTTCTCGCCCTGGGCTTCGTGGAACGCGGCGACCTGACGGAGGAGCAGCTCGATACGGCACTCGACGTCCTTTCGATGACCCGGCCGCCGCAGGCCTGACGCCTCCCGCGCGTCCGCCCGCGGCCAGCGCACCCGAAAACGACAAACGCACCGGTTTTATCCGGTGCGTTTGTCGTTTTCGGGTGCGTGCGTCGCTATGGGCCGCCGGGTCAGCGCTGGAAGGCGGGCACGCCGTCGGCGGCGGCGGCCGTGAGGACCAGCTCGCGGTGGCGCGCATTGAGCTCCGGCAGGGCATCCAGGGCGAACCAGCCCACCTCGAGGGACTCGTCGTCGTTCACGCGGGCCTCCCCGCCGAGGTAGCGGCAGCGGAAGTCGAGGTTCAGGAACGTGCAGACATCGCCGTTGGGGAAGGTGATCGGGCCGACGACGCCGACGTTGAGGAGCACCTCGACCTCCACGTCCACGCCGGTCTCCTCGTACACCTCCCGGCGCATCGCCTGGGCCGGTTCCTCCCCGGGGTCCACCATGCCGGTGATGATCGTCCACCGGCCGTTGTCCGCGCGCCGGCCCAGCAGCACCTCCCCCGCCGCGTTGTAGACCACCGCACCAACCCCGGGCAGCCAGAGCGGGGCGTGGCCGATCTTTTCCCTCAGTTCAAGGACGAAGTCGGGTGTAGGCATGCAAAACACCCTACGTCACCGCCGCACCCCAGGCCGTCCGCGCCCAGGCCGTCCGCACCCACGGCCGGGGTGCCGCCCGAAGTGCGCCCCTAGATCTCAGCGCCTTCGAGCAGGTCGGTGACCAGTGCCGCGATGGGCGAGCGCTCCGAGCGGGTCAGGGTGATGTGCCCGAACAGGGGGTGGCCCTTAAGGGTCTCGACGACGGCGGCGATGCCGTCGTGCCGGCCCACCCGGAGGTTGTCGCGCTGGGCAATGTCGTGGGTGAGCACGATCCGCGAGTTCTGCCCGATCCGGCTCATCACCGTCAGGAGCACGTTCTTCTCGAGGGACTGCGCCTCGTCGACGATGACGAAGGAGTCGTGGAGGCTGCGCCCGCGGATGTGGGTCAGCGGGAGCACCTCGAGCATGCCGCGGTCGAGCACCTCCTCGACGACCTCCTGCGAGACCAGCGCGCCAAGGGTGTCGAAGACGGCCTGCGCCCACGGGTTCATCTTGTCGTTCTCGCTGCCGGGAAGGTACCCGAGCTCCTGCCCGCCCACCGCGTACAGGGGCCGGAACACCACGACCTTGCGGTGCTCCCGCCGCTCCAGGACGGCCTCCAGCCCGGCGCACAAGGCCAGCGCCGACTTGCCGGTGCCGGCCCGTCCGCCCAGGGACACGATGCCAACCTCCTTGTCCAGCAGCAGGTCGATGGCCAGGCGCTGCTCGGCGGAGCGGCCGGAGAGCCCGAAAACGTCCCGGTCGGCCCGCACCACGCGGAGCTGTTTGTCGGCACCGACCCGCGCCAGCCCCGAACCGCGGGGCGAATGGAGGATCGCACCGGTGTTGACGGGCAGCTCCGCGCCGGCATCCGAGTGCACCGGCCGGTGGTCGTAGAGGGCGTTGAGGTCCTCCACCGACACATCGAGCTCGGCCACCCCGGTCCAGCCGGAGTCCTTGACGAGTTCGTTGCGGTACTCGTCGGCGAGCAGCCCCATGGCGGAGGCCTTCACCCGCATGGGCAGGTCCTTCGAGACCACGGTGACGTCCCGGCCCTCGAGGGACAGGTGCTTGGCCACGGCGAGGATCCGCGCGTCGTTGCCGGCGCTGCGGAACCCAACCGGAAGGACCTCCGGCGAGACGTGGTTGAGCTCGACCTTCAGCGTTCCGCCCTCTTCCCCGAGAGGGACCGCCGTGTCCAGCCCGCCGTGCTTGACCCGCAGGTCATCGAGCAGCCGCAGCGCCTTCCGCGCGAAGTAGCCAAGCTCCGGGTCGTGGCGCTTGCCTTCGAGCTCGGAGATGACGACGACGGGAAGGATCACCTCGTGCTCGGCGAACCGCAGCACCGCCCGCGGGTCCGACAGCAGGACCGAGGTGTCGATGACGTAGCTGCGCCGGCCGTCAGCGGCCGGAGATGAGGTGGTGTTGGATGGCGCCACGTGGACTCCGCTCCGGGGTGCGGGCACCCCGAGTTCGAGGTGGGGCGAGGCGGCCCGGGCGGAGGCCGGGTCCGGCCTCCCCGGGCTGAGCGGAACGGGTGTGCGTTCCGGCGTCATGGGCGGCCTCTCCGTCCGCCGGCGGAGGCGCCGGTGGATGGAGAAAGACTACGCCGACAGCGGCCGGGACGAGCAGCAGAATTACCGTGTCGAAAATGAATTGCCGATGAACCGTTATGAACCGAAGCGGCGCTGCCGTCGCCCGAAGTCGCGCAGCGCGCGGAGGAAGTCGACGCGGCGGAAGTCCGGCCAGAGCGCCTCGCAGAAGTAGAACTCGCTGTAGGCGCTCTGCCACATCAGGAACCCGGAGAGGCGCTGCTCCCCCGAGGTGCGGATCACCAGGTCGGGATCCTGCTGTCCGCGCGTGTAGAGGAACGACGAGATGTGCTCATCGGTGAGCTCCGCCGCGAGCTGCTCAAGGGATTTACCCTTGTCCGCGGAGTCGAGGAGAAGTTCCTTGACGGCGTCGACGATCTCCCGCCGTCCGCCGTAGCCGACGGCGACGTTGACGTGGACTCCGTCGATGTCCGCGGTCTGGGCCGCGAGGTCCGCCAGCTTCCCGGCGAGGTCCTCGGGGAGCAGTTCGAGTGCGCCCACGGGCTGGACGCGGACCCGGTGGCTCTCGCCGAGCCGGTCGAGGGTGTTGGCGATGATGTCGAGGAGCTGCTCGATCTCCTCCTGCGGACGGCCCATATTGTCGGTGGAGAGCATGTAGAGGGTGACGACGTCCACGCCGATTTCCTCACACCAGCCGAGGAACTCGTGGATCTTGTCGGCCCCGGCCTGGTGCCCCTGGCTTGTCGGGGCACCGGCGAGTTTTGCCCACCGCCGGTTGCCGTCGACCATGACGCCGATGTGGTGCGGAATGCGCTCCGGGCTCAGCCCCCGCTGGAGCCGCCGTTCATAAAAGCTGTAGGCGAATTCTGGGATCTTCAGGAACACGCCCGGGTCGCCCTTCCTTTCGGTCCAATGTCCGCGCGCCTTGCGGAGCGCTACCCCTACGGTACCGGCCCGGCAGGGAATCACCCGGAACCTGGCCCTCCCACATCGCTACCCGTCGGTAACTTACGTCACCGTAGGTTACTCTCTTTGCATGACTTCGCCTTCTCAGCGCCGGAAGAAGCCAGCCCCCGCGGACCGGCCGGGACCGGTGGAGGCTGCCCTCGACGACGTGGCCGAAGCCCTGGCGGCGAAGCCGTCCTGGCGGGGCTGGATCCATGCGGTCGCCACTCCCCTGGCCCTCGCGGCGGGCATCGTGCTCGTCCTCGCCGCCCCCACCGGCGGGCTCCGGGCGGCCTCAGCGGTGTATGCCGCCACCGGCGTCCTGCTCTTTGGGGTCAGCGCCGTCTACCACCGCGGGAACTGGAGTGCGCGGACGCGCCTGGTGCTCAAGCGGCTCGACCACACCAACATCATGCTGGTCATCGCCGGGTCCTATACGCCGCTGGCCTGGGCGATGCTCGAGCGCGGCACCGCGGTGACCCTGCTGTGGATCATCTGGGCGGGCGCGCTCGTCGGGGTCCTGTTCCGGATCCTGTGGCTCAACGCGCCGCGCTGGCTCTACGTGCCGGTCTATGTGGCCCTAGGCATGGGCGCTCTGTTCTATCTCCCCGCCTTCTGGGCGGCCGACCCCCTGGTCACGGTGCTCATCCTGGCCGGCGGCGCGCTCTACATCGCGGGGGCGGTGTTCTACGCGCTGCGCCGCCCGAACTTCAGCGTCGAACGCTTCGGCTTCCACGAGCTTTTCCACGCCTTCACCGTGGCCGCGTTCGCCGCCCATTTCACGGCGATCCTGCTCGCCGTGCTCGACCCGGCCACCGCCTGACCTGGCGGCCGCGCTCAGGGCGCTCGAAGGAGCTCCACGAGTTCCGCCGGGGTCTCAACCGGGCGCTGGCAGACCATTTCCCGGCACAGATAGGCCCGGGGCGCCCCGGCCTCCCCCGGCGTCCTGCCCGCGAGCAGCGGCACGGCACCGTCCGCCGCGCCGTCCGGACCCGCCGGGGCGAGGACGAGACCGGCCCGCCCGAACCGCCGCCCCGCGTCGGCGAGCGCCGCCGCGGCCTCCGGTGAGCCCCCGACGACGGCGAGCTCCTGCGGACCGGCGGCGAAGGCCTGGGCCGCCGCGAGTGCCCAGCCGACGGCGGACGGGGCACGGTCGGCCAGGTGGGCCGCGTAGCGCAGGATTTCGGCGGACAGCGCCCGGTGCCGGGCGGACCCGCTGTAGGCGGAGTAGGTGAGCAGGGCGGAGGCGAACAGCGCCGTGCCGCTCGGGGTGGGGCCGTCGAGGGGTTCGGAGCCTTCCTCGGACCCCTGGGCGGCGAGCAGCGGCCCGTCCGGGGCGGCGGAGTCGGTCAGGCGTCCGCCGCGCAGGAACCGCCGTTCGGCGGTGAGGAGGAGCCGCTCCGCGGCGGTGTACCAGGTGGTGTCCCCGGTCGCGGCGAACAGGGCGAAGAAACCCTCAGCGCACCCGGCGTAGTCCTCGAGCAGTCCCTCGATGCCGATAGCGCGCCCCTCGTGGGAGACCCGGCGCAGCACCGCGCCGTCCCAGTGAACCTCGAGCAGGTAGGACGCCGCGGCGGCGGCAGCGTCGATCAGCGGCCGCTCGCCAAGGGCCGCCCCGGAGTCGGCCAGCGCCGCGATAGCCAGGCCGTTCCACCCCGCCACGACCTTGCTGTCCCGGCCCGGCTGCGGGCGCGCGGCCCGGGCCGCACGGAGCCGGGGTGCCGCCCGGCCCCAGAGCCGGCGTTCAGCGGCGGTAAAGGCCCTGCCGGCGTGGAGGGTGAAGGCGCCGTCCTCGACCGCGCCGGCGGCGGTGTCGAACAGGTCCGCGACAGCCTGCGCCTCGGCACCGAGCACCGCCTCCAGCTCCCCGCGGGTCCATACGTAGGTCCCGCCCTCGACGGAGTGCCCGTCGACGAGGGTGTCGGCGTCGAGCGATGAGGCGAACGCGCCGCCGGCGACCACCATCTCCCCGAGCAGCCACTGCGCCGTGCCGCGCACGACGTCGGCGGCGAGCGCCCGGTGGGCATCGGTGCGCGCGGTCAGCGTGGAGTCGGCGTAGAGGCGCAGCAGCTGGGCATTGTCGTAGAGCATCTTCTCGAAGTGCGGCACCGCCCAGGCCCGGTCGACGGCGTAGCGGGCAAAGCCGCCGCCGAGACGGTCGTAGATGCCGGAGACGGCCATGGCCTCAAGGGTCCTGCCCGCGAGCCCGGCGGCCTCTTCCGCCATGGCCGAGGTGCCCCGGGCGTGGGCGAGCAGGAAGCGGAGCGCGGTGGAGGGCGGGAACTTGGGTGCGCCGCCGAAGCCGGCATACACCCGGTCCTCCCCTTCGGCCAGGGCGCGCACCGCCGCCTCAAGCAGCGCATCCTCCACGGGCGCGCCGGACCCGGCGGAGACCCGCACCGCATCCGGTTCCCAGTCCAGGCCGAGGGCTCCGACGAGGGCGCTTTTCTGCCGCTGCGCCGCGCCCAGGCCCTCGGCGAGCGCCGCGGCGCTGCGCTGCACCTCCTCCCGGCGCTGGTCCCACGCCTCGGAGACCGCTTCGAGGACCTGGCGGAAGGACGGGCGCCCGGCGATGGGCGAGGGCGGGAAGTAGGTGCCGGCGAAGAAGGCACGGCCGTCGGGGAGGGCGAAGACGCTCATCGGCCACCCGCCCTGGCCGGTCATGGCCTGGGTTGCCCCCATGTAGACGGCGTCGACGTCGGGGCGCTCCTCGCGGTCCACCTTGATGCTGACGAACCGCTGGTTGAGGTACTGCGCCACAACGTCGTCTTCGAAGGACTCATGGGCCATGACGTGGCACCAGTGGCAGGCGGCGTAGCCGACGGAGAGGAACACCGGAGCGTCCCGGGCGCGGGCCTCGGCGAACGCCTCGTCCCCGAACGGCCACCAGTCGACCGGGTTGTCCGCGTGCTGGCGGAGGTAGGCCGATGCCTGGGCCTTCAGCCGCCCGCCCACGGGTCAGTCCCGTCCGGCCGTTCCGGGAGCCGCGCCGGTGCCTGCGCCCGGCCCGGACTCCGAACCGTTCGTGGCCTCAGGACGGTCCGCGGACCCCGGACGGTCCTGGGCTTCCGGACGGTCTGTCGCTGTCGGCCGGGCAGCATCGGGTCCGGCCCCGTTCTCGTCAAGCATGGAGTTGTACCGGACACGGCGGATCCGCTTGCTCATATCCCGGATGAGGAAGATGACGGCGACGACGATCACCACCGTGAAGATGAAGCCCAGGGTTCCCGGCGTCACGGACTCCGGGTCGAGACCCGGCCGAAGGTCATCCCCGGTTGAGGAAGCCACGGCGGCGGCCAGGTTGAGCGGGAGGTTCACTTTGCACCACTTTCAAATCCGGCGGCAGAGGGCCCGCCACCTTCCAATTCTACGTGGCCCGGGGTCAGCGCGGCTCCGGCATTCCGGCGAACAGGTCATCCTCCGGAAGGGTGGACCCCACGTGGGAGTGGATGAGCGAATAGTCCTCCCAGGGCCACACCTTCCGTTGCATGTCGGCGGAGACGGCGAAGAAGAACCCCTCGGGGTCGACCTGCGTGCGGTGCGACATCAGCGCCTGATCCCGCAGCCCGAAGTAGTCACCGGCATCGATCTGCGTGGTGGTCGCGTGCGTGGGTGCCGGCGGCTGGTGCCCCTCGGCGTCCGCCTCGAGCCACTGGGCGATGCGCTCGGAGTAGGGCGACTGGATCCCGGCTTCCTCGAGGGCAAAGTGCAGGGCCCGAAAACGCTCGGGGTTGAAGGCGCGGTCGTAGTAGAGCTTGTCGACGCGCCAGGGATCTCCTGTGCCGGGGTAGCGGGAGGGGTCCGCCGCCGCCTCGAAGGCTTCAACGGCGACCCGGTGGGCCATGATGTGGTCCGGGTGCGGATACCCGCCGTTCTCGTCATAGCTGAGGATCACGTGCGGGCGGAACTCACGCACGAGCCGGACCAGCGGCGCGGCGGCGCGTTCCAGCGGCTGCAGGGCGAAGCAGCCCGCCGGCAGGTCCGGCAGCGGATCCCCTTCGGGCAGCCCCGAGTCGGCGAAGCCCAGCCAGCGCTGCTTCACCGAGAGGATCTCCGCGGCGCGGGCCATCTCCAGGCGCCGCAAGCCGGCCAGATCGCGGCGGGCATGAGGGTCGCCCTCCATCGCCGCGTTCAGGATGGATCCGCGTTCGCCTCCCGTGCAGGTGGCAACGAGCACGTCGACGCCGGCGGCCGCGTACTTCGCCATGGTCGCCGCGCCCTTGCTCGACTCGTCGTCGGGGTGGGCATGGACCGCCAGGAGGCGGAATCCATGACGGGACGCGGCGGGGTTATCCGTGCTGAACAAGCGGGCTCCTGGTGAGGGTCGGGTGCGGCAGGGGCGCGGTCGGCGGCGTCGGCGAACCGCCCCGCGAATCGACGGTAAAATACGGAGGTGAGCTCCGGAAATGCGCCTACCCCAAGAGTAGCCAATCGTTACGGTGCCCCCAAGCCGGTCCGTGCGGCCGGACGGCGCCGCTGGTGGGTCATCGGCGCCCTCGCCGCGGCCGTCATCGCCATCGGAATTTTCGCCTTTTCCACTGGAGCCCCGCGGGTTTCCTTCAAGGACGTCGGGTTCTCCTTCTCCTCCGGCCAGCAGGCACGGGTGGACTTCGAGGTGACCAAGCCCACCGACGCCACCGCCCACTGCGCGGTGCAGGTGCTGAGCGAAAACTACGCCGTCGTCGGGTGGAAGGTTGTGACCATCGGGCCGGGCGCCGCCTCCGAGGGTGCCGCCGGGCGCACGACGGCGCAGCAGGTCGAACTGCGCACCGACTCCCCGGGCGTTTCCGGCGGCGTGGACAGCTGCTGGATCGCTGGAACGCGCGACTGACGGGTTTCCGCCCGCCGAAACTGCACGTTCCCCCGCTTTGCCACCCTCAGAGCGTGGTCAGCTGCGCACTCGCCGGGAGGACCCCCACCGAAACCGCAGATCACCACCCTTTGCCGGTCCCGGAGCGTGGTGAGCCGCACATTCGACGGGGAAACCGCTCCCGAAAGATGCCGCAGCAGCGCAAGGGCTGCTGCTAAAAGAAGGACGCTGGGTTTTTACTTGGGTTATCTGCGAGTGCTGACTAGACTGGAGACATACCCACCCCGCCCCGACGGAGACCCCCGCGGTCACCCAGACGGCGGGGTTCTTGCTTGTGGTCGGCCTTTCCGTGCCGGCCCGCGGCAGAACATCAAGAGCCGGCCCGCATCCGCGGGTCCGGACGTACCTAAGGAGATGCCCCGTGTCCACTAACAGCGCACCCGTTGCCTGGCTCACGCAGGAGTCCTACACGCGCCTCAAGGCCGAACTGGAACACCTCTCCGGGCCCGGGCGCACAGAGATCGTTGCACGAATTGAACAGGCCCGCTCCGAGGGCGACCTCAAGGAGAACGGCGGCTACCACGCCGCCAAGGAGGAGCAGGGCAAGGCCGAGGCGCGCATCCGCCAGCTCACGCAGCTTCTCGAGAATGCCCAGGTCGGCCAGGCACCAGCAGACGATGGTGTTGTCGAGCCGGGCATGATGGTCGAGGCGAAGATCGCCGGCGACGTCGAGTCCTTCCTGCTGGGCAGCCGTGAGGTCGCCGGCGACACCGACATCGACGTCTACAGCGAGCGCTCACCCCTGGGCGCAGCCATCCAGGGCAAGAAGGCCGGCGACTCCGTCTCCTACACCGCCCCGAACGGCCGGAACATCACGGTGGAGATTCTCTCCGCCAAGCCCTACGCGGGCTGAGCCGACCCTCAGGCCGGCACCGATTCACCGAAGCAGGATGCGGCCCGATCCGGGAGGGACGGGCCGCTTCCGCAGCAGGAACGCCGCGAGGATCCCGCCGAGGGCACCGAACAGGTGCGCCTGCCAGGACACGTTTGAGCCGACCACCGGCAGGACCCCCCACAGGATCGACCCGTACATCAGGAACAGCAGCACCGCCAGGAGGATCTGCCTCCAGTTGCGGTTGTAGAAGCCGCGGGCCACAAGGTAGGTGAACAGACCGAACACCACCCCCGAGGCGCCGATGGTCAGCCCTCCGCCGGTGAGCCAGACGCCGAGCCCGCTGGCCAGCCAGCTCGTACCCAGGGCCACGGCGAACCGCCGGATCCCCTCAAGGAACGCGAGGAACCCGAGCACCACCAGCGGCAGCGTGTTGCTCAGCAGGTGCCCGACGCCGCCGTGGAGCAGCGGCGCGAACAGGATTCCATCGAGCCCGCGGACCCGGCGCGGTTCAATGGCGAGGACCGAGGTCAGCCCCCGCCCGGAGAACGTGTCGATGAGGTACAGCGCCCACAGCACCGCGGCAAAGGCCAGGACGGTGGTGAGACCGAGCTTCGCGCGCCGGGCCAGCATCTCAGCCCTGGATGACGACGGGCTGGAAACCTTCGGCCCGCAGGTTGCTCAGGACCTGTTCACAGTGCTCATCGCCCTTGGTCTCCATATTGATGGTGATGGCGACGTCGCCCATGCTGATCGAGCCGCCCACCCGGGTGTGGTCGACGCCGGTGACGTTCGCATCGGATTCGGCGATGATCCGCGAGATGGTCGCCAGCGAGCCGGGCCGGTCATCGAGCAGCATGCGGACCACCAGGTAGCGGCCGGCGGCGGCGAGGCCGCGCTGGATCACCTTGAGCATGAGCATGGGGTCGATGTTGCCCCCGGAGAGCACGACGGCGGTGTTGCCCGGCAGGGCGCCGTTCTCCGTGAGCTTGCCGTCGAGCAGTGCGGCGACCCCGACGGCGCCGGCCGGTTCGACCACCATCTTGGTGCGTTCGAGCAAAAAGATCAGGGCCCGCGCGAGGGAGTCCTCGCTGACGGTGACGACGTCGTCGACGAGTTCGCGGATGATGGAGAACGGCAGCTGCCCCGGCCTGCCCACGGCGATGCCGTCGGCGATGGTCGAGACCTTCGTCAAGGGCACCAGCGCGTCGGCGGCGAGCGAAGGCGGGTAGGCTGCGGCGTTTTCGGCCTGCACGCCGATGATGCGGATGTTCCGGCCGAGTTCGCGCGCCCGGGCCTTGACCGCCACCGCGACCCCGGCCAGGAGCCCCCCGCCGCCGACGCCCATCAGGATGGTGTCGACCTGGGGGCACTGCTCGAGGATTTCAAGGCCGATCGTGCCCTGCCCGGCGACGACGTCGACATTGTCGAAGGGGTGGACGAAGACCGCGCCGGTCTCGTCGGCGTAGCGCTTGGCTTCGGTGAGGGCCTCGTCCACGTTGTGTCCGTGGAGGACCACCTCCGCGCCGTGTCCGCGGGTGGCGGCGAGCTTGGGCAGCGCCACGCCCAGCGGCATGAAGATCCGGGCCTGAATGCCCAGCCGGCTGGCCGCCACGGCCACGCCCTGGGCGTGGTTGCCGGCGGAGGCCGCAACCACGCCGCGGGCCCGTTCGGCCGGGGTGAGCTTGGCCATCCGGGTGTAGGCCCCGCGCACCTTGAAGGAGCCGGCCCGCTGGAGGTTTTCGCACTTGAGCCAGACGTTGGCACCGATGAGCCGGCCCAGCGCCCGGGACTCCTCGATGGGGGTCCGCGCAATGACGCCGGCCAGCAGCTCCTGGGCGGCCTCGATGTCCCCGAGGGTGACCGGAAGCCGGGACATTTCTTCGAGGGTGTGGGTGGACGCGGCGCCGAGGGCGGTCTGCTCTGTCACAGGGGTATTCCTTTTCGGGATTCGGGAAGCGGCAGCGGCTCCGGGGCCGGGTGCGGCCCGCGCAGGGCAGGGTCGGTCTCCCAGGCCCGCCGCGCAATGTATTTCACGGAGGTGTTCAGCACGGCGAGCAGCGGCACGGAGAACAGGGCGCCCGGAATTCCCGCAACAAGGGTCCCGCCGGTCACCGCGAGCACCACTGCGAGGGGGTGCAGGGCGACCGCCGGTCCCATAATCATCGGCTGCAGGAAGTTTCCCTCCAGCTGCTGGACGATGAGCACGATCGCGAGCATGATCAGGGCGTTGACCCAGCCGTTGGCCACCAGGGCCAGCAGCACGGCGACGATACCGGTGGCGAGGGCTCCGACGATGGGAATGAAGGAGCCGATGAACACCAGCACCGCCAGCGGGAGGGCCAGCGGTACGTTGATGATGGCCGCACCGGCACCGATACAGGCTGCGTCAACGAAGGCCACGAGTAGCTGGACCCGGACGTAGCTGCCCATCGAGGTCCAGCCACGCCGGCCCGCGCCGTCAATCGCCGCCCGCGCGCGCAGCGGCGCCAGACCGACGATGAAGCGCCAGATCCGTCCACCGTCGAGCAGGAAGAAAAACAGGGCGAACAGGGTCAGCAGCGAACCCGCAGCGAAGTGCCCGGCGCTCGACCCGAAGGACAGCGCCCCGCTGACGATGGTTCCACCGTTGTTCTGGATGGCGTCCCCTGCCTCCTGCAGGAAACCGACCACCTGATCCGTGGTGATGTTCAGCGGCCCGTCGGACAGTCCGGCGAGGATCTGCTCGATGCCCGCACGGGTCTCCCCCCACAGGCTGGAGAACCCCAGCGCCAGCTGCCGGCCGACGAGTGAGAGTGCTCCGACGACGAGGACGACCAGCCCGAGGACCGTCAGGGTGACCGCCAGCCCGGTGGGCACCTTGTGGCGAATCAGGAAGGTGGTGAGCGGCAGCAGCAGCGAGGCGAGCAGGCCCGCAATCATCAGCGGAATGACGATCAGCGAGATGTGGCTGAGCAGCCAGATCAGGACGCCGGAGACGACCAGGACAATGCCAACGCGCCAGGACCAGGCGGCGCCGACCCTCAGGGCGTAGGGAACATCGTCCTGGGGCGAGGTGCGTCCGCGCCATGCAGGAGCTCCGCCGTCAGTTCCGCTGGGTGCGCGGGAGGACCTTCCGGCGGGGTCGCCCGCCCCGTTGGGGGCGGTGGTGGGTGATGCAGCCGCGCCGTCAGCGGCGCCCGGGGTGGCGGCGGCGGGAACGGCGCGCTGGGGGGCCCGCTTGGGGAAACCTCCGGAGAGTCGCTGCATAAGCCAATCTTTCCACACAAGCCTGCGCCGGGAGTTATCCGAGACGCGGGCGGATTCCCCACTGGGCGGCGAAGGTGGCCCCGGGCTCGAGCCACCTCAGGCCGTGGCCCGAGTTGAAGGCGTTGGCCGGTGCCGTCATCGGTTCGACGGCGACCGCGCGGTCAACGCCAGGGTAGGTCCTGCTGATGAACACGTGCACGAACTCGAACTCCGGGTCGGCCCAGAGGGTCACCGACCGGCCGTCCGGCGCGGTGAGGGTGTGCTCGAAGCGTCCGTCGACGGTGGTGAGCCCGGTGAAGGCCGAATCGAACTCGATGTCACCGACCCGCTTCCCGCCGCGCAGGTCCCGGTCGCCGGAGACCGACACGCGGGCCACCGGAATGGAGCGTTCGTCGGTGTCGAACACGGTGTCGGCGTTCACTGTGAGCGTCAGGTCCTCGGTGGGCACCCCGGAGATCCTGAGGTAGGGGTGGGAGCCGAGGCCGAATGGTGCCCGGGCGTCGGAGTGGTTGGTCAGCGATTGGGTGACCTGCAGGCCCCCGCCGTTGAGCTCGTAGGACGCGGTGTGCGTCAGGTGGAACGGGTAGCCGTGCTGGGGGAAGATCTCGGCGGCCAGGACGACGGCGTCCTCGGCCACCGACTGGGCGTAGTAGCCGGTGTTGCGCAGCAGTCCGTGGCTGGCATTGCCCTTGGACGGCTCGGTGATGTCGAGGCGCTGCTCGGCGCCGTCGAGCTCCCACACGCCGCGGTCGACACGGTTGGCCCAGGGCGCGAGGAGGATCCCCGCGCCGCCCGCGGGAATTGAGTTATCGCCCCAGGTCTCGGTCAGCTGCACCCCGTCCACGGTGTACGAGCGGAGGGCCGCCGCGAGGGATGCGATCACCGCCGTGGAGCTGCCAGAGGTCAGGAGGTAGTTCGTGCCGGAGGCCGGCCGCGGAGTATCCATGCTCCGATGCTACCGCCGCCGGGGTAAGCGCGCCCGGCCGAACGGCCGCGCCGGAGGGTGCGCTTTCCCCGGCAGCCGCTTTCGGATATGTTTGATTCTGTTCGATTTTGTTACACGTGCTCTCGATCCGGAGCCGGAGCGGTTCCGGCACCTGTTTTCCCCCACCGCTGCCCGGGAGGTGCGATGCTCGCTGCCGAACGGCACGCCGCCATCCTTGCCGCCCTCGACGGGCGCCCGGTGGTGCGCGTCACCGAACTCGCCGGCAAACTCGGGGTCTCCGAGATGACCGTGCGGCGCGATATCGACGCCCTCCAGGCTGCCGGCTCGGTCCACCGCATCCACGGCGGCGCGGCGCGGGCCGGAGTGCTGGCGGCGGCCGAGCCGGGCTTTCCCGCCAATGCGCGCCGCCAGGCGGCCCAGAAACGGGCGATCGCCCGGGCGGCGGCCCAGCTGGTGCTCCCGGGCATGACCATCTCGGTGACCGGCGGGACCACGACCGTCCAGCTCGTCGACCACCTGGCGCAGATCGAGGGGCTCACCGTCGTCACCAACTCCCTGCCTGCCGCCGACCGGCTCCACCGGCTCACCGCCGGCGGCCGCGGGCCTTCCGTGCTGCTCACCGGCGGGGAACGTTCGCCCTCCGAGGCCCTCGTGGGCCCGCTGGCCACGGCCTCCATCCGCACCCTCAACGTCGACCTGTGCTTCATGGGCGTCCACGGCGTCGACGTTGACGCCGGCATCACCACCCCAAACCTCGCCGAGGCCGAAACGAACCGGGCCTTCGCCGACGGCTGCGGGCACCTCGTGGTGCTTGCCGACTCGACCAAGTTCGGCGTCGTGAGTCTGGCCCGCATCGCGGGCCTCGAGGAAACCTCATGCCTGATCACCGAGACCCTCCCTGCGGAGCCCGGCTTCGCACGGCACACCCTCGTCACCACCCCCGAGACCATCAAGGACGCAAGGAAAGCCCTCACATGACGCATATCACCCCCACCACGCTCTCGGACGGCCGCGAGCTCATCTACTTCGACGCGTCGGAGGATTCGGCCCGGCTGCACGCCGACCCCGCTGCGACCGCCGACCGCCGCGGCCTCGACCCCCGCGGCACCGCCACCGGCGATGCCCGCTACGATGCGCTCAGCGGCGAGTGGGTCGCCGTGGCCGCGCACCGCCAGACCCGCACGCACCTCCCCCCGGCCGATCAGTGCCCGCTGTGCGCCTCGAACGAGCGCTACGCCTCGGAGATCCCGGCCCCGGACTACGAGGTGGTGGTGTTCGAGAACCGGTTCGCCTCCTTCGGCCCGCAGCTCGGCTCGCTGCCGGATACCCCGGGGTGGGGCACGACGACGACGGCCTTCGGCCGCTGCGAGGTCATCGCCTTCGACCCGGCACACGACGGCTCCTTCGCCTCCCTTTCCCACGAGCGTGCCCGCACCGTCATTGACGCGTGGGCCCAGCGCACCGAGGCCCTCTCGGCGATGGAAGGCATCCGTCAGGTCTTCCCCTTCGAGAACCGCGGCGCCGAAATCGGCGTCACCCTGCTCCACCCGCACGGGCAGATCTACGCCTACCCCTTCATCCCGCCGCGGGCGGCACAGCTCGGCGCGCAGGCAACCGCCTTCTACGAGGCCTCCGGCGGACGCGAGACGCTGATGGGTGCCGCCCTGAAGAAGGAGCGGGACTCCGGGGAGCGGATGATCCTCGAGGGCAAGCACTTCAGCGCCTTCGTCCCGTTCGCCGCGCGCTGGCCGCTCGAGGTGCACCTCGTGCCGCACCGCCAGGTCCCCGACCTCGCGGCGCTGAACCCGGCAGAGCGCGATGACCTCACCGAGGTCTACCTGAACCTGCTCGGTAAGGTGGACGCCCTCTACTCGACCCCCACCCCGTACATCGCCGCCTGGCAGCAGGCGCCACTGGATGCGCGCATCCGCCCCGCCAGCTACCTCCACCTGCAGCTGACCTCGCCGCGCCGTGCGGAGGACAAGCTGAAGTTCCTCGCCGGCTCCGAAGCCGCAATGGGAGCGTTCATCAACGACACCACCCCCGAGCAGGTTGCCGACCGACTGCGCAACGCCGTGCCGGGAACCCCAGGAAAGGCAACCTCATGACTCTCTCCGCAGCAGAACTCGCCGCGGCGTTCACCGCCCGCTTCGGCACCGAGCCGGCCGGCGTCTGGTCCGCTCCGGGCCGGGTGAACCTGATCGGTGAGCACACCGACTACAACGACGGCTTCGTTCTTCCCTTTGCCATCGACCGCTCGACCATGGTCGCCGCCCGGCCCCGCACCGACAGCACCGTCCGCGTCGCCTCCACCTTCAGCGAGGGCGACGTCGTCACCGCCGACCTGAGCGGGTTGGCCGCGGGCGACGTCGAAGGCTGGGCGGCCTACCCCGTGGGCGTGCTCTGGGCGCTCGGCCGGTCGGGCCACGCGGTCCCCGGCATGGACCTGCTCGTCGACTCCTCGGTGCCCGTCGGTGCCGGGCTCTCCTCCTCGGCCGCGCTCGAGTGTGCCGTCGCCGCGGCGGCCAATGATCTGGCCTCGGCGGGGCTCTCGCGCTCCCAACTGGCCTCGATCGGGCGGCTGGCCGAGAACGAGATGGTCGGCGCGCCCACCGGCATCATGGACCAGACGGCCTCGCTGCTGGGCGAGGTTGGCCACGCCGTCTTCCTCGACTGCCGCAGCCTCGAGACCATGCTTGTGCCGCTCGACCTCAACGGCGCGGGGCTGACCCTGCTGGTGATGGACACCCGGGTGAGCCACTCCCACTCGACCGGCGGCTATGCCTCCCGCCGCGCATCCTGCGAGGAGGGCGCCCGGCAGATGGGCGTGCCCGCCCTGCGCGATCTCTCGGTGGCCGACCTGGGCAACGCTGCGGGGATCCTCGACGAGGAAACTTTCCGGCGGGTGCGCCACGTGGTGACCGAAAACGCCCGGGTGGAGGACGCCGTGGCGATGCTGACCACCAAGGGCCCGGGCGCCCTGGGGCCGCTGCTGAACCAGAGCCACGCTTCGATGCGCGATGACTTTGAGATCAGTTCCCCCGAACTCGACCTCGCCGTCGACACCGCGGTCTCGGCCGGCGCGGTGGGTGCGCGCATGACCGGCGGCGGCTTCGGCGGCGCTGCGATCGCCCTTGTGCACACCGAGGACGCAGGAACCGTCTCCGAGGCGGTCACCGCCGCCTTCGCCGACGCCGGGTTCAAGGAGCCGGTGATCTTCGGCGTTATGCCCGACGCCGGGGCCCGCCGGGTGGCCTGAGCCCGGGCCCGGACGCGCACCGGACTGCAGGGCCGGAAACGAAAGGAAGGGCCCGCAGCACCAGCTGCGGGCCCTTCCTTTTTTGTTCTTTAGTTGGCGAGCGGTGCTGCGGCCGTGTTACTCGTCGCCGCGCAGGATCGCGATCAGGCGCAGGAACTCAATGTAGAGCCAGATCAGCGTGACCGTCAGCCCGAATGCGGCCGTCCAGGAGTAGCGCTGCGGGGCGCCGTTCCGGACCGCTTCCTCGATCTGGGTGAAGTCGATGATCAGCGAGAACGCGGCGAGGCCGATGGCGAAGATACCGATGATGACGCCGAACGGAATGCCGGTGCCCAGGAAGTCGGCGCTGCGCAGGCCCCACGGGTCGTCATTGAGGCCGAAGACCATGAGGCCCAGGTTGATCAGCGAGAACGCCAGGTAGCTCAGCATGGCGATCATAAAGAACTTCATCGCCTTGGGCGTCGCACGCACCTTGCCGCTCTTGAACAGCGCCAGGGTCACACCGAACACCGTCAGGGTGCCGAGGAGGGCCTGGAACGCGATGCCGGGGAAGGACGCCTCGAGGAACATGGTGATCCCACCGAGGAACAGGCCCTGGAGCGCCGAGTAGGCGAGGATCAGCCCGGGAACGGGTTCGCGCTTGAAGGAGTTGACCAGACCCAGGACGAGTCCGCCGATCAGGCCGACGATCATCAGGACCGGTGCGAGCCCCGGTACGATGAACACCGGGATGGCCGCGCCCACAAGAACGACTGCGATCGAGAGGATCGTCTTGACGATGACGTCGTCGTAGGTCATCCGGCCGGTCTCGGCCGGTCCCGCCGCAGGGCGGTTGTACATGTGCTCCAGCTGCTGCTGGTTCAGAGCCGACTGACCCGCGAAGGTCGTCGTGCCGTAGGCCGCCGGGCTGGTGCCGCGGGCGGCAGAACGGAAGGTCTTTCCGTTGAAAACCGGATTTCCGCCGATTGCCATTTTGTGTAGTCCTCCAATTGGGGGCTGTAAGTGTTCCAACCCTACCCATATCAACGCTATAAGTGGGCTTTTGTTCCCGTCCCGGGCCGCGTGCCCCGCTCCGTTGCGCGCAGTTGTTATCCAATCGCTACCTGTCCGGGGCCGATTGGTGCGGAACGGAAACAGCGCCCGAGTAACATAAGCTCCACATTGAGTGACAGCAGTCACACGCATGATCTCCTGCCCGTCCGGCAGGCGGCCCCCACCGTGGAGGTTCCTATCTTGATAACCCAACCGACGCCTGCTCGGCTCGGGAGGATGTTCGCTGCCCTTTTCAGCGTCCTTCTCGCCGTGCTCCTCAGCGCACCGTCAGCGCAGGCGTCCAACCAGCCGCCCGGAAGGGCGATGAATTCTGCAGCAGTACCTGCAACTGTCCAGGCGGAAGAGTTCCAGGACCGCATCAGCGGCGTCCTTCGAGGCGTCGACGGCCCCATCGCCGACGTCACCATCACGGCCACGGGCAACGGCTTCGAAGGCGAGACCACCTCCGGCGAGAACGGCTTCTGGTCCATCGGAGTGCCGGAACAGGGCTCCTATGAGGTCGAGGTCGACGAAGACACCCTGCCCGAGGGAATCACCCTCGCCGAGGGCCAGGAAAACCCGCGTACGGTCACCTTCGCCGGAACCTCCAACGCCACAACCCTCTTCCTGTTCGGTGAGGGAATCGTCGCCCAGGGCGGAACCTTCTGGGACACCCTCGCCGAACGTGCCCTCGCGGGCTTCAGCTTCGGGCTGCTCCTCGCGCTGAGCGCCGTCGGACTCTCGCTGATCTTCGGCACAACGGGCCTGACCAACTTCGCCCACGGCGAGATGGTGACCCTCGGGGCCGTCCTGACCTTCGGCTTCGCCGCGCTCGGCCTCCCCGCGCCGGTCGCCATCGTCCTCGCGGTGATCGGCGGCGGAGTGCTCGGCTATGTGCAGGACGCCGGGCTGTGGAAGCCGCTGCGGAACCGCGGCACCGGGCTCGTGCCCATGATGATCGTCAGCATCGGCCTGGCGCTGGCTCTGCGCTACATCATCCAGTTCAACTTCGGCGGGGCAACCACCCAGCTTCCCGGTTCCCAGGGCGAGATCATCAACCTCGGTGCGGTCTCCATCTCGCGGAACAACCTGAACTCGCTCATCGTGAGCCTGGTCGTCATCCTGCTGGTGGCGTTCCTGCTGCTGAAAACCCGCATCGGCAAGGGCACCCGCGCGGTGGCCGACAATCCCGCGCTGGCGGCGGCGTCGGGCATCGACGTCGACCGGGTGATCCGGATCGTCTGGGTGATCGGCGGAATGCTCGCCGCGCTCGGCGGCATCCTGTGGGCCTACTACCGCCCAGGGGTCTCCTACAACATGGGCCAGCAGATCCTGCTGCTGATCTTCGCCGGCGTCGTGCTCGGCGGCCTCGGCACGGTCTTCGGGGCGCTCATCGGGTCGATCATCGTGGGGCTGTTCGTCGAAATCTCAACGCTCTGGCTTGAAGCCGACCTGAAGTACGTCGGCGCTCTGCTCATCATGATTCTCGTGCTCCTCTTCCGGCCGCAGGGTATCCTCGGCCGCCGCGAGCGCATAGGTTAGGGGTTCCAATGGATTTCGGAAACATCCTTGTCAACGCCTTCGGCGAACTCATCAGCCCGACGACGGCGGCCTACGCGCTGGCCGCCCTCGGCCTCGCCGTCCACTTCGGCTACTCGGGTCTGCTGAACTTCGGCCAGGCGGGCTTCATGGCCGTCGGAGCCTACGGCTTCGCCATCTCCACGCTGACCTTCAACGCCCCCCTGCCGGTTGCGGTGCTCGTGGCCATGCTCGCGTCGGTGGTGTTCGCCATCGTGCTGGGCATCCCCACACTGCGCCTGCGCACCGACTACCTGGCGATCGTCACGATCGCCGCCGCGGAGATCGTCCGGTACGTGGTGACCACCAACGACCTCACGGAGGTCACCGGCTCGGCCAACGGACTGGCTGCCTTCGAGGGCGGGTTCTACGCGCTCAACCCCTTCCCGGCGGGCACCTACAACATCGGCCCCCTGGCGATGAACGAACGCAACTTCTGGATCCGCGTCGTGGGCTGGTCGGTTGTCATCCTCGCGTGCCTCACCGTGTGGCTGCTCATGCGCAGCCCCTGGGGGCGCGTACTCAAGGGCATCCGGGAGGACGAGAACGCCGTCCGCGCCCTCGGCAAGAACGTGTACGCCTACAAGATGCAGGCGCTGGTGATCGGAGGCATCCTCGGCTCGCTCGCGGGGATGGTGTTCACCCTCCCCCGCGGCGCGGTCCAACCAGCCAACTACGCCACGGAACTGACCTTCTTCCTGTACACCTGCCTGCTGCTCGGAGGCATGGCCACGGTGCTCGGGCCGGTGATCGGGGCCATGATGTTCTGGGTGGTCCTGTCGCTGACCCAGGGCCTCCTGTACGGTGCGATCGAGTCGGGTGCCATCACCTTCCTCACCAACGTCCAGGCCGGGCAGCTGCGCTACATCCTCGTCGGTATCGCCCTGATGCTGCTGATGGTCTTTAGACCGCAGGGCGTGCTGGGCAATAAGAAGGAGCTGGCATTCGCATGAGCGAAAATTCCACCAACCACGTTCCGTCCGGCGGCGGCGCACACCGTGCCACGCCGTCGGAGCAGGCGGCCGGGTCCGCCGTCGCCGAGGCCCCCGCGGGCGAGGACTACATGAACGACTCCCGGCCCATCGCCACCGGCGAGGCCGGGCCGGGCTGCCGCAAGCGGGACCCCATTGTCGTCGCGAAGAACGTCACCCGCAGCTTCGGCGGCATCAACGCCGTCGACGTCGAATACCTCGAGATTCCGCGCAACAAGATCACGGCCCTGATCGGCCCCAACGGCGCCGGAAAGACGACCCTGTTCAACCTGCTGACCGGGTTCGACACCCCGAACAGCGGGGACTGGGAGTTCGACGGCAAGCCGCTCGCGAAGGTCCCGCCGTACAAGGTGGCCCGGATGGGCATGGTGCGCACCTTCCAGCTCACCAAGGTGATGGGCAAGCTCACGGTCATCGAGAACATGCGGCTCGGTGCCACCAAGCAGCCCGGCGAGAGCCTGGCCAAGGCGCTGTTCAAGAACCTGTGGGGTGCCCGCGAAAAGGAGATCACCGCCCAGGCCGAGGTGCTGCTCGCGAAGTTCAAACTCGACACCAAGCGGGACGACTACGCCGCCTCCCTCTCGGGCGGGCAGCGCAAACTCCTGGAGATGGCACGGGCCCTCATGGTCAGGCCGCGCCTGGTGATGCTCGATGAGCCTATGGCCGGCGTGAACCCGGCCCTGACCCAGTCACTGCTCGACCACATCAAGAACCTCAAGGCCGAAGGCATGACGGTGCTGTTCGTCGAGCACGACATGCACATGGTCCGCCACATCGCCGACTGGGTGGTGGTGATGGCCGAGGGGAAGGTCGTCGCCGAGGGCCCGCCGGACATCGTGATGAAGGACCAGGCCGTCATCGACGCGTACCTGGGCGCCCACCACGACGTCGACCTTGGCGACTCGACCGGCGTCGAGCGCCTCGAGGAGGAGCTCGCCCATGACTCCGAGTCGGTCGTCGGAACCGAGGACGAGGGAATCCTCGGCCACTCAATCACCGAGGTCAGCGAACCCGGATCCACCCGCACCGGATCGACAGGCACTGAGGAGACAAAGCGATGAGCGAGTACGACGGCGATTCCGTGGTGAAGGTGACCGACCTGGTGGCCGGCTACCTGCCAGGGGTCAACATCCTCAACGGGTGCAGCATCGAGGCCCGCAGGGGCGAACTGATCGGCATCATCGGGCCCAACGGTGCCGGCAAATCGACCCTGCTCAAGGCGATGTTCGGTCTGGTGAAAATTCACTCCGGGCAGGTGATGGTCCGTGGCAAGGACCTCACCGGCCTCAAGGCGAACCGCCTGGTCAGCCAGGGCGTGGGCTTCGTGCCCCAGAACAATAACGTCTTCTCGACGCTGACCATCGAGGAAAACCTGCAGATGGGCATGTACCAGCGGCCCAAGGACTTCAAGAAGCGGTTCGACTTCGTCACCGGCCTGTTCCCGGAACTGGGCAAGCGGCGCGCCCAGCGGGCCGGCTCCCTCTCCGGCGGCGAGCGCCAGATGGTGGCCATGGGCCGGGCGCTGATGATGGAACCGGCGGTGCTGCTGCTCGATGAGCCGTCAGCAGGCCTGTCCCCCGTCAAGCAGGACGAGACGTTCCTGCGCGTCCACGAGATCAACCGGGCCGGCGTCTCCGTGATCATGGTCGAGCAGAACGCGCGGCGGTGCCTGCAGATCTGCGACCGAGCCTACGTGCTCGACCAGGGCAAGGACGCCTACACCGGCACCGGCCGCGAGCTGATGAAGGACCCCAAGGTGATTCAGCTGTACCTGGGCACCCTGGCCGACACGGCCTGAGCTCCTCAGTACAGAACTGCGGGCGGCACCGGAAACGGGCCGCCCGCAGCTGTTTAAGCCCGAGGCTGGTCAGCCCCCCGACCGCCGCTGATTCCATCACGGCTACCCCTTGACGCATACCCCCCAGGGGTATATGTTCGGTACGTCAGCATCACCTGGTCGGGTCAAGGAGCCTCCCATGCAGCATCGAACCCAGCATTCCCCCGGGGCGCACCAGCACTCCCCCGTGGCGCCAGCCTCTCCCCCGCGCCCCGGCGGGTCCCCGGCCTCTCCGCCCGGTCGGCCCCGGTCACAGTCGACCCCCGGGGCGGCACACCACGGCGAAGCGCCCACCGGCCATGCCGGTCATGCCGGTCACGGAGACCACGAGGTCCATGCCTCGGGCCAGCATGCCGGGCACAGCACCGCCATGTTCCGCAGCAGGTTCTGGATCAGCCTCGCCCTCGCCGTCCCGGTCGTCGCCTTCAGCCCAATGTTCGCCATGATCCTTGGGTACAGCCTGCCGACCTTCCCGGGCGCGGCGCTGATCTCCCCGGTGCTGGGCACGGCCATCTTCATCTACGGCGGTACCCCCTTCCTCCGCGGCGGGTGGGGCGAGCTGAGGTCGCGGCGGCCCGGGATGATGCTGCTGATCGCCATGGCCATCACCGTGGCCTTCGCCGCCTCCTGGAGCACCACCCTCGGCCTTGGCGGGTTCGACCTGGACTTCTGGTGGGAACTCGCCCTGCTGATTGTCATCATGCTCCTGGGTCACTGGATGGAGATGCGCGCCCTCGGCTCAGCCGCCGGCGCCCTCGACGCCCTCGCGGCCCTGCTGCCCGACGAGGCCGATCGGGTCACCGCGGACGGAATCGAAACCGTCCCGGTGTCATCTCTGGCCCCCGGCGACGTCGTCCTCGTGCGGTCGGGGGCCCGGGTGCCCGCCGACGGCACGGTCACCGAGGGCGCGGCCGAGTTCGACGAATCGATGATCACCGGTGAATCGCGCACCGTGCTGCGCCGGAAGGGCGACCCCGTGACGGCGGGCACCGTGGCCACCGACAACGCCGTGCGCGTGGCGGTGACAGCGGTCGGCGGTGACACGGCGCTGGCGGGCATCCAGCGGCTCGTCGCCGACGCCCAGGCCTCCTCCTCCCGGGCCCAGGCCCTGGCGGACCGGGCCGCCGCACTGCTGTTCTACTTCGCCCTGGGCGCCGGCATCGTAACCTTCCTCGCCTGGCTGGCCCTCGGAAGCCCGGAGGACGCCGTCGTCCGCACGGTGACGGTGCTGGTCATCGCCTGCCCCCATGCACTGGGCCTGGCTATCCCCCTGGTGATCGCGCTGTCGACCGAGCGGGCTGCCCGGGCCGGGGTGCTGATCAAGGACCGGCTGGCGCTGGAGCGGATGCGCACCATCGACGTCGTGCTCTTCGACAAGACCGGGACCCTCACCGAGGGCCGCCCGGAGGTCACCGGCGTGGCCGCCGTGCCCGGCATCAGCCACTCCCGGCTGCTGGCGCTTGCGGGCGCGGCAGAGGCCGACAGCGAGCATCCTGTGGCGCGGGCCGTGGCCCAAGCCGCCGCCGGGGACGCCGGGGCGATGGAGCTCGCCTATGCGGGAACCGGGTTCTCCTCAATGACCGGACGCGGCGTGCGGGCCACCGTGGCCGGCTCCGAGGTCCTCGTCGGCGGGCCGAACCTCCTGCGGGAGCTCTCCCTCGACATCCCGGCTGGCGTTGCCGGGCCGGTGGCTCAATGGACGGCCCGCGGGGCGTCGGTGCTCTCCGTGGTCCGCGACGGCAGCGTCATCGGGGCGCTGGCGCTTGAGGACCGGGTGCGGGACGAGTCCCGTGCTGCGGTGAAGGCGCTGCAGGACCGCGGGGTCAAGGTCGCGATGATCACCGGTGACGCCCGGCAGGTCGCCGACGCGGTGGCCCGCGACCTGGGCGTGGACGAGGTCTTCGCCGAGGTCCTCCCGCAGGACAAGGACGCGAAGGTCGCCGAACTCCAGTCGCGGGGATTGACCGTGGCGATGGTCGGTGACGGCGTCAACGACTCCCCCGCGCTGGCACGTGCGGAGGTCGGGATCGCGATCGGCGGAGGGACCGACGTCGCCATCGAGACCGCAGGGGTGGTGCTCGCCGGCAATGACCCGCGCGCGGTGCTGTCGATGATCGACCTGTCGCGGGCCAGCTACCGGAAGATGATCCAGAACCTCGTCTGGGCCGCCGGGTACAACGTGGCCGCGGTGCCGCTGGCGGCCGGCGTGCTGGCTTTCGCCGGGGTGCTGTTGTCCCCTGCGGCCGGAGCCGTGCTGATGAGCGTCTCGACGATCGTTGTGGCACTCAACGCCCAGCTGCTGCGCCGGCTCAACCTCGACCCGCGGCGCCTCGCGGCAACGCCCCGCTGAACGCCGCTGACACCTCGAGCCCGAAGTGTTGGTCCACTCAAGAACCCGAAGGAGAAGAAACATGAAACGCTACCCGGCCCTGAGCGGCCTCGCCCTGGTCCTGATCCTCGCCGGCTGCGGAGCCGGCCCGGAGGCCGGACAGGCGCCGCCGTCAACGTCCAGCTCCCCTGCAGTGTCGGCCGGACTGTCCAACGCCGCCGACATGGAGTTCGCCGCCGGAATGATCCCGCACCACGAACAGGCCGTGGAAATGAGCGATCGAATGCTCGCCAAGACCGGGATCGACCCGGAGGTTAAGGCGCTGGCCACCCGCATCAAGGCCGCCCAGGCGCCGGAGATCCGAACGATGAAGACCTGGCTCGACGCGTGGGGGAAGCCCGGCGCGGACGGCGGCAGCGGAGCCGGCCACGGTTCCGGACACGGCGGGGAGGACACTGCCGGCGGGGGCACCGGAGACGGGATGATGAGCGGTGAACAGCTTGAGGAGCTCGCGGGCGCCGAGGGCGACGAGGCGTCGCGGCTGTTCCTTGCCGGGATGATCGAACACCACAAGGGCGCCATCGACATGGCGGAACAGGAGCTGGATGCCGGCGCCGATCCCGGTGCCAGAGACCTCGCCGCGTCGATAGTGCAAGCGCAGGAGGCCGAAATTAAGGAGATGGAAGCCCTGCTGGCGCGCCTTTAGACTGCCGGGGACCGTCCCTGCCGCAGGGCTCGGACGGTTCCACGGCAGACAGGGAAGGACGCAATGAACGCAGGTCACGGGAGCGCGGCACCAGGGCGCACGCAACCGGGGGGCAAGGCACCGAGGGTTGCAAAACCGAAGGGCACAGCACCGAGGGTTGCAGAGCCGAGGGGCCCGGCACCGGCCCGGGTGGCCGGCAGGGGGTTCATGGGAGTGTTCCGGGTGCTGAAGGTGCTCCGGCCTTCCCGCCCCATCCACCCTCGCGGGGTACGCCTGACGGGATACCTCGCCGTCGACGGCGGTGCCTCAAGCGGCATCCCATGGCTCGACACCGCGGGCAGCACCCCGGTCGAGGCGCGGCTCTCACGGTCGGTGGGCCTGCCCGGTCCCCTGCCGGACATCATCGGACTCGCGGTGAGGATCCCCTCCGGCGACGCGCAGGCCGATGTGCTGCTGGCCTCGACGGGGAGTTCCCCGGTGGGCCGGTTCGTGCTGGTCCCCCGGCTGAACATCGCCCGCTCCCCGTTGACCACCATGATGCCGTACCGGGGAGCACGCGGGCCGGTCCTCCTGGCCGCGCGGAGCACGGGACCCTCCGGGCGGATACCGGCGTCGCTGACGGCCTTCCGGCGCAGGCTCGCGGGACGCCCCTGGTCGATGGAGTTGTCCTATGCCCGTCCACTGGGGCCCTGGATCCCGTTTGGAACCCTCACGCTCACCGTAAACCCCGATCAGGGCCAGGAGGACCTGCGGTTCGACCCGGTCCGCAATCCCCTGCCCACGGCGTCGGCCTATGAGTGGGCCGCCGCGCTGCGCCGGGGCTCCTACGCCGTCGCCCGTTCCCCCCGGCACAACGAAACCGACAAACGCACCCGATAACGACACGCGCGTCACTTAACGTCAAACGCACCCGATATATCGGGTGCGTTTGTCGTTAAGTGGTACTCAGAAGGCCCGCACAGGCGGAAGGCCCGGACAGGCGGAAGGCCCCGTCCTGGTGGACGGGGCCTTCCGGTGCAGCGGATGTGCTGACCCGAGATCCGGAGGTTAGAGCTTGCCAACCTCGGAACGGCTCGGCTGCGGCACGTTGTTTTCGTCGTACTGGTAGATGCCGATGGCGGCTTCGGTGGGATCGCCGTTCTCGTCGAAGGAGACCGGGCCGGAGATACCGTCGTAGTCGATGTCCTCACCCTCGCGCAGCAGCGTCACGCAGCCGGCGAAGTCAAAGCACTTCTCGCCGTCCTTGGAGACAGCCTCGAGCTCTCCCGCGATGGCGGTACCCTCGGTGCTGCCCGCAGCCTCTGCTGCCAGCGACATCAGGTTGACGGCGTCGTAGCTTTCACCGGCGTAGCTCCAGCTGGTCAGCTTGGGATCGATCTCAAGCAGAGCCGTCTGGAATTCATCTCCGGTGAACGGACCGGGGATGGTGCCCTGGGCGCCCTCGAGGGTGCCCGGCTCCAGGTCCTCGCTGTAGTCGGTGGTGTTGCCGTCGACCATGAACATGCTCGAGGGGTCGATGCCCTTGCCGGTGAGCAGCGGGACGATGCTCTTGGCCTGGTCGAAGGTGATGATGACGATGGCGTCGGGCTTGGCCGCGACCACCGCATCGACCTGGCTGCTGAACTGGGAGTCACCTTCGTTGAACAGTTCGGCGGCGACGACCTGGCCGCCGGCTCCTTCGACGGTCTCGGTGATGTTGGCCTGCAGGCCGGTGCCGTAGGCGTCGTTGAGGACGATCATGCCCACAGTCTGGGCGCCGCAGGACATGATGTAGTTGCCGAGGGTGCGTCCCTGCAGGACGTCCGAAGGCGCGGTGCGCCAGTACAGACCCTTGTCATCCCAGTCCGTGAATTCCGGGGAGGTGTTCGCCGGCGAGAACTGCACGACGCCCGCTCCGGTGATCTGGTTGATGACGGTCTTGGAGACACCGGACGAGGCCGCGCCGATGATGCCGCTGACATCCTGGGACAGGAGGTCGGTGACCGACTGGGTGGCGATGTCGGTGGTGGTGTCGCCCGAGTCGCGGTGGACCACCGAGATTTCCTTGCCGAGGACTCCGCCTGCTTCGTTGACTTCCTTGACCGCGAGGTTCACGCCCGCGATTTCCGGCGGGCCGAGGAACGCGAGGGTTCCGGTGGTCGGCAGGATCGACCCGAGCTTCAGGGGCGTATCGGTGACGGTCTCCGCCTCGGGGACCGCCGAGGGGTCGCCCTTCTCGCCGGCTTCCGCCGCCTCGCCGCCTTCGCTGGGCGGGCAGGACAGTGCGCCCGCGGTCTGGGCGGACGCCGAGGCGCTGGGATCAGCGCCGTCTTCGGGGGCAGTGGATCCGCCGCCTCCGCCGCCACAGCCCGAGGCAAAGAGTGCAATACCCAGGCTGAGGGCTGCGATCTTCGCTGCGCGCGGAGCATTCTCCCCGATGCCGGACCGCATCGGGTTGCGTGTTACAGTCATCAATTTTTCTCCTCGACCGAAAGGCGTCGTCAGCCTTTGATGCACTCACCAGGTGTTCCTGGTATGTAGAAAAGCTAATGCAAAAATGGGCCGAACATAAGGGAATCCGGTTACATCCTTGTAACGCTCGTCACACCGAGGGCTCGGCGGGGTTGACACAGGGGGCGGTCGGGCGATGATCGGGCGGAGATGCGTCCCTCCGCCCGTCGAGGTGTGGGCGCGATTGCTGCGGACGGTGAAAGCCGACCGTGGGCAGCGGCGGCGGTCGGACGGCCCGGCATGCGCGCGATGTCAACGCCCGCCGTCAGTGCGGCCTTACCTGGGGCCTCGGCAAGTGAGCCTCGGCACTGGGGCCGGCGGACGGAAGGAACTGCTTGGGTGCCGGGCCGGCGGGCCCGGTGGTACCCCAGGTCGGACTCGAACCGACACTGAACAGATTTTAAGTCTGGTGCCTCTGCCATTGGGCTACTGGGGCGGATGCTCCGCAGGTCAAGAATATCGCGCCGGGACACCCGCGCCCGCTCCAGGGGCGGGCGGGCGTTGCGGGCACCGGGTGAACCCCGGGCTGGAGTGCATCACCGGTTAAGCAGCGACGGCGGGCCCCCGCGTCTGCGGGAACCCACCGTCGTCTCCGGCGGACCGGTTGGATCAGGCGTTCGAGGCAGCCTTGCCGCTTGCCTTTCCGGCCGGGACCGGAGGTGCCGACTGAAGGGCGGTGTCCTTCTTCGGCGGCGGAGTGGCGGCGTTGCGGAACTGGCGGCGCGGGGTCTGCAGGTCCGCGATCGGGGCAAGGTCCCTGCCGAAGATGAAGCTCATCGACCAGTTGGAGATGACCCGGGCCTTGCGCTCGAACATCGGCATGGCCATGCCGTGGTACCCGCGGTGGGCCAGCCAGGCCGGGAAGCCGCGCATCCCAAAGCCCATGATGTTGGCGACACCCTTGAAGGTACCGAAGCCCGCGACGGCACCCAGGTTGGTGTGCTTGTACTCCTGGACGCGGCCTACGCCGTAGTTCTGCGCGTAGATGTTCTTGGCGAGGCGCTTCGCCTGGCGCACGGCGTGCTGGGCGTTGGGGACGCAGAACCCTCCCACGCCGCCGCCGCTGAGGTCGGGCACGGCCGCGACGTCGCCGGCGGTCCAGGCGTGCTGGAGGGGTCCGTCGTCACCGGTGATGCGCAGCTCGGCGTTCGCGCGCAGGCGGCCGCGGTCATCGACCGGGAAATCGGTGGAGCGGACGACCGGGTTGGCCTGCACGCCCGCGGTCCAGATGAGGGTGTCGGAGGCGAACTCGTCGGCCGGGGTCTTGTCCGGCATGTTGATCAGCTTCAGGTTGCCGTCCACGGCGCTGGCAAGCGAGGTGTTGAGCAGGACCTGGATGCCGCGTGAGCGCAGGTGCTCGACGACCCAGACGGCCTGCTGCTCGGTGACCTCGGGCATGACGCGCGGCATGGCCTCGATCAGTACGAAGCGGACGTCGGAGCGTTTGAGGCGGGCGTTCTTCTTCACCGCATCGCGGGCCATGTCCTCCATCTCGGTGATGGCTTCGATGCCGGCGAACCCGCCGCCGACGACGACGAAGGTCAGCATGCGGTCCCGGGCCGGGCCGGCGGGCATCAGCGAGCCGGTCTCGATCCGCTCGAGGATCTGGTTGCGCAGCGCGACGGCCTCTTCGATCGTCTTCAGGCCGATGCCCTGGTCCTTCAGCCCCTCGATGGGGAAGGTGCGGGTGATCGCGCCGGCGGCCATGACGATGTCGGTGTAGCCGAGCGTAAACGGCTCACCCTCGCCTGCGGGCTCGATCGTGGCGGTGCGCGCGGCGTGGTCGACCGACGTGACCCGGCCGCTGATGAGCTCGGTCTGGGGCAGGTGGACGCGGTGCGAGACGATGGCGTGGCGCGCCTCGATGCTTCCGGCGGCCACCTCGGGGAGGAACGGCTGGTACGTCATGTAGGGAAGGGGGTCGACCAGGGTGACAATGCCACCGTGGGACTTCACCTTCTTCTGCAGATTGCGGGCCACGTAGAGGCCGACGTAGCCGCCTCCGACGACGAGGATGCGCGGACGATCAGAGAACAGTGAGTTCGATGCCATGGCTCGATAGTACCGGACTTTGTGAAAGTCTTCACTAACTGTGAGGAACCTCTACCTGCTCAGCCGCGCGCGCTCCCGTGACCGGTTTCCGCTGGGCGGTCGGTCCGCTGCGGGACGTCGAAGGCACCGGTGTCCGGCTCCTCCCGCGGGGGCGCCAGGCGCTCGGCGCGGCGGACACGCAGGACGTGGACGGTTCCGGCCACCAGGAGCAGGACGAACAGGCCGGAGAAGCCCAGGACCACCACCGGGGGCAGCACCGTCGAGGATCCGGCCCCTTCGTGGGCCTGCGGGACCGGGGCGGCCGGGATGTCGGGAGCGGCCGTGTTCTCGGCCGGAGCCGGAGGTGCCGCCTCGGCGGGCGGCTTCCCCCGCCGGTACACCTGGATCCACTGCTCGATGCTGCCGAGCTGGTTGGCCTCGGGGACCTCGACCCCGGGGCCGACGGCGGCGGCGACGTCCAGGATGCCGTGCCCGTAGATGGTGTCGAAGCCCGGCGCGCCGGCGTCGCGGGCCGTTCCGACAATGCGGTTGATGACCTGCGCGGCGCTCAGCTCCGGGTACTTGGAGCGGATCAGCGCCGCCACCCCGGAGACGAGCGGCGCGGCGCCCGAGGTTCCCGACCATTCGGCGTAGAAAGCCCCGGGCAGCCCGCCGACAAGGTTCTCCGACGGCGCCGCGACGGCGATGCTGATGCCCTCGGACGAGGATTCCCTGCTCGCGACCCCGCTGCGGTCCAGCCCCGCGACCGACAGGACGCCGGGAATGGTGGCGGGTGCGCCGACCTGGGTGAGCCCGCCCGCCCGGTTGCCCGCGGCGGCCACGATGACGACGTCGCGCTTCTCGGCGTAGAGGAACGCCTCGTCCCAGCTCTCGGGCCAGGTCGTCGAGGTGCTCCCGAGCGACATGTTGATGACCTTGGCCCCGTTGTCCACCGCCCAGCGCACGGCATTGGGGATCTGCTCGTCCGTGCCGACCCCCGCCGGGTTGGGGCCGCTGTTGGGCCCCTCGATCCACACCGACACGGCGAGCAGGTCAGCCTTCGGGGCCACCCCGATGATGCCGTTGGGGCCCTGGCCGTAAGCTTCGAGCGGGGACTGCGCGGCCCCTTCGGTGGGACGCGGCCCATGCCCCCTGCCGGCGAGGAGGGTCGACACGAGGGTCCCGTGCTCGGGGACCTCCCCGATGCCCTGCTGGCCGTCCCCGCGCCCGGCGCCCGAGGCGTCGATCCCGGCGGTGACGGCGCCGCGCAGGTCGGGGTGGGAGCTGTCGACGCCGCTGTCGATCACCGCGACCTTGACCCCTTCGCCCTGGGTTGACTTCCAGGCCTCGGTTACCCCGTAGTCCTCCAGCCAGTACTGCTTGTCCCGGACGTGGTCGGCCCGGGCCGGGGCGGCAGTGCACAGCAGCATTGCCGCGGCGAGGACCGCCGCGGCGGCTCGGGAGGCTCGGCGGCGGGCCGCCCGGGTGGGTGAAAGGGCGCTGGAGGGCGAAAAGGTCAAAAAATCACTTCCGGAGGGCGGGAACGCTGAGGGCGATGCCGTCGAGGATGTCGTGTTCGCTGGCCACGGCGGAGTCGACCCGGCCGCCGGTGGCCTCGGCGATGTGCTCGACGACGCACTTCCAGATCAGGGCCCCGGCGCCGATGACGTCGACCCGGCCGGGGTGCATGTAGGGCAGGGCCGCGCGGGCGGCCCGGTCGCGGCGCAGCAGGTCGTCGGCGGCTCCGGCGATGGCGGTGGTGCTCAGGCGTGCGCCGTGGATGCGCTCCGGAAGGTAGGAGGGAAGCTGAAGCGCGTGCGCTGTCACCGTGGTGATACTTCCGGCGACACCGATCAAAGTGCTCACCTCCCCGAAGGGCACCTCGCGTCCGGCCTCGCTGATCAGCGCGCGGACCTCGCGTTCCATCGCCTCGATTTCGGCCCCGGTGGGCGGATCGGAGCGGAGGAAGCGTTCGGTGAACCGGACGCAGCCCATGTCCATGCTCCGGGCAGCGGTCACGGCGCCGCCGCGCCCCGCGACGAACTCGGTGCTGCCGCCGCCGAGGTCTACGACCATCACCGTATCCGTGTCGGGCACGTCGAGCACGCTCACGGCGCCGCGAAAGGACAGCGAAGCCTCCTCGTCACCGCTGACCACCTCGGGCTCGACGCCGAGGCGCTGGCGGATGCCCTCGACGAAGACGTCCCGGTTCTCGGCGTCGCGGGAGGCGGAGGTGGCGACGAAGCGGAGCCCTTCGGCGCCGTGCCGGCGGATCAGTTCGGCATATTCCTCGGTGGCTTCGAAGGTCCGCGTCAGGGCGGCCTCGGAGAGCCGGCCGGTGGCGTCGACCCCCTCCCCGAGCCTCACCACCCTCATGCGCCGTTCGACGTCGGTCAGCACGCCGTCCTCGATGTCGGCGATCAGCAGCCGGATGGAGTTCGTTCCACAGTCAACCGCGGCGGTCCTCATTGTTTCTCCTGTGCTTCGGCTCGTCGCCCGGCACGCTTGCGCTCGAGCTCTTCGGGGCTGAGTCCCTGGGTCTTGGTGTGCCGGCTGAGGTCGGCCGACGGCGGCTCGCCGGAGGTGTCCCAGGCGCCGGTGCAGTAGCAAACGTCGGCGGTCCACCACTCGGCGATGCCCTCAAGCGCCTCGTCGCCCAGCGGGTTGACGCCGGGCCCTGCGGCCAGGGAGTGCCCGACCAGCACGTGGAGGCACTTCACCCGGGTGGGCATGCCGCCGGCGGATACCCCGGCGATCTCGGGAACCGGGCCCGTCCCGGCCCGCCTCCCGACCTCCTCGCGTGCGGCAAGGTAGGCCTCGTGCGCGGCCCGGTACCGTGCGGCGAGGTCGGCGTCCCGGCCGAGCCGCCCGGTCATTTCCGTCATCAAGCCGTCGGCCTCGAGCCGGGACACGGCGGAGGTGATCACCGGGTGGGTCAGGTAGTAGGTGGTGGGAAAGGGAATGCCGTTGCCGAGGCGGGGTGCGGTCACGGCCACCAGCGGGTTGCCGCACACGCACCGCGCCCCGATCTCGACGACGTCGCGGACCGGCCGCCCGAGCTGGCGGCTCAGGACCTCGTGGTCCCGGTCCGTGGGGGTCCGCTCGTCCTGCTGAGCCACTTGGGGTCCTTCCTTGCTGCCCGTGCGGGCAGGTGTTCGAGTGTTGTCAGTCCGTCGCGGCGCGGGAGACCGATTCCCACAGCGAGTCGACCCACGGGAGGTCCTCGGGCTGTCCGGCGGAGCCGGTGCCGGTTGACTCCTCGATGCCCGAGCCACCCTTGACGAGGTAGCGCTTCTCCCCCGGCATCACGAGGAAGATGCGTTCACGAGCCTGCTGCTTGATGTAGGCGGGGTCGTCCCAGCGGGCCAGATCCGCCCGGTGCTGCTCCTGGGCCTGCTGCTGCTCGGCGATCTGGTCCCGAAGGGCCGCCACCTCGCCCTGCTGGCGGAGGTAGTTGGTCACCGAGGGGACGAGCAGCACGATCACCGCAACGAGGACGAGGGCCAGCGCCAGCAGGCGTCCGGAAAACGACTGCGCCGGAATGGGTTTGGCATCCTCGGCCGGAACGATCACGCGGTTCCGGGGGCGGACGGCGCTGGCCCCGGCCCTGCGGATGGCCCCGGCGAGCTGCTCCCGTTCGGCGGCCCGGACCTCGGACGGCGTTGGATGTTTCCGGGCCGGGGCGGGCTGGGGCGCGGGTGCCGTGGCGGCGGCGGGCTTGGTCCGGACGCGGTCCGCCGGCGGCCCTCCGACCTGCCCCGCATGGGCGCCGGGTTTCGCCGGGGGCGCCCCGGCAGCCGTCCGGTCCGCCGCGTGGGGCGACGGACGGACGGCACGCGGCACATTGGGGCGGCGGGCAGACATGGCACTCCTCGGCTGGTTGCTGCGACGGGATCCTTACGGACCCCGTCTAACGAGGGTAACTGCCCTCCGGTTCAACTATGCAGTGAAACGCGGGAAGGCGCTGCGCCCGGCATAACGGGCGGCGTCGTCGAGTTCCTCTTCGATGCGCAGCAGCTGGTTGTACTTTGCGACGCGCTCGGACCGCGCGGGGGCGCCGGTCTTGATCTGGCCGGCGTTCGTGGCAACACAGATGTCGGCGATCGTGGTGTCCTCGGTCTCGCCGGAGCGGTGCGAGGTGATCGTGGTGTAGCCCGAGCGCTGGGCCAGCGAGATCGCGTCGAGGGTCTCGGTCAGCGTGCCGATCTGGTTGACCTTGACCAGCAGCGAGTTGGCCGTGTCGGCGGTGATTCCGCGCTCGAGGCGGGTGGGGTTGGTGACGAACAGGTCGTCGCCGACGATCTGGACCTTGTCGCCGAGGGACGCGGTGAGCGCCTTCCAGCCCTCCCAGTCCTCCTCGTCCAGGGGATCCTCGATGGACACCAGCGGGTAGTCGCGCACCAGCTCTTCGTAGTAGGCGCTCATCTCGGCGGTGCTGAGGGACTTGCCCTCGAACGTGTAGACCCCGTCGCTGTAGAACTCCGAGGCCGCGACGTCAAGGGCGAACGCGATGTCGGTTCCGGGCTTGTAGCCGGCCCGCTCCACCGCGGTGGTGATCAGGTCGAGCGCGTCCCGGTTCGAGGGAAGGTTCGGGGCGAAGCCGCCCTCGTCGCCGAGGCCCGTGGCGAGGCCCTTTTCCTTGAGGACGGCCTTGAGCTCGTGGTAGACCTCGACGCCCCAGCGCAGGCCCTCGGAGAAGGAGGCGGCACCGAGGGGGACGATCATGAATTCCTGGATGTCGACGTCGGAGTCCGCGTGGGAGCCGCCGTTGAGGATGTTCATCAGGGGCACGGGGAGGACGTGCGCGTTGGGGCCGCCCAGGTAGCGGTAGAGCGGCAGGGCCGAGGATTCGGCGGCGGCGCGGGCCACGGCGAGCGAGACGCCCAGCATGGCGTTGGCGCCGAGGCTTGACTTGTTCTCGGTGCCGTCGAGGTCGAGCATCGCCTGGTCGATGGCGCGCTGGTCGGCGGCGTCGAAGCCGAGGAGGGCGGGCTGGATCTGGTCGATGACCGCCTCGACGGCCTGCAGGACGCCCTTGCCCAGGTAGCGGGCCTTATCGCCGTCGCGGCGTTCGTTGGCTTCGAAGGCACCGGTGGAGGCGCCGGAGGGAACGGCGGCGCGGCCGAAGGTGTCGTCGTCGAGCAGGACCTCCACCTCAACGGTGGGGTTGCCGCGGGAGTCGAGGATTTCCCTCGCGTGGATGGCGTCGATGATTGCCATGGAAATGCTCCTTTGGGTTGGAGTGGTCGAGATTCCACCGCGGGACGGTGGTCAAAGCGTTGGCAGTGCCGTCTTAAGCGTAGTTCACCGCCGCGGGCGGCGGACGCCCGTCACCCGGCTCCACCCGGCGCAGGACCGGCCACCGAGTCCTGGAAGCGGCGGACGGCGGCGCGCAGGGCCCGCTCCGGGTCGAGCCCCCGGGAGGCGGCACCGCGCACCAGCGCGAAGAGGGCATCGCCGAGCTCCTCCTCGGTGTGCGGGCCGGCCGCGCCGGATGCGGCTCCGTCGGGCGCGGCCGCGTCGTCGGGGTCGGGCAGCGCGCCGAGTGCCCCGGCCCGGTGCAGGCTCGAGGCGGCGCGGGCGAGGGCGGGCAGGTGCCGAGGAATACCGTCGAAGGCCGAGGCGCGGTCCGGCCGTTCGCGCTCCTTCACCGTTTGCCAGGTCCGGGCGATCTCCTCGGCGCTGGCGCCCGCACCGCCGCCGGAGGCCACCAGCGAACCGTCGGCAGCGAAGACGTGGGGGTTCCTGCGGATCATCTTGGCTGTCAGCCCCTCCGCTACCTCCCGCAGGCCGAAGCCGCCCTGCTCGTGTTGAAGCTGGGCGTGAAGCACCACCTGCAGCAGCACGTCGCCCAGCTCCCCCAGCAGCTCGGTCCGCGCCCCGGCGGTCCCGGCCTCCGCGCCGGCGGGCCCGCCGAGCGCTTCGAGGGCCTCGACGAGCTCGTAGCTCTCCTCGATCAGGTACTGCACGAGCGAGGCGTGGGTGAGGGCGCCCATCCACGGGCACCGGGCCCGCAGGACGGCGATGACCTCAACGAGGCGGTCAACCGCGGCGCCGGCGCCGCCCGCCGGGTCGGCGGATTTGGGTGCGTCGGGCATGGCGGCCTAGGAGGCGGCGGTCTCGAACTCGGACACGACGTACTCCGTCAGGGCCTCCCGGTCCTCGAGGGGAAGGAAGGCGGCGTCGACGGCGTTGAGGGTCAGCTCCAGCAGGTCGCTGAGGTCGTACCCGAAGGTGTCGGCGAGGAGTTCGAACTCCCCGGTCAGGCTCACCCCGCTCATCAGCCGGTTGTCGGTGTTCACTGTGACCTTGAAGCCGAGCTGGTACAGCATGTCGATCGGGTGGCTTCCGATGTCGTTCCCGAAGGACTCAACCGCCCCGGTCTGCAGATTCGACGACGGGCACAGCTCCAGGGCGATCCCGCGGTCGCGCACCCAGGCGGCAACCCGGCCCAGGATGGCGGTCTCGACGCCGTCCTCCCCGTTCCCGGTGGCGTCGGCGCCCTCGAGGGAGATGTCCTCGGCGATCCGCACCCCATGGCCGAGGCGCAGTGCCCGCCCGGAGACCAGCGCGTCGACGATGCTCTCCAGCCCGTCGGCCTCGCCGGCGTGGACGGTGGCGGGGAACTGGTGGGCGGCGAGGTAGGTGAACGCGTCGGCAAGCCGGGAGGGCGGGAAGCCCTTTTCGGCTCCGGCGATGTCGAAGCCCACGGCGCCGCGGTCCCGGTGCCGGACGGCAAGTTCGGCGATTTCCTGGCCGCGGTCGGCGTGGCGCATGGCGGTGATGAGCTGGCCGACCTGGATGGCCCGCCCGGCGGCCCGGGCGGACGCGACGCCCGCGGAGAGCCCTTCCTGCACGGCCTCGACGGCCTCATCCAGGCTCAGGCCCTGGGCGGTGTGCTGCTCGGGAGCCCAGCGCACCTCGCCGTAGACGACGCCGTCGGCCGCGAGGTCCTCGACGAACTCGCGGGCCACCCGCACCAGGGCGCCGCGGGTCTGCATGACGGCGATGGTGTGGTCGAAGGTCTCGAGGTAGCGCACCAGCGATCCGGAATCGGCGGAGTCGAGGAACCACCGGCCGAGCGCTTCCGGGTCGGAGGCCGGGAGGGTATGCCCCACCTCGGCCGCCAGCTCGAGAATGGTCGCGGGGCGCAGGCCCCCGTCGAGGTGGTCGTGGAGGGAGACCTTGGGGAGGCTGCGGATGTCGAAGGAGGTGCCAGGGGCGGAGGTCTGGGAGGAGTTCGTCACGCGTTCAACCCTACAGGTGGGCCCGGACGGGCCGCACCCTCAGGCGGCCTGGTCGATGTCGGGAAGATCCGGTCCGGCCGCCGCCGGAAGCACCCGGGGCGCCGCCCTGCCGGAGGCCGCGCTGAGCACCCGGTCGACGACCACGCCGACCACCACGGCCACCGCGATCGCCACGGCGACCCCCAGCAGCTGGTTGCCGGCGAACCACGCACCGGCCAGCGCGCCGATGCCCACGGAGTACGCCCCCCAGACGCCCCCGGCGAGGGCGGACAGGGCGACGAAGCGCCGGCGCGGGTAGCCGGTGGTGCCGGCGGCGAGGTTCACAGCCACCCTGCCGATCGGCAGGAAGCGGCCCACCAGGAGCAGGGAGGCGGCCCGCTTGTCGAGCTCGTACTTCGCCCAGGCGAAGGAGCGGAGCATGCGCGGCCGGCGCATCCACCGGAAGCGGGTCAGCCCGATCCCCCGGCCGATGGCGTAGGCGGTATTGTCGCCGAGAAAAGCCCCAAGCGAGGCGGCCAGCATCAGCAGCCAGGGGTTGGGGTGGCCCTGGGTGAGGATCAGGGACGCCAGGCCCACGACCACCGATTCGCTGGGGAAGGGCGGGAAGAACCCGTCGACGGTGCAGCAGAGGAACACCACCAGGTACACCCAGGGCTGTGCCGCGGCGTCGATGACCCATTCATTGATCCCGGCGAGCAGGGCGACGATCAGGTCCATGGGGAACCGCCGGCCGCAGGCCCGCACCGACGGGTGGGATCCTCGTTATCAAGCATTGGATCATTCTGCTCCGGCCCCGGAAGGGCCCGCATCAGGGAGACCCCCTAATTGGGCCCCTATCACCCCTGCCGCGCACCCCTACTTCGCACTCCTAGAACGCACCACCTCCCACCGCCGCGCGGTCTTCACCCGGCGCACGGAGTCCCCGGCGGCCCGGGTGCGGGCCGGCGGGGAGCGCCGGTGCTAGGAGACCCGGTCGAGGATGAGTTCCTGGGCCGGCCGGGATCCCTCCGGGGCGATCACGACGGCATCGGCGAGGGCCGCGCGTGCACGCTCGAACCGCTCCGGGGTGTCGGTCAGCAGGGTCATCAGCGGCTCTCCCGCACGCACCAGCGCTCCGGGCTTGGCGTGCATCCGCACCCCTGCGCCCGCCTGCACGGCGTCTTCCTTGCGGGCCCGGCCGGCGCCGAGCCGCCACGCCGCCACACCGACCGACAGGGCGTCGAGTTCGACGAGCACGCCGTCGGCGGGGGCGTAGATGGTTTCGGATTCCTTGGCGACGGGCAGGGTGGCGCGGGGATCTCCGCCCTGCGCCTCGATCATGCGGTTCCACACGTCCATCGCGCGGCCGTCGCGGAGTGCCGCGGCGGGATCGGCGTCGGGCACGCCCGCCGCGGCGAGCATCTCCTCGGCCAGACGCACGGTGAGTTCGACGACGTCTTCGGGTCCTCCGCCCGCCAGGACCTCGACGGATTCCTCGACCTCGATGGCGTTGCCGGCGGTGAGTCCGAGCGGGGTGCTCATGTTGGTCAGCAGGGCCACGGTGCGCACTCCGGCGTCGGTGCCAAGGTCGACCATGGTGCGCGCCAGCTCGAGGGCGTCCTCGCGGGTCTTCATGAAGGCGCCGGTGCCCACCTTGACGTCGAGGATCAGCGAGCCGGTGCCCTCGGCGATCTTCTTGCTCATGATCGAGGAGGCGATGAGCGGAATGGCCTCAACGGTGCCGGTGACGTCCCGCAGCGCGTAGAGCTTCTTGTCGGCGGGGGCCAGACCGGTTCCGGCCGCGCAGATCACGGCGCCGACGTCGGCGAGCTGGCGCATCATCTCGTCATTGCTCAGGTGTGCCCGCCAGCCGGGGATCGACTCAAGCTTGTCGAGGGTGCCGCCGGTGTGCCCGAGGCCGCGGCCGGAGAGCTGGGGCACGGCGACCCCGAAGACGGCCACGAGGGGTGCCAGCGGCAAGGTGATCTTGTCGCCCACCCCGCCGGTGGAGTGCTTGTCGCTGGTGGGCCGGCCCAGGGAGGAGAAGTCGAGGCGCTCCCCGGAGGCGATCATCGCCGCGGTCCAGCGCGAGATCTCCGCCCGGTCCATGCCGTTGAGCAGGATGGCCATGTTCAGTGCCGCCATCTGCTCGTCGGCGACGGCGCCGCGCGTGTAGGCGTCGATCGTCCAGTCGATCTGTTCCGGGGTGAGAGTGCCCCGGTCCCGCTTGGTCCGGATGATGTCGACGGCGTCGAAGGCTTCGGTCATGGTTCTACCTCTGGGGTTCGTGGGGGGGTGGGTCGCGCTGGGATTCAGGAGAGGTTCTCGGGCCCGAAGGCGTCCGGAAGGACCTCGTCCATGGTGCGGATGCCGCGGACTGTCTGCAGCACCATGCCGGGGGCGCGGAACTCGTAGAGCAGCTGGCGGCAGCGCCCGCACGGCATCAGGGTGTTCCCCGAGCCATCGACGCAGCTGAAGGCGACGATGCGGCCGCCGCCGGTCATGGCCAGGCTGCTCACCAGTGCGCATTCGGCGCACAGGGTCAGCCCGTAGGAGGCGTTTTCGACATTGCACCCGGAGATGATGCGGCCGTCGTCGATCAGGGCCGCGGCCCCGACGGGGAACTTCGAGTAGGGGACGTATGCGCGCTGCATCGCGGCGGTGGCCGCCTGCTTCAGTTCCTCCCAGGGGAGGTCGCGGGGTTCGAGGGCCGGGTCGGTCACCGGTATCGCTCCTTCGGCGGGTTCGGGTCGGTCGTGGGATTTCGTCGTGGGATCTCGGGCGGAGTCTGCGGCTGGATCCCGGGGCCGGGGCGGCCCCGGGATCCGGTGCTCAGCCCTTGACGTAGGGGATGCCGCTGGCTCCCGGTGCGCGGGAGCGCCCGACGAGGCCGGCGACGGCGAAGACCGTCACCACGTAGGGCAGCATGCGCAGGAACTGGTCCGGGACCGGGGTCCCGAGCAGGCTGAGCACGTTCGAGAGGTTCGTTGCGAAGCCGAAGAGCAGGGCCGCGAAGAACGCACCGATCGGGTTCCACCGGCCGAAGATCAGCGCGGCCAGGGCGATGTAGCCCTGTCCGGCCGTCATGTCGCGGCCGAACCCGGAGACCGAGACCAGCGTGAAGAAGGACCCGCCGACGCCGGCGACGACACCGGCGAGCAGCACGTTCATGAACCGCATCCGGTTGACGTTGACGCCCAGGGTGTCCGCGGCCTTGGGGTGCTCGCCGACCGCGCGGGTGCGCAGGCCCCACCGGGAGCGGAAGAGCGCCACGTAGATGACGGCGACGGCGATGTACATGAGGTAGCCGACGATGGTCTGCTCGAAGAGGATCGGGCCCAGGATGGGGATCTCCGACAGCACCGGGATGCTCAGCACCGGAAGGCGCGGCGGCGAGTTCCACGTTTCGGCGTCCTTGCTCAGCACGGAGGAGAACAGGAAGCCGGTCAGGCCCGAGACGAGCACGTTGAGCACGACGCCGACGATCACCTGGTTGACGATGTAGCGGATGCTGAACACCGCCAGGAGGAAGGAGACGATGACGCCGGCGAGGGCGGCCGCGAACAGGCCGACGATGGCGCTGCCGGAGACTGACGCGGCGACGGCCGCCGCGAACGCCCCGAAGAGCAGCTGGCCCTCGATGGCGATGTTCACGACGCCGGAGCGTTCGCTGAGCACTCCGGAGAGGGAGCCGAAGATCAGCGGCACGGCCAGGGTCACCGACCCGGCGAGCAGCCCGTACAGGGCGACGTTGGGGTTGTTGGCGCTGCCGACGACCCAGGTGAGGAAGCCGATGAGGAAGAGCACCGCGAAGACGGCCACGAGCCAGACGGGCACCGCCGACCCGCGCCGGACTGCGAGGACCGCCAGGACCGCGAGGGCGGCCAGCACGACGGCGGTGAGCCAGCCGGTCGCCGCCGCGGGCAGCACCAGGTCGGGCAGCACGATGGCGTCGTTGGGGTCCGAGAGCCGGAAGGTCACATTGTTGCGGGGCGCTCCCGCACCGAAGACCAGCAGGGCGACGAGGGCCAGAACGGCCAGCAGGATCGGGGTCTTCCAGCTGCGGACTGCTCCTGCGGGTGCTGCGGAGCGGTCCGGGGCTGCGGTGGTGACTGTACTCATGCTGCGCCTCCGGTGGCTGCGGTCTTGCGGTTCCTGCGGGCCGGCTGGACGGCTCCCGGGGTGGGCAGGCGGAAGAGCGACCGCACCAGCGGTGGGGCCGCGATGAACAGGACGATCAGTGACTGTACGACCAGGACGATGTCGATGCTCGTTCCGGTCGAGGCCTGCATGGTGACGCCGCCGGCGCGGAAGGCCCCGAACAGGAGTCCCGCGGCGAACGTTCCCCACGGGCTGGAGCGGCCGAGCAGCGCGACGGTGATGGCGTCGAAGCCGAAGCTCGCGGCCACCCCGGAGGTGAGGACCTTCTCGGTGCCGGCGACCTGGGCCACACCGGCGAGCCCGGCGAGGGCGCCGGCGATGGCCATGGCGAGGATGTAGCCCTTGCTGACGCTCACTCCAGCGGTGCGGGCGGCGGAGGCATTGGCGCCCACGGCCCGCAGTTCGAAGCCGACGGTGGAGCGGTTCAGCAGCCACCAGACGAAGACCGTGGCCAGGACGGCGACGACGAAGCCCCAGTGGAGCCGGAAGCCGCTGCCCAGCAGCGGCGGGTAGAGCGCCGTCGCCTCGAGCTGCGGGCTGATCGGGTTCGTCGAGCCCGGGCGCTGGAAGCCGGGGGTGCTCAGCAGGTACAGCACCAGGTTGATGGCGATGTAGTTGAGCATGATGGTGAGGATGACCTCGTGGGCGCCGGTGCGCGCCTTGAGCACGCCGACCAGTCCGCCCCAGATCGCGCCGCCGAGCATGCCGGCGAGGATTACGAGCAGCAGGTGCACACCGAAGGGCAGGTCGAGGGTGAACCCGACCCAGCCGGCGAGGGTGGCGCCGATCAGGATCTGGCCCTGGGCGCCGATGTTGAACAGCCCGGCACGGAAGGCCAGGGCGACGCCGAGGCCGGCGCAGATCAGGGGCGTGGCGACGGTGAGGGTCTGGGTCAGCGGGTAGATCATCCGGGCGAAGCTGTCGCCGCCGGCATTGAAGACCGAGCCCTGGAACAGGGCGGCGTACGCACCGGAGGCGGCCGACCAGGCGGCGCCGAGAGTGTCCATGGGCCGGGAGAAGAAGTAGGAGGCGGAGCGGGCCACGTCTTCGTCGGTAACGGCGATCAGCAGCCCGCCGAGGATGAGCGAGAGGACCACGGCCAGCACGGCCACCAGGGCGTTGCCGGTCATGATCCGCTGCATCAGCGGCTGCTCATCCCCCGGTCCGGCCGCGGCGAGGGCGGCCGGGGCGGCGGGCACGGCCGGCGGCGGCACCTGTCCCCCACCGGTCTCGGCGGCGGCCTCGAGACGCCGTTCCTCCTCGCGGGCGGCCTCCTGGGCTGCCCGGCGGGTAGGCGGCTGACTGCCGGCGGTATCCGGTGTCACCGGCGGATTTTCCTGCGGACTCACTGGTCCCCTCCTTGAAGTTCGGTGGCCTGTGCCAGGGCCTCGTCGGCGTGCATGCCGGCCATCATCAGGCCCAGGACATCGCGCGAGGTGTCGGCCGGGACGATCCCCATCAGGCGTCCCCGGTACAGCACGGCGATACGGTCGGCGAGTTCGAGGACCTCGTCGAGCTCGGTGGAGACGATCATCACGGGGGTGCCGCCGTCGCGTTCGGCGACGATGCGTTTGTGGAGGAATTCGATGGACCCGACGTCGACGCCGCGGGTGGGCTGGGACGCGATGAACAGTTTGAGCGGCCGGGAGAACTCCCGAGCCATGACGACCTTCTGCTGGTTGCCGCCCGAGAGCGTTCCCGCCGCCGCGGAGGCGGACTGGGTGCGCACGTCGTATTCGGCGATCTTCTCCTGCGCGTTTTTCTCGATCACGGCGGGACGCATGGTCAGGCCGCGTGCGAAGGGCGCCTCGTCGTAGCGGTTGAGGATGAGGTTTTCGGCGACGGAGAAGGTGCCTACAAGGCCCTCGACGCTGCGGTCCTCGGGGACGAACCCGACGCCCTCCTTGATCACGTCGCGGACGCTGCGCCCCAGCAGCTCCTCGCCGTCGAGGGTGATGGAGCCGCTCACGTGTTCCTGGAGGCCCATGATGGCCTCCGTGAGCTCGGTCTGGCCATTGCCCTGGACGCCGGCGATGGCCAGGATCTCGCCCTGGGCGATGTCGAAGCTGAGCCCGTCGACGACGTGCTGGCCGTTGGCCGCGCGCACCGTGAGGTCACGCACCCGGAAGGTCACCTCGCCGGGGGCGGCCGGGGCCTTCTGGAGGGTCAGGCTGACCGAACGGCCCACCATCAGGGAGGCGAGTTCGGTGGTTGACGCGCCGGGTTCGGCGGTGCCGACCACTTTGCCGCGCCGGATGACGGTGATGACGTCGGAGACGGCCTTGACCTCGCGCAGCTTGTGGGAGATGAAGACGATCGACTTGCCGTCGGCCTTGAGCTGGCCCATGATGCCGAGCAGCTCGTCGGTTTCCTTGGGCGTCAGGACGGCCGTCGGTTCGTCGAGGATGAGCACCTCGGCGTCACGGACCAGGGCTTTAATGATCTCGACTCGCTGCTGGACGCCCACCGGGAGGTCCTCGACGGTGGCGTCGGGGTCGACGTCGAACCCGTACTGGTCGGAGATCTGCCGGATGCGGGTGCGGGTCTCTGAGAGGTTGAGGAGCCCGCCCGCGCCGACCGACTCATTCCCGAGCGCCACGTTCTCGGCGACGGTGAAGACGGGCACGAGCATGAAGTGCTGGTGCACCATGCCGATGCCCGAGGCCATCGCCTCGCCGGGGCCGGAGAAGGTCACGGGCTTGTCGTTGACGAGGATGGTGCCCTCGGTCGGCTGGTACAGCCCGTAGAGGACGTTCATGAGCGTCGACTTGCCGGCACCGTTTTCGCCCAGGAGGCTGTGGACCTGTCCGGGTTCGACCACGAGGTCGATGTGGTCGTTGGCGACCAGGGAACCAAACCGTTTGGTGATTCCTTTGAGTTCGAGTTTCACAACCCACCCAATCTGTTCTGTGCGGAGACTTTCATTGTTCGAACCGGCACCGGGTGCCCCCGCCCCGGTCCACAAAAACGAACCGCTTCCCTCCCGGGGATTGGATCCGCAGGAGGGAAGCGGTTCAAGACTGCCTTGTGCTACTTGGGGCTGGCTGCGGACTCAACCGCGATGTCGCCCGAGATGATCTGTTCCTTGATCTCGTCGAGCTCGCCCTGCAGCTCTTCGGGAACGTTGGCTTCCTGGTCGTGGAACGGGGCCAGGGCCACGCCCCCGTTCTCCAGGGTGCCGACGTACGGCGAGTTGTCGAAGTCGCCCTCGACGTCGGAGCTGATGACCTCGTTGACGGCGTCGCCCATGAGCTTCATGACGGAGGTGAGGATGAACTCCTCGCCCTTGCCTGCGGTCTCGTAGCCGTCGGAGTCGACCCACACGACGGTGGCCTTCTTGCCGCCCTCGTTGGCTTCGATCACGGCGTCGAGGGTGCCCAGGCCGACCGGCCCGGCGACCGGCATGATGACGTCGGCGCCTTCGTTGATGAAGTTCTGGGTGTTGGTCTTGCCCGCACCCTGGTCGTTGAAGTTGCCGATGAAGGTGCCGTTCTGGGCTTCCTTGTCCCAGCCGAGCAGCTCGACGTCGGCGTCCTTCTGCTCGTTGTAGTAGTCGACACCGTCCGAGAAGCCGTCCATGAAGATGGTGACTGTGGGGATGTTGATGCCGCCGTAGGTAGCGACCTTGCCGGTCTCGGACGTTGCCGCCGCCGCGTAGCCGGCCAGGAAGGCGGCCTGCGCCGTGTCGTAGATGATCGGCTTGACGTTGTCGGCCTCGATCGAGTTGTCGTCGACGATCGCGAAGTGCGCCTCGGGGTTGGCCTCGGCCGCTTCCTTGGTGGTGTCTGCGAGCAGGAAGCCGACGGTGACCGTGAGGTCGCAGCCCTGCTGGACCATCTGGTCGACGTTGGGACCGAAGTCGGTCTCGGCCTGGGACTCGGCCTGGTTGATCTCGATGCCGAGTTCCTCCTCGGCCTTCTTCAGTCCTTCGTAGCTCGACTGGTTGAAGGAGCGGTCGTCGAATCCGCCCGAGTCGGACACGATGCAGCCGAGGTAGTCCGAGCTCTCACCGGATCCACCGGCCTCCTCGGCGGGCGGTGCGCCGCAGGCGCTGAGAATGAGGGCCGACGCACCGAGGACGGCAGCCGAAAGGGCGGCGCCGCGCCTGGTTGTGCGCAGTGAGTTCTTCAATATTCCTCCAGAAAAGAAAGATGAGCCCCGCGGCTGAACGCCGGTGAGTGTCCGCTCCGAGTCGTGCTCGAAGCTCTGTTTTCACTGGTCGGGCCACGGCGCTGGCGGCACCTTGAGTGCAGCACAGTATGGGATCACTCTAGTGGGCGGGTGACGCGCGACACTACCACCGCCGTCGGCCACGTCAACATTGTTCGGGATTTGTTACACCTCAGGATATCCCACGGTGTGTGCCGGCCGCGCCGGTCAGCTCCAGTCAGTGCCGGTCAGTGGCGCAGGCCGAGCACCGCGCGCAGCGCGGCGGCGGCCATGACGCGCACGCCGCAGCCGATGGCGTGCTCGTCCGGAATGTAGTCGCCGCGGTGCAGGTCGAAGGTCTCGCCGCGCGGAGTGCGCGTGCCAAGGCGCATCATGGCGCCGGGCACCTCCTGGGTCATCCACGCGAAGTCCTCCCCGCCCATCGACTGCGGGGTGAGGACGACGGCGTCGGGGCCCAGTTCGGCGCGGGCGGCGGCTTCGAGCAGCCCGGTCTCCGCCTCGGAGTTGATCACCGGGGGCACGCCCCGGATATGTTCGAGCTGCACCTCCACCCCAAACGGTGCGGCGGCCTGGCGCACCGCATGGTCGAACAGGTCGCCGGCGGACTGCCAGGCCTCCCCGTCGAGGCAGCGCAGGGTGCCCGAGAGGAACCCGTGGGCAGGGATCGCGTTGGGCGCCGAGCCGGCGTGGATCTGGCCCCACACCACTGACACCGAACTGCGGACGTCGATGCGCCGGGAGAGCACGGCGGGCACGTTGACGGCGATGGAGGCCAGCGCGAAGGTCAGGTCCTCCGTCAGGTGCGGGCGCGAGGTGTGGCCGCCGCGTCCGGTGAGTTCGACCCGAAGGGTGTCGGAGGCCGAGGTGATCGCCCCGATGCGGGTGCCCACCTGGCCGACGTCGATGCGCGGGTCGCAGTGCAGGGCGAGGATGCGCGGGACATCGGCGAGGATCCCCTGGGCGATCACCTCGATCGCACCACCGGGCATCGTCTCCTCGGCGGGCTGGAAGATGATGCGCACCGTGCCGTCGAGGGGTGTCTGGGCGTCGATCGAGGCGAGCACCAGCGCCACGCCCACCATGACGGTGGTGTGGATGTCGTGGCCGCACGCGTGGGCCACGCCCGGGTTGACCGAGGCATACGCAAGGCCGGTCTCCTCGACGATCGGCAGCGCGTCGATGTCCGCGCGCAGGCCCACCTTGATGGGCCCCTGCCCGATGTCGACGCACACGCCCGTGTTTTCCAGCCGCTTGGGCTGCAGGCCGGCCTGCTCGAGGCGTTCGACGATGCGGTCTGTGGTCCGGTATTCCTTGTATGAAAGCTCGGGATGGGAGTGGAGGTCGCGCCGGAAGTGGGTCAGTTCTTCGAGCAGGGGGGCGAGCCACACGCCGATGTGCGGTACTGCTGCGTCGGGGCGTTTGAGTTCCACGCTCCAAGCCTACCGACCCGCGCCCCCGGAACCGTAAAGCGGGCGCCGGCCGGCGTCACCGAAGGTCTCAGGACCTGCCCCGGCCGGCCTCCGCCCTGACCTGGTCCCGTCCGCGGCCGGGTCAGAGGACGTCGGTGTCGCCGCTGGCCCGCAGGTGCTCCACGGCCTTCTTGACCTCCTGAGCGTGTTCCTTGGTCGTCACCAGCAGCGCGTCGGGGGTGTCGACGATGACGACGTCGTTGATGCCGATCAGCGCGATCACCCGTTTGGTATCGGAAACGACGATGCCTGAGGCGTTTTCGGCGAAGACCCGCGCCCCCTCCCCCATCACAGTGATCTTGCTGGTTTCGGTGGCCGGGTGCAGCCTGCCGATCGCCGCGAAGTCTCCGACGTCGTCCCAGGTGAACCTGCCCGGGATCATGGCGACGTCGCCGGCTGCAGCTGCGGGCTCGGCCACGGCGTAATCGATGGCGATCTTCGGCAGGGACGGCCAGACCCGCCGCGCGGTCTTCACCCGGCGCGGGGTGTCCCAGTCGTCGGCGATTTCGCTCAGGCCGGCGTAGAGCTCGGGCTCGTTCGCCTCGAGGTGCTTGAGCATCAGCGCCACCGGTGCCACGAACATGCCGGCGTTCCAGCTGTATTTGCCCGACTCGAGGTAGCCGCGCGCCACCGGCTCCGAGGGCTTCTCGACGAACTCGATGACGGCGTGCGCGCTGGGCGCCCCCGCGATGTCGAGAGGCTCGCCCGCCCGGATGTACCCGAACCCGGTGGACGGGTGCGACGGCTCGATGCCGATGGTGACGATATAGCCCTGGGCCGCCGTGTGGATCGCCTCGCGCACCGCGTCCTGGAAGACGTCGACGGGGGTGATGACCTGGTCTGCGGCGAAGGAGCCCATGATGATGTCCGGGTCCCGGCGGTACAGGATGGCCGCGGCCAGTCCAATGGCCGCCGCCGAATCCTTGGGCTCGCTCTCAAGGACAAGGTTGGTGTCCTCAAGCTCGGGCAGCTGGGCGAGGACCGCCCGGCGGTGCACCACACCGGTGACGACCATGGTGCGCCCCGGACACAGCGGCCCGAGCCGGTCGTAGGTCGCCCGGATCAGGGTGCTGCCGGAGCCGGTGAGATCGTGCAGGAACTTCGGCGCGGCGGCGCGGGACAGCGGCCACAGCCGGGTGCCGACCCCGCCCGCGGGGATCACGGCGTGGAAGCGGTCGAACACGTTCTGGGGTTGGGCGGCTGCCCTCTCTGTAGTCATCGCCTCCCACGTTAGCTGACACCTCGGGAGCGCGCGGGAACGATTTTCGGAAACACCAGTACCGCGGTCCGGTCCGTCAATGTGAATAGCCTCACAGTATAGGGGAGCCTAAATTGAAGGCGGCCCGTCCACGGCCTAGATTATCCTTGACTTAGAGTGCTCTCGCACCGGCGACATTCCTGCGTGGAAGACACGCTAACGCCCGTGCGATGCAGGGAGGTAAATTCAATGCCGAAGACACCAGCTGGCACCCTCTACCGTGGCCGGGAGGGCCAGTGGTCGTGGGTAGCACACCGCATCACCGGGGTAGTGATTTTCTTCTTCCTCCTCGTCCATGTCCTGGACACGTCGCTGGTCCGGGTCTCACCGGAAGCCTATGACGCGGTCATCGCCGCCTATAAGAACCCCATCATGGGCCTGGGCGAGCTCGGCCTCGTCGGCGCCATCGTGTTCCACGCCTTCAATGGACTCCGCGTCATCGCCGTGGACTTCTGGAAGAAGGGCCCGCGCTACCACCGCCAGATGCTGTGGGGCGTCGTCGGCCTCTGGGCGCTGACAATGTTCGCCTTCTCCATCCGCCATCTTTCGGTTGTCTTCGGAGGTCACTAAGCCATGGCTGTTCCCACTGTAGAAAGCCCCCGCTCGGGGCGCGTCTCCCCCGGCTACTCCCGCACCCGCTCCTCCCGCGGCAACTTCGAGATGGGCGCCTGGCTGTTCATGCGCCTGTCCGGGGTGGTCCTCGTCGTGATGATCTTCGTCCACCTGTGGACGTCCCTGGTGGCCGGCGACGGCATCAGCCAGGTCGACTTCGGCTTCGTGGCCGGCAAGTGGGCCAGCCCGGTCTGGCAGGTCTGGGACCTGGTGATGCTCTGGCTGGCCATGCTGCACGGCACCAACGGCGTGCGCACCATCATCAACGACTACGCGGAGAAGAACTCGACGCGCATGTGGCTCAAGGGCGTGCTCTACACGGCCACCGTCGTCATCATCCTCCTGGGCACCCTTGTCATCTTCACCTTCGACCCCTGCCCGGTCATCGACGGCGTGGCCCACGTCGCCTCCTACTGCCCCACCGCGTAGCGGCGCAGGCCGCCCGGGCGGCCGCTTCATTGTTTCAACAGAAAGAGCGACAAGCATGCAGGTCCACAAGTACGACGTCGTCATCGTCGGAGCAGGCGGCGCAGGGATGCGCGCGGCCATCGAGTCCGGCCAGCGGGCGCGCACGGCTGTACTGACAAAGCTCTACCCCACGCGCTCACACACCGGCGCCGCCCAGGGCGGCATGTGCGCCGCTCTCGCCAATGTCGAGGAAGACAACTGGGAGTGGCACACGTTCGACACCGTCAAGGGCGGTGACTACCTCGTCGACCAGGACGCCGCGGAGGTGATGGCCAAGGAAGCCATCGACGCCGTGCTCGACCTCGAGAAAATGGGGCTGCCGTTCAACCGGACCCCCGAGGGACGCATCGACCAGCGGCGCTTCGGCGGCCACACCCGCGACCACGGCAAGGCGCCGGTCCGGCGGTCCTGCTACGCCGCGGACCGCACCGGGCACATGATCCTTCAGACGCTTTATCAAAACTGCGTCAAGCACAACGTCGAGTTCTACAACGAGTACTACGTCCTCGACCTGCTGATGGTCGACCAGGAAGTGACAGTCGACGGGGTGACCCGCCTGCAGAAGCGCGTCGCCGGCGTCGTCTCCTACGACCTCGCCTCCGGGGAGCTCCACATCTTCCAGGCGAAGTCGGTCGTCTTCGCCTCCGGCGGTGTCGGCAAGGTCTACAAGACCACCTCCAACGCCCACACCCTCACCGGCGACGGCATGGGCATCGCTTTCCGCCGCGGCATCCCCCTCGAGGACATGGAGTTCTTCCAGTTCCATCCGACCGGCCTCGCCGGGCTGGGCATCCTGCTCTCGGAGGCTGCCCGCGGCGAGGGCGCGATCCTGCGCAACTCCGAGGGCGAACGCTTCATGGAGCGCTACGCACCGACCATCAAGGACCTCGCCCCGCGCGACATCGTCGCCCGCTCGATGGCCAACGAGGTCCGCGAGGGCCGGGGCTCCGGGCCGAACAAGGACTATGTGCTTCTCGACCTGACGCACCTTGAGCCGGCGCACATCGACGCGAAGCTCCCGGACATCACCGAATTCGCACGCACCTACCTCGGCGTTGAGCCCTATACCGAGCCGGTGCCGGTGTTCCCGACGGCCCACTACGCCATGGGCGGGATCCCCACGAACATCAAGGCCGAGGTCCTGCAGGACAACGACACCATCGTGCCCGGGCTTTACGCCGCCGGCGAGGTGGCCTGCGTCTCGGTGCACGGCTCGAACCGGCTGGGGACCAACTCGCTGCTCGACATCAACGTCTTCGGCAAGCGCGCCGGCATCTACGCCGCGGAGTACGCCCTTACCGCCGACTTCGTCGACATCCCCGAGGACCCGCTGGCCGATACCGTCGCCCTGCTCGACACAGCCGCCAGTTCCGAGGGTGGGGAGCGCGTCGCCCAGATCCGCAAGGAACTCCAGGACATCATGGACGCCAACGTCCAGGTGTTCCGCACCGAGGAGACCCTGCTCGAGGCGCTGCGCGTCATTGACGGGCTCGAGGAGCGTTATAAGCGCATCTCCGTCCAGGACAAGGGCAAGCGGTTCAACCTCGACCTCCTCGAGGCCGTCGAGCTCGGGTTCCTGCTGGACATGGCCAAGGTCATGACGGCCGCGGCCCTGCACCGCAAGGAGTCCCGCGGGGGCCACTTCCGCGAGGACTACCCGACCCGCGACGACGAGAACTTCATGACCCACTCGATGGCCTACAAGGACCCCAGCGCCGTCGAGACCAGCGGCGTCCGCCTTGAGACCAAGCCGGTCATTTTCACCCGTTACCAGCCGATGGAGCGTAAGTACTGATGAGCACCCCAACCATCGAAAAAGAGCCGGCCTCGAAGGTCGAGCTTCCCGCCGGCGTCGGGGGCGGGGAAATCCCCTCCTTCGACATCACGCTCAAGGTCCGCCGCTACAACCCCGAGGTCTCCGACGAGGCGCACTGGGACGAGTGGCAGCTGACCATGTACGGCACCGACCGCGTGCTCGACGCCCTGCACAAGGTCAAATGGGAGCACGACGGTTCGGTCTCCTTCCGCCGCTCCTGCGCCCACGGTGTCTGCGGTTCCGACGCAATGCGCATCAACGGCCGCAACCGGCTCGCCTGCAAGACCCTGCTGAAGGACCTTGACACTTCCAAGCCGATCCTGGTCGAGCCGATCAAGGGCCTGCCGGTGGAGAAGGACCTGATCGTGGACATGGAGCCGTTCTTCCAGTCCTACCGCGAGATCATGCCGTTCCTGATCACCAAGGGCCACGAGCCCACCCGGGAGCGCCTGCAGTCCGCCGAGGACCGGGAGCGCTACGACGACACCACCAAGTGCATCCTGTGCGCCGCGTGCACCTCGTCCTGCCCCGTGTTCTGGACCGACGGCCAGTACTTCGGCCCCGCCGCGATCGTCAATGCGCACCGGTTCATCTTCGACTCCCGCGACGACGCCGGCGACATGCGCCTTGAGATCCTCAACGACAAGGAAGGCGTGTGGCGCTGCCGCACGACCTTCAACTGCTCGGAAGCCTGCCCGCGCGGCATCCAGGTCACCAAGGCCATCTCCGAGGTCAAGCAGGCCATCCTGACCCGCAAGATCTGACCCGACGCGGTACCGGTGGCCCCGGCCACCGCTGCGTCCGAAAAGGGCGGCCCCGGCGGGGCCGCCCTTTTCGCGTCCCGCCCTTTTGGCATCGCGCCCTTTCCGATCCCGGCCGGGCGTCTCCCGCCCCCGGCTGCATCCCCGCTGCGGAGGGCGCCGGGTCAGGGCCTGCGGCGGGCCTTTCGGCTCTGCTGCCGCAGCGTCCCCGCCTTTTCCCGGTGCTCGTGGGCGGCCAGCGCCTCGGCGTCGGCCGTTCCCACGGCGCCCCACGCCGCCGCCAGGAGGTACACCTGGCTCAGCAGGTAGAACCAGACGAAGAGACCGAGGATCACGGCGAACGGGGCGAGCAACGGCGAGCTGGCAACACCTGCAAGGAGCGTCGCGCTCAGGGTGCGCAGCACGGTACTGCCCACCCCCGCGAAGGCCGCGGCCTGCAGCAGGACCTTCCGGGGCATGTCGATCGCGGAGGTGGTGTGGAGCAGGAGGGACGCGACCGCCGTATCGAGGACGAGCATGATGGCGAAGCCTGCGAACCGCGTCAACGGACGCGACGCCTCGGTCATCCCCACCAGGTCAAGGGCGAAGTCGAGCATCGTATTGGCGATGAATCCGACGCCGGTCGTCACCAGCAGCGCGACGGCCAGGACCAGCAGCACCGCGAGATCCCTGAAGATGGTCCTTACTGCGCTCTCGGTGACCGGGCCCAGGGCGAAGATGCTCCGCATGCCCGCCCGGATGCCGGCCATCCAGACGAGCGAGGAGATGAGCATGACGGCCGTGGAGATGACGAGCGCGGCACCGAACCCCGCCCCCGAGAACAGTTCCTCCCGGGTGGCGAGTCCGCCGTCGCCGGTGTCGATGAGGCCGGGCGTGGTGGCCCCGACCGTTTCGACGATGAGGTCCTGCAGGCGGGTGTCCCCGGCGATGACCAGGCCGAGGATGGAGAACCCCGCCACGAGCATCGCGGCGATCGCGAAGAACATTCGGTAAGCGATGCCTGCGGCCAGCAGCGCCCCGCGGCGCAGGGCGTACAGCTGGAATGCCCGCAGCGGCCGCAGGGCGCTCAGCCGGGCGAGCGCGACCCGGAGACGCGCGGCGACGACGGCCACAGAGCCCGCGTGGTCCCGCTCGGCACGGGTGAGGTTCTGGCGTGCTTCGAGGATCTTCACGACCAGCCGGGCATGGTCGGCCGGCGAGGCGGGATCAGCGCTCCTCGCGGTCCTCGGTGTCTTCGCCAAAGCTCAGCTCTTCCCGCAGTTTCCACAGCCCAGAATGCTCATGCTCATACAGTCCCATGGTACGGACCTCGAAGGAGGCGTCGAAGGACCTCAGCTGGTGCGCGGCCTGGTCCATACTGGCCTCGCTCACGTCGTGGGCGACGGTGACGTGCGGGTGGTAGGGGAACTCGAGGGTGCGTTCGAGGGGTCCAATCTGCAGCCGGGAGTGAAGCTCGACGCACTCCCGGAATCCGGCCCGCACGTTGAGGAACACCACGGGTGACAGCGGCCGGAAGGAGCCGGTGCCGCTGAGCGTCACAGTGAAGGGACCCTGCTTCGCGGCCACGGCGCGTACGTGCTCGAGCGTCCACTCCCAGTCGGTGGCCGGCGTCGTGGTGATGAGGGTGATGTGCGGGGGCACGAGGAAGGCCATGGGATCCCCAAAGGAGGCCCGCCAGCGTTCGAGCTCCGCCGCCAGCGGTTCGGGTACCGGCAGCGTGACGCCCACGCAGGTGGTTTCGGGCAGTCCCGGCCCGGCGTCGGCCGGGTCGCGGCGCAGCTCACTCATCCGCTGCCGCATGGCCTAACGTGCCCCGGCCGGGACCGGAGTGGGAAGAAACCCCACCTTCGCATACACATCGGCCAGCGTCGCCGAGGCGGTCTCCCGCGCCTTGGCCGCCCCCTTGGCGAGCAGGCGATCGAGTTCGGCCGGATCGTCCAGGAGGTCGGCGGCGCGCGCCTGGATGGGCCCGAGGGACTCGGCAACCACCTCGGCCAGGTCCACCTTCAGGTGCCCGTACATCCGTCCCTCGTACTCCGCCTCGAGGGACGGGATGGAGCGGCCGGTCAGCGCGGAGTAGATCGTCAGCAGGTTTGAGATCCCGGGCTTCTCATCGCGGTCGAACGTGATCGACGTGCCCGCATCGGTCACCGCCGACCGGATGCGCTTCGCCGTGACCTTCGGATCGTCAAGCAGGTTGACCAGCCCCATCGGGGACGAGGCCGACTTCGACATCTTGGCCGTCGGGTTCTGCAGGTCGTAGATCTTGGCCGATTCCTTCTGGATAAAGGGCTTGGGCACCACGAAGGTTTCCCCGAAGCGGGCGTTGAACCGCTGCGCGAGGTCGCGGCTGAGTTCGACGTGCTGGCGCTGGTCCTCCCCCACCGGGACGCCCTCGGGCTGGTACAGCAGGATGTCCGCCGCCTGGAGGATGGGGTAGGTGAACAGGCCGACGCTGGCCTGCTCGGAGCCCTGCTTCGAAGCCTTGTCCTTGAACTGGGTCATCCGCGAGGCCTCACCGAACCCGGTGATGCAGTTGAGCACCCAGGCCAGCTGGGCGTGCTCGGGCACATGGGACTGGACGAACAGGGTGGCCTTGTCCACGTCCACCCCGCCGGCGATGTACTGGGCGGCGGTGATCCGGGTCCGTTCCGCGAGCTCTGCGGGGTCCTGCGGCACGGTGATCGCATGCAGATCCGGGATGAAGAACACCGCGTCGTAGTCCTCCTGCATCCGGACCCAATGCACCAGCGCACCGAGGTAGTTGCCGAGGTGGAGCGATCCCGCGGAGGGCTGCATCCCCGAGAGGATGCGCTGGCGGCCGGTGGGTGCGGTGAGTGTCATGGCGCGCGTCCTGTCGTCTAGAGAGAGTAGTCAACGACCACGGGGGCGTGGTCGGAAAAACGGGTGTCCCACGACGGTGCGCGGTCGACGGTGGCCTCGACCGCCGCTGCGGCGAGCCCGGGGGTCGCGAGGTGGTAGTCGATCCGCCAGCCGGTGTCATTGTCAAAGGCCTTCCCGCGCCAGGACCACCAGGTGTAGGGGCCGTCGACGTCGCCGGAGAGGGCCCGGTGGACGTCGACATAGCCGACGCCGTCGCCGAAGAACCGGTCGAAGTAGGCGCGCTCCTCGGGCAGGAAGCCGGCCTTCTTCAGGTTGCCCTTCCAGTTGCGGATGTCCCGCTCGGTGTGGCCGACGTTGAGGTCGCCGACAACGAGCACGTGGTCCGACTCGGCGGCGAGCGCCGGCAGGCGGGCCTCCATGACATCGAGGAAGCGGTACTTGTCGTCCTGTTTGGGGGTGCCGACGTCGCCGGAGTGGACATAGGCGCTCACCACCGTGAGGGAGGAGCCGTTGACCTTGAAGTCGGCCTCGACCCAGCGCCCCGAGGTGTCGAAGTAGGGCTCCCCGATCGAGGACCGGGTGGCGGAAGGTTCGACGCGGGAGGCGATGGCCACCCCGGCGCGGCCCTTGGCCTCCGCCTCGGCGTGGAGCAGGTGCCAGGAATCCCCGAGCAGTTCGCGCACCACGGCGTCGGGGGCGCGCACCTCCTGCAGGCAGAGAATGTCGACGTCGCGCCCGGCCAGCCACTGCTCCATGCCGCGCTTGTAGGCGGCACGGATTCCGTTGACGTTTACTGTTGCAATCCGGAGGGGTTTCATCGGGATATCGGAAGCGGCACTCACTCGACCCACCTTACCCCGGAGCACCGGGCGAATCATGTTGGCGGAACCCGATCAGGACGGCTGGGGGCCTAGTCGACGATGGTGCCCTCGACGGGCCCCTCACCGGCGTTCTTCATCATCGACCGGGCGTTGTGCGAGGTGATCTCGATGGTCTCCAGGGCGCGCTCAACCATGCCTTCGTCACGGCCGAGGTATTCGCGGACGACGCCCACCTGGACCTGGACGATCTTGAAGCTGTGATCGAGCTTTAGGTCGCGGGCGCGGGTCGCCTCGTCGGAGGGCCCGGCCTGGCGCTGGGCCGGGGCGAAGCCCTGCTGCGCCTCGCTGAAGCGGTCAGCGGCCTTCCGTGCGGCCCCCCGGAGGGTGAAGACCACGTAGGAGAAGATGAGCAGCCAGCCGAGGGAGATGAGCACGACGAGCCAGCCGACGACGTCGTTCTCGTTGGCCGCGAACACCACGGCGACGAGGAAAACGACGATCATGATGGCCATGCCCACCGTCCCCATGCGGACGCTGATACCCCGGCGGGCGGGCTTTCCTGTGCTTCCCAAAGACTGCATAGGCCCATTCTTCCAAACAACGAACCCCCTCCCGACGGCTTCCACCACCGGCGAACGCCCGCGCGCACGCACCCGCCGCACCGGGCCCGGAAAAGTTTTCCCCGATCCACCCATCCGTGATGCATCTCACCCCGAACCTCCTGTGTGCGCGCCCCTACCGGCCTGCATCATCCGCACTTATGGAGGAAATTCTCATGACCAAGAAAATGCGTCTCCTTGCAGCCCCAGCCCTCGCCCTCGGCGCGGTCGCCCTGGCGGGATCCCCCGCCCTGGCCGCGGACGGCTCCTACTCATCGACCCTCGGCCAACTGAACGGCACCACGGGAACCGGCAGCATCACCGTCGATGTCACCGGCGACACCGCCATGGTCAACCTTCAGGTTTCCGGCCTTGCAGAGACCTTCATGGACGGGCCCTACCCCCACGTCCAGCACATCCACGGCGGCGCCCAGGGCGTCTGCCCGACCCCTGAGGCCGATGCCAACGGCGACGGGATCATCAGCGTCAGTGAAGGCGCCCCGGGCTACGGCGGCATCCTCACCACCCTGAGCACCAGCGGTGCCACGACCCCCGACGAGGGCCTGAACCTGGCACTGGGCGGACAGGGCGGAACCTACTCCATCCAGCGTTCCATCGAGCTCAACGCGGAAACCAAGGCCGCACTCGAAGCCGGAACCGCCGTCGTGGTGGTCCACGGCCTCGACCCCGCCACCTCGACCGGCTCGGAAGAAGCGTTCAACTCGCCCAGCGACCTGAACCCCGACCTCCCGCTGGGTGCCACCTCGCCCGCGCTGTGTGGCACGCTCGTCGCCTCGCAGATGGGGGCCATGCCCAACGGCGGCGCGGACACCGGCGTCGAGCAGGGGGTTGCAGGCGATAACACCGCCATGATCGCCCTCGGTGGTGGCCTGCTCCTCGCGGCAGCAGCCGGCGGCACCTACGCCGTCCGCCGCCGTTCAGCGGACAACGCGTAACTCCATCCTCATCCCGTGATGAACAGAACAACCGGCCGCCGCTGGGGCTTCGCAGCCCCGGCGGCGGCTGTCATCCTCCTCCTGGCAGGATGCGGCGGAACCCCGGCCGCCTCCGGCCCCGAGACTTCCCCACCCCCGACGAGCACGTCCTCCCCCAGCCCGTCCGCGGCGCCCGGCACGCCGGCGCCGACCGCGGACTCCCCGGCGCCGGCCGAGACCACGGCGCCCACCAAGGCCCCGGCGCCTGCACCTCAGGCGCCGGCGGTCCTGGCGGCCTCACCGCCGCTGTCCCTCTCCATTCCCGCGATCGGCGCCACCTCGGAGCTGCTCCGGCTGGGACTGCGCGCGGATAATACCCTTGAGGTGCCGCCCGACGGCCCCGGCGCCCCCGCCAGCTGGTACACCGAGTCCCCTACCCCGGGAGAACGGGGGCCGGCCGTCCTGCTGGGCCACGTAAACGCCACCGACGGCGGCAAGGGCGTCTTCGCCGGCCTCCGGGCGCTGAAACCCGGCGACCTCGTCAGCGTCGCGCGCGAGGACGGAACCACCGCTGAGTTTCAGGTCCTGCGCGGCGAAGCGTACGCCAAGGACGCCTTCCCGACCGCCAAGGTCTATGGGAACACCCCCGGCGCGGAGCTGAGGCTCATCACGTGTGACGGCTACGACCCCGCCACCGGGGAGTTCGACGACAACTACGTGGTGTACGCGGCCCTCGCGGGCTGAATCGATCGGGGCTGAACCCGCCGGGGCTGAACCCGCCGGGCTGGACCCGTCCTCCGGACCCGGCCTCAGCCAGCGACCAGACAGAACGGGTGGCCGGCCGGATCGAGGTAGACGCGGAATGAGCCGGTGCCCGAGTTGAGGCTCACGGCGCCGCCGGCGAGGACCTTCGCCTCGGCCTCGTCGAGGTCGGCTACGAGCACATCGAGGTGCATCTGCTGCGGGACCTCCTGTCCGGGCCACTTCGGCGCGGTGTAGTTCTCCACCAGCTGGAAGGCCAGCGCGGGCCGGTCGGCGGCGTCACCAATGGTGATCCAGTCATCTGACTCGTCGACCCGGACCATGCCGAACAGGTTCTGGTAGAAGGTGGCGAGCTGCCCGGGGTCGGGGCAGTCAAGGACGGTTGCTTGCCAGGATCCAATCATGGTCCCAGTATGCGTGGGCGGGTCCCCGTCCAGTAGATGCTGGAGGCAGCCTCCGGCGGTGCCCTACCCGGCCAGCGGGATGACCTGGATCCCCCGGCCCGCGCCGACGATCACGAGCACCCGCTCCCCCACCACGCCGTCGAGGGCCCGGGCGAGGTCCTCCGCGGATGGCACCGCAGCGTCCGGGGCGGGATCGGCCCGCCGCCAGAGTGTGACCCCGGCGCCGGTGATCCCGCCGATCAGCTCCGCGAGCGGTTCAGCGGCGGCTCCGGCCCCGGCCACAAGGATCACCGAGCCGATCGCCCGGCGGTCCGCGGGCGCGTTTCCTCCCGCCGCCCGGTCCTGGCGCCAGACGCTGAAATGGTAGGCGGCCGTGCCGCCCGTCGCCAGGAGCAGCCCGAGGGGCGCCCGCACGCGCTCGATCAGGGCCGCCCCGCCGACGTCCGCGAGCAGGAACTCGAAGATCAGGTACCCGAGCACCAGCAGCGTGATGAGCGCAACGAGGGCGCTGATGCCGAAGACCGCTACAAGGTAGACCCTGCGCCGGGACCGTTCCCCGGTACCGGGTGCCGCCGTCGGGCGCCACGCGGACCACCAGACCGGGCCGCCCACCGCCAGGGAACTGATTCCCCCGAGCAGCAGGGTCCGGGGATCGGCGCCCACCACGGGCGAGGCGAGAGATGCGAGGAGGGCGTTGACGATCACCCCGACGCCGGCCGCAGCGGCCGCCAGGGAAACGCCCGAGGTGACAAGGCGGCCGGCCAGGGCGGTGCCCTCGGCCCGCGTGGCGGCGGCGCGCAGGTGGTAGACCCACACCGGGGCGCCGATTCCCGCCGCGGCGAGCGCCGGCGCCAGGGGATCCAGCAGCGCCGGCAGCGGATCCGTCCGGTCGAAGGCGAGCCGCAGCAACACGAAGAGCACCGTGCCCAGCCCGCCGAGGGTCAGCAGTCCCGCACCGAACACCCCGAGCAGCACCAGGGCGACGTTGGAGAGCGCCGTGCGCAGGTGCCGTCCGCCGCCGCGCACCCAGTACGCGAACCACAGACCGGTTCCCCCGGCCGCCCACACGAGGGCCGAAAGGGACGCGCGCCACCAGGGCACCCCGATGGCTCCCGCCGAGGCCGAGCCCTCGACGGCCGCGCCGAAGAGGCCCGCCAGCGCCGAGTAGGCCCCGCCGACCGCCAGGACGAGTCCAAAGACGTAGCCTCCAACGCGCGGAAGATCCCTCAGCGCCAGCGGTCCCCTGGTCCGGTGCCGCCACATCCAGTGGTGCCACAGGAGGACCCCGGTCCAGACGAGGCCGCGCGCCAGGCCCGAGGACCACCGCTCCGGGTCGCCGCCGATGAGCGAGGCCGTGGTGCCGAGCAGCGCGGTGGCCGCGGTGATCAGGGAGACCGCGTAGATCCCGGCCACGTAGAGGCCCCAGGCGGTCGAGGACCGTTCGCTTTCCACCCGCCGCCACGTGGCCCACCACAGGAGAGCGGCCAGCGGCCCGCCGACGAGGGTGAAGGCCAGCGAGCGGGCCAGGCCGGTGACATCGTCTGCGACCAGCACGTCGCCGGCATTCAGGGCCCGCCCGAGCAGTCCGGTGAGGCCGCCGGCGCCGATGAGCACCAGGGCGAAGAGCAGCGTGAAGACGATCAGCCGGCGCAGGACCGGCTGGGCGGAGCTCCGCCCGGGGGCGGCCCGCGTGCCGGTGCTCACCGGGCCCCCGCGCCGGAACCGCATACGCGCAGCTGCCACGGGGCCCGCTCGATGAGCCAGCCGCCGTTGTCGCGGACGAGGCCGAACTCATCCCGGGATTCGTATTCCGAGGAGCCGAACGGACCGCCCGCATCGAACGTCACGATCGACACCTCGACGTCCGCCGTGTTCTCCCGCTCCCGGGTCGCCACGAGGCTAATTCGAAGGTTGTCCTCGACGGGGGTGTAGAACTCGTCGCAGGGCTCGGACGGCTCCGCGAGGTAGGCGGCCGCGGCCTCCTCATCGCCGTCGATCACCGCCGCGGAGTAGCGCTGGACAACACCGCCGGGGGTGGAGGCATCAAGCAGCTTCACGTCCCCGCGGGAGAACACGACAGCCAGGGCAACCACCACGAGGAGGCCAAGCACCGCGAGCAGGACGGGAAGGCTGCGGTCGCGCCGAGCGGAATTCATGTGCACAGTATGCTCCACCGTGCGGGGTCAGCCGCTGCATCGGGGTGCACCGGGGGTCGGCGCCGGCTATTTGAGGAACAGCGCGCGCAGCCGCCCGGTGGTGAGTACCACGCCGATTCCGATCATCACGGCGTAGTACAGCACGTGCACGCCGGTGGCCGCGGTGAACACCCCGGCGCTGATCTGCCGGAGGAGTTCGACGCCGTGCCAGAGCGGGAGGGCCTGGATGAACCACTGGATGGGCTGCGGGTAGACGCTCAGCGGGTAGAAGGTCGCCGAGAACAGGAACATCGGCAGCATCACGAAGTTGACCCACTCCATCTGCTGGAAGGTCTTCATGAAGCTGGTGATGGCCATGCCGAACGCCGCGAACCCGAAGGCGATCAGCACCGAGGCCGGAATCATCAGCAGCGCCCACGGGGTGGTGATCAGGCCCATCAGGCCCATCACCGCTGTGAACCCGGTCGCGTAGAGGGCCCCGCGCAGCAGGGCCAGGAAGATCTCGCCAATGGCGACGTCGAGCGGCCCGAGCGAGGTGGAGAGCATCCCCTGGTAGAGCTTGGCGAAGTTCATCTTGAAGAAGACGTTCCAGGTGCTGTCATAGACGGCGCCGTTCATCGCCGAGACCGCCAGCAGAGCCGGAGCGATGTAGGCGGCATAGCTGATCTCGGAACCCCCGGGGCCGGTCACCGTGCCCACGAGCGCGCCGAGGCCCACGCCCATCGACAGCAGGTACAGCACCGGTTCGAAGAAACCGGAGACCATCACCATCCAGTTGCTGCTCTTCGTGGCGCGCAGGCCGCGGGCGATGACCGCGCGGGCGTTGCGCGAATACAGGGCGCCCAGGGTGCGCGTGCGGCCGGTGAGCCGGTAGTCCTCGACGGAGAGCGAGTTCGTCACGCGCCCAGCCTCCGGGCGAAAGTCCGCTGGGCCAGGCGCCAGCCGAGCACCGTCAGGGCAACCAGGTAGATCAGGTGGACCGCGGCGAGGCCCGGCGGGATGGCGTGCCCGTAGGTCAGGGCCCGTCCCAGTTCCGTGCCGTGCCACAGCGGTGAGATCCAGCCGATCCAGCGCAGCAGGAGCGGGAGGGTGTCGAGCGGGAAGAAGGTTCCGGAGAACAGGAACAGCGGGGTGGCGATGAACCGCATCACCAGGGCGAACTGGCCCTTGTCCTCGGTGAGGCTTGCCGCGTAGGCCATCAGGGGCACGCCGAAGGCCAGGCCGCTGAGCACCGCGACAGGGACGGCGGCCCAGCCCCAGGGCGACGGCGATGCACCGAAGAGGGCGACGATGGCGAAGTAGATGATCGACATGACCGCCAGCCTCAGGGTCACGGCGAGAATGTGGCCGTTGACGATCTGGTGGGTGCCGAGCGGCGAGGCGTGCGGGCCGTAGTAGACCCGGCGCCACTTGAAGCCGTCCATCACCGGGTAGGTGAATTCGTTCGTCGCCGCCATCAGGGCGGCCGAGGCCAGCAGGGCGGGGGCGAGGAAGACGAGGTAGCTCACGCCGCCGAACGTCCCGGCCCCGGAGCTGTCCACAAGGCTGGCCAGGCCGACCCCCATGGCGAAGAGGTACATCACAGGGGTGCCCACGCTGGAGGCGAGGATGGTCCACCGGTAGCTGTTCATGACCCGCAGGACATGTTCGGCGTAGTACCAGGAGCCGAAGGCACGGGCCCGGGCGGCAGAGACCGCGGGAGGATGGGCGCCCTGCCCCGGCCCCGGCGTGCCCGCGGAGGCCGTGGGTGGGGCTCCGGTGCGGTGCTCAGTCAACGAGGCTCCTTCCGGTCAGGCGCAGGAACACGTCCTCGAGGGAGGACCGGCGTACCAGGGAGGTGATGGGGTGGAGGCCGCGGGCGGTGACCTGCTCGAGGGCCGCCTCGCCGTCGGAGGCATAGATCAGGACCCGGTCGGGCAGGGTTTCGAGCCGCTCCCCGATACCCTCGAGGTCAGCCGCCACGGTGGTGTTGCGTTCGGAGCCGAACCGCAGTTCGAGCACCTCGCGGGTCGAGTGTTGCCGGATAAGGGTAGCCGGCGAGCCCTCCGCCATGATCCTGCCCTTGTCCACGACCACCAGCCGGTCGCACAGCTGCTCGGCCTCATCCATGTAGTGGGTCGTCAGGATCAGGGTGACCCCGGACTCCTTGAGGCGGAAGAGCCGGTCCCAGAGGATGTGGCGGGCCCGCGGGTCCAGGCCCGTAGTGGGCTCGTCGAGCAGCAGGATCTTCGGCTCGTTGATGAGCGACCGGGCGATGGTCAGCCGGCGCTTCATGCCGCCGGAGAGCGAGTCGACCTTCGCCGTCGCCTTCTCGGTCAGCTGCGCGAACTCGAGCAGCTCGTCGGCCTTGGGTTTCAGGTAGCTCATCGGCAGGCCGAAGTAGCGCCCGTACACCAGGAGGTTGTCGCGGACCCGCAGTTCCTCGTCGAGGTTGTCCTGCTGCGGGACGACGCCAAGGTGGGCGCGGACCTCGGGGCCGTGCCGTTCGGGGTCGAGGCCCATAATGGAAAGCTCGCCCGAGGTGCGCTGGGAGACCCCGCCGATCATCTTCATCGTCGTCGACTTGCCGGCTCCGTTGGGGCCCAGCAATCCGAAGGCCTCACCGGCCGGCACCTCGAAGGAGATCCCGTCGACCGCGGCGAACTCGCCGTAGTGCTTGCTCAGGGCGCGCGCGGCAATAACAGGCTCAGCGGTGAGGTTGGGAGGCACCAGCCCAGCCTAGGCCAGAAAAGTCATTGGGACTAGCCAATCCGGGCAATGGGCGGTGGGTGGACAGCCGGCGCAGCCAGGAACGACGAGCACACCCCGAAACGACAACCGCACCGGATATATCCGGTGCGATTGTCGTTTTCGGGTGCGTTGGCGCCTAGAGCCGGCGCTCCGCGGCGTCGACGACGTTGGCCAGCAGCATCGCCCGGGTCATGGGCCCGACGCCGCCGGGGTTGGGCGACAGCCAGCCGGCGACCTCGGCCGCGGCCGGTTCGACGTCGCCGGAAAGGACAGCCTTCCCCGTCTCCGGATCCTCGATCCGGGTGACCCCGACATCGAGCACGATCGCTCCGGGCTTCAGCTGCGCGGCCTTGATCATGCCGGGGAAGCCCGCGGCGGCCACGACGACGTCGGCCCGCCCGAGGTGATCCTCGAGGTCGGTGGTGCCGGTGTGGGCGAGGGTGACTGTGGCGTTGACCGCCTTGCGGGTCAGGAGGAGCCCCAGGGGCCGGCCGACGGTGACGCCGCGGCCGACCACCAGCACGTTGCGCCCTGCAAGATCGATGCCGTGGCGCCGCAGCAGCTCGATGATGCCGTTGGGCGTGCACGGCAGCGGCGAGGCCATCGTCGCGCCCACGTTGAGCACCAACCGGCCCAGGTTGGTGGGGTGCAGGCCGTCGGCGTCCTTGTCGGGGTCGATCCGCTCGAGGATGCGGTTCGTATCGATGTGCTTCGGCAGGGGAAGCTGGACGATGTACCCGGTGGTTTCGTCGTCGGCGTTGAGCCCGTCGATGACCGCCTCGAGCTCCTCCTGAGTGATGGACTCAGGCAGGTCCCGGCGGATGGAACGGATGCCGACCTGGGCGCAGTCGCGGTGCTTGCCTGCGACATAGGATTTGCTGGCCGGGTCGTCCCCCACGAGGACGGTGCCGAGCCCGGGCTGCACGCCGCGGGCGGCAAGCTCGCGGACGCGCACGGCGAGCTCGTCCTTGATTGCGGCGGCCGTGGCCTTGCCGTCGAGGACGCGGGCGGTGGTGGTGCTCATGAACGTTCTCCGGTCGTTTCAGGGGTGTCTATCAGTTCGAGAAGGAACGCCTTCCCGCGGTCGCAGCACCCGGTGAAGCAGCATTCCGCGCTGGGAATGTCGAACTCCCCGGACGCCGCCGCCCGGGAGGAGGCGGCGCCCGCGGGGAGTTCTCCTACCACTCCTCGTGGCCCGGGTACAGCGGGAAGTTGGCGGCGAGCGCCGACACCCGCGCCCGCAGGGCGGCGACGTCGGGGGACGGCTTGAGGGCCGCGGCAATGATTTCGGCGACCTCGGTGAACTCGGCGGCACCGAACCCGCGCGTGGCCAGCGCCGGGGTGCCGATGCGCAGCCCGGAGGTGACCATGGGAGGCCGGGGGTCGAAGGGAACGGCGTTCCGGTTGACGGTGATGCCGACCGAGTGGAGGAGGTCCTCCGCCTGCTGCCCGTCGAGGCTCGAGTTGCGCAGGTCCACAAGCACCAGGTGCACGTCCGTGCCGCCGGTCAGGACGGAGACGCCGTGCTCGGTGACGTCGGAACCGGTCAGGCGCTCGGCGATGATCCGGGCGCCCTCGAGGACCCGCTCCTGGCGTTCCTTGAATTCGGCGGATCCGGCGATCCGGAAGGCGGTGGCCTTGGCGGCGATGACGTGCATGAGCGGCCCGCCCTGCTGTCCGGGGAAGACGCTCGAGTTGAGCTTCTTGGCCCAGTCCTGCTTGGCCAGGATGACCCCGGAGCGCGGGCCTGCGAGGGTCTTGTGGACGGTGGAGGTGACGACGTCGGAGTGCTGGACCGGGCTGGGGTGCAGGCCCGCGGCCACGAGTCCGGCGAAGTGGGCCATGTCGGTCCACAGCAGCGCACCGGTCTCGTCGGCGATGGAGCGGAACGCCTCGAAGTCGAGGTGGCGCGGGTACGCGGACCAGCCGGCGATGAGGACGTCGGGCTTCTCGGCGAGCGCCTGGGCGCGGACCCGGTCCATGTCGAGCCGGTGGGTGTCCTCTTCGACACCGTAGGCGGCGACCTCGTAGAGCTTGCCGGAGAAGTTCAGCTTCATGCCGTGGGTGAGGTGTCCGCCGTGGGCCAGCGAGAGGCCCATGATCTTGTCGCCGGGCCGAATCATGGCGGCGAGGGCGGCAGCGTTGGCCTGGGCGCCCGAGTGGGGCTGCACGTTGGCGTACTCGGCGCCGAACAGCTCCTTGACACGGGAGATGGCTAGGTTTTCGGCGACGTCGACGTGCTCGCAGCCGCCGTAGTAGCGGCGTCCCGGGTAGCCCTCGGCGTACTTGTTGGTCAGGACCGAGCCCTGGGCCTCGAGCACGGCGCGGGGGGCGAAGTTCTCGGAGGCGATCATTTCGAGGGTGTCCCGCTGGCGGCCCAGTTCGTCGCGCAGGACCGCGGCGATCTCGGGGTCGATCTCGGACAGCGGGGCGTTGGTGACGGAATCGGTCAGGGGCGAAGTGGTCACGGAAGGTCCTTCGGTGGTGGGGTGCTTTACAGCTCAGGCTACCCGCAGCACTGTGGTGCAGCCCACCCGGGACGGCACACAGCGGCGGAAGTAACCCCCGGCCCAGGCGTGCGATCCGTGGTTGGCACAGTGCCCCGCGGGGTCGTTCGGGCCCTCGCCCGGCTCCCTGCAGTGCGTGCCGCTTCCCGATGGTTGCCCACCCTACGCCAGTCGCGGCGCCCCCTATCCTAGCCGCAGCACTCCGGCCGGTGCCACCCCGGCCGGTGGGTCCCGGCGCTCCTTGACGGTCCCGGTGGCGGTCCCGCCGTCGGCCCCGGCGGCGGCTCCGGCGCCCTGCCTGGCACCGCCTCTGGCACCGTCACTGGCACCGCCACCGGCCCGGCGCCGGGAGGCCGGCCCGGCGATGTGATGCTCCTCATGGAGTGCCACTTTTGGGACCGGCACCGGAATACCGCTGGATACGGGCCGGTTGCACGGGTCACATGCCCGGTCTCCGCCGGGCCGATTGATGCCGGCGCGGACGCCGGTGGAACAGGGCGGGATAGTGGACAACGAAGCGCGCGAGACGGATATCGTCGTCATTGGGGCCGGCCAGGCCGGCCTGAGCAGTGGTTATTACCTGCGCAGGCACGGGATCGAGCCGGGCAGCGGCTTCGTGATGCTCGATGCGAACGAGGGCCCGGGAGGCGCCTGGCGCCACCGCTGGCCGTCACTGACCTTTGATGCCGCCCACGGACTTCATCCGCTGCCGGGCCTGCCCTTCGAAACCCCCGACCCGAAGGAGCCGTCCTCGGCCGTCGTGACCCGCTACTACGCTGCCTATGAGGCCGAGTTCGGACTCCCGGTGCTGCGCCCGGCGCACGTGAGCCGCGTTGACCGCGTCGACGGCGGAGAGCGCCTTGAGGTCACCGGCCGCGAGGGCATCTCCTGGCGGGCGCGCGCCGTCATCAACGCCACGGGCACCTGGGACAGCCCTTACCTGCCCTACTATCCGGGGCGGGAGATCTTCCGCGGACAGCAGCTTCACACCCACGGGTTCCGTGCCGCCTCCGACTTCACCGGCAAGCGGGTCCTCGTGGTCGGCGGGGGAACCTCGGCGGCCCAGTTCCTGCTCCAGCTCAATGACGCCGGGGCCAGCACGATCTGGAGTACCCGCCGACCCCTGGAATGGCTCGACCGGGACTTCACCCCGGAGTGGGGACGGGCGATCGAGGCATCGGTCAACGCCCGCACCCGCGCCGGGCTTCCCCCGAAGAGTGTCGTGGGCACCACGGGCATTTCCCTCACGGCGCAGTACGCGGCCGGCATCGAGGCGGGAGTCCTCGTCTCCCGCGGGCCGATGCGGCGGCTCACCGAACACGGCGTCGAACTCCAGGACGGCACCTACGAACCCGTCGACGTCGTGCTGTGGGCCACCGGCTTCCGGGCCTCGATCGACCACCTGGCCCCGCTGCACCTGCGCGAACCCGGCGGGGGCATCCGCATGGACGGCGTCCGGGTGATGCGCGAGGAGCGCCTCCTGATGGTCGGCTACGGCGCCTCCGCCTCCACTGTGGGGGCCACCCGTGCGGGCCGCGCCGCCGCCCTGGCCGCGCTCAAGGTTCTGGGCTCGCGGGAACCGGTGCCTGCCCGATAGCACGGGACCCCGGTAGCCTTGGACGGTGACCGCACCAGCATCGAGCTCCTATTCCCTCACGCTCTCCTGCCCTGACCGCCCGGGCATCGTCCATGGGGTCTCCGGGGCCCTCGTCGCCGCCGGCGCGAACATCACCGAGTCCCAGCAGTACGGGAGCCCGGACACGGGAACCTTCTTCATGCGCGTGGCACTGGCCACGGACGCCGGTGAGACCGAACTCCGCCGGCAGCTGGAGCCGGTCGCCCGCTCCTTCGGCATGGACTGGGAACTCAACCTCGACGGCACGCCCACCCGGACGCTGATCCTGGTTTCCAAGGCCGCCCACTGCCTCAACGACCTGCTGTTCCAGCACCGCTCCGGCACGCTGCCCATCGAAGTTCCGGTGATCGTCTCGAACCATCCCGACCTTGCTGACCTCGCCGCCTTCTACGGGGTCGAGTTCCACACCATCCCCGTGACCCCGGAGACGAAGGAGGACGGCGAGGAGCAGCTGCGCGCGCTCATCATTGAACACCGGATCGACCTCGTGGTGCTCGCCCGGTACATGCAGATCCTCAGCGACGGCCTCTGCGCCGACCTGCGGGGTCGCGCCATCAACATCCACCACTCCTTCCTTCCCTCCTTCAAGGGAGCGCGCCCCTACCACCAGGCGCACGCCCGCGGCGTGAAGCTGATCGGCGCCACAGCGCACTACGTCACGGGGGCTCTTGACGAGGGCCCGATCATCGAGCAGGAAGTGATCCGGGTCGACCACGCGCGCAGCGTCGAGCAGTTCGTGGCGATCGGCAGGGAACTCGAGGGCCGCGCCTTGGTGCAGGCCGTGCAGTGGCACGCCGAGCACCGGGTCCTGCTCGACGGGCACCGGACCATCGTCTTCAACTAGGATGGTTACCTATAGTAGGTTGCGGTAAGGATTCGTTGATGTGAAAACCGAGGCAGGTGACGTCATGGGGGGAACCGGTCCGCGCAGGCTTTCCAGGGCGGACCGACGACAACAGCTGCTTGAAACGGCGTTGCTGATCGTGCGTGAGGAAGGCGCGGATCGGCTGACGCTGGGACATCTGGCGACCCGGGCGGGAGTATCCAAACCCATCGCGTACGAGCATTTCGGCAGCCGCTCCGGTCTCCTCATCGAGCTGTACAGGTCTCTCGACGGCGAGCAGGTGCGGAAGCTCCGGACAGCACTGGCGGATGGGGCGGGCACGCTCCAGGAGACTGCAGCTGTCCTGGCGACCACGTACATCCATTGCGCTGCTGATTCCAACGGTGATTGGCAGGCCGTCGGCGCGGCTTTGGCGGGCAGCGATGAGAAGGATGCGGTCTTCCAGGAAATGATCGATGGTTACGTGCAGCTGTTTGCCACCGCTTTGGCGCCCCACACCCCGCTGGGGCCAGAGGAGCTCGAGCTGCGCTGCATCGGACTGGTGGGTGCCGGCGAAGCGCTGGCTGCCGCGATGGTGCGGGGCGGCTGCAGTGAGGTCGAAGCCGCACATACTCTCATGACGCTGATTCCCGCCGGGCTGGCAGCCTTCGGTGACCGCGTGTCGACGTCGTCGCTGCGATGAACCCGATCCGCCGGGCGAATCGAACCTACAACGGCACGCCATCAGCCGCGGTTATCTCCTGAGCGATGTCATGTGCAAGCTGTTTTGCCTCTTCGGCAAGAACTGTGGCCGTCTTCGTCTCGGAGTCATAGAGGTACCGGGTCGACCCTCGCCGAGCTCCGCAGAAATCCACAATCCCGTGTTCGATCTGCGTACTGAGGGACGTCCCGTACCCATGTCGCTGATACCCGTCGGCGTCACCTCCGGCGATCGGAACCAGGTGGATGGTCAGTCGTTGCAGCTTCGGCGTCAGCGATCCGCCCTCCGGTTGCTCAAAGGCCCAGCCATTGACAAAAACCCGGTCGATCCAGCCCTTGAGCAGCGCCGGCATCGACCACCAGTACACCGGGAAAACCAGGATGAGATGCTCCACCCGATCAAGGCGTTTCTGCTCGGCAGCTACGTCGCCAAGCACTGCGGCGCCCCGGCGGTAAGCCGAGCGATCGCCGGCGTTGAACCGCGGATCGAACCTTTCAGCAGCGAGATCGGCCACCTCGCTCGATACGCCGGCGTCCGTGAGCGCGTCACCAACCTCTGCGGCGACCTGATGACTGAGCGAACGCAGATCAGGGTGGACAACGACGATCAGGGCTCCGGTCATAACCTTCTCCTTCGACGTACTGTTAGCAAACTACTATCGGTAGGTTACTAACAGTAGGATAGAGCGGGCCGGCGGGGCAAGGCCGCAGCGCAGACGGCGGAACGGCGGAGCGAAGGGCATGACCTCCTATTGGACCCGAACTGAAGCCCTATGCTGGCCGTATGGCCCACCTCATCAGCATCAACGGAACGAGTCCGAGCATTCCCGGTACGGCGTTCACGGCACCCACGGCCTCGATTATCGGCGACGTGGTGCTCGGTGAGTCGGCCAGCGCCTTCTACGGGGTCAGCGTGCGCGCCGATACCGCGCCTATCCGGGTGGGCGAGGGAAGCAACCTCCAGGACAATGTGGTGGTCCACGCCGATCCGGGCTTCCCCACGACCATCGGCAGCGGGGTCAGCGTCGGCCACGGCGCCGTCGTGCACGGCTGCACGGTCGAAAACGACTGCCTGATCGGCATGAACGCCACGGTGCTCAACGGCGCGGTCATCGGGTCGGAGTCGCTGGTGGCCGCCGGCGCCGTCGTCCTCGAGGGAACGGTGGTCCCGCCCCGCTCGCTCGTGGCCGGTGTCCCCGGGAAGGTCCGCCGGCCGCTTTCCGACGACGAGGTGGCCGGGATCCGTGAGAACGCGCGGAGCTACCGCGGGCTGGCACGGCAGCACCAGGCTGCGTTAACTTCTTGACTACAAACGGGCGCTGAGGCACCCTTGGATACATGCGCGCAGAACCCGCCTCGACGACGAGGATCCATCCCGGCGCACTGCTACCACGGCCGGGATCCCAGTCAGCACTCCGGGAACAGAACCAGCAGCGCATCATCCGGGCCCTGGTCAACGGAGGCCCCCAGACGCAGGCAGAACTCGCCCGCCAGACCGGACTCTCCACCGCCACGGTCTCGAACATCGTCAAGGTGATGGCCGGGAGCGGGATCGTCACCACCGTCCCCACCACGAGTTCGGGGCGGCGGGCGCTGTCTGTCATCCTCAATGACAACGGATCGGTCGCCGCCGGTATCGACATCGGCCGCCGCCACGTGCGGGTGGTGCTCGCGGGGCTCGACTACCGCATCCTGCGCGAGCAGGCCGCTGCCCTGCCCCTCGGGCACAGCGCCGCGGAGGGCCTCCGGGTCGCCGCGGACCTGCTCGACACGGTCCTGAGCCAGGCCGGCATCTCCCGGTCGGCGGTGCTCGGTGCCGGCATCGGCATCCCCGGCCCGATCGACCGGCGCACCGGAACGGTGGTGCAGGGCGCGATCCTGCCCGAGTGGGTCGGAATCAACATCCGGGAGACCTTCGGGGCCCGGCTCGGCATGCCTGTCTACATTGAGAACGACGCCAACCTCGGCGCGCTGGCCCAGATCACCTGGGGCCAGCACAGCCGGGTGGAGAACCTCATGTTCATGAAGGTCGGCTCCGGTATCGGGGCGGGCCTGATCCTCAACGGCGCGCTCTTCTACGGCAATGTGGGAATCACCGGGGAGCTCGGGCACACAACGATCAGCGAGCACGGACTCGTGTGCCGCTGCGGCAACCGCGGCTGCCTCGAAACGGTCGCCTCAACCTCGACCATGATCGAACTGCTTAACCGGGGATCCGGCCAGCCGGTGGACACCCAGGGCATCGTCGAACTGGCCCTGGGCGGAGACACTGCGGCCCTGCGCGTGATCGACGACGCCGGGCTGGCTATCGGGCGGGCCGTGGCCCACGTGGCGAACCTGATCAATCCCGAGGTGGTCGTGATGGGCGGGCCCCTGACGGGGCTCGGGGACATCCTGCTGAACCCCATCCGCCGCGGCCTGCTGCGCCATTCCGTCCCCATCGTGGGCGAGACGACGAGCGTTCACATGTCTGCGCTCGGTGACCGGGCCGAGGCACTCGGGGGCGCCGCCGTCGTCCTGTCACAGCCTGCCCGCGCCGCCATCCCTCTGGTCCCTTCGTAACTGTTAGGAGTTAAAAGCCTGCGTCTTGCGTTCAAGACTTGACGGCAAGCGTGGGGGCAGGGTTCAATTCTTTTGGGTCGCTTCGGGGGCCTGCACCGAGACAACGCCGTCATTGCCGGGAGGCTTCAATGGAGAACCACACAATCCTTGAGATGCGATCGATCACCAAGGAATTCCCTGGCGTCAAGGCCCTCGCCGATGTTTCAATCACCGTGCGAGCCGGCGAGATCCATGCGATCTGCGGCGAGAACGGCGCCGGCAAGTCCACCCTGATGAAGGTCCTCTCCGGCCTCTACCCTTACGGCGACTACTCCGGATCGATCATCTTCCAGGGCAAGGAGGTCCAGTTCAAGGACATCCGCTCCAGCGAGGCCGCCGGCATTGTCATCATCCACCAGGAACTGGCCCTCATCCCCGAGCTCTCCATCGCCGAGAACATCTTCCTGGGCAACGAGCCGACCCGCTTCGGAGTCATCGACTGGGACAAGGTCAACCGCGAAACCCTCGAGCTGATGGCGCGGGTGGGACTCTCCGAGGACCCCACCACCAAGATCAAGGACATCGGCGTCGGCAAGCAGCAGCTCGTCGAGATCGCCAAGGCGCTCAGTAAGTCGGTCAAGCTGCTCATCCTCGACGAGCCCACCGCCGCCCTTAACGAGACCGACTCCCAGCACCTCCTTGACCTCATGTCAGGGCTGCGCTCCAAGGGCATCTCGTGCATCATGATCTCCCACAAGCTCAACGAGATCGAGCAGATCGCCGATTCGATCACGATCATCCGTGACGGCAAGTCAATCGAGACCCTCCACGTGAAGGAGGACGGCGTCGATGAGGACCGCATCATCCGCGGGATGGTGGGCCGCTCACTCGAATCCCGCTTCCCGGAGCACACCCCGAAACTGGGCGAGGTGTTCTTCGAGGTGTGCGACTGGACCGTCGGCCACCCCTCGGTCCCGGACCGGCTCGTCGCCAAGGGGTCAAACTTCTACGTGCGCCGCGGTGAGATCGTCGGCTTCGCCGGCCTCATGGGCGCCGGACGCACCGAACTGGCGCGCTCCGTCTTCGGCCGCTCCTACGGAAACTTCAAGTCGGGCCAGATCTTCATCAACGGCAAGGAGGTGACGCTGAAGTCCGTTCCCCAGGCCATCGAAGCCGGCCTGGCGTACGTTACCGAGGACCGGAAGTCCCTCGGCCTGAACCTCCTGGACGACATCAAATCAACGACGGTCTCGGCGAACCTCAAGAAGATCACCCGCAACCTCGTCGTCGACAAGGACGAGGAGTACAGGATTGCGGAGGAATACCGTCAGTCGCTGCGCACCAAGACGCCGAGCGTCAACGAGGGCGTCGCGAAGCTTTCCGGCGGGAACCAGCAGAAGGTGGTCCTGTCCAAGTGGATGTTCACCGACCCCGAGCTGCTGATCCTCGATGAGCCCACCCGCGGGATCGACGTCGGTGCCAAGTTTGAGATTTACGGGATTATCCAGCGCCTCGCATCGCAGGGCAAGGGAGTCATCGTCATCTCCTCCGAGCTTCCTGAACTGCTCGGGCTGTCCGACCGTGTTTACACAATCTTTGAGGGTGCCATCACAGGTGAGATCGCCCGGGAGGACGCAAGCCAGGAATCCCTCATGAAACTGATGACCGCCAGCAAAAAAGCTGCCTGACCGAAGCCCCTAGGACGCCAACCATGAATTCCCTCAAGAAAATCTTCGGCGGAGACACCCGCCAGTTCGGGATGATCTTCGCGTTGATCGCGCTGGTCATCTTCTTCCAGTGGCAGACCGGAGGCAAAACGCTCACCTCCGGCAACATGATGAACCTCTTCAACGGCAACTCCTACATCCTGATCCTCGCGATCGGGATGGTGCTGGTCATCATCGCCGGGCACATCGACCTCTCCGTCGGGTCCGTGGCGGCCTTCGCCGGCATCGTCGTGGCGATCGCCATGCGCGACTGGGGACTGCCGTGGTACGGCGGGATCCTCGTCGGCCTGCTCCTCGGCGCGGCGATCGGTGCCTGGCAGGGCTTCTGGGTCGCCTACGTCGGCATACCGGCGTTCATCGTGACCCTCGCGGGCATGCTGCTCTTCCGCGGAGCCAACCAGTTCGTCGGCAAGTCCAACACAGTCCCGGTTCCCGAGGGTTTCCAGTACATCGGCTCCGGCTACCTGCCCGAGGTCGGCCCGGTCACCGGGTACAACAACCTCACCGTCCTGCTGGGCCTGCTCCTGGTCGCCTTCGTCATCTACAACGAACTGCGCACCCGCAAGCGTCTGGCCCGGGTCGGCGCCGAGGTCCCCGAGATGTGGGTCTCCCTGGTCAAGGTGGGCCTGATCTCCGCGGCCATCCTGTACGCGACCTACCTGTTCGCCACCGGCCGCCCCGGCACCTCCTTCCCCATCCCGGGGCTGATCCTCGGCGCCCTGGTGGTCATCTTCGGCTTTATCTCCAACAAGACCATCGCCGGCCGCCACGTCTACGCCGTCGGCGGCAACCGGCACGCTGCTGAGCTCTCCGGAGTCCAGAGCAAGAAGGTCAACTTCATGGTCATGATGAACATGTCCATCCTGGCGGCCCTGGCCGGCATGATCTTCGTCGGGCGCTCTACCGCCTCCGGCCCGTTCGACGGCGTCGGCTGGGAGCTTGACGCCATCGCGGCCGTCTTCATCGGCGGCGCGGCGGTGACCGGCGGCGTGGGCACCGTCATCGGCTCGATCATCGGCGGCCTCGTCATGGCCGTGCTGAACAACGGCCTGCAGCTGCTGGGCATCGGCGCCGACATGACGCAGATCATCAAAGGCCTCGTACTCCTGATCGCCGTCGCCTTCGATGTCTACAACAAGACCCAGGGCAAGCCCTCGATCACCGGCCTCCTGACCCGGAACTTCGGCAACAAGTCCAAGCCGGACCAGCCGAGTGAGGTACGCAGCCCCGACAGCGAGCAGCCGATTTCCACAAAGGAAGTCATCTCCAAGTCCTGACGGCAGGCACCTGACAGGGTGCGCCCGGGAAGTTTCAACCGTCCGAAAAAAGCAAGCTAAAGAAAGAGAATGGAATGCGTAATTTCGCAAAGTCCTTTGCGGCAGTCGCTGCAATCTCGGCGCTCGCGCTGACCTCCTGCGGCCGTGAAGATGCGGGCACCGGCAACGAGGGCGGCGACACCGGTAACGAGGCAGCCTCCGGAGGCTTCGAGGAGGGTGCCGCGATCGGCGTCGCCCTGCCGCAGAAGACCTCGGAGAACTGGGTCCTGGCCGAGCAGCTGTTCAACGACGGCCTGACCGAGGCCGGTTACGAGCCGGACGTTCAGTTCGCCAACGGCGGCGTGTCCGAGCAGCAGAACCAGATCAACTCCATGATCACCAACGGGGTCGAGGTCCTGATCGTGGGGGCCATCGACGGCGCCCAGCTGGGCAGCCAGCTGCAGCAGGCCGCCGATGCCGGCATCACCGTCATCGCATACGACCGCCTCCTGACCAACACGGAGAACGTCGACTACTACGTGGCCTACGACAACTTCCAGGTCGGTGAGCTCCAGGGCCAGGCCCTGCTCGACGGAATGGCCGAGCAGAAGGGCGAAGGCCCGTACAACATCGAGCTGTTCGCCGGGTCCCCCGACGATGCCAACGCCCAGGTCTTCTTCGACGGTGCGATGAGCGTCCTCCAGCCGAAGATCGACGACGGCACGCTGAACGTCGTCTCCGGCCAGACCGAGTTCAACCAGGCCGTCACCCAGGGCTGGAAGGCGGAGAACGCCCAGCGCCGCATGGACACCCTGCTCTCCGGCAACTACGACTCCGAGGAACTCCACGGCGTCCTGTCCCCCAATGACACCCTGGCCCGCGCCATCCTCACCTCGGTGAAGGCCGCAGGCAAGGACATCCCCGTGGTCACCGGCCAGGACTCCGAGGTTGAATCGGTCAAGTCGATCATCGCGGGTGAGCAGTACTCCACCATCAACAAGGACACCCGCGACCTGGTGGAGCACTCCATCACCATGGTCGAAGGCCTCGCCGCCGGCGAGGAGCTGGAAGTCAACGACGAAGAGTCCTACGACAACGGTGTGAAGGTCGTTCCGGCCTACCTGCTCGAGCCGCAGATCGTCACCAAGGAAAACGCAGCAGAGGCCTACGCCGACGATCCCACGCTCTCCGAGATCGTCAAGTAACCTCCCAAAATCCGGCCCGGCAACGGGCTGAACGGGAAATCCCGGTGCCGCCTCGGCGGTACCGGGATTTCTTTTTGCGCCGCCGGATGCCGGACCGGGCACCGGGCCAGACACCGGGAGCAGCGGCGGCGCGGACCCGGACACGGCAGCGGCGCTGGACCGCGGCGGCTTTCGCCGAAAGGATGAGGTCATGACACCTCACCAGCGATTTGTTGTTCAGCCTCCCTGTGCCGCGCCCGGGGCGCCCAGCCCCCTGGCTGCCACCGGCCGTCCCCTGCGGTGGGGGGTCGTGGCCACCGGGGGCATCGCCTCAAAGGTCACCGCCGACATCGCCCTGCTCGAGGACGCCGTCCTGCACGCCGTGAGCTCCCGCAGCGCCGATCGGGCCCGTGAGTTCGCCGGGCGTTTCGGCTTCGCCGCCAGCTACGGGGACGCCGACGGGGTGCCCGGCTACCAGCAGCTCTTCGACGACCCGGACATCGATGTCGTCTACGTCACCACCCCGCACGCACAGCACTTCGAGGTGGCCCGCGCCGCGCTGGCCAGCGGCAAGCACGTCCTGTGCGAGAAGCCCTTCACCGTCAACGCGGCCGAGGCCGCGGCACTGATCGACCTCGCCACCGCCCGCGGCCTGTTCCTGATGGAGGCCGTGTGGACGCGCTTTCTGCCCAGCGTCAACCGCGCACTGGACATCTTCGCCTCCGGCGAGCTGGGCGAAATCCGCTGGGTGCAGGCCGACCTCGGCTTCCCTGCCGGATACAACCCTTCCAGCCGGATCTGGGACCCGGCCGCCGGCGGCGGGGCACTGCTCGACCTCACCGTGTACCCGCTCACGTGGACCCTCGGCGCCCTCGGCTTCCCCGCGTCGGTCTCTGCCTCCGCTGAACTGAACGGGGACGGGGTGGACGTCCAGAACGCGGTGACGCTCAGCTATGAAGGGGGCGCCCAGGCGCAGTTGACCTCCTCCCTCGGCGCCCTGGGTCCGGCCGCCGCCACCGTGGCCGGCAGCGGCGGCTGGCTGCGCACCGGCGACGGGCCGCTCCACAATCCGCGCGAGCTCACGGTCCAGCCGCTCAACGGCGAACTGCGGACCGAAACCTTCGACTCGGTGGGCGCCGGGTACACCTACGAGCTGCGGGAGACCACCCGCTGCATCCAGGCCGGGCTGATCGAGAGCCCCACCATGCCGCTGGCGGACACGCTCACCACCATGCACCTGCTTGACGGGATTCGGGCCCAGCTGGGGCTGCGCTACGCCAACGATTCGATGTAGCGCAGCCCATTCACCCGAAAAGCCGCCCCCGCGGATGCGGGAGCGGCCTCTTCGGGTGAACGGTTGCCGGTCGTTCGAGCCGGACGGCCCGTCAGGCGGCGAGGATCGCCAGGACTTCCTGGAGCTTCTGCGACGGACGCATCGCGGAGGCCACCTTGGTGACATCGGGGTGGTAGTAGCCGGCGATGTCGACCGGCGAACCCTGCACGGCGAGGAGTTCGGCGACGATCGTGTCCTCATTGGACGCGAGCGCCTCAGCCACCACGGAGAAGGCCTGCGCCAGTGCGGTGTCCTCGGTCTGCTGGGCGAGTTCCTGCGCCCAGTACCGCGCCAGGTAGAAGTGGCTGCCGCGGTTGTCGATCTCGCCGGTCCGGCGGCTCGGCGACTTGTTCTCGAGCAGGAACGTGCCGGTGGCCCGGTCAAGGGTGTCGGCGAGGATCTGCGCGCGCGCATTTCCGGTCGACACGGCGAGGTGCTCGAAGCTCACGGCCAGAGCGAGGAACTCGCCGAGGCTGTCCCAGCGGAGGTGGTTTTCCTTCAGGAACTGCTGGACGTGCTTCGGCGCCGAGCCGCCGGCACCGGTCTCGAAGAGTCCGCCGCCGTTCATGAGGGGAACCACCGAAAGCATCTTGGCGCTGGTCCCCAGTTCGAGGATGGGGAACAGATCGGTGAGGTAGTCGCGCAGCACGTTGCCGGACACCGAGATGGTGTCCTCTCCCCTGCGGATCCGCTCCAGGGTGAAGGCGGTGGCCTTCTCCGGGGTCATGATCTCGATCTGCAGACCCTCGATGTCGTGCTCCCCGAGGTACTCCCGGACCTTGGCGATGAGGTTGGCGTCGTGGGCGCGGCTTTCGTCGAGCCAGAACACGGCGGGCATGCCCGACGCACGGGCGCGCGTCACGGCGAGCTTGACCCAGTCGCGGATGGGCGCATCCTTGGTCTGGCAGGCCCGCCAGATGTCGCCCGGCTGGACGTCGTGCTCGATGAGGACAGTTCCCGCGCTGTCGAGGACCTGCACGGTGCCGGCGTCCTGAATCTGGAAGGTCTTGTCGTGGCTGCCGTATTCCTCGGCGGCCTGCGCCATCAGTCCGACGTTCGGGACGGTGCCCATGGTGGTGGGGTCGAAGGCGCCGTTGGCCCGGCAGTCATCGAGGACCGCCGTGTAGATACCGGCGTAGCTGCTGTCGGGGATGACCGCGAGCGTGGCGGCTTCCGCGCCGTCGGGCCCCCACATGTGTCCGGAGCTGCGGATCATGGCCGGCATGGAGGCGTCAACGATCACATCGCTGGGCACGTGGAGGTTGGTGATGCCCCGATCGGAATCAACCATGGCCAGCTTCGGGCCCTCGGCCATGCCCTTGTCGATGGCGGCCTTGACGCCGTCGCGCACGTCGGCGGGCAGCGCGTCGAGCCCGCCCAGGATCGAGGCGAGGCCGTTGCTCGGGCTGAGGCCGGCGGCAGCCAGCTGGTCGCCGTAGGTGGCGAACAGTTCGGGCAGGAACGCCTTCACCACGTGACCGAAGATGATCGGGTCCGAGACCTTCATCATGGTGGCCTTCAGGTGGACGGAGAACAGCAGGTCCTCCTGCTTCGCGAGGGCGACCTGTGCCTTCAGGAAGTCGTCGAGGGCGGCTGCGCGCATCACGGTGCCGTCCACCACCTCACCGGCGCGGACGGGGACGGACTCCTTCAGGACGGTGGTGGCGCCGTCGGCGTCGACGAACTGGATGCGGAGGGTGTCCTCGGCCTTGAGAACGACCGACTTCTCATTCGATCGGAAGTCGTCGGCGCCCATGGAGGCCACGCGGGTCTTCGACTCCGGCGTCCAGGCGCCCATGCTGTGCGGGTTCTGGCGGGCGAAGTTCTTCACCGAGGCGGGAGCCCGCCGATCCGAGTTGCCCTCGCGGAGGACGGGGTTGACGGCGCTGCCCTTGACCTTGTCGTAGCGGGCGCGTGCTTCCTTCTCCTCCTCCGTGGAGGGGGCGTCGGGGTAGTCCGGCAGTGCGTAGCCCTGGGCCTGCAGCTCGGCGATTGCGGCCTTCAGCTGCGGGATTGAGGCGCTGATGTTGGGGAGCTTGATGATGTTCGCCTCGGGAGTCTTCGCGAGGGCGCCGAGTTCGGCCAGCGCGTCGGGCACCTGCTGGTCTTCGGTGAGGCGGTCGCCGAAGAGGGAGAGGATGCGGCCCGAGAGCGAGATGTCGCGGGTTTCGATGTCCACTCCGGCCGTCGAGGCGAACGCCTCGATGATCGGCAGGAATGAGTAGGTTGCCAGCATGGGCGCTTCATCGGTGTGGGTGTAAATGATCTTGGCCATTGGCGTCTCCCTGGGAGTCTTCGGATGCGGAGTCTTCGGATGCGGATTCTGGGTATCCCTCGGTTCCAACCTACCCGAGGGGCCCGCCGGAGCTAATGGAAGAAGTGCCGTGCGCCGGTGAAGTACAGGGGAACGCCCGCCGCGTTTGCGGCGCCGATGACTTCGGGGTCACGCACCGATCCCCCGGGCTGCACCACGGCGCGTACTCCGGCGTCGAGCAGGATCTGCAGGCCGTCGGCGAAGGGGAAGAAGGCATCGGAGGCGGCGACCGACCCGCGGGCGCGCTCGATGCCGTCGCCGGCGAGGGTATTGGCCCGCTCCACGGCGAGCCGGCAGGAGTCGAGGCGGTTGACCTGGCCCATGCCGACGCCCACCGAGGCGCCGTCGGCGGCAAGCAGGATCGCGTTGGACTTCGCGGCCCGGCAGGCGCGCCAGGCGAAGGCGAGGTCGGCGAGGGTTGCCTCGTCGACCGGCTCACCGGCCGCGAGGGTCCAGTTCGCGGGGTCGTCGCCGTCGGCCTGCAGCGCGTCGGCCTGCTGGACGAGCACGCCGCCGGAGACCTGGCGCAGCTCCACCGGCTCGCGCCGGTAGCCCTCGGGCAGGACGAGGAGGCGGATGTTCTTCTTCTGCGAGAGGATTTCCACGGCCTCGGGGGCGAAGCCCGGGGCGATCACGACCTCGGTGAAGATGTCCTTGACCGCCTCGGCCATGCGGGCGCTCACCTCGCGGTTGGCGGCGATCACGCCGCCGAAGGCCGACACCGGGTCGCAGGCGTGCGCCTTGGCGTGGGCGTCGGCGATCGGGTCCTCAGCGCCGGCGGCACCGACAGCGACGCCGCACGGGTTGGCGTGCTTGATGATCGCTACTGCTGGCTCGTCGAAGTCGAAGGCGGCGCGCAGGGCGGCGTCGGCGTCGACGAAGTTGTTGTAGCTCATGGCCTTGCCGTGCAGCTGGGTGGCCTGGGCGATGCCCGGGGCCGCCGCCTTGTCGGCGTAGAGGGCCGCCGGCTGGTGCGGGTTCTCGCCGTAGCGCAGCACCTCGGAGCGTTCGAGGGCCTGCCCGGCGTATGCGGGCCAGGCGTCGCCGTCTTCGGTGTCGTCGCCGAACTGGGCTGCGGTCCAGGTCGCCACCGCGGTGTCATAGGCGGCGGTGTGCGCGAAGGCCAGCGCCGCGAGGCGGCGGCGGGCGCGGAGGTCGAATCCGCCCTGTTCCGCGGCGGCAACGACGTCGGCGTACCGGCCCGGGTCGACGACGACGGCGACCGAGGGGTGGTTCTTCGCGGCGGAGCGCACCATGGCGGGGCCGCCGATGTCGATCTGCTCGACGACGTCGTCGGGGGCGGCGCCGGAGCGGACCGTCTCGACGAAGGGGTAGAGGTTCACCACGACGAGGTCGAAGGCCTCGACGTCGAGCTCGGCGAGCTGGGCGACGTGCTCGTCGCGGCGGCGGTCGGCGAGGATGCCGGCGTGGATCTTCGGGTGGAGGGTCTTGATCCGGCCGTCGAGGCACTCGGGGAAGCCGGTGACCTCGGAGACCTCGGTCACGGGCACTCCGGCTGCGGCGATGCGGGACGCCGTGGAGCCGGTGGAGACGAGTGCCACCCCCGCCGCGGAGAGACCGCGGGCCAGATCCTCCAGACCGGTCTTGTCGTACACCGAGATGAGGGCCCGGCGGATGGGAACACGGTCAAGATGGGTGGGGCTCACGCAGATCTCCGTACTGTGGCTGTGCGGGGGACGCTCCAATTCTATAGGCGCACCGGGGAGACCCCGCCCGGCCCCCATCCCTCTCCGATCGAGGACGCAGAACCAACGGCTGGAGCGCCCTCCCATCCGTTATTGCTGCGTCCTCGACGGGAAGGGGGTCGCGGTGTCCTCGAGGCCATGTGCCTGTCAGACCCCGAACGGCATACCAGAGGGTCCCCGCGCCTCCGCCGCGGCCAGTGCACGGCGGATCTTTCCCATCGACGCCGGGACGTTCGCCGGAAGAAGGTGATGCTTGCTGAACCGCAGGACCACCCAGCCCAGTTCCCGGAGCCGGTCGTCCCGTTCGATGTCACGATTCCACTGCACTGCGCTCAGCAGGTGGTGTTCGCCCTCGTACTCGAGGGCAGTCCGCTGCCTGCGGTACTGCAGGTCCGGCCGCGACAGCCGGCGGCCGTAAGGATCGAGGATCCACTGGTTCACCTCCGGCTCGGGCAGCCCCGCCTCGAGGATCAGCAGGCGGAGCCGGGTCTCCGGTGCCGAATCGACGCCGGGCCGCAGCAGCTCCAGCGCCTCCCGCGCCCTTCGGATCCCCCTGCTTCCCCGGCGCCGCCCGACGACATCGGCGATCTCCCCGAGCGAGGACAGCGGGTCGGGTACGCCGATCGTGCCCGGACGTGCAGGCGCATCATCCCTCCGGAGCAGGCAGTCCCCCCGCCGCCACGAGGTCGGCCAGCGGGAGCATTCCGGCCAGATCGGTCCAGGTCCAGGCCGGCGCTGTGACGAAGGCACCGTTGACGGGGACCACGTCCCGCGGAGTGAGCGGCGCCCGGTGCCCTCGAACTCCGCGCCGCCGGGGAGCCGTGAGCTCCATCGGACGGATGAGGTGGATCGGAGCCGCCGGATCCAGGCAGGGAGGAAGGAAAAGCCCCCAGAGTGCGGCAGCTGTCGTGTGGCTGCACGCCGTCCGGAGTGAAAGCGAGGTCAGCACCGCGACCCGATCGAGAAGGGGCACGTCGCTCCCCCGGCGCTCACGGACGCTCCGGGACGGAATGCTCAGGTCCGTCCTCCGCAGGCGGCTGTAGTCGACGCCGGCGGTGCGGGCCTCGTCGAGCGTGAAGGAAAGCCGTTGGATCGGGAGCCCGGGGAGGAATTCCATCCCTCAATGGTCTGTCTCCGGACGGGTCCGACCGGGTTATCCACAGCGGAAGCGGCAGCGGAGCGCATGGGCCGCGGGCGGCGTCCGGGCGGGCCGGAATACGGGCCTAGAATCGAGGATGCACAAATTACGGTCAACAGGACTTTAAGTCGTTATTTCTGCGTTGCAGATCACCAGGGACACATTTTCTGCGCCGCCTTTGCGCGACTGTACAGTTTTCCAAGCACCCCGCCCGTCCAGGAAGGCACCGTGAGCACCTCAATTTCATTACCCACCGGCGACCAGGTGGTCCAGGAGCTTCCCTGGCGGTGGCGCGTGCAGGGAAGGATCTTCCTGATCGGCGGCCTCGGCTTCATGTTTGACGCCTGGGATGTCACCCTCAACGGCTACCTCATCCCCCTGCTCTCAGCCGACTGGGGCCTGACCCCCGGCCAGGCGGCCTGGGTGGGCACCTCGAACCTGATCGGCATGGCCCTCGGGGCGTTCGCCTGGGGCTCCATCGCCGACCTCATCGGCCGCCGGACGGCGTTCACCGCGACCCTGCTGATCTTCTCCGTCTTCACCGTGCTCGGCGCCTTCTCCCCCGACATCGTGTGGTTCTGCATCTTCCGCTTCGCCGCGGGGTTCGGCCTGGGGGGCTGTATCCCGGTGGATTACGCCCTCGTCGGTGAGTTCACCCCCCGCAGGCACCGGGGCCGGGTGCTCACCGCCATGGACGCCTGGTGGCCGATCGGAGCCTTCCTCTGCGGCATCGTCACCACGCTGCTCATAGCGACCTTCGGCAACTGGCGGTACGCCATGCTGGTGATGGTCCTGCCGGCGCTGCTGGTGTTCTGGGTGCGCCGTTCGGTCCCCGAATCCCCGCTGTTCCTGGTGCAGAAGGGCCGGCAGGAGGAGGCCCGGAAGGTCATCGACTCCCTCGTCGAGCGCACCGGCGGTGAGCCGGTCGCATGGCGGCTGCCCGAGCCCGGGACGGCCGAGAAACTTACCCTGGGTGGGCTCACCGGCCAGTTCTCCGGCATCTGGCGCTACAACTGGCGGCTGACCCTCACGGCCTGGTCGCTCTTCCTGACCATCCTGCTGGTGTACTACGGGGCGCTCACCTGGATGCCCAAGATCCTCATCGAGGCCGGGTACAAGCAGTCGGTCGCCTTCATTACGACGGCCGGAATGACCGGCATCGGTCTGTTCGGCGTGATTGCGGCGGCACTGCTCGTGGAGCGGGTGGGCCGCAAGTGGATCCTCGGGATCACCGGGCCGCTGTCGGCCGCCGTCCTGGTCGTGTTCGCCCTCACCGTCGAACTGCCGCTGGTGGCGACCCTGTGGCTCCTGGCCTTCGGCTTCCTGATTCAGGTCGCCATCCCGGTGCTCTACACCTACGTCTCGGAGCTCTACCCAACGCACCTGCGCGGATCGGGATTCGGGTGGGCCTCAACGGTGTCCCGGGTGGGCGCCGGACTGGTGCCGCTCATCTTCGGGTCCCTGCTCTGGCCCTACCTCGGGCTGCCCCTGACCTTCGCGCTCACCGGCGCCCTGGTGCTCGCCGCCGTACTGTGGATGGCCCGCAACGCCCCCGAGACGCGGGGCGCCGAACTGCCCTAGGGCACGGCGCGGACGCCGGAGAGGACAGGTCCCCTGGGACAGTCCTACTCCGGCAGCTCGGCCCCGGAGGTCTCCTCCAGCGACGTGATCTTCCATGCCCCGTCGCCGTACTTCACGGCGGCGGTGTAGATCGTCCCGTCCGGGCTGAACGGCCGGTGCTCAAGGACCTCCCCGTCGGTGCCGAAGGCCGTGTACTCCCCGGGGTTGACGGGGAGCAGCGCGGTCACCGGGCCGGCGCCTTCGGGCGAGGTGATGAGGACGTTCTTCACCTTGGGCTGCCCGCCGAGGATCCACCCGCCGTCCTCGTACACCTCCGCGATGCGGCCGGCCCGCTCGGCCTCCGCGGCCGCGCCGTCGAGGTGGGCGAGGAGCACGTCCGTGTCCCCTGTCTGCAGGGCGTAGGCGGTGAGGTCGAAGTGGTGGAAAAGGAACGCCCGCGCCCCCTCGTGCGAGTTCTCGGTGACGAGGTCGTTGAACTCCGGCTGGCGGACGTTCGACGCCGGCGCGCTCGAGCTGGCCGGCGACGGCGCAGCGGATTCCGGTGCGGCGGCCGGCTGCGCCGGGGTGCCGCAGGCGCTGAGGATGACGGCGGAAGTGGCCAGGGCTGCAGTGAGGACCGCGGTGCGAAGAAGGCTCATGGAGTGTCCCAAGGTGGAAGTGCGGGCCGCCGGGCGCCCGGGGCGTCGGTTCCGCCCGGTCCACACTATCGGTGGCTTCGAGCAACAAGTCAGGAGAACTGATCCGATGTGACGGACATCGCGTCCGGATCGGAAACGTCCGAAGCTAGAGCCACTTCCGGCGGCGGAAGGCCCAGTAGAGGCCTACACCCATGGCGATCATGAGCAGCAGCGCGAAGGGGTAGCCCAGGACCCAGTGCAGCTCGGGCATGACATCGAAGTTCATCCCGTAGATCGAGGCGACGAGGGTCGGGGCGAAGAGGATCGCCGCCCAGGAGGAGATCCGCTTGACCTCCTCGTTCTGGGCCAGCGACGTCTCCGTCAGCCGGGTCATCTCCTCGTTCTGCCGCTGGGCCACGAGCGTGGAGTGGACGGCCAGCAGGCTCTGCAGCAGGGTGCGGAAGGTGTTGACCCGCTCCACGATGCGCAGCACGTGGTCGAGCACATCGCGCAGGCGCCGGGCCAGTTCCCCCTCGCCCCGAAAGGCGGTGGAACCGCGCTGCAGCGACTCGATGATGGCCTGCAGCGGCTGGGTGGCCCGCTGGAACTCGATGACCTCCCGGTGGAGTTCGTAGATCCGCCGGGACACCCCGGGGTCGCCGCCGAAGAGTTCGTTCTCGATCTCGTCGATGTCGTTCTCAAGCCCGTTCACCACCGGCAGGTACTCGTCCACGACCTCGTCGAGGATTGCGTACAGCACCGCCTGGGGGCCCATCGCCAGCAGGTCGGGGCTCGCCTCCATGCGGTCGCGCACGGTACCGAGGTCCGGGGACTCGGCGTGCCGGACGGTGACGACGAAGTCGGCGCCCACGAAGACGTGGAGCTCGCCGAACTCGACCTTCTCCTCGCGGTCGAGGTAGCGGGCGGGGCGCAGCACCACGAAGAGGGTCTCGCCGTAGCGCTCAAGCTTCGCCCGCTGGTGGCCGTTGGCGGCGTCCTCGACTGCCAGTTCGTGCAGCCCGAACTCCTCGGCCACGGCCTGGATCTCCGCGCGGTCTGGGCGGTACAGGCCGATCCAGCCCATGCCGCCGGTCTCGCGCATCGCCTCGAAGGTCGAGTCGAGGTTGTCGGGGTCGATCCTGCGGCGGCCGTCGACGTAGACGGCGTTCGCGACGAGGGCGTTCACCGGGTGCCCCCGAGCGTCCGGAGGGTCTCGATCAGGAGCCTGCGCTCCTCGACCTTGATGCGTTCGTGAAGGGTCTCCTCGGTGTCGTCCGGGAGGACGGCGACGGGCGCCTGGGCGAGGATGGGGCCGGTGTCCACGCCGGCGTCGGCGATCATCACCGTGCACCCGGTGACCTTGACGCCGTAGGCGAGCGCGTCGCGGACCCCGTGGGCGCCGGGGAAGCTCGGCAGGAGGGCGGGGTGGGTGTTGAGGTAGCGGTTGGGGAACCGGTCGAGGAAGCCCTGGTCGACGATCCTCATGAACCCCGAGGAGACCACGTAGTCGGGGGCGTAGGAGGCGACCGCCTCCCCCAGCGCGTCGTTCCAGCCGGAGCGGTGCGGGTAGTCCGCGAAGTCGACGACGAAGGTGGGGATTCCGGCCCGCGCCGCCCGCTCGACGCCAAGGGTTCCGGGGCGGTCGGCGCCGACGGCGGCGATCTCGGCGTCGAGGCCGCCGGAGGCGACCGCGTCGATGACGGCCTGGAGGTTGGACCCCGTGCCGGAGACCAGGAGGACGATGCGCATTGCTCCACTGTAGGCGGCGCGGTCGGCTTGGCGTAAACCGCAGCGGCTAGGGTTGGAGGATGAAACAGCGGCCCGCACCACCGTCAGACGGCCCATCCAACCGCCCGTTCAACGACCCATCCGACCGCCCGCACGGGGTCCCCGCCGGCCGGCCCTCCCCCGGGGCGGAGCCCGCGCCGGAGGAGGGTTCCCGGGCACTCCCGCTGTGGTTCCTGGTCAGCCTTGTGGCGGCGGTGGCCACCAGTTCCTTCGACCTGCCGTTCAAGGTTCTGGGCCTGGGGTTCAGTGTCCTGGCCCTCGTGCTGGGAATCGCGACCCTGGTGCGCGCGGTGCGGCGCCGGCTGGGCGGGCTGGTGCGCGTCACCGCCGCGGTGGGGGTGGGCCTCGCCGGTTTCCTCGCCCTCTCCACCGCCGTCCTGATCGCCCTGTGGCCGGTCACCGCGGACTACGAGGACTGCATCGACACCGCCCTGACCCTCGCGGCCGAACGGGTGTGCCAGGACCGGCTGCTGACCCTCAACGGGATGCTTCCGGAATGAGGCGGGCGTTCCGCTAAGGGCCGGTCAGGCGTCCGGGCGCTGCGGTTCGCGCTCCAGCAGCGGCGCCATGGCGTAGCCGAGCACAGCGCCGATCCCGACCTCGGCACCCAGCCACAGGGCGACCGCGAGCGGGTCCGGGCCGAGGTCGGTTAGGCGGCCGATGCCCAGCGATGCCCGCGACAGCAGGGCGAGCGCCGCCCCGCCAAGGCCCGCGAGGAGACCCACGAAGAGTCCGAGGCACACCGTGGAGACGATCGAGGTGAGCCAGCGGGCCGAGGTCTTGAGGCTCAGCCACTCATCGAAGTGGTTCTCGCCCTCCCGGAAGAACCACCATCCTGCCAGCAGGCCCGCCACCACGGGCAGGGCCAGGGCGGCGATGCCGAATTCGAGGGTCCCGGCCGGCAGCGCCCCGAGCACCGGGACGGCGGGGAGGGGACCGACGGTGCTGGCCATTGGCGTGAGCGAGCTGCCGGTGCCGAGGGCGAACCCTGCCCCCGAGGCCCAGGCCAGGGTCCACACCACGAGGTTCGGCAGCAGGCCGAGCTGCCCGAGGGTCAGGGCCGTCGACCCGGCGATCCCTGCCTCAAGGCGTTCATACACGGTGATGACTTCGGTCCAGTGAAGGGCCACGGCGGCGGCGAGCAGCAGCGCCGCCAGGCCGGTGGCCGCCAGCACGCCGAGGAAGGCCGAGCGCACCACGGACCAGGCGTACGATCCGGCCCAGCGCGAGTGCTGGCTTGTCCGGGCGATCCAGGAGGCGAGGTCCACGCCGATCAGGCGGCTCCAGGCACCGGCCTCACGGTAGGCGCCGGTGACGATCCCGAGGCCCGCCGACACCGGCGGGATCAGCGCACCCGCCGTCAGGGACACGGTCACGTCGGCGTTGGTCGAGAAGTAGGCCACGGCGGCGCCGACCACCGCGTAGATGCCGAGCGCCCCAAGAACGGCCTGCCACAGCTGGTCGGTGTAGGAGGCGCGGGCAAGGCGCCGCCCGGCACGCCAGGCGAGGAGGAACGGCACGAGCACCAGGCCGAGCGGAACGGCGTGCAGCAGGCCGGAGGTCGTGCCGGCGATCACCGTCCCCGGCGGGAAGGTGAGCACCAGCGGCACTCCGTGCATCACCAGCCAGGCGTGGCCCGCCGACTGCGCCGCGGAGACGGCGTCCCGGTCGGCGAATCCGCCGGTCAGCCACACCGCGGCGACCGGGATCAGGACCAGGGCCGCGGAGATCGCTGCGGCCTGGCCGAGTTCGAACACCCCCTGCAGCCAGAGGGGCATGGGAACGGCTGTCGGTCTCCGGCGTGGAAGTTTCATCCCTTCAATGGTGCCACCGGCTCCGGCCGGCTCCGCCCACCGACGCGGCCCGGCGGCACGCGCAGGCTAGCCGAGCAGGTCCGCGATCCCCCGGGCGGTGGCCAGCCCGGCCCCGATAAAGGCGATGACGACGACGGCGAAGCGGGCGGTGTCGTCGCGCACGAAGCGCCCGAGCTTTTCTCCGGCGAAGATGCCGGCGAGGATGGCTCCGCCGATGGCTCCCCACATCCAGGGGTCGAGCACCGGGGCCTGGGCCGGGTCAAGCAGGAGTTTGATCGCGAGGGTCACCAGCCCGATGACGACGAAGAAGGGCTGCAGGGTCGCCGCGAAGGGCCGCTGCGGCCACCTCGCGAGGACGGCGTAGGCGCTCACCGCCGGTCCGCCGACCCCTGCCATCGAGTTGGTGAGCCCGGCACCGAACCCGGCCAGGACCTTGGGCACATTACCCCGGACGACGACGTCGGAGCGCTGCAGCACCAGGGAGATGGACAGGGCGGCGAGCACGACGGCGCCGACGGTCACCGCCAGCGGCGCCGCGGGGGCGGTGACGGCGATGAGCGAGCCCGGGACCGAACCGAAGAGGGAGGGAACGGTCAGCCAGCGGAACATGCTCCAGTCGATGTCGCGCCAGACCCGTCCGACGATGATCGCCGAGGACACCACCCCGCAGATGTTCACCAGCAGCACCCCCTCGTGAGGGCCGAGGATCAGCACGAGGAACGGGGCGATGAGCAGGGCGAAGCCGAGGCCGGCGATGCGCTGGGCCACGGCTCCGGCGAAGATGGCGCCGAGCACGACCAGAAAAATCCCAAGGGTCACCGTCCCCACAGTACGCAGGACGGTGTCATAGTCCGTGCGCCCGCGCGGGGCGGAGGTACCCTGAACCCATGACCTTGCTCACCACCGCCCTCGACACGGCGGACTGGCGAAAATCGGTGTTTCGGCTCTACGGGCAGGTGCGCCGCAGCGCCGCCGAGGACTCCCCCGAGGCGGCCCACGCCCTGTGGCGGGCCGGCCGGGACCACCTGCTGGGCACCCACCCGGCCTCGCCCCTCGACGATGCGGCGAAGGAGCGCTTCTCGGGGGTCGCCATGGCCGACTACGACCCGGCCTACCGGTTCGAGGCCGCAGTCAGCGACGAGGGAGCCGGCGAGGTTCGGGACGTCGAGACGGGCACCGACGGCACCGTGCCCTTCCAGCGGCTGGGCAGCGTCGTGCTGCCGGGACTGGGACAGCTCGCACTGTGGCGCCTCCAGTCCTACGGCGGCGGAATCTTCCTACCCCTGCGCGACACCACTGCGGGGCGCGACGGCGGAACCTACGGGGGCGGGCGGTACCTGCTCGACACCATCAAGGGCGCCCATCTGGGCCAGGGCCGCCGGCCCGGCAGCATCGTGATCGACCTGAACTTCTGCTACAACGCCTCGTGCGCCTACGACGAGGCGTGGGCGTGCCCGCTGCCGGGGCCCGAGAACCGGCTCGACGCCGAGGTCCCGGTCGGGGAGCTCTACCGCACCTACTAGGCCCGCGTATCCGGGGCCGATACGCCCGGGTGCCGCGCGCCCGCGTACCGCACCCGGGGCCGGACCGGCGCCTTGAGGAGCAGCCGCCCGCAGGCTCTATCATGGGATATCCACACCCATCTGCGCGGAGGCAACGATTACAGACACGGCTGCTCAACACGACATCTATTTCGGCGCTCCCGAGCCGGAGAACGAAGCCGAGATTCTCGAGTCCGCCTCCCGTGCGGCAGTCGCCCGTTTCACTGACCGCTCCGACATCACCACCGTCAAGCGGCGCTTCACCCTGATCAACTCCGACCGCACCCCGCACGAGGCCATGGTCGAGGACCTGCTGTTCATCCGTGCTGCCCTCGATGCCGCCCGCATCGAGTTCCTGCTGGTTCGCGGCAATGACGAACGTCCCGTCATCGCCATCGACGTCAAGGACCAGGAGCGGCTGCGCGCGGCCCTGGTGGAGGCGTGCCGGAACGAACCCTTCTATTCACGCACCGTCGACACCAAGCGCCGCACCACCCTGCTGGTCGCGGACGGGTCCCTTTCGCACAGCCGCAAGGCCCGCATCTACCGGCTGTTCCGTCCCCGCATCGAACCGATCGGCGGGCTGGCCTACGGGCCCTCCGCCGGCGTGCAGATCGAACTGTGGGCCCTTCACGCCGACAACATCGAACTCCCGGTGGAGAATTCGCTGACCCGACGCACCGTGCCGGCGGCCGAGGCGGTGCGCGGATCCGTCGAGCGCCACGGCCTGAAGTGGCCCACCATCGACAATATGTTCGCCGACCACGCCTCGGACATCGGCTTCGACATCGACCTCGTTTTCTCCTGGGTCGACGGCAGCAGCCCGGAATACCAGGCGGCGCGCGCCGCGCGGATGAAGGGCGCCGTCGTCGGTGAGGGCGACGACCACGAGGCGCGCTTCCGCCAGATCAACGAGCTGAAGTACGCGCTGCGCTCGGTCTACATGTTCGCCCCCTGGGTGCGCCGGATCTTCATCGCCACCGATTCCCAGCGCCCGGAGTGGCTGGCGGACCACCCCTCGGTGACCCTGGTGCGGGCCGAAGAGCACTTCTCGGATCCCTCGGTGCTGCCGACCCACAATTCGCAGGCCGTCGAGGCCCAGCTGCAGCACATCCCCGGGCTCGCGGAGCACTTCCTCTACTCCAACGACGACATGTTCTTCGGCCGCCCGGTTGCCCCTGACATGTTTTTCTCCCCCGGGGGGATCACCAAGTTCATCGAGGCCGACACCCGGATCGGCCTCGGCGATAACGACGCCGAGCGCAGCGGCTTCGAGAACGCGGCGCGCGTGAACCGGCGGCTGCTCCACGAGCGGTTCGGCCGGATCACGACCCGGCACCTCGAGCACACGGCGGCTCCCCTGCGCAAGAGCGTGCTGCTGGAGATGGAGGAGGAGTTCGCCGCGGAGTTCAAGGCCACCGCCGCCTCCACCTTCCGGGCGAAGGACAACATCTCCGTCACCAACTCGCTCTACCACTACTACTCGCTGCTGACCGGGCGGGCGGTCACCCAGGAGATGGCGCGGGTGAAGTACATCGACACCACGGCGCGGTCGGGCCTGAAGAGCCTCAACAAGATGCTCGACAAGCGCAACTTCGACTTCTTCTGCCTCAATGACGGAAGCTTTCCCGAGGTGCCCGCCGACGAGCGGGCGCGGCTCGTCACGGAGTTCCTCGAGAAGTACTTCCCGGTCAAGGCGCCCTGGGAGAAGTAGCCCGTCCTGCCCCGGGACCGTGCCAGACTTGCTCCATGCAGACGTTCCTGCCGTACCCGGACTTCGCTGCCAGCGCCGCCGCGCTCGACCAGGCACGGCTGGGCAAGCAGCGCGTCGAGACGCTGCAGGCGCTGCGGGCGCTCGTCATCCCCGACTACGGGTGGCAGCGGCACCCGGCCATCCGGATGTGGATGGGCTATGTGCCGGCCCTGAGCCTTTACGGCCTGGCGATGGTTCAGGAGTGGGTCTCGCGTGGGCACGCCGATACGACGGGCCCGCTGATCCGGGAATTTGCCCCCGACGCCGATCCGCAGGAAGTTCCGCTCCCCCCGTGGCTCGGGAACGCCGGCGTGCATCTGAGCCACCAGTCGAACCTGATCCAGAAGGCCCCGGAGATCTACCGGGACCGCTTCCCCGGCGTTCCGGAGGACCTGCCCTACCTGTGGCCGGAGCCCGATCGGGAGATCCTTCCGGCCGAACCCGCCGGCGGCCGGGTCTGGGTCTGGCGGTCCGACGCCGTCCCCGCCGGGGAGCCCGGGGAGACCGGGGAGTCCGATGCGGCCCTGCGGATGCCGCTGGAGGCCCCTGGCGGCCGGGCGGCCCCGAAGTGGGAGCGCCAGCTCGCGGTCTTCGAGCACGGCATCGCCGACGGCGACACGGTGGTGCTCGCCGGTGCCGACCCGGAGCGGTTCCGCACCGGCACCGCCGGGCCGGTGCTGCTGGCGGAGGATGTCCTGCTGCGCGGGCTGGCCCTGGACGGATGGGTGCGCCGGGGCGACTTCGACCGCCCGGCCCTGCTTCAGGATCCGCGGACCCTGTTCTGCGTGCCGCGGCCCCGGCGCTGACCTGTTCCGGAGGCCGGTCAGACCCTGCTGAACCGGTCAGACTCTCCTGAACTGGTCAGACACCGCTGAACTGGCGGGCCGGAGCCGCCTCGGCGATCCGCACCCCCGCCGCCTCGAGGCGCCGCCGGGTCTCGGCACGGGGGACGGTCTCGCCCACCGCGGTGTACTGGCCGGACGGGACCACCGAATGCACGATCGTATCCTCGTAGACGTGGACCATGTTGTAGGACTGGGCGCCGTCGCGGCCCCGGGTCCCGCCGCCGTCGAATAGCAGGTCCTGGGTGTAGCAGGTGGCCGAGGCGACCGAGACGGGGACCCCGGCGAAGGTTGCCGTGGTCGAGTAGTGGAGGTGTCCGGCGATGACGGCCCGGATGTCCGAGCCGCGCACCACCTCGGCCAGTTCCCGCTGCCCGCGCAGCTCCACGAGGACCGCGAGGTCCTGGACGCTGGGCACCGGCGGGTGGTGCAGGGCCAGGATGGTGCCGTGCGGGGCGGGGGTGAGCAGTTCGTTGGCCAGCCACAGCAGCTGGCTGCGGCTGAGCGCGCCGTGGTGGTGGCCCGGGACGCTCGAGTCGAGGGTGATGATCCGCAGCCCGTCGACGTCGTAGGAGCGGTCGACGGGCCCGGCGGACGGTGCTTCGTCGAGGAGGCCCTCGCGGAAGCTGGCGCGGTCGTCGTGGTTGCCCATAGCCCACACCACTTTCGCCCCGAGGCGGTCAGCGGCGGGATCGACGATCGCCCGCAGCTTCTCGTAGGCGCCGGGCTCGCCCTTGTCGGCGAGGTCCCCCGTGAACACGATGGCATCGGGCCGGGCCCCGGAGGCGGTGAGGTCCGCGAAGATCCGGCGCAGCCGCTCCTCGCTGTCCACCGCCCCGTAGAGGGGGCCGGGACCTCCCACCAGGTGGGTGTCGCTCAGATGCAGGATGAAATGCTGCGGCCTCGGATGTTCGGCCGTCCGGTACTCCATGGCAACCTTCTTGGTAGTTGACTGCGTCGTACAACCCAATTGCCTTCCATCAAAGCAGAGCGCAGGCACCCGTGAGGTGAATGAGGCACGGCAAGTCGGAAAACTTAAGGCGCACCTCTACCTCCAGGCTCAGCCCTCCCCGGGATCCGAGATGAAGCCCTTCTCGACCATGAAGTCGAAGGCGACGTCGGCGGGCTCCTGACCCTCGACGTCGACCAGGAGGTTCATCTGGCGCATCGTCTCGTCGGTGAGTTCCGGGGCGATCTGGGCGAAGACCTCCTCCAGGCCGGGGTGCTCCTCGAGGACCTCCGCGCCGAATACCGGGGCGACGTTGTAGGCCGGGAAGAACATGCGGTCGTCCTCGAGCACCGTGAGGTCGAGCGCGTCGATCCTGCCGTCCGTTGAGAACACCTCACCGAAGTTGCAGTCGCCGCTGTCGGTCGCGGAGTACACAGCACCGGTGTCGTAGATCCCGATGTTGGCATCCGGCACCCCGTCCGGCGCGCCGCGGGTCAGCCCGTAATGCTTGAGCAGGGGGTTCATGCCGTCCGAGCGGGAGTTGAATTCGGACTCGATGCAGAAGGTGCGCTCCTCCACGGGCAGTTCGGCCAGCTGGGAGATCTTCGTGATGTTCCCCAGGTCCGCAAGTGCCTCGGTGCGCACAGCCAGCGCGTAGGTATTGTTCAGCGGCGCCGGCCGTCCCCAGATGAGATTGTTGTCGAGGTCGGCGTCGTGGACTGCCTGCCACTGCTCCTCCTGGTCGGGGATGCCGGACTCCTGGCCAAGGTAGGTCAGCCACGCGGTGCCGGTGTACTCAAGGGTCACGTCCGCATCTCCGGAGAGGAGCAGTTCACGCACGGGCTGGCTGCCCGGCACGTTGGTGAGGTCCGTGACCTCAAAGCCCGCCGCGGAGGCGGCGAGCACCGAGATCTTGCCGAGGATGAGCTGCTCGGTGAAGTTCTTCGACGTCACCGTCAGCGGCTCGCCCTCCGCACCCTCGAGGACTTCGATCGAGCCCGGCCCGGCCTCTGGAACGTAGGAGGTGGCGGGCTGCAGACCGCACCCGGAGACGAGCAGCGCAGCCGATGCGGCGAGGAAGGCCGCCGCACGGGGCCGGCGGAAGGGGTTCTGGCGCATGGGGTTCTGGCGGATGGGGTTCTGGCGGATGGGGTTCTGGCGCATGTCAAAGTCCTTTCGGCCGTGCGACGTGCTCGACGACGCGCCCGAGCCAGTCGACGAACAGGGCCAGCAGCGCCACGATCACCGATCCGGCCACCAGGACGCGCGGAAGGTTGAGGTTGACCCCGGTCGTGATGAGGATGCCGAGGCCCCCTCCGTTGATGAAGGTGGCGAGGGCCGCGGTACCGACGAGCAGGACCAGGGCGGTCCGGATACCGGCCAGCATGATCGGCACGGCGAGGGGAAGTTCGACCCGCACGAGCACGGCCAGGGCACTCATCCCCATTCCCCTGCCGGCCTCGACGAGCCGGGTGTCGACCTGGTTGAGTCCGATCATCGTGTTGCGCAGCACCGGAAGGATGGCGTAGAGCACCAGCGCCACAACGGCGGCACGGAAACCGAATCCCAGCCAGGCGGCGAGGAGCACGATGAGCCCGATGGCCGGTGCCGCCTGGCCGAAGTTGGCAACGGCGAGGATCGGTCCGTTGAAGCGCCGAAGACCCCTGCGGGTGAGGAGGATGCCCAGCGGGATGGCGGTTAACAGCACGATCAACGCCGCCAGGCCCGTCAGGGCCAGGTGCTCACGGGTGTAGTCAAGGAGCGATGAGGGGCTGAGGGTGGTCCGTTCGGTGTCGGTCAGCTCGGCGGCAGCAAGCCAGAGAGCCAGGAGCACGCCGACGACGACGATCCCGGCGAGCTGCAGCAGCAGCGGCCGCCAGGACAGGGGTGCGGCGTCGGCGCGGATGGCTGCCTCCTGCCCTGCCGGGACCGCGGTGCGCGTCGGCTCACTCACCGGTGCGCTCCGGTCCGGTCAGGCCGGCCGCCGGCAGGCCGGGGGCGCCGCTGGCCTGCACGGCCTCGAGCGTGCCGGTGTTCACTCCGACCGGGCGGCCCTCGGCGTGCGCGGTGCGGGCGTGCCGGTGTGCCCGTCCGATGGCGTCCATGACGGTGTCGACGTTGATCACCCCGCGGAACGTGTCGCGGGGGCCGGTCACCAGCGCCGCCCCGACGCTCGAGACGAGCATGGTGTCGAGGGCGTCATTGAGGGTGGCACGGTTCCCCACGACGGGCAGCCGCGGGTCGCGTTCGGCACCGACCCGCTCGAGCCGGCTCAGCTGCCGGCGGGAGAGCCACTGCAGGGGACGGTTCCGTTCATCGACGATGACCGAGTGGTTGTGCCCGATGGCGTCCATGCGTGAGAGCACGTCGGTGGCGAGGTCGCCGGGGCGGGCCACGACGGCGTCCGCGACCTCGACCTCGTCCACGCGGGTCAGGGTCAGCTGCTTGAGGCCGGCACCGGAGCCGATGAAGTTTTCGACGAATTCGTTGGCGGGCTCGGCGAGGATGCGTTCGGGGGTGTCGTACTGGACGAGCTGGGCGCCTTCGTTGAAGATCGCGATCCAGTCGCCCAGCTTTACCGCCTCGTCGAAGTCGTGGGTGACGCAGACGATCGTTTTCTGCAGTTCGCTCTGGATGTTGAGCAGTTCATCCTGCAGGCGCTGCCGCGTGATGGGGTCGACCGCGCCGAACGGTTCGTCCATGAGCAGCACCGGCGGATCGGCGGCGAGGGCGCGGGCCACCCCCACGCGCTGCTGCTGTCCGCCGGAGAGTTCGCGCGGGAACCGGTCGCGGTAGCGGTCGGGGTCGAGGGAGACCAGCTCGAGCAGTTCGTCGACGCGGGCGGCGATGCGCTCCTTGCTCCAGTCGAGCATCTTGGGAACGAGGGCGATGTTCGCAGCGACGCTCATGTGCGGGAACAGTCCTCCGGCCTGGATGACGTACCCGATGCGGCGGCGCAGGGCGTCGCCGTCGATCCGGGTGACGTCGTCGCCGTCGAGCACGATCCGGCCTTCGCTCGGCTCGATCAGGCGGTTGATCATCTTCAGCGTTGTCGTCTTGCCGCAGCCGGACGGGCCCACGAGCATCACGATCTTCCCCGCGGGGATCTCCATGGTGAGCCCGTCGACGGCGGGCTTCTCCTGGCCGGGGTAACGCTTGGTGACCGTGTCGAGGAGGATGCTGGCGCCGGTGATCGGCTTCGCCGCCGCTCCGGCGGCCGGGGAGGGAGTGAACGTTTCAGACACGGATACCTCGCGGGGTTGTGAGCCGGCCGAGGCCGACGAGAAGCAGGTCAAGGACAAGTGCAAGCACGATGACGGCGAGAACGCCGGTGGCGACCGACTCGAACGAGTTCGCTCCGCCGAGCCGGGAGAGCCCGGAGAAGATGAGGCCGCCGAGGCCGGGGCCGAGCGCGTAGGCGGTGATCGCGGCGATTCCCATCACCATCTGCGCCGATACGCGGATCCCGGTCAGGATGACCGGCCAGGCCAGGGGAAGTTCGATCCGGACGAGCGTGCGGATCCGGCCCATGCCGATGCCGCGTGCTGCCTCCACCAGGGACTGGTCGATGCCGGCCAGTCCGACCACGGCGTTGCGCAGGATGGGAAGCGCCGCGAAGAACGCCACGACGATCACCGCCGGGCCCACCCCGAAGCCGAGAGGGGCGATCAGCAGGCCGATCAGAGCGAAGGCCGGAATCGTGAGGCCGATCGCGGAAATACCATTTACGAGGGCCGAGAGGGTGGGGCTGCGGTAGACCAGCGTGGCCAGGACGACGGCGGCCACCGCTGCGAGCAGCAGGCACTGCACCACGAGGGAGAAGTGCTGCCAGCTCGAGAAGAGGATCGAGTCGATCCTGTCGACGAGGAAATCGGTCACATTCGTACCCTTTTCACCTTGGGGGAACTGCCCGCGCGGGGTCGCGGCGGGAGGAAACCAGGCCGCTTTATCGGTGAACGGCGGCCTCCACCATAGGCAGGTTTCAGCGAAGATTCCATTTCACCAGCCGTCTCAGGGGCCCCTTAAGCAACGCCGGACGGCCGTCCGCAGCGGTCTCCCGCGCCGTCCGGCGTCACCTTCGGCGGTATGCTGGATTCGCCTTCGGGACCCCCGTAGGCTCGATCCAGCCCGTGGCTCCGCCGTGGGTTTCAGCACCAGAACCGTGGCGGAAATCCGCGGAAGTTTCGACCGAAAGTAGGACCATCCAATGGTTATCAAACTCAGCCACATCCCCCCGCGGGTGGCCACCGGCGCCTTCATCCTTAACGCCGGAATCGGCAAGCGCGGCCTCGATGAGGAGAGCGCCGCGTACATGCAGCAGATGGCCGCCGGCGTCTTCCCCCAGGTCGGCCAGCTCGACCCGGAGAAGTTCGGCAAGATCCTCTCGGCGGTGGAGATGAGCCTGGGCGGCCTCCTGCTCGTGCCGTTCGTCCCCAGCCGGCTCGCCGGCCTGGCTCTGGCAGGCTTCTCTGCAGGTCTTCTTGCGATGTACCTCAGGACCGAGGGAATGACCGAGAAGGACGGGGTTCGCCCGACCCAGGCCGGAACCCCTGTCGCCAAGGACGTCTGGATGCTCGGCATCGCCCTGGGCCTCATCCTCGACTCGCCGAAAAAGCGGAAGTAACCGCCTCCCGCCATACCGGCGCGCACGCCAAGCCTGCTGACAGTAAGCCGCCTTAGGTATTTCGGATAGAAGTGCTTATGCTGACTTCACACGGTAGTCCCGCGTCGACCGGAGGTTGAAAACCCACTCCTCGAGCCGTCCGGGACGTTCGAAGCGAAGGGGCGGGTATGAAGACTCGAAAGTCACTGGCCATTGCGGCAGCGTTAGGGCTGACACTCTCGGCGTGCGCCACCGGTACGGGCGGCTCCCAGACAACCGAAGACAGCCAGTTCGACCCGGAGGCCGAGGTCTCCGGGGAACTGAACATCATGGGCTTCGGCGCGACCGACGAGATCGGCGAAACGCGCGTGAAGTCGGCCGAGGAGAAGCTCGACGGCGTGAAGGTGAGCCTGGTCGAAGGCGACCTGGACATCCAGCAGTTCCTCTCCGCCGTCGCCTCCGGGGAGCCGCCTGCCCTGATCTACGCCAACCGCAACCAGCTTGGGACCTTCGCCTCCCGGGGGGCGATCATGCCCCTGAACGAGTGCATCAACGCCCACGGCATTCAGGTCGACCATTTCCGGGCCGCGGCGATGAGCCAGGTGACCTTCGAGGACGAGGTCTACGGCGTACCCGAGTTCAACCAGGTGCAGATCGTCATGGGCAACTCGACACTGCTCGAGGAACAGGGCCTCAGCGTCGAGGACATCGACGGGTCCGACTGGGACGGGATCCGCAGGGCCGCGGACACGCTCGTCAAGAACGAGGGCAAGCTGAGCGTCATCGGTTACGACACGAAGCTGCCCGAGTTTCTTCCCATCTGGGCCAAGGCCAACGGTGCCGACATCATCTCCGCGGACGGACGCAAAGCCCAGCTCAACGACCCCGCCGTCGTTGAGGCCCTCGAATTCGCCTCGGAGATCTACGAGAAGCAGGGCGGGTTCAGCGCCGTCAAGGCGTTCCGGGACTCGGCCGACTTCTTCGGGGAGGGAAACCAGTTCGCCTCCAACACGCTCGGGGCCATGCCCATGGAACAGTGGTACGTCAACATCCTCAACGACGTCTCGCCGGACGCCCCCATGGCATTCACCACCCTGAAGGACACCTCGGGGGAGACCATGAGCTACTCCAGCGGGTCGGCCTGGGCCATCCCGAAGGGAAGCTCGAACCCCGAGGCCGCCTGCCGGTTCATCGAGCACATGACCAAGGTCGACACCTGGATGGAGGCCGCCACTGCCCGCGCCGACATGCGCGCCGAGGAGGGCAAGCCGTTCACGGGGCTGTTCACCGGCAACCAGGCCGCCGACGAGCGGATCAAGGAAGAGTTCGTCAAGGTGGGCTCCGACCCCAAGTGGGACGCGGCCATTGAGGCCTCCTACGAGGCCAATGAGGCGTCCTTCGCCCTGCCGGCCAGCCCCGCCGACGCCGAATTCGAGACGGCGTGGGAGGACGCGGTGAACCGGGTGCTCAACGGCCAGCAGGAACCCCAGGCAGCCCTCGACCAGGCGCAGGAGGAGGCCCAGCAGGCTCTTGACGAGGCCTGGAGCTCCTGGGACGAGGAATAGGAGATGAGCTCGCAGGCCGCCCCGCTGCGGGGACCTCGGGCCGCCAAGCCGGTGCTCCGGCCGGGCCAGCGGCGGAACCGCCGCCGCGCCCGGCGCGCCGCACTGCTGTTCATCAGCCCGTGGATCGCCGGTTTCCTCATCTTCACGCTCTGGCCGGTCATCTACAGCGCCTACCTGTCGCTCACCGACTACGACGTGATCAACAACCCGAACTTCGTGGGCACGGCCAACTATGCCGAGCTTTTCGAGGACCCCAAGACCGCCCTGTCGCTGCGCAACACCTTCATCTACACCGCCATCTCGGTGCCGGCGCACGTGATCGTGTCGCTGCTGCTGGCACTGCTGCTGAACCGGGCCGGGCGCGCCTCCGGGTTTTTCCGGACGGTCTTCTACCTGCCGAAGATGACACCCCCGGTGGCCATCGGCATCCTGGTGCTCCTGCTGTTCAACGGGCAGAACGGCCTGGTCAATGGGTTCCTCGGCTGGTTCGGCATCGATGGTCCGGCGTGGACCACCGACCCGTCCTGGATCAAGCCCGGGCTCATCCTGATGAGCCTGTGGACCCTCGGGTCCTCGGTGATCATCCTGCTGGCGGCGCTGCGCGATGTGCCGCAGGAACTCTACGACTCGGCGAAGGTCGACGGCGCCAACGGCTTCCAGGTCACCCGTGCCATCACCCTGCCGATGATCAGCGGAAGCCTGTTCTTCCTCGTCATCATCAACACGATCGCCGGGTTCCAGACCTTCACCGAGGCGTACACCGCGTTTTTTGGCTCGGGCAACACCACCTACAGCAACGACGCCGCCCTGTTCTATTCGATCTACCTGTTCCAGCAGGCCTTCGAATTCCTCCACATGGGCTACGCCTCGGCCATGGCCTGGGTGCTGTTCGTCATTGTCCTGATCGTCACGGTGATCCAGATGGTCGTCAGCCGGAGGTTCGTCTACTACGAAAGCGGGAACAACGATGGCTGATCTCCAGGCCGGCCCGTCCCAGCTGCCGCCGGTTGCGCCGGTCCGCCCCGCCGACGGCGCTCCCGCGGCGGTGGCGCCGGCGCCGCGGCGCACCGGCCGGGCGGGTGCCCGCCGCAGCCCCGTAGCCCGGGTGCTCACCTGGCTGGCGTTGGGCGCCGCGACGGTCGTCTTCACCTATCCGCTGCTGTGGCTGATCAGCGCCTCGTTCAAGCCCCGCTCCGAGGTCTTCGACAACCGCCTGATCCCGAAGTCGTTCACGTTCGAGAACTACCTGACCGTCTGGCAGGAGGCTCCGCTCGCGCTGTGGCTGGGCAACACCGTGCTGGTGACGGTGCTGGCCGCCACCACCGTCACCATCTCCAGTGCGCTGGTGGCGTGGGGCTTCGCGTTCTTCCGGTTCCGGGGCCGCAATGTGCTGTTCGGCCTGGTCCTGGCGACCATGATGCTCCCCGGCGCGGTCACCATGATTCCGACCTTCCTGATCTGGAACAGCCTGGGCCAGGTCGGCACGCTCACCCCGCTGTGGGCGGGCAACCTCTTCGGCAGCGCGTTCTACATCTTCCTGCTGCGCCAGTTCTTCCTGGGGCTGCCGCGCGAGCTGTTCGAGGCCGCCCGCGTGGACGGGGCAAACAACTGGCACATGTTCTCGCGCATCGCGCTGCCGCTGTGCAAGCCCGCCCTCGTCGTCACCCTGCTCTTCGAGTTCCAGGCGGCCTGGACGGACCTGATGCGCCCCCTGATCTACCTGCGGGACAGTTCGACCTTCACTGTCCCCCGCGGGCTCAAGGCGCTGCTCGATCAGTTCGGGTTCGGCGGGGACTGGCACTGGGAACTGGTGGTGACGGCGAGTGTGATCACCACAGTGCCGATGATCGTCCTCTTCTTTATCGGCCAGCGGCACTTCGTCGAGGGGATCGCCACCACGGGCAACAAGGGCTGACGGTCCGGCGGCCCCCGCGTCTACAGGGGCTTTCCGCCACCCGGAGGGCTACCGGGGCGAGGCCTCCCGGCTGCGCTCGGCCGGAGTCACCAGCGCTGCGATCCGAAGGATTTCGGCCTCGGGAATCCCGGTGGCTTCGGACAGCGCGCCCGGCTCCTCCCCCGCCCCGAAGGCCTCAACCACCAGATCCCGGTACAGCAGGGCCAGCCGGTCGCGCTCGAACTCTGCTTGTTCGAGGTCTGCTGCAGCAATCATGATCTGCTTGATGGGGCTGGGGCTGGATTCGGACATAGCCGCCCTTTCGCGTAACAGGGGTTGGTCTTCGAATTTATCAGCCGATCAGGACCCACCGCTTCTGGACTCGCGCCGGCTCCGGAGCATCCGCCCCGGAAGGACCCGGCGGCCGGCGCCCGCGCCGGCACATCGGCGTGAAATCGACTACCCCTCCAACGTATCGGGCAAGTACGGGTTTAGAAAGAATGCTCCTTGCGGAACTCCCGCGCGCACTGCTTGGCTTGGATTTTCCGGCTTGGCCCCAGGGAGGATCCAACATGCTCACGCCGAATGTCGCCGACGGAATCCACCGCATCGCCCACGCACACACCAACTGCTACCTGGTCGAGGACGGCGGGGGCCTGCTCCTCGTCGACGCAGGGCTGCCGGGCACGCGGCAGAAGTTCATCGGTGCGCTGAGCAGCCTGGGCAGGAGCCTCGCCGACGTGCGGGCCGTGGTGCTTACCCATGGTCATTTCGACCACCTCGGATTCGCCGAATACCTGCGGCTCCAGCATCAAATCCCCGTCTACGGCCACGTCGACGACGCGTACATCGCCTCCCACCCCTACCGCTACCAGCGGGAGAGGACGCCGCTACTGTACCCGGTGCGCTATCCCCAGGCGGTCCCGGTGCTGGCCCGCATGGCGGCCGCCGGCGCCCTCAAGGTGCGTGGGGTGAAAAAACTTGAGCCGTTGACCTCCGCGAGTGCCGCCGCCCTGCCGGGCAACCCCGTCCTGGTTCCCTCCCCCGGACACACCCTGGGCCACTGTGCGCTGTCCTTCCCGGAGCGGGGCGTGCTGATCAGCGGTGACGCGCTGGTGACCCTCGACCCGTACACCGGACGGAGGGGCCCGCAGATCGTGGCCCGCGCCGCGACCGCGGACACCGCCGCGGCCCTCACCTCCCTCGATGCGCTCGAGGGCACCGGAGCCCAGATCGTCCTGCCCGGGCATGGCTACGCGTGGACCAACGGGGTGGCGAAGGCCACAGCGGAGGCCCGTCTGGTCGGCGGGCACTAGCGCTGCTGCCGGGGCGCTCCGGGGTGCGGGTCCGGGCCTGGGCGGCCGAACGATAGGCTCTAGTTATGGACTCGCTGAACCACAGGGTTGTGATGGAGTTTGCCACCACCGCCCTCCGCCGCGCCGCTCTCCTTTTCTTCGGTGTCCAGGCCGCCGCCATCGCCTCCGCCGTCCTCATCGACGCCGTGCAAAAACGCATCCGCCGGACCCGGAAGGGCTTCCCCCGGCCCGGCACCTTCACCACGACGATCAATGAGTCCACTACGACCGTCTACACCTACGGCGAAGACCTCTTCAGCGCGATGATCCAGGCCATTGAGAAGGCCCAGCACGAGATTCTGCTCGAGACCTACATCTGGAAGGGCGACGCGATGGGGCGGCGATTCCGTGACGCCCTCAACGCCGCGGCGGCCCGCGGCGTCAAGGTCCACGTGATCTACGACGGCTTCGCCAACCTCGTGGTGCGCCCCTCGTTCTACCGGTTCCACCCGGACGTCCACGTGTTCCGGTTCCCGGTCCTGCGCCCCTCGGTGCTGTTCACCAACATTCGGGGCACCGGCCTTGACCACCGGAAACTGATGGTGGTCGATGACGCCATCGGCTTTGTCGGCGGGTACAACATCGGTTCCCTGTACGCCACCAAGTGGAGGGACACCCACCTGGCGATCACCGGGCCGTCGGTGTGGGAACTGCGCCAGGCCTTCGTCAGCGTCTGGAACCTGAGCGCGAAGCGGCACGCGAAGATGGCCGACACCAGCGCCGGTTTCTGGGAGCCCCGGATCCGGGCCGTCAACAACATCCCGGCGAACCTCGTGTTCCCCATCCGCGGGGTCTACCTCGATGCCATCAACCGCGCCACCCGCTCCATCTACATCACCACCGCCTACTTCATCCCCGACCAGCAGATCATGGACGCGCTGCTGCGGGCGAGCCTGCGCGGCGTTGACGTGCGCGTCCTCCTGCCCGAGGACTCGAACCACGTCGTTGCCGACTGCCTCTCGCGCGGGTTTTACTCCTCGATGCTGCGCTGCGGCGTGCAGGTCCTGCTGTACCAGAACGCCATGATCCATGCCAAGACCGCTACGGTGGACGGCGAATGGTCGACGGTGGGCACGGCGAATATCGACAGGCTGAGCCTGACCGGCAACTACGAAACCAACCTCGAAATCTTCGACAAGGATCTGGCCCGCACCATGGAACAGATCTTCGAGATCGACAGCTCAAACACCCGCCTGCTCACCCTCGAGGAGTGGGAGAGCCGGCACGTCATGGCGAGGTTCAGCGAGACGGTGCTCGCGCCGCTCCGCCCCTTCCTCTAGGGCGGCCGGCCGCCGGCGGGCGCTGCCCTTGGCGCCGTCCGGCGGGCGGCCCGCCCCCTGCATACAGTCCCCCGGGATAGCCCGGCAGGGATGCGCCAGCCGGGTGCCGGTCAGCGGCCGGCGGCATATCCCTGCGCGCCGCGCGGATTGGCCGCCGCCTGCAGGATCCCGGTGGCCGGATCGGCAGTGACGCAGGAGAGCCGCCCCAGCGACCAGTCCCCTGCCCGGGTCACGACGTGTCCGCGGCGTTCGAGCTCCGCAATGACCTCGTCCCCCAGCCTGTCCTCCACGACCGCTCCACCCGGTTCCCAGGTGCGCGGCCAGAAGGAGCCGGGAATCGACGTCGTGTGGAGCGAGGGCGCGTCAATGGCTTCCTGGGGGGTGTAGCCCCCGACGATGGTGCGCAGCAGGTACAGCAGCTGCCACTGGTCCTGCTGGTCCCCTCCAGGCGAGCCGAGGGCCACCACCGGCTCGCCGTCCCGCAGGACGAGGGTGGGCGTCAGGGTGGTGCGCGGGCGCCGGCCGGGGCGCAGCGTTGAGGGGGCGCCGTCCTCAAGCCAGGTCATCTGCAGGCGGGTACCGAGGCAGAAGCCGAGTTCGGGGATGGCCGGCGAGGACTGGAGCCAGCCGCCGCTGGGGGTCGCCGAGATCATGTTCCCCCAGCGGTCGACGACGTCGATGTGGCAGGTGTCGCCGCGGGTCTCCCCGGCGCGGGAGACGGTCGGTTCCCCCGCCCCGGCGAAGGGCCTCCCGGCGGCCGCCGGCGGGGTGTACTCAGTCCTCAGCGGCGGGAGGAACGGTTCGTGGTCCGGAACACTGCCGGGACGGAATTCGGTTGAGGCCCGCTCGCCGATCAGGGCCCGGCGCTGCGCCGCGTACTCCTCGGAGAGCAGGTACTGAAGGGGCACCGCGGCGTCACCGTAGTAGGCCTCACGGTCTGCGATGGCGAGCTTCTGGGCCTCGAGGATGGTGTGCGCGCCGAGTGCCGTTGAGGGGTCGAGGTGGTCATCGGGAAGCCCCTCCAGGATCGCCAGGGTCTGCAGCAGCGCCGGCCCCTGCCCCCACGGTCCGGTCTTGGCGATGGTGTGCCCACGGAACTCGTAGGTGGCCGCCGGTTCATACCCGGCCCCGAAACCGGCGAAGTCCTGCCGGGTGATCACCCCGGCGTGGTCGGTCCCGGACGAATGGCGGTGCGGGATGGAAAGGAAGTCCACGGCCGCCGAGGCCACGACCCCGGTCCGCCACTCGCGGCGGGCGGCGTCGATCCGTGCCTCGCGGGTCGCGGCGCCGGACCCGGCGCCGACGAGCCCGTCGAGGACCACCGCGTAGGCCTCATTGGTGATGATCTCCCCCGCAGCCGGCGGCCGTCCGTCCGGCATCCACAGGGCTGCCGAGCTGGGCCAGTGCTCGGTGAACAGCCCGGCGACGGTGGCGATGGTGGCTCCGACACGGGCCAGGACGGGGTGCCCGTTCCGGGCATAGCCGATCGCGTAGGCCAGCACCTCGCCGAGTTCCCACGAGCCATGGTCGCGCAGGAGCAGCAGCCACGCGTCGACGGCCCCGGGCACCGCGGCCGCCAGGGCTCCCGCCCCCGGCACCAGCTCGAGTCCCTCGGCCAGGTAGTGTTCCCGGGTGGCACCGGCCGGGGCGGGGCCCTGCCCCATGAGCACGGTCGGCGTGGGGTCCGCGGCGGTGGTGAAGACGCCCGTCATGTCACCGCCGGGGCCGTTGAGGTGGGGCTCGACCACGTGCAGCACGAAAGCCCCCGCGACCGCGGCGTCGAAGGCGTTGCCGCCGCGCTCCAGGACAGCCTGCGCGGAGGCCGTCGCCAGCCAGTGGGTGGAGGCGGTCATGCCGAAAGTTCCCTGCAGGGTGGGACGGGTGGTGAAGGCCCCAGCCGGTGTGTACGTCATGGAAGCGCCTTTCGGCCCGGGCAGGGCGTGGACGGACCTCCCCTCGGCGGGGCCCGTTGGTATCGGATATCTTCTCTGCTCCGACGATATGCTTCGTATACGTTCCTCACAAGATCATCGGCAGCACCGGTGCCGGGCCAGGCGGATTGGTTCCGGCCGGGCTGCCGGACCGCCACCGGGGCCGCCCTACCCGCTGACCCGTCTCAGCGGACCCATCCCAGCGGCCCGCTCCGGTGGACCTGGACGGATCCGCTCCCCTGCCCCGATTCCCGCCGGCCATCCCCTGGAGGACCGCATGAAGAAGACGTCCCTGTCCACCGACCGGCTGCACCTGGTGTTGATGCTCGTCCTGACGTTCTCCACCGGCGTCATCGATGCCGTCGGCTACCTCGGCCTGGACCGGGTGTTCACCGGCAATATGACCGGCAACGTCGTGCTCCTCGGGATGGCGTTCGCCGGCGGCAGCGACCTCCCCGTGCTCCGGCCGGCCCTGGCGCTCGTCTTCTTCATGGTGGGGGCCGCCATCGCGGGGCGGCTGCTGCGCCGGGCGCCCGAGGGCTGGTCGGGCCGGACGACTATCGCCCTGGCTGCGGTGGCAGGGGTGATGGTCGCGCTCGCCGTCGTCACGGCCCTTGTCGACGTCGCCGGCGACGAGACCCTGGGAAGCATCACGACGTCGGCCCTGGGCCTGGTGATGGGGATCCAGGCCGCCACCGCGAAACGCCTGAAGGTCGCCGAGATCACCACGGTCGTGGTGACCTCCACCATCACCGGGCTCGCCTCCGACTCGAGGATCGCGGGGGGAAAGAGCCCCTTCTGGGTGCGCCGAACCGCCGCCATCGCCCTCATCCTGGCGGGCGCCGTTGCGGGGGCCGCGGCCCTGAAGATCGACCTGTGGGCGGGGATCGCCCTCTCGGCCGTCCTGACCTGCATCGTGACCGTCATCGGTCAGGTGCGGTCGCGGCGCGATGCCCGGGCTACTTTGGCCGACGTTTACCGTTAAGGAGAAGAAGGCACGGACCCGAACCGCGGGCACGGTCTCAATGAGGGATGGACAAGCACACAGTGGACCGATTTGCAGAAGGCCCGTCGACCGTGGCGGCATCGAACCGATGGGCGGAACCGCCGGCAGACCCGGCCGGCGCCCCGGCAGGCGAGGCCTTCCCCTTCCATCGCCTGACCCGCTCCTGGGCCGGCCACCGGTGGTGGAAGCCCCTGCTGACCGGACTGCTCGGCACCATCTTCTACCTGATATTCATGCTCATCGTGCTCGTCATCGGCGGGATCAGGGGCGGCCTCGACCCGGCGCTGGGCGCCTCCTACCTCGAAAGGCTTGAGTCCTTCGACCTCTCGGACCCGCTCGTGTTCGGCTTCACGATGGTGTCCCTCATCCTGCTGATTCCCGCGCTCGCCCTTGCGGCGCTGATCACCGGGCCCCGGCCGATCGGGCTGCTTTCCTCGGTCCACGGGCGGATCCGCTGGGGATGGCTCGGCCGGTGCCTCGCCGCTGCCGCCGTCATCTACTCGCTCAGCATCGCGCTGTCCTTCCTCCTTGAGCCGCTGTTTCCCGGCTACGTTCCGCCAACCCTCGACCTTGCGGGTCCGCGGGTGGGTATCCTGATCGCGATGACCCTCCTGCTCGTGCCGTTCCAGGCCGCCGCCGAGGAATACGTTTTCCGCGGTTACCTCATGCAGGCGGTCGGCAGCTGGCTCCGCCATCCTGCCTTCGCGATCCTCCTGCCGGTCCCGCTGTTCGTGCTGGGTCACGGTTATGACCTGCTGGGCCAGCTCGATGTCGCCCTGTTCGCCGTCTTCGCGGGGTGGATCACCTGGCGCACGGGCGGCCTCGAGGCGGCCATCGCTGCACACGTCGTCAACAACTCGACAATCTTCCTGCTCGGCGCCGTGGGCCTCGTGGACGTCAATGCCAAGGAGGGCTCCGCCATCGGGCTCGGCATCTCGGTGCTGACGACGGCGGCTTTTGCGGTCGTCGTGCTCCGGATGTTCGACCGGTCCGGCAGCCTCCGACGGGACCGGGTGGTCGTTCCTGCGCCGGTTCCGGCCATTCAGCCTTACGCGCAGTACCCCTACGGGCAGTATGCCTTCGCGCCCAATGCCGGGCAGTACCCGCCGCCGTACCCGCAGGGCCAGGCTCCGGCCGGGCAGTACCCGCCGCCGTACCCGCAGGGCCAGGCTCCCGCCGGTCAGTACCAGCCGCCCTATGGGGCACCGTCCCCGCAGGGCCAGGCTCCCGCGCCCTACCCGACCGCACCTGGCGCCGCCGGTTCCACCCCACCAGCACCGCACCCCTCGGATCAGTACAAGGCGCAGAATTTCCAGCCATCGCAGGGAGAGCAGCACGCGCCGGACACTTCCGCCCCCGACCCGCGGACCGGAGGCGACCCCTCCGATACCACGTCTGACGACCCCGACGCCCGCCCGCGGGACCAGGCCCGGCGCGATCGATAGCCGCACGTCGGACCGGGCTGCCCGAACTGGAGCACGGCGCTCCCGGGGGGGCTCAGCCCTCGACGCGGAGGCCCAGGTTCTCCGCGAGGATCGGCGCGAGGAGGCCCAACTGGTAGGAATCGATGGTGACCCCGCCCAGCCCGTCCGGACCGTTGAGCGCCCGGAACTCGGTGGTGCGCAGGTCGACGTCCCGCAGCCTGCTTCCGGTGAGGGTGAGGGTGTTGATCCGGCAGTTGCGCAGCGCGACGCGGACCCCCTTCGCATCGGTGAGATCGAGGTCGCCGATGATGCAGTCCGAGATGTCGACATCGGTGAGGGTTGAGCTGCGGAGGTTGAGGAAGTCAAGCTTCCCGCCGCTGATCCGCACCGATTCAAGCGTGCTGTCGTACAGTTCGGCCGATCCCCAGCGGGTGCCCTCGAGCCGGACGTTGCGCCAGGAGCTCCGGGCCGCGGCGAAGACGGGGGCAAACAGCTCGGTGAAGCGGCACTCGCGGAACCGGGCCCCGCGCAGCTGTGTCTCATTGAGGGAGATCCCTTCGAACAGGCACTCGCTGAAGGAGATGCCGCCGAGGTCCAAGCCGTCGAGGCTGGTGGCGGAGTACAGCTCACCTCCGCGGTGATCGCCCGCCTCGGGAGGACCGTCCTGGGGCACTGCGAGGTCCCGCAGCACCAGATCTTCGATCCGGGGAGACCGGGTTGAGCTTTTGGGCATTGACTGTCCTGGGATGGATGGAGTCGGAGCCCGGAGCACGTTCCGGGACCGGGTCTTCGGAAGTCTAGCGAAGCGCATCGACTCTCCGCCGCGAACGCACCGGATTGCGACGAGCGCACCGGAAATATCCTGCGCGGAGGTCGCTTTCGGGTGCGGCAGGCGTTTCCGGGCGTGGTGAACTCTTCCGGGCGGGATGCTGTTCCGCAGCCCGCCCTGCTCCTAGACTGGCCTCGGGATCCAAGCCCACCCCCGGGCGCGAAAGCACCCCCGAACGAAGGTGTCGGAAAATGGCTGAAACTTCACATGCCCAAGGGGAGGAAGCCTCCCTCCTGAAGGTGCTCGGCAACTGGGACGCGCTGGCGCTTGGCTTCGGCGCAATGATCGGTTTTGGCTGGGTGGTTCTCACCGGTGACTGGATCACCTCGGCGGGCACCCTGGGCGCGGTCGCCGCAATGGTCACCGGCGGCGTCATCATGGGCGTTGTCGGCCTCACCTACGCCGAGCTCACTGCCGCGATGCCGAAGGCGGGCGGTGAGCACAACTTCCTGCTGCGCGGAATGGGTCCGCGGTGGTCCTTCATTGGTTCATGGGCGATCACGGGCGGATATGTCACAATCGTCGCGTTCGAAGCCGTCGCGCTTCCCCGCACCGCCGAATACCTGTTCCCGGACCTGAGCCGGATCCCGCTGTGGGAGGTTGCCGGGGATCAGGTGCACCTCACCTGGGCACTGGTCGGCGCGGTCGCCGCCGTCGTCATCACCTGGGTGAACATCCGCGGGGTCAAGCTGGCCGGTGTCGCCCAGACCTTCGTTGTGCTGTTCCTGCTCCTCATCGGAGCAATCCTCATCCTTGGCTCCTTCACCGGCGGATCGACCGCCAATATGGAGCCTCTCTTTGCCGGGGGCGTCGCGGGCTACTTCGGTGTGCTCGTCGTCGTGCCCTTCCTCTTCATTGGCTTCGACGTCATCCCCCAGTCGGCCGAAGAGGTGGATATCCCTCCCCGCCAGATCGGCCGTCTGGTCGTCGTCGCGGTGATCCTCGCGACGATCTGGTACGTCATGACGATCCTGACGACGTCCTCCGCAATGCCGGTCGGAGACCTCGCCGGCGCCGACATTGCCACGGCCGACGCCATGGGTGCAATGTTCGGCTCCGATTTCATGGCCCAGGTACTCATCGCCGGCGGCATCGCAGGAATCCTCACGTCCTGGAACTCGCTGCTCCTCGGAGCGTCGCGGCTGATGTATTCGATGGCCCGATCCGGAATGCTCCCGCGCTGGTTCGGGGTGCTCCACCCGAAGTACCGCACCCCCGCGAACGCGCTGATGTTCATCGGCGCCCTTTCATTTATCGCACCGTTCTTCGGTGAGCAGATGCTTGGCTGGCTTGTCGATTCCGGCGCGCCGAGCATCGTGGTCGCCTACATCCTGGTCTCGCTCGTCTTCGTGATCCTCCGCCGTACCGAGCCCGGCATGGAGCGCCCGCTCCGTGTGGGAGGCAACGGGTCAGGCGGCCTGATCATCGGGTGGGCCGCCGTCGTGCTGTGCGTCGCACTTCTGAGCCTGTACATGCCTGGCATGCCGGCATCGCTCACCCCGCCGCCGTGGATCCTCTTCGGCCTGTGGTGGGTGCTCGGCCTGTTTTTCCTGTTCCGCATCCCATCCGGGATCAAGCCCGGGGAGCATGCCGAAGAGCGGTTGCTGGAGCGCCTCGGCAACCGGCGCCCCTAGGCGGCGGCAGGGACATCCCGCGGGCATCCTGCGGCGGCCGCCCCTGCGGTGAAGGACCCTGATCGCGACGAGCGCACCAGATTGCGGCGAGCGCACCGGAAATATCCGGCGCGGAGGTCGCTTTCGGGTGCGCCAGTCGTTTTCTGGCGCGGAGGTCGCTTTCGGGCACCCTGAGGACTTCCGCATCGCCCGGGCACAGGGGCGCGGACGGCTGCCGGGCGGCCCTTCCGGCGGGGTGCCCTAGGGTTGAAGTCATGGAATCGCCGATCGAGAGCTACCTCAAGAAGATCCATCAGGAGATCGCGGAGCTGAAGGACGGCAAGCCGTACAGCACCATCCCGGCCATGGCGAACGTCGACCCGGACAACTTCGGCATCTGCCTCACCACCGTCGACGGGTACACCTACGAGATCGGCGACACCCGGCAGGAATTCACCATCCAGTCGATCTCCAAGCCCTTCACCTACGGGCTGGCGCTGGCCGACCTGGGCCTGGAGGCCGTGGACGCGAAGGTCGACGTCGAACCGTCGGGAGATTCCTTCAACGAGATCTCGCTGGCCCCCGGCACCGGTCGGCCCGCCAACGCCATGATCAACGCCGGCGCCCTCACCGCGACCTCTCTCGTCCGCTCCGCCGGCGGCAACGCCCGGTTCAAGCGCATCCTCAATACCTACTCGGCCTTCGCCGGCCGGCAGCTGAGCGTCGACGAGGAGATTTTCGAATCCGAACTCGAACACGGCCACCGCAACCGGGCGCTGGCCTACCTGCTGCGGTCCTTCAACATCCTCGAGTCCGATCCGGCGCCGGTCATCAGCGACTACTTCCGCCAGTGCTCGGTCCAGGTGACCTGTCTCGACCTGTCCGTCATGGCCGCCACGCTCGCCAACGCCGGCCGCAATCCATTGACGGGCAAGGAGGTTCTGGGCATCGGCGAGGTGGAGCGGGTCCTGTCGGTGATGGCCACCTCGGGCATGTACGACGACGCCGGCTCCTGGCTCAGCAACGTCGGCATGCCGGCCAAGAGCGGCGTCGGCGGCGGCACGATCGCCGTGCTGCCCGGCCAGGTCGGCCTCGCCGTGTATTCCCCGCCGCTCGATGCCCACGGCAGCAGCGTCCGCGGTGTCGCCACCGCCGAGCGGCTCTCCAACGACATGGAACTTCACTTCGTCCGGGCCGCCCGCACCGGCCGCTCGGCCATCCGGTCGACCTACGACATCACCGGGGCCCCCTCCGGAATCCGCCGCAACGACGAAGCGATGGACATCCTCCGCGAACACGGGCACCGCGCCAGGGTCATTGAGCTCAACGGCGACCTGCTGTTCGCCGGCACCGAATCGATGGTCCGCGAACTGAGCAGCCTGGGCGAGGACGTCGCCCTCGTCATCCTGGATCTGCGCCGCGTCGACGAGGTGGCCGGGGTGTCCCTGCGCCTGCTGGCCGAGGTGCGCGAGAACCTGGTGGCGGCCGGCCGGGAACTCGTCCTGATCGACGCCGACGGCAACCTCGCCGATACCTTTCAGGACGTGGACCGGGAGGTGCCGACCTTCGACACCCGCACCGCCGCCGTCGAGTGGTGCGAGAACGAGCTGATCGGCCGCTACGGCGACGAGCTGTGCCTGCCGGCCGAGGTCGAGGTCGCCGACTGCCCGGCGCTCAGCCCGCTGAGCGCGGAGGACGTCGACGCCCTTGCCCGGCGGATGGAGGACCGCACCTACGCCGACCGCGACGTGATCCGGCGGGTCGGCCAGCGCTTCGGCGGCGTCTTCTTCATTCTCTCGGGCAGGATCGAGACCTCCGTGCCCGGCCCGACCGGCGGGCGCGTGAAGCTGACGACCCTCAGCGCCGGGATGACGTTCGGCGAGCTGGCACTGGGCAGCTCGGACCGCCAGGAGACCACCGTGAAGGCGCTGGGCAAGGTGCAGCTGAAGGTCCTGACGGCGGACGCCATCAGCAGCATCGAGGAGGAGGACCCGCGGCTCGGCGTCGAGCTGTGGAAGGCCCTGACCCGCGACGCGTACACGCGCGTTGACCTGTACCTCCGCGAGACCGCCGTGCGGATCCGCGACTAGGACTGGGGATAGGCTCGAGGAATGACAGTGCTGATCGCCGGGTGCGGAGACCTTGGAACGGAGGCCGGGCTGCGCTACGCCGCGGCCGGGCACCGGGTGGTGGGCTGGCGGCGCTCCCCCGGTCGGCTTCCGGAGCAGATTGAGGGCCGGGCCGTTGACCTCACCGGCACCCTGCCGAAGGTCCCGGCCGACACGGAGATCGCGGTGATCGCCACCGCCGCCGGCGAGCGCACCGAGGCGGCCTACCGGGCGGCCTACGTGAGCGCGACGGCGAACCTCCTCGACGCCCTGGAGCGCGACGGCGTGAGCCCCCGGCGGATCCTTTTCGTCTCCTCAACCGCCGTGTATGGAGACTTCGGCGGCGGACTCGTGGACGAGGACTCCCCGGCCGAGGCCGGGACACCCACGGGGAAAATCCTGAGGGAGGCCGAGGTGCTCCTGCTGGAGCGCTCCCCCGGCGCCCTGGTGCTCCGGCTGTCGGGCATCTACGGGCCGGGCCGCACCCGGCTGATCGACTCGGTCTCCTCCGGCCGGGCCGTCCTGCCCGCCGAGCCCCAGTGGACCAACCGCATCCACAGGGACGACGCCGCCGCGGCCATCGTGCACCTCACCACCGCGGTGGGGACCCCGGCCCCGGTGTACCTGGGCACCGATGAGGAACCCTCGGATCTCGCCGACGTCCTGCGTTTCCTCGCGGCCGAACTGCGGCTGCCGGCTCCCCCTGCGGGACCGGCCAGCACCACCCGCGGCGGCGACAAGCGCTGCTCAAGTGCCCTGCTGCGTTCGACCGGGTTCTCCTTCACCTACCCCACCTACCGGGAGGGGTACCGCGCGGTACTGGCAGGCGAAGGCGTCCGCCACCCCTGAAGCGCCCGGCGGGATCTTGATATGTGCGTGAACGCGCACCTATCCTGAAGGTCCCCGCTTCCTCCGCCCCGAAGGAACCCATGCTCACCGTCCTGCGGGTTCCGGCCTACCGGAAGCTGCTCACCGCCCAGGTTGTGGCCCTGGCGGGCACCGGCCTCCTGACGGTGGCGCTCGGCCTGCTTGCCTTCGACCTCGCCGGCGGGCAGGCCGGCGCCGTCCTCGGCACGGCCTTCACCCTGAAGATGGTCGCCTACGTCTTCGCCGCGCCCTTCATGTCCGCACTGGTGGGGCACCTGCCCCGCCGGGCGGTGCTGATCGGCGCGGACCTCGTGCGCGCCGCCATCGCCCTGGCCCTGCCGTGGGTCGACTCGATCTGGCAGATCTACCTGCTGGTCTTTCTCCTGCAGTCGGCCTCGGCCACCTTCACCCCGGCGTTCCAGGCCGTGATCCCCGTCATCCTGCCGCGCGAGCGGGACTACACCCGAGCACTGTCGCTCTCCCGCCTCGCCTACGATCTGGAGTCGCTGCTCAGCCCGCTGCTGGCGGCCGCCCTGCTGCTCATCGTTTCCTACTCGAACCTGTTTCTCGGGACGGCCGCCGGTTTCCTGCTCTCGGCCGCCCTGGTCGCAGCCACCCGGCTGCCGCGGATTCCACCGGCGGACCCAGCCGGGTCGCTGCTGCACCGGACCACCCTCGGGACGCGGATCTTCCTGCGCGTGGCCCCGCTGCGCGGGCTGCTGGCCCTTGACCTTGCCGTCGCCGCAGGCACGGCCTACGTGCTCGTCAATACCGTGGTGCACGTCCGGGAGGTGTTCGACCGCTCCAATACCGACGTCGCGCTCGCCCTCGCCTGCTACGGCGCGGGCTCGATGATCGTGGCCCTTGCCGCCCCGCGGCTCCTTGACCGGACCTCCGACCGTTCCCTCATGCTCACCGGCGGCATCCTCCTGCCGCCGGGGCTTGCCGCCGCAGCGCTGCTGACCTGGACGGAGCAGCTCCCGGTCCCCCTCACAGATCACTCCTGGCTGCTCTACCTCGGCCTGTGGGGACTGCTCGGCGCCGGAACCTCGATGATCAGCACCCCCTCGGGTCGGCTGCTGCGCCGGGCCGCTACGGACCGCACCCGGAACTCTCTGTTCACGGCCCAGTTTTCGCTGTCGCATGCGTGCTTCATCATCACCTATCCGGCCGCAGGCTGGATCGGCGCCGCCGCGGGCCAGCCGGCCGCGGCGCTGGTCCTGGCGGCGCTGGCCGCTGCGGGAACCGTGGGTGCGGTCCTGCTGTGGCCGCGCGTTGCCCGGCCTGCGCCGCCAATTGCGGGCTCGGCGGCCGAAGGGACCCGGGATGGGCGGTAAGGGGCCCAGCCTTCACCATCCCGGGCCGCCGGACCCGGAGCGTCTGGAATCCGGGGCGGCCACGTTTCGAATGCTCGCGGATCCGACCCGGCTTCACCTCCTGTGGCTGCTCACCCATGGACCGTCCGACGTCGGAACACTCGTGGCACGCACTGCTGTGAGCCGCACCTCGGTCAGCCAGCACCTGGCGAAGCTGCGTCTTGCCGGGCTCGTCAGCACCCACCGCGAGAGCCGCCGGGTGATCTACAGCATCACGGACGGCCATCTGGCGCGGCTGGTCCGGGAGGGCCTGAGCCATGCCGACCACCGCGTCACGGGCGAACCCGGGCACGGCTGAGGTGCGGCGCCGGGCCCTGCGCACGGATGCCTAGGCGGATCCCGGCAGGCCTGCCCGGGCCGGCGCCCCCGCCGTCCTCCGGCTCATCCGCCAGAGCCTGCGCAGCGACCACGCGAAGATCCCCACCACGAGGAGGTTGCGCAGCGTCAGCAGGACGGCGACCGCCGGGTTCAGCCCGTACCGCAGCTCGTCGTAGAAAATCGGGTAGACGAGCGTTGTGAGCGCCGCGGTCAGGAGCATTGCCGCCGCCGGGAGCCGCCAGTCCCCTGCGGTGTCGAGCACCAGCCCTGCGGCGATCACCGCGGCGATCCAGAGCATGAACTGGGGTGAGCCGACCTTATTGAACACGACGAGCGTGGTCACCAGGGCGAGCGAGGCGGTGGCCAGCAGCGGGCCCGGGCGCGCTCCCCGGCGGAGCCCGACGGCGACCAGCGCGGCGGTTCCGAGCACCGCCAGGGCCAGCAGCGGGCCCATCAACGCGGAGACCTGCCCGCTCAGCGCACCTCGAACCTCCATGGTGTTGATGATCTTGTCCTCGTAGAAGTACGCCCCCGAGGTCCCCGTGATCGCCTGCCAGACGCCGGGCGTCGACAGCGGCGCCTCGAGCTGCATCCCGCGTGCGCCCTGGGCGCCGAGAAACCCGGTGAGGTTGCGGAGGTCACCGAAGACGGCGACGACGACGGCAATGCCCGCTGACAGGCCGGCCCCCGCCAGCGCGATCCGGAGACGGCCGCGGCAGGTGATCACGGCGGCCAGTACGACGGCGGCGGGCCAGACCTTCACCCAGGTTGCGGCGCTGAGCAGGAGGGAGGCAAGGACCGGCCGCGCAGCAAGGAGCAGGATTCCGATGATCACCACAGGGGCGGTCAGCCCGTCGAGTCGTCCCACCGCGACCGGGCCGAGCAGTGCCGTGGCAGCGAGCCACCAGTACGCCGCCCGGGGGCCGTGCGGCGTGCCACGGCGGAGCAGGGCGGCGGTGCCGGCCGCGTTCAGGGCTGCAAAGATGCCGAACCACGTCAGCTGGTACAGCTCCGGGCCAAGGACCGTGGCGGCGACAATGGGCACAATGGCTGCGGTGGGATAGACCCAGGCAGTGTCGATGCCCTGCCAGACCCCGTCGCTCAGGGCCTGGTAGGCCCAGCCACGGTAGATGTTGATGTCGCTGAGCACTCCCCCGGACAGGATGAAGGGCATCAGCCGGGCGAGGAACCCCGCGTGGATCAGCGCGAAGAAGATCCAGACGGACGAGGTGCGGGAAAGGAAGTCCGGACCAAGCCGAAGTGATCGCACGGGCGCTCCTGGTGGGTAGGGTGGTGGGCCAAGTCTTTCATCCACGCGCGCAGGCCTGGAAATCGCCGGCCTGGAACTCCCGGGCCGGACGAGCGCCCAGCGGTGCAGGAGCCCGCTCCCGAAACCCGGTCTCGGAACCCGGTCTCGAAGCCAAGCACGGCGCCTGTCGAGAGGCCCTCCACGCGTGCGCCGCACCTTCCATGTCCCGCGCGCCCGCCCTGCTATAGTCGGCGCAGGTGGCTGCCGTCCGGCTCACCTGAGGGGCGGTTGTGGGCCCGGCTCGCGCTGCACCGATGCACAGCGATCAGCGAAGGTTCACCATGCAACCATGCTCCAGGCCGCCGCGAAGGTTTCCCTCCTGATGTCCGGGCGCATCGGCGTGCGGCACCGGCTGCGGGGGTCGGTGTGCCGTGGGCATCACTGAACTGACCGTCACCCTGTGGCAGGAGCGGCGGGTCCTTGAGGAACTCCTTGCGGCGACCGGTCAGGCGTTGGCACCGCCCCGGGACTCCGCCCAGGGCCCGGCGGAAGCACCGCGGGCCGAGTCCGACCTGCGCAAGGAACTCGGGCTCATCCGTCTGGCACGGGATGTCGAGATGGCCGCCGTCGCCCAGGAGTGGGGGCTCGGACCCGCCACAGGACTGGCGGGCCTCGCCGCCGGCGCGCCAACCGACTCCTGGGGCTGGATCCTCGATTCCCACCACCAGGCGCTGACCGACCTGGAGGTGCGGCTGAGCGCCGGCCGCGCCGCGGAGGCACTCGATACAACTCCTCCGGCCGATGGCCCGGTCCGGCAGGAACCGCCGCGCCCTGGTGGGGACGGCGACGGCGGACCGGGCTCGCCGGGCCTGCCGGACTCACTGCTCGGCCACGCCCTGAACGCGGTCTCCGAGGGCTCCCTGATCACTGACGCTGCCCAGGACATCCTGTACGCCAACGCCGCCTTCACGGCCATCACGGGCTACACCTCCGAGGAACTTCTCGGGAAGAACTGCCGGATCCTCCAGGGCCCCGGTTCGGACCGCGTAACGCTTGCCGCCATGCGCAGCCGCCTTCAGCGGGGGGAGACCTTTCGGGGCAATATCCTCAACTACCGCAAGAACGGTTCACCGTTCTGGAACGCCCTCACCATTTCGCCGCTGCGCGATGACGACGGCAGGATCACCCACTTCGTCAGCATCCAGCGTGACATCACCGCCCAGGTGGCACTGCAGGAGGAACTGCGCTTCCTCGCCCTTCACGACCCCCTCACCGGGCTGCCCAACCGCAGCGGCCTCGAACAGCGGCTGGGCACCGCACCTGCGGCCACGGACGTGGCCCTTGGGGTGATCAGTTTCGATAATTTCCGCCACGTCAACGACACGTTCGGCCGCGACGCCAGCGACGCCCTCCTGCGCGAGATGGCACGCCGGTTGAAGTCGAACCTGCGCACCACCGATTTCCTCGCCCGGATCGGCGGAGACGAATTCATTCTCCTGATCGCCGGCATCGACGACGCCGAGGCGCAGCGGCAGATCGGATCCGTCGCCGCCAGGCTCCACCGTGCCGTGGAAGCTCCGGTGCCGCTTGGCGGGGGGAACTCAATCCACGTCGGAATGAGCATGGGGCTGGCGCTGCACCGCGCCGGCCGCGACGAATTTGGCGACTCCCGGCGGCGGGCGGAGGCCGCCCTCTCCGATCGAACGCTCCACGGGGACCCCGGCCGGCAGTGGTGGAGCCTCGCCGGACCCGGGAATCCGCACCCGGCCCCCGGGCCAACCACCGGCCCATCCGCAATTGTGCCGGGTCCAGGCAGCCCAGCGCGGCAGACCGGAGATCCGGCCCCCGGCCCGCAGGGCCCTGGAGGGACACTGTCGCTGGTCCTGCAGCCCGTTGTGGATCTCCGCACGGGAAAGGTGGACCTCCTGGAGGCGCTGGCGCGGGTCAGCATCGACGGCCACCCCCCGATGGGACCGGCTGACTTCCTGCCGGCGCTGGCCGCGCACGAAGTCGACCAACTCTTCCGGGACGGGCTCGAGCAGGCCCTTTCCCACCTTGCCCGCTGGGACCGCTCGGGGCGATCGTTCCGGGTCAGCGTGAACCTTAGCCCCTCCACCCTGCTCGACCCGGAGTGCGCCGGGTGGGTTGCCTCTGCCCTCGAGCGGCACGGCATCGCACCGGACCGGCTTGTCCTTGAACTTCTCGAAACGGGTGCGATCACCTCGCCGGTTCAGGTCGCGGCGCTGTCGAACCTCCGGACCCTGGGGGTCCGCCTCGCCATGGACGACCTCGGGTCGGGTTACAGCAGCCTCCAGCGGTTGTCCGTGCTGCCCTTCAGCGCGGTGAAGATCGATGGCGCGCTGACGGCCCAGCTGAGGACACGGCCCGTGCGGACGCTGACGATCCTCGCGATGCTCATCCAGATGGGGCGCGACCTCGACTGGGAGGTCATCATCGAAGGCCTTGAGGACGCCGCGCTGACCGAGGCTGCACGCATCCTCGCCCCGCCCTACGGACAGGGATACTTCCTGGCCCCTCCCCTGGAACCGGAGGACGTCCCCGCCTGGGTTGAGGTCTTTGCCCCGCCCGGAGCTGACGGCGGACTGGACACCTTCCTCGGCGCCCTCGCGTACACCTGGCAGTTCACCCGGCTGCGCTCCCCCCATCCCGGCCCGCAGGACCGGTGCCCGCTCACGGCGTTCCTGAACGCGCACGCCGAACCCGGCTCGCCGGCACTGAACTGGCACGGCCTCCAGCACGGTCCGGCCGAGGACGCCCCGGAGCCCGGGGCCCGGCTCGTGGACTGGCTTGCGGAGCGCAGTATCGAAGAATATGCACGGCTGCCTCTGCATTAGCAGAGTCGGTTGAAGAATTCGGCAGATGGGGGGATGCAAAAAAACTTTTTCTCCCTAAGATCAGTGGTGGAACGCGGGACCTTTTTCCGCGGCTCGTTGCTCAGTGCCCGCGGAAAGGGCCACCATGGATCCCACTCTTATTCCAATTATCCTCATCGTCGCGGTTGTGCTTGGCCTGGCCGTCGTCGGCGTCATTCTTGCCCGAATGGCGCTCCATATTGCAAGCCCTGACCAGGCCCTGATCATTTCTTCGAAAGACAGCAAGGGCCAGCCCGATCCCGACAGCCAGCGGGTGGTCTTCGGGCGGATCTTCATCAACCCGTTCTCGCAGCGCGCCTACCCCATCTCTCTGGCTTCCCGCCAGGTCTCGCTCAAGATCGAGGGAATCTCGCAGAATGGGATCAAACTGCACCTCACCGGGGTGGCGCAGGTCAAGGTGGGCGGCGACGCCGACGCCGTCCGCAAGGCGGCCCAACGGTTCCTCAACCAGCAGGAGGCCATTGACCACTACACCCAGGAAACTCTTTCCGGGTCACTCCGCTCTATTGTGGGAACCCTAACGGTGGAATCGATTATTAAAGACCGGGCCACCTTCGCAAAGAGCGTTAAGGAAGAAGCCGAACACTCAATGCACAATCAGGGTCTCGAAATCGACACTTTCCAGATTCAGTCGGTGGACGACGATTCGGGCTATTTGAAAAACCTTGGCCGTCCGGAAGCCGCGCTGGCCGAGAAAAACGCCAAGATTGCCGAGGCCCGGTCGGTTCAGGAATCGGAGCAGGCCCGCGCAATCTCCGACGAGCAGGTAGCCCTGGCCCACCAACAGCTCATCATCAAGCGTGCGGAACTGAAGGAGGTCGCCGACGCCCGCCAGGCCCGGGCCGACGCCGCCGGACCCCTGGCCGTGGCGGAACAGAACGAGCAGGTGATCATCCGCGAGCAGCAGGTGGCCCAGCGGCGCGCGGAACTGCGCGAGCGCGAACTCGACACCGAGGTCCGCAAGCCCGCGGACGCCGAGAAGTACCGGTTGATCCAGCAGGCCGATGCCCGGCTTGAGGAGCGGCGGCGGGCCTCGGAGGCGACCGAGATCGAGGCACGAGTGGAACTGGCGAAGCGCAAGCTCAACGCCGAAGGCGACCGGGTCGCGGCGGAGGCCGACGCCGCAGCGAACACGGCACGGGGAACCGCCGAAGCGGCCGTCCAGGAGGCGCGCGGCCGCGCCGAGGCGGCGGTGATCCGTTCACGCGGCGAGGCTGAGGCGGAATCCACCGAGGCGCGCGGCAAGGCAGAGGCTGCCGGCATCGCGGCGCAGGCCGAAGCATACGAGAAGTTCAATGAGGCGGCCGTGCTGAGCAAGGTCCTGGAGGTCCTGCCCGCCATGGCCCGGGAGGTCGCCGCTCCGCTTGCGGCGATCAAGACGATGACCGTTGTGTCCAACGACGGCGCCGGCCAGCTCAGCCGGGACGTCTCGACCGGGGTGCAGCAGACCACCCAGCTGATCAAGGACACCACGGGCCTCGATGTCATCACCCTGCTGGGCGACATCCTGAAGGGCGCGGGGTCGGGCCAGCGGGCCTCCGCGAACGGCGCCGCCGTGGCACCGTCGGCGTCGGGCGGATCCGCGGACGGCGAGCGGCCCTGACCTTCCAGCGCCCCGCCGCCTGCGCGGCGGCGGGGCGCCGGCCCGCACCGGCCCCGTGTGGCCAGAGGCGCACGTGCTCAGGCGTTCGGGTATTCGGGTCTCGGGTATTCGGGGCTTCGACCCTGGGGCGCCCGGGCTTTGGAATATGCCGTCGCTCGGGCCTCCGCGCACTGGGAAACTTAGGCCAGCAACTCCAGCCGTGGCCCGGCCGGCTCGGCGGTCGTGCGGATCTGGCGCACCAGCCAGTCCACGAGGAGCCGTCCGGCACCGGCGTGCGCCGCCCGTGGATCGTGCTGCTGATTGTGCCACCGGCCCACATCGGCGCCGGTGCCGTAGGTGGCGAGGAATCGGCTCAGGGGGCATTCGGCGAGGGCGCGGGGGTGGGGCGAACCCAGCCGGGCGAACTGCCAATGGTAGGCCAGCGCCCCAAGGCACGTGCGGAGCGAACCGTTGGGCGCCGGCAGGCAAAACTGGTCGACCCACGCCGCGGCGTTCTGGGGTGCCAGCGGGCGGCTGAAGTGGAAGCCCTGGCCCAGTGGCGCGCCGAGGACCGCCACCGCCTCGGCCATCCCCTCGTCCTCGATCCCTTCGATCACGACGTTCATACCGAAGTCCCTGCCCATCTGGATGAGGGTCGCGATCAGGCTGAGCGTCTCGGGCGGCTTGGTTCGGATGTCCGCGAGCAGATCGCGGTCGAGCTTGATGGCGTTGAACGGCAGCGACGACAGGCGCTTGAGGCTGCTGTATCCCGCTCCGAGGTCGTCCATGGCGAGGCCGACTCCCAGCCGGACCAGTTGGCTGAGGGCCTCCCGCTGGATGTCCCATTCCAGGGTCTGTGATTCGAGCAGTTCGAGGCCGAGCCGGTGGGGCGCGATCCCGTGGCGGGTCAGGGCGCTGCTGATCAGGGCGGGTGAGGCCGGATCGAGAAGGATGGTGGGCGGCAGGTTGACCGACACGCTGTAGTTCAGCCCCTGCCGGTCCCACTCAGCCAGCTGGGCGAGGGACTGCTCCAGGACAGTGGAGAAGACGTAGTCCAGGTCAAAGGTGCTCAGCTCCTTGACGAATCCGGCGGGCTGCAGCACCGTCCCATTGGGAAGCGTCAGGCGGGCCAGGGCCTCGAACAGGTGCACCGAGCCGTCCCGCAGGTCTACGACGGGCTGAAGGCAGATGGACAGCCCTCCACCGTAGAGGGCATCACGCCGGCGTTCCCGGGCCCACCGGGCCTCCTCTTCGACCGTGCCGGCGGGACCCTCCCCGTCGGCGGCGACGGCGGAGGCGGCCCCCGCAGCACCGGCACCGGCGGATGCCGGGGGGATCTCTGCGGCAAGCTCCCACCATCGGCGCCGTCCGTGTTTGCGGGTCTTCACCTCGTAAAGGGCCTCATCGGCGCTCTTGAGCAGGGAAGCTGTGTCAAAGCCGTCCTCCGGGAACAGGGCGAGTCCCATGCTCATGCCGATCGTCACCCTGCGCCCGTCGATACTGAAGGGCACCTCGACGGCGGAGGAAAGCCGCTCGAGGACCCGGGTGAGGCCGGCCTCCGGAGCGCCGCGGCTGATACCGCTGAGGATCAGGACGAACTCGTCCCCGCCCATCCGGCCGAGGAAATCCTCATCGCGCAGCTGCGCCTGGATCCGCGCCGCCCATTCCTTGAGCAGCAGATCCCCCGCTTCGTGCCCGAAGGTGTTGTTCACCACGCGGAAGTCGTCGAGGTCGATCATGCCCACGGCCGCAGTGACCTCGGACCGGGGCCCGCCTGCCAGAATGTCAGCAAGGTGGTTGTTCATCGCCAGGCGGTTCGGCAGTCCGGTGACGGGATCGTGAAGCGCCTGGAAGCGGAGCTGTTCATGGAGCGCCATCCGGGTGTTGATGTCGCGCTGGACGCTCACGAAGTGGGTGAGCTCCCCCGACTCGGAGGTCAGCGGAGTGATGCTGAGCATGTTCCAGAACGCCGACCCGTCCTTGCGGTAGTTGAGGATTTCACCCCGGAAGGGCTCACCGGCGTCGAGCTAAGCCGGATGGCGGCCCGGGTGTCGACGTCGGTGCCCGGCCCCTGAAGCATCCGGCAGTTCCGCCCCAGCACCTCATCCGCCGTGTAGCCGGTGATGGCTGTGAAGGACTCCGAGACGTGCTGGATGTTCTCCGAAGCATCGGTGATCAAAGAAATTTCCGAGGTCGCAGCCATCGCCTTGATGAACAGCTCCTCAGGCAGTTCGCCGCCGCCGAAACGCGGCCCATGGCGCAGATGCATGACGTAGTCCCCCTCTACCTGTCACACCCGAAAGCATCGGCAACCCGCCGTCGTGCCCGCGCGGTCAGCACAGCGTTGCGCTGCGCCTTAGGCCGGATGTTAATGGCATGCTAGCCCCTATCTAACCCGGCGTATATCTGGTGCTTTTGCCGGAACGGGCGACAAAAGCCGTCCAAAAAACATGGTGGGAGTGCATCACCATCCGGCCTGGAGGAAGGGCGCAACGTGGGATCCAACGTCGAACTGTCCGGAGGACACCTGGTGCAGCGGGTGCGCCCACCGGGCACCCCGCCCGGTCCCGGGGAGCCGGCATGATCCAGCAGCGGGCACGGGCGACCCGTGAGTCGATCCTCGCCGGGGCCGCTGCGGTCTTTGAAAAAGAGGGCTATGGGACGGCCTCACTCGCGCGTGTCGCGGAGGAGGCTTCGGTGACCAAGGGCGCGCTGTACTTCCACTTCCGTTCCAAGGACGAACTGGCGCGGGCGGTCATTGCGGCCCAGCATGCCCGCGGGGTGGAACGTTCCGCCGCCATCCTTACTGGGGGCCACCCGCCGCTCGAGTCGATGATCCTCATCATTCGGGGCTTCGCGCAGGATACCCTCGATGAGCCGATCGTGCGTGCCGGAATCCGCCTGACCTTCGAGGCATCAGCTTTCGGACAGGACGTGGCGGAGCCCTACCGGCACTGGACCGAGGCCCTGGAGTCAATGACCCGCGCCGCACAGGATGAGGGCTGGCTGCATGCGGGGGTTGACCCGGGGTCCTTCGCGCGGCTCCTGGTGGCCTCGGTCGCAGGCATCCAGATGGTCTCCGACATCCTCGCCGGGCGCCGGGACCTGCTGGAGCGCATCGAGGATATGTGGGCGTTTCTCCTCCCCGGCATCCTCACCGAGGAACATCAGCAGGAGGCCCGGCGGCTCGTGGGACTCGTCCGCGGAACGCCTGAGGAGTGAAACCGGTCGAATGGTTTGTTTTTAATGCTGACTATGCTTAGGCTTCGTTGTGGCGCACGACTCACCGCTCCGTGGGGGAAGCGATGAGGCGACGGAACGTATCCGTTCCCGCCACTGACCGTGCCCGGCGCGTGGTTCACTCCGCGCCCGGGCACGGCCACATGCCCGCAGGCCGCCTCGGCTAACCCGCTTTTCTCAACCCGCTTCGCTCAACTCGCTTCACCTTGCCAGGACCGCAGTGCCTCGACCACCAGGTCGTGGTCGGCGACCTGCGGCAGCCCGGACACCGTCACTACCGCCACCGGCCCCACACCGCGCACATACAGCGGAAACGCTCCGCCATGGGCGGCATAGAGCGCCGGATCGAGCATCGGATTGTCCTCCGGCCTTCCTCCGCCCCGGCGCGCCCGCAGGCCAACGAGCAGGGACGGCTCCGCATACCGCAGCGCCGTGCGGCTCTTGGCTGCGGCCCACAGGTCGTTGTCGTAGGTGGCGCCGTCCAGGGCGACGTGGAAGACCGTCTGGTCGCCGCGGCCGATGTGGATGGCGATGGGAAGGTTCCTCCCGGTTCCCAGCTCCACAAGCCGGAATCCGAGCGCGAGCGCATCGGCAGCGGTGAACCGGTCGAACTGGAGCTCGGCGATCTCGCCTTCGATCCTCGTGATCGCTGCGGCGAGCAGCTCCTCCGACTGGGGTTCGGATGAATCGGGATCGAATTCCGGGGCGTGCGGGAGGTCAGGTGTCTGCATCGCACCAACCTACTCCGCGGGAGCCCATCGTGCCTGCTGCGGCCCCGGGACGGGCCCGGCGCGCCTGGCGCGCCCACTGCGACCTGACCCGGACCGGCAGCAGGCGGGCCTGCGGCTACCGCCGGTTCAGGATCCCCCGGATCATTCCACCGAGCCCGCCGCGCGAACCGCTGCTCATACCGCCCCGGCCGGTGTTGCGCCCCATGCCGCGCCCTGCGCCGCCCATGCCACGCCCCACTCCGCCCGTGCCGCGGGTCCTGCCGGTGCCCGTCGTCCCCGTGGTGCCGCGGCCGGCGAATCGTCCCGCAGCGTTGATAAGTCGGTTGCTCAAGCCCATGGCGTACTCCCTGGTTGGCTGTGCCCGCAGATGGAATACCCACCGGTCACGCCTCAATGCTAAGCCTGCGTTGTATTCCCGGCCATAATTTTCAGGACCCTTCATTCCGCGGATCCCCTCTGGGTAGGATGATGACCTCAGCCCCTGTCCGAGGCCCCGGGGGCGGCTGCGGACACTCGTACAAGGAGCTGACAGCATGGCAATCGCGGAGGACGACGGCGGGGAAATGGTGATCGGCGATGTCAGCCGGGTGGGCGGACGGGCCCTCGCGGTGGGGCTTTCGGGCACCGGGGGCGACGAGGTGCTGAAGATCGGCTGGGTGGAGCAGTCCGCCGAACTCGAACTCACCATGGAGGAGGCGGTTGCCCTGCGCGATGAGATCGACAGGATCATCCGCGACCGCCAGGCCCACTCCCAGGGACGTTAGGCCTGGACCGCCGGGTCGGCGACGATGACCCGGTGGTTGCCCTCGCACTGATAAACGGCGATCGCCCCCTCCGGGACAGGGCCGGACGCCGGCCACTGGCTCTCCGGAAGCTCCTGCAGACTCGATCCGCACGATGGACACACAGCGCTCATCTTCTCCTCCTGGATACCGCGGGCAGGTCCTGCCATTAAACCCGGTCGCGGCCGGCGGGCCTACGGGATTGGGTTTGCGCCGGCGCTGGACAAATCGCCCGATCTACCCCCACTTCCTTTGACACCTCCGCCCCGGCCTTCCTAGACTCGACCCACCCCGTGAGAGCGCTCTCTGCGGCCTGCTGGACCCGCCCCCGCTCGTAGAGGTGGCCAGCCCGGCCCGCAGGGGCGGCAGCGCCACCGTAGCGTTGCCCTCCCGGCCGCCGTCAGCACCGCGTTTTGCGCAACCTATTCAAGGAGCAGGTAAGGGCCCATGTCTCAGCAGGAACACCTCCGCACGAACTGGCCGCAGGGTTTCCTCTGGGGTTCGGCCACCGCCGCCGCCCAGGTGGAGGGGGCCGGCCATGAAGGCGGCAAAGAGGACTCGGTCTGGGATGCCTTCGCGCGCATCCCCGGCGCTGTTGCGAAGGGGGAAAACCTCGAGACCGCCGTGGACCACTACCACCGCATGCCCGAGGACGTCCGCCTGATGAAGGAACTCGGACTCGACTCCTACCGGTTCTCCACCAGTTGGGCCCGCGTGTGCCCCGGGGACCGCGCCGTGAACCGCGAGGGGCTCGACTTCTACTCCCGGCTCGTCGATGAACTGCTCGACGCCGGCATCCTGCCATGGCTGACCCTCTACCACTGGGATCTGCCGCAGGCGCTTGAGGAAAAAGGCGGGTGGGCCAACCGCGACACCGCCTACCGTTTCGTTGAGTACGCCACCGACGTCTACGAGGCCCTCGGCGACCGCGTGAAGCACTGGACGACCTTCAACGAGCCGTTCTGCTCCTCACTGCTCGGCTACGGCTCCGGGGTGCACGCCCCGGGCCGCCAGGAGCCGCGCGCCGCCATTGCCGCCGTCCACCACCAGCACCTGGCACACGGCCTGGCCGTGGCGGAGCTGCGCAACCGCGGCGCCGCGCACCTTGGCATCACCCTCAACCTCAGCAATTCGATCCCGAAGGACCCGTCCGACCCGGTCGATCTCGAAGCGGCCCGCCTTTTCGATTCCCTGCAGAACCGGATCTTCATCGATCCGATCCTCCGCGGCGCCTACCCCGAGGACTCCCTCCGGGACCTCGAACCGTTCGGGCTGGCAGAGCTCATCCAGCCGGGCGACCTTGAGGCGATCGGGGCGCCGCTGGACTTCCTCGGGGTGAACCACTATCACGACGACCTCATCAGCGGGCATCCCGACCTCTCGGGCAGCGACGGCCATTCAGGCGGCGCGGAGCGGCCCGCGGCGTCGCCCTGGATCGGCGCAGAATGGATCACCTTCCCCAGCCGCGGCCTGCCGCGCACGGCCATGGACTGGGAGGTCAACCCCGACGGACTGCGGCACCTGCTGGTGCGCCTGGGCAGGGAGTACGAAAACCTTCCCCCGCTGTACATCACGGAGAACGGTGCCGCCTACGACGACGAGGTCAGCGCCGACGGCGCAGTCCGCGACGCGGAGCGCACCCGGTTCATCCTGAACCATATCGACGCCGTGGGACGGGCCATCGACGAGGGCGCCGACGTCCGGGGGTACTTTGTGTGGTCCCTGCTCGACAACTTCGAATGGTCGTGGGGCTACGGCAAACGGTTCGGCATCGTGCGCGTTGACTACGACACGCTGGCCCGCACCGTCAAGGACAGCGGCCACGCCTACGGCCGGGTGATCGCCGCCGCACATTCGGGCTCCGATCCGGCCGGCGCGGGAGCCGAGGCGCAGGGCCGGTCGGCCGGGTAGGCTCCCGCCCTGTGACACACCGCGATCCGGGCCCGACCCGGCCGGCGCCGACACTCGAAATGGTGGCGGCGCTGGCCGGGGTCTCGCGCGCCACCGTCTCCCGGGTGGTCAACGATTCCCCGTCGGTGGATCCGCAGCGCGCACAGGCGGTCCGTGATGCCGTCGCGGCACTGAACTACGTGCCGAACCGTGCCGCACGCTCGCTGGCCAGCCGGCGGACCCAGGCGGTGACGCTCGTGCTCCCGGAATCGACCTCGAAGGTCTTTACCGACCCGTTCTTCGCCTCGGTCATCGAGGGCATCGCCGGCTACCTTGCGGAAACCGAGTACACCCTCACCATGATCCTGTCCTCGGAGTCCTCACCCGAGAAGACCCGTCGCTACCTGCTGGGCGGGAATGTGGACGGAGCCCTCGTGGTGTCCCATCACAGCGGGGACAACTCCTGGGCTCAGGTGAGCGGGGCCCTGCCGATCGTCTTCGCCGGCCGCCCTCTGGTCGGAGAGGCCGGGAGCCACTACGTCGAGGTGGAGAACGAGTCCGGCGCGGCCGCCGCCACGGACCTCCTTCTGGCGCAGGGGCGGCGGAACATCGCCACCATCGCCGGCCCGCAGGACATGCCCGCCGGAATCGACCGGCTCGCCGGCTGGCGCAGGGTGCTGGCCGGCGCAGGCCTGGATTCCTCGAAAGTCGAGTTCGGGGATTTCACCCCCGCCTCGGGGGCGGCGGCGATGCGCCGGCTCCTGGCCCGCGGCACCCCGATCGATGGACTGTTTGTGGCGAGCGCCCAGATGGCCGCCGGGGCGTATCCGGTCCTCGCGTCGCACTCGCTGCGGATTCCCGGGGATGTGGCGGTCGTCGGGTTCGACGACGACGAGTTCGCGGCGGCGCTCACCCCGGCCCTGACGACGGTGGCCCATCCGGTGACGGAGTTGGGGGTGCGGATGGCGGAGAAGCTCGTGGCCCTGATCGAGGACCGCCCGGTCGAACGGGTCACACGTCTGGGCACGTCCCTGGTGCTTCGCGGCTCTGCCTGAGCCGCCGCCCGTGGCCCGGGTGGGCCGGGGAATCAGGCGTTGGCCTCTTCCTCGTCCCCGTCTGCGGTCTTGAGGACGGTCACCTCGGCGACGGGCCGGGAGTCCAGCTCGGCGTCCTCGTCCCTGCGGTCCAGTTCCTCGGTCAGCTCCTCGAGGCGGAACTCGGTCTCCGGAACAAGCTCCCCCAGCTCGTCGTACTCAGCATCGATCTCGCGGTGGATCTTGCTGTGCAGGACCTCGACCGACTCGTCCCTGAGCTCCGTAAGGTCTTCGGGGAAGGGCTCCTCCGGGGTGAGTCTGCTCTTATTGGGCATGTATTCGGCTCTGTCTGTGTGAGGTGGATGACGGGGAACGGACTCGACTCTCGGCGTTCATCGAAGCCATTAGGAAAGCATATAGGTAGCTTTTCTAACAAATGCCAACGTAACCTTCATTCCCCCCTCGGAACCGGAGGAGAACGGCTGCTTCACTCGGGCTGGAATTCCTTGACGCCCGCCGGCGCGCCCGACAGCCCGACCACCTCAGGCTCCGGCAGGTCGGCCGCCTCGGCGATGAGGGCCGGATGTTCGCCGTGGCGCAGCGCCTCGACGACTGCCTCCTCAAGAGTCAGTGAGGCGTGGTCAAGCTCAAAGGCCGCGGCCTCCTTGTCGGCTGCGGCAATGCGGATGCGTCGAAGGTCTTCCTCGTTCATGTGTTCAGCCCTGCTTTCCTGGACCGGAGATGCGCCGGGAAGACCATTCCGCCCCCCATTCGTCCTGCTTAAAATCAGCGGAACACGCTCATCATAGGAGCACTTCAGAGTTTCCGGTAGCGTCGGTTGAGGACGGCGAAGAACTGTTATCACCTGCGCCTCCTCCGGGGCCGGCCGGCACGGCGGCACGCTTGCCCCACCGTGTTGTCTTTGCCAGTGTTGGCATCTCCGACTTCCTTCGAGAGGCAGGACATATGGATCTGGCCTCAGCGGCAGCCGAGCTGTACGCGCTGCCCCTTGATGAGTTCACCCGTGCCAGGGATGATAAGGCGAAGGATACCGCAACGGCCGGGGACAAGGACCTGGGCGGCGCCATCCGGAAGCTTCGGAAGGCCTCGACGGCGGCGTGGCTGGTGAATCTCCTGGTGAACCGGCAGCGTGGGGAGATCGAGCAGGTGCTGGCCCTGGGCCAATCGCTGCGCGAGGCCCAGGAGACCACCGACCGGGCCCGTCTCCACGCGCTGGGGCAGCAGCGGCAGCGGCTCCTGGCCGGCATCGCACGACAGAGCCTCGACCTCGCGGCCGGGATCGGCCACCCGGCCGGTGCCTCGGCCCTGCCGGAGGTGGAGGGGACTCTTCGGGCGGCGATGACCGACCCCGGCGCGGCGGCGGCCGTCCTCACGGGCCGGCTCGTCCGTCCGCTTGAGGTTTCGGGATGGGAGCCGGTGGACCTGACCGGCGCGGTCGCGGGGCCGTTTGAGGATTCGTTCGAAGCCGGCGGAGATGCCCGGGATGAGGGCCGGCCGGCCGATGATCCGCAACGCACGGCCCGGCTGGCGCAGGCCCGGGCCGACCTTTCGGAGGCCGAAGCCGCCGCCCAGCGGGCGGCCGTGGCGGCGGAGACGCTGCAGAAGCGCGCACACCGGATCGCGGTGAAGCGCGAGGGGCTCGCGGCCTCCATCGAGGACCTCCAGGAGCGGCTGGGGGTGCTGCAGCGCGAGCTGGACGGGTTGGACGCCGAAGCCGCCGAGGCCGGCCGCGCGAAGGATGCGGCCGAACGTGCTGCCGAGGCCGCACAGGAAGAGCTGGAGCAGGCGCAGCAGCGGGTCGGGGAACTTAGCTGAGCCGCCGGTAAGCCCCCGGAAAGTCCGGCACGGTCGAGGCCTCGGCACGGGCGGCCGTCCCTGCTAAGGTGGCGGCATGTCAGCCCGGCCGGACGCCTTCGGCGACGCGTTGGAGCGGGCGAGGGTACACGCTGAGAAGTGGCTCGCGTCCGTCCCCACGCGCGCCCTGCCGCCCGGACGCACGGCGGACGAACTCGCCGCGCAGTTCGCCGCTCCCCTGCCCGATCAACCGACCGATCCCGCACGGGTCATCGATGAGCTTGCCCTGCTCGCCGAGCCCGGGTTGATGGCCATGCAGTCCGGCCGGTTCTTCGGCTGGGTCATCGGCGGCACCCTTCCGGCCGCGCTTGGCGCCGACTGGCTGGTGAGCGCGTGGGACCAGAACGCCGGGCTGCGCTTCGCCACCCCTGCCGTTGCTGCTGCCGAGGAAGCCGCCGGGGGATGGCTGCTGGAACTGCTCGGGCTCCCGCCCGAAAGCGGTGTCGGATTCACCACCGGGGCCACCATGGCGAACTTCGTCGGCCTCGCCGCCGGACGCCAGGTCGTCCTCGACAGGGCCGGCTGGGACCTGGACCGGGAGGGCCTCGCCGGAGGTCCCCGCGTCCGGGTCTTCGTCGGAGCCGAACGGCACGACGTCGTCGACCTCGCCCTGCGCTACCTCGGGCTCGGCGCCCCGACCGTCGTCGAGGCGGATGCCCAGGGCCGCCTTCGGCCCGACGCCCTTGCTGCGGCTCTCGACGCTGGCGTTGGCCCCGCCCTTGTCTGCCTTCAGGCGGGCAACCTTCACTCCGGGGCGTCCGATCCGATGACCGAGGCGGTCGCCGTCGCCCATGCGAGGGGTGCCTGGGTGCACGTCGATGGCGCCTTCGGCCTGTGGGCCGCGGCAAGCCCGCACTACCGGGGGCAGCTGGCCGGTGTCGAAGCGGCCGATTCCTGGGCCACCGATGCCCATAAGACGCTCAACGTCCCCTACGACTGCGGGGTGGCGTTCGTCGCCCGGCCCGAGGTGATGCGCGGGGTGTTCGGGGTGCACACGAGCTACCTCATCGCCGACGCTTCGGGCCCGGGGGACCCGCTCGAGAAGGTTCCCGAGCTGTCCCGGCGGGCCCGCGGCGTCCCGGTCTGGGCCGCCCTGCGCTCCCTCGGCCGCTCCGGCACCGTCGACCTCGTCGAGCGGCTCGCCCGGCACGCCCGCGCCCTGGCCGACGGCATCGCCCGGCTGCCTGGGGCAGAGATCCTCAACGAGGTTGCCTTCACCCAGGTCTGCGTGAGCTTCGGGGACGACGAACGCACCCGGCGGGTCACCGAAAACCTGCTCGCCGCGGGAACGGCCTGGATGTCCGGATCCCGCTGGCACGACCGGGCGGTGCTCCGGATTTCCGTGAGCAACTGGTCCACCGACGAGGACGACGTCGAGCAGTCGATCGCCGCCGTTGCCCGTGCCCTCTCGGCCGTCGGCGAGGGGTGAGCGGTCGCAGTGGATGAACCGATGAGCTCCCGCGGCACCATGGTCCTGCGCTTCCTCGCTGCCCCGACCGACGTCGCCGTCGGCGGCAGCACAGTGCAGGCGGGCCGGGTGCTCGAATGGATCGACAAGGCCGGGTTTGCCTGCGCCGTCGGCTGGAGCGGCGGCTACTGCGTCACCGCCTATGTCGGGGACGTCCGGTTCACCCGGCCGATCCCCGCCGGCAGCCTCATCGAGGCCCACGCCAAGCTGATCTACACCGGCAGCACCAGCATGCACATCCTGGTCAGCGTCCTCTCCGCGAACCCCCGCTCCGGCCGGTATGAGGAGGCCACCGAGTGCCTCCTGGTGTTCGTTGCCGTCGACGACGACGGCGCCCCGCGGCGCGTTCCCGAGTGGATCCCCTCGACCGACGAGGAACGCGCCTTCCATGCGGCGGCTGCGGAACGCATCCCGATCCGGTCGGAGATCAAGAAGGAGGTGGCCCGCACCACCTACACCGCCGCCGGGTCCGGGCCGCAGATGACCTTCCGGTTCCTCACAGCGCCCACCGACGCGAACTGGAGCGGCAAGACCCACGGAGGCACGGTGATGGCCTGGATCGACGAGACGGCCTTCGCCTGCGCCACGGGATGGTGCGGGCAGAACACGGCCGCGGTCTACGCAGGCGGCATCCACTTCCACCGCCCCATCCCGGTGGGCCACCTCCTGGAGATCGAGGCGAGGCTGCTGATGACGGGAACCTCGAGCATGCACATCGGGCTGCGCGTCCGTGCCGCCGACCCGAAGGACCAGGTGATGCATCTTGCCGCACAGTGCCTGAGCGTCTTCGTGGCCCTGGACGAGGACGGGCGCGCCGTCCCGGTGCCGGCATATACGCCCGCCACCGGCGAGGACGAGGCGCTGCAGCGCCATGCGCAAAGACTCAAGGAGCTCCGCGAGGGCATGCCGGTGCTGGACCTGAGGCCGTAGGCTCCTCGGTGACGCCCGGCTCCCCCGGCGGAACAACCGGCGCGGCCCGGCCGTTGCGGCAGTATGACTGACACTTCAAACGCGGCAACGAATCTGTCCCCGACCATCGACCTCAAGGACCTCGGTACGGTCCATCGGCTGGGTTTCGGCGCCATGCGCATCACCGGGCCGGGCATCTGGGGTGAGCCGGCGCACCGCGGCACAGCCATCGACGTCGTGCGGCGTGCCGTCGAGCTCGGGGTGGACTTCATCGACACCGCGGACTCCTACGGGCCCGATGTCAGCGAGGAAATTCTGGCCGAGGCGCTCTATCCCTACCCGGAGGGCGTGCGCATCGCCACGAAGGTCGGCTTCACCCGGCCCGGCCCCGACCGGTGGGTCGCCCTCGGCCGCCCCGAATACCTGCGCCAGCAGACCGAACTCAGCCTCCGCAAACTCCGCGTCGAATCCCTCGACCTGCTCCAGCTGCACCGGATCGATTCGAAGGTCGACGCCGGGGAGCAGTTCGCCACCCTCCGTGACCTCCAGCAGGAAGGCAAGGTGAAGGCCCTCGGCCTGTCCGAGGTCACGGTGGACCAGCTGAAGGAGGCGGAGAAGTACTTCACCGTGTCCACCGTGCAGAACCGGTACAACCTCACCGACCGAACCTCGGAGGACGTCCTGGACTACGCCACGGAAAACGGGATCGGCTTCATCCCCTGGGCGCCGATTTCCGCCGGCGAGCTCGCCCTCCCGGGCGGCCCGGTGGACGAGGCCGCCCGGCGGCTGAACGCCAGCGCCTCCCAGGTCGCCCTGGCCTGGCTGCTGCGCCGCTCGCCGGTGATGATGCCGATCCCGGGCACGGGCTCCATGGACCACCTCGAGGACAACATGGGCGCCCTCGGCATTTCGCTCGATGACGCAACCTACGCGCAACTCGAATCCGCCCGGTAACGCTCCGAGCTGAACCGGGCATAAAAACCGGCCCGGGTAGGCTGACTCCAAGGAAAGCAATCAACCGATCGGCGTGCCCGCCGGGCGCGCCCGTGAAGGAGCACAACTCATGGCCCGAATCCTGATGGTCGTATCGTCCGCAGACGCCCTCACCATGAAAGACGGCAGCTCACATCCAACCGGCGTCTGGGCCGAGGAGCTCGTCGTCGCGCACCGCACCCTCCGTGAGGCCGGGCACTCGGTGCAGCTCGCCTCCCCCGGCGGGGTCAAGCCGACGATCGATGCGGCGAGCCTCGACCCGGAGCAGATCGGCGGCGCCGCCAAGGCCGATGACTTCCGCTCCTACCTTGCGGACATCGACAACGAACTTTCCTCTCCCCGAACCCTGGCGCATGTCAGCGCGTCCGACTTCGACGGCATCGTGATGCCCGGCGGCCACGGCCCCATGGCCGACCTCGCGGAGAACAAGGACTTCGGCCGGATCCTCGTGGAGACCAACAACGCGGGCAAGGTCATCGCACCCTTCTGCCACGGCCCGGCCGGCCTGCTCAGCGCCGTGAACGAGGACGGCGGCTTCGCCTTCGCCGGACGGCGTATGACCGTGTTCACCAACGAGGAGGAGCTCGCCGGCGGCACCGGCGAGAACACCCCGTGGTTCGTTGAGGACGTGCTGCGCGAGCGGGGCGCGGTCCTTGAGACCTCGGCCGCGTGGAGCAGCGTCGTGGTGCGGGACGGCAACCTGATCACGGGCCAGAACCCGCAGTCAAGCGAGGACGTTGCGAAGGAAGTCATCAAGGCCCTCGCCGAGTAAACCTCAAAGGCGTCCGCAGCAGGACGGAACCACGGCGGGCGGTCACCGAATGGTGGCCGCCCGCCGTCGTTCCCACGCTTCCGATGTTTCGCTGTCCCGATGTTCGTGCTCGGCTTCCCGCCCAACGACGTGGTCGATGCCGTCACGGTGCTCGACAGCTTCATGCTGGGCTCTGCCCTCGACTGGGCGTCCCGGAGGCGGCCTGGGTGGCTGATCCCACCTCACAGCCGGCCCTGCACGAGGCCTTCGCACAGGCCTCCCTGGACGGACAACGCTCCGACCTCGGATTCGAGGCGGGGGTGAGGGCAATCATCGCCCATCTGGAGACGCTCCTGCCGGGACGCCAGCGGGCGGCCACCAATAGGTGACCGCCCGCCGTCGTTGAATGGTGCAGCGTGTGACGCCATCGCGCGGTGTTCACGCCGTGGAGGAGTTAAGCCCCCGCGACGACCCACGCCGTGGTGTCGGCAGGAAGCCTCCCGTCAACCAGGGGTGCGCTGCTCACGACGACCCGGCCCGCCGGCAGGTCCACCGGGTCGGTGCCGAAGTTGGTCACGGAGTGCCAGCCGCCGGAGCGGGTGAAGTGAAGGACCTCCGGTGCCGAGGGGACCCAGTCGAGCTGCTCGGTGGTCTGGAGTTCCCGGCGCAGCGCCAGGGCACTGCGGTAGAGGTTCAGGGTGGAGTCCCCGCCCTCCTCCTGCACCTCGACGGCGGAGTCGGAGAACCAGGCCGGCTGGGGCAGGTGGGCCGATTGTCCCCCGAAGCCGAAGGAGGGTCCTTCCGCCGTCCACGGAAGCGGCACCCGGCACCCGTCGCGGCCGACCTCGACGCCTGGGTTGCGGAAGAACGTCGGGTCTTGGCGTGCCTCGTCGGCGATGTCGGCCACCTCGTGCAGGCCCAGCTCCTCCCCCTGGTACAGGTAGGCCGAGCCAGGCAGGGCGAACATCAGCAGGGAGGCGGCGCGGGCACGCCGGAGGCCGCGTTCGGCGTCCAGCTCCGGAGTGGTTCCGCCGCTGAGGAGCCAGTCGATGCCGGTGGGCTTGCCGCCGCCGGCCGGGGGCAGGCCGTAGCGCGTGGCGTGGCGGACCACGTCGTGGTTGGAGAAGACCCACGTCGAGGAGGCGCCGGAGTTCTCGGCCTCGGTGAGGTTGGTGGTGATGATGCTGCGGAACTGGCCGGGATTCCAGTCGGCGCGCAGCAGGTCGAAGTTGAACGCCTGGCCGAGCCCGTCGGGGCTGGCGTAGCGGGCCCGCCGGGTCGCGTGGACCCAGGCCTCGGCGACGGCGGTGCGCGGCGGGTCGTACTCGTTGAACACGCGGCGCCATTCGGTGTAGATCTCGTGGACCTCATCCCGGTCCCAGAAGGGGTGCTCGCCGTTGAGGTTCTCGTCCTCGGCGCCCAGCTCGGCCTTGGAGGGAAGCGGGTCGGTGAGGTTCTTGGTCAGGGCGTGCGCCACGTCCACTCGGAAGCCGTCGACACCGCGGTCGGACCAGAAGCGCAGCGTCTTCAGGAAGTCATCGCGCACCTCCCGGTTGTCCCAGTTGAGGTCCGGCTGCTCCGGGGCGAAGAGGTGCAGGTACCACTGGCCGTCCTCTGTGCGGTCCCAGGCGGGCCCGCCGAAGACTGACTCCCAGTCCGAGGGCGGCTCCGAGCCGTCGGGGCCCTTGCCGTCGCGGAAGATGTAGCGCCCCCGGGCCGGTGATCCCTTCGGCGAGGCGAGGGCCTCGCGGAACCACTCATGCCGGTTGGAGGTGTGGTTGGGCACGATGTCGGCGATGAGCTTAATCCCGGCACCGTGCAGGGCGGCGACCAGTTCATCGAAGTCCTCGAGCGTTCCGAGCTTGGGGTCGACGTTGCGGTAGTCATCGACGTCGTAGCCGCCGTCGGCCAGGGCCGAGGGGTAGAACGGGCTGAGCCAGACGGCGTCCACGCCCAAAGACAACAGGTAAGGAACCCGCGAGGTGATGCCCCTCAGGTCGCCCAGACCGTCGCCGTTGGAGTCGGCGAAGCTGCGGGGGTAGATCTGGTAGACGGCGGCCTGGCGCCACCAGTTGGGGTCCGACATGGTGCCGGTCTGTGCGGAAATTTCGGCGGTGCTTGTAGCCACGGCGGGGTTTCCTTTCGGTGTCTGGTGAGAGTTTATTTGGTCGAGCCGCGCATGACGCCGGAGACAACCCAGCGCTGGGCGAACAGGTAGACGAGCAGCAGGGGTGCCAGGGCCAGCAGGTAGGAGGCGAAGGCCACCGGGTAGTTGGTGTTGAACTGGCCCTGGAAGATGAATTGGGCCAGCGGGAGGGTCTGGGCGGCCGGGTCCGAGAGGATCACCAGCGGGAGCAGGAAGTCGTTCCACGCCCACAGGCAGGTGAGGATGCCCACGGTGGCGTTCATCGGCCCGAGCAGCGGGAAGATGATGCGCCAGAAGATGGTCCAGGTGCTGGCGCCGTCGGTCAGGGCGGCCTCCTCGAGCTCGAGCGGGATCGAGCGGATGTACGCCACGTAGACGAAGATGTTGAACGAGAGTCCGTACACCGTGTAGAGCAGGATCAGGCCGAGCTGGTTGTCGAGGCCGAGGATCGCGGTTTCCTTGACCACCGAGAGCAGGATGATCGGGAACGGTACGAAGAGGGCGGCGATGAAGTAGAGGTAGAGGCCCTTGAAGAACTTCCGGTGAAGGTTCCGGGCGATGGCGTAGGCGACCATCGAGTTCGTCAGGAGCGTCAGCAGGACCGCCCCGACCGTCACCAGCGCGGTGTTCAGCAGGGCCCGCGGGAACTTGACCGTCGTCCACGCCTCGGCGAAGTTCTCCCACCGGGCGCCGACGGGCAGTTCGAATCCGGTGCCGCCGAGCTGGTCGGGGGTCTTCAGCGCCGTGACGACGGCGAGGTACAGCGGGATGAGCACCGTCAGGGAACAGACCGCGACGAGCGCGGTGAGCCACCAGTTGATTTTCGCGCGGTCGCGCCGCATGGCTTTGGGGGCGGGCCCGGACGGGGCAGAGGTGCGTGGCGCTGCCGATTCGGCTGTAGCTGTCATGAGAAGGAAGCCTCCCTGCGCTGCAGGATGCGCAGCTGGACGAATGAGATGGCGATGATGACGATGAGGTAGATCACGGCGTTGGCGGTCTGGTAGCCGTATTCGCCGCCCTCGAATCCGCCACGGTAGATGAGCAGGGAGATCGATTCCGTCGACGTGCCCGGTCCGCCGGCGGTCAGGGAGACGATCTGGTCGAACACCTGCAGGAAGTTCTTCAGGGACAGGACCATGTTGATGGTGAAGAACGCCCCGATGAGGGGGAAGGTGATGGACCTGAACTGCCGCCATGAGGAGGCGCCGTCGAGCGAGGCCGCCTCATACAGCTCACCGCCGATGGTCTGCAGGCCGGCCAGGTAGATGATGATGTTGAAGGCGGCCGCCTGCCAGACGGAGAGGATCACCACGCCGACCCAGGCCGTATCGGCGTCGGCCAGGATGCTCGTAGTCAGGGCGTTGATGCCCAGCGCCTCGGCGATCGCCGGAACGGAGTTGGAGAACAGGTAGTTGAAGACGTACCCGACGATGAGGATCGACAGGATGTTCGGGATGAAGAAGATCCCGCGGAAGCCTGTCTTGAACTTGATCCGCCCGTTGAGGGCGATGGCCACGGCCAGGGAGATGACGTTGACCGCCACAGTCGAGACGATCGCGAACAGGAAGGTGAACCCGTAGGCGTTGAGGATGCGGTCGTCTCGGAACAGGTTCATGTAGTTGCTCAGCCCGACGAAGGACCACTCACCGTAGCCGGCGTAGTTGGTGAAGCTGAAATAGATTCCGCTCAGCAGCGGCACCGTGTGGAACACCGCGAAAATCACCAGCGCCGGAAGGACCATGAAGTAGAAGACCCGGGGGGTCTTGCGGCCGACGTTCGGCCTGGTCAGCGCGCTCATGGCTTGTCCTTCTCATTGCTGATGGTGCGGGCGGCGATCTTGTTCCACTCGTTGTCCAGTGATGCGAGGAGGTTGTCGGTGCTTCCTCCGAGGGCGAACTCCTGGAGCAGCGGCGCCAGCGGCAGGCTCGAGGGGATCTGGTGGTCGATGAAGCCGATCAGGCGTCCCTCGGTGAAGTAGGGGGCGAGCCCCTCGAGCGCTGGATCCTCGTTGGGCGGGCTCGCCTTCAGTGGTGAGAAGGCGCTCTGCTCCTTCGCATACGCCTCGACGACCTCCTGGGAGAGGAGGAACTCGGTGAACTTGCGTGCCTCCTCGGGGTGCTCGGTGTCGCGTCCGATGGAGATCCCGACGTCGACGCCGGAGACGACGACGGTCTCGGCGGGGTCGTTGCTGGCGGGATAGGGGAACGAGCCGATATTCGCCTCGGGATTGGCGGCCCGGATGGCCGGGATCGCGTAGCTGCCCTGGAGGTACATCGCTGCCTCGCCGGCGCCGAAGGCCGCGTTGCCGGCGTTGTAGTCCCTGCTCGGCGCGTCGGGCTGGCCGTAGGAGAACAGCGTCTTCAGTTTCTCCGCCGCTTCCGGGTAGTCCTTGGAGAAGGACACATTGCCTTCCTCGGACAATAGGTCCTCGAAGAAGCCCTCGGGCTGGAGGGCGCCGCCGAGGTTCACGAAGGCCGGCCCAACGGTCCAGGCGTCCTTGAGCGTGGTGTAGAAGGGCGTGACCCCATGGGCCTTGAAGGTCTCGGCCGCTTCGATCAGCTCATCCCAGGTCCGGGGAGGGTCCACGTCGTACTTGGCGAAGAGGTCCTTGTTGTAGAGAATGCCGCTGGCGTTGCTGGAGAACGGCAGCGCGTTGACCTCCGAAGGGGTGCGGGAGCCGAGTTCCTTGACGATGTCCTTGACCGCCGGAAGCACGGTGTCGGCGGCGGGATGGTCGCTGAGGTCGGCGAAGACGCCCGCCTTGGCGAGCTTGCCGTAGTTGCCGTTGGTGTTGAGGGTCAGGACGTCCGGGGTCTTGTTCTTCACCAGGAGCGTGCGGATGGCGGTGTCGGCATTGGGCACGTGGTTCTGCACCACGTTGATGCCTGGATTCTGGGCTTCGAACTCGCTGATGATCTTGTCGAAACTGCCGACGGCTTCCGGTTTGAACTGGAAGAAATCGAGGGTCACGACGTCGGTGTCGGTGGGCGCGCAGGCGGACAGCATCAGCGCTGTCGCGGCCGCGGTGGCGAAAAGCTTCGCTCGAAAAACCCGGCGCTTTATAAACATGTGGTTATTTTTACCTTGAAATAAAGTAGGGTGTCAAAAGGCCCCAGGACACCCATCCGGGGCCTTCCTACGCAGTTCTAGGGCGGTGTTACAGTTACGGTGAAAATAACCACAGAATCTCCTGAGGCGGCCATGGAATCAGTCCTCGCTCTCTCCCCGGACAGTCCCATCCGCAGCATCGCGCGCGAGGTGCTGATCCACGGACCGATTTCGAGGTCCAACCTGGCCTCCCGCCTCGGCCTCTCGGGCGCGAGCCTCACCCGGCTCAGCAAGCCGCTGCTCGACGCCGGAGTGGTGCGCGAGAGGAACGAATTGGTCTCCGGCGGAGTCGGCCGCCCGACCCGCCCGTTGGAGATCGTTCCGGAGGCGCACCGGTTCGTCGGCATCAAGCTCAGCGGCACGAGCGCGGCGGGCGTTGCGACGAACCTGCGTTCGGATGCGCTGGCCACCGCTGAGCGGCCCCTGCCCAGCCACGAGGTCCGTGACGTGGTCTCGACGATCCTGGCGGTCATCGAGGACCTTGGCGGCGCCTCGCAGTTCAGCGGCGTCGGCATCAGCATCGGCGGAAAGCTCAGCACCGACGGCGTCGTGGTCCGCGCACCCTTCCTCGGCTGGCGCGATGTGCCCCTGGCGCAGCTGATCGAGGCCGAGGTCGCGGTTCCGGTCGCGGTTGAGAACGACGTCGTCGCCCTCACCATGGCCGAACACTGGTTCGGCGGCGGGCGCGGGGAGACCGACTTCGCCGTCCTCACCGTCGGTGCCGGCGTGGGCTACGGGCTGGTGCTCAACGACGCCGTCATCGCACCGCCGGACGCGGGCCTCGGCCTCGTCGGCCACTACCCGCTCGACCCCTCGGGGCCCCTCTGCTTTGAGGGACACCGCGGGTGCTCCTCGGCCGTCCTCACGATTCCGGGGATCTGCGCCCAAGTCACCGCCGCCACCGGCCGGCAGTGCAGCTACGAGGAAATCCTCGAGATGGCCCGCGGGAACCACCCTGTCGCCCGGGCCGTCACCGATTCTGCAGGCACCGCCCTGGGAACGCTGATCGCCGCCGTCGGGAACCTGACGATGGTTGACCTCGTCGTGCTCTCCGGTGAGGGGATGGAACTCGCCGACGTTGCTCCCGAGAAGATCGACGCGGCGATTGCGAACCACCGGGACCCGGAAGCGACGCCGATCCGGCTGAAGCGCCAGCCGACCGACTTCGGCGAGTGGGCCCGGGGCGCCGCCGCCGTCGTCATCCAGCGTTCAATCCTCGGCACCCTGCGCTAGTGCCCTGACCGGATCAGCGGCGGGCGGCCCCCTACTGGCCGCCCGCCGCTTGCTGTCCTCAATCGCGGCCCAGCCGCCGGCTCAGCGCCAGCCTGCTGCGGGCGCGACGTGCTGAACGATGCTCTCGAGAAGCGTCGCGTTGTACTCGACGCCGAGCTGGTTCGGGATGGTCAGCAGGACGGTGTCCGCTGCCTGCACCGCCGCATCGGCGGCGAGCTGCGCCGCGATGGCGTCCGGTTCCCCGATGTAGCTCTTGCCGAAGCGGGCCTGGACGCCGCCGAGGTTGCCGACCTGGTCGGTGGCCTCGAGCTGCGCCCTGACCCCGAAGTAGTAGCGGTCCTCGTCAGTGACCAGGGGGAACACGCTGCGGCTCACCGATACGCGCGGGCTTCCGGCGTGCCCGGCCGAGGCCCACGCTGTGCGGAAGACCTCGATCTGTTCGGCCTGGAGCTGGTCGAAGGGAACCCCGGTGTCCTCGGTCAGCAGGGTGGAGCTCATGAGGTTCATACCCTGCTCCCCCGCCCATTTCGCGGTGGCGCGGGTACCTGATCCCCACCAGATGCGTTCGCTGAGCCCGGGGGCCTGGGGGTCGATGGCCAGCTGTCCGGCCGACCCGGTCATCCGGGGGTCGGCGTCGGCGATTCCCGCCCCGGCGACGGCGGCGCGGAAGATGGCCGTCTTCCGGCGCGCGTCGTCGGCGTCGGAGAGCCCCTCGGCCGGCACGTAGCCGAACTTCTCATAGCCGCGCAGGGCCGGTTCGGGTGATCCCCGGCTGACCCCGAGTTGCAGCCGGCCGTTGCTGATCAGGTCGGTGACCGCCGCTTCCTCCGCCATGTACAGGGGGTTCTCGTAACGCATGTCGATGATGCCCGTTCCCAGCTCGATGCGGCTCGTGCGGGCCGCCATCGCCGCCAGCAGCGGGAAGGGCGAGGCGAACTGCGGGGCGAAGTGGTGGACCCGCAGGAACGCGCCGTCGACGCCGACCTCCTCGGCGGCGACCGCGAGCTCCACCATCTGCTGCAGGGCATCCCGCGCCGTGGGCACGAGGGAACCTTGGACATCCTGGTAGTGCCCGAAGGACAGGAAACCTATTTTCTTCATCCCCGGGTAGCGTTCCGGGCCCACCCCTTATTCCCCTGTCACTATCCCCCCGGTCACTTTCCCCCGGTCACTTTCCCCCGGTCACTGCCCGGGGGTCTCCTCCTCGGCGGCTCGACCCCTCACATAGTCCGCGGCCTGGTCCACGATCTGCTCAAGGGGCAGGCTCAGATCGACGGTGACACCGCGCTCGTCCTCCTGGAGGGTCTGCAGAACCTCGTACTGGGACACCAGCAGCGAGGGCGGCATGAACTGATGCCGGCGATTCGCCACGCGTTCGGCCACCACCTCCATCGGCCCGTGTGGGTGGACCATCACCACGGCGGGAGCGAGGCCGCGCAGCAGGTCGCGGTAGGAACGCTTCAGCGCCGAGCAGGCCACGACGATTCCGGAGTCCCCGCCCTGCGCGAGCCTCTCGCCCACGGCCCGCAGCCAGGGCAGTCGTTCGGTGTCAGTGAGGGGCGTGCCTGCTGCCATGAGTTTCCGGTTGTGCTCGGAATGCAGGTCGTCGCCGTCGACGAAGTCGGCGCCGAGGCGGGCGGCCAGCAGGGTCCCGACCGTGGTCTTGCCGGAGCCCTGCACCCCCATAACGACGACCGGAGGAAGCTGGAGGTTCGGCACGGTTGACCCTTCGTCGGACCGCGGGGTGGCGCGGCGGGGATATGGACGTCTGAGCATTCTACAAAGCGGTGCCCGGATCGCCACAGGCGCCGGTGGCGGAGGTACCACCCTAGGATTCAGCTATGACTTCTGAGATGTGGCGGGCGCGCACCGAGTGGCCCCTGGCCGGGGCCGCGGTCCTCTTCCTCCTGATCTATTCGGTCCAGGTGATCGTTCCGCTGAGTCCGGCCGAGTCCTCCACGCTGGCCGCCGTGAACTGGGCCATCTGGGCGGTCTTCCTCCTGGACTTCGTGGTGAACCTCGCGCTGGCGGAGCGGCGGTGGCATTGGCTGCTCCGGAACCTCCACGAACTGCTCATCCTGGTCCTGCCCATGCTGAGGCCGCTGCGCCTGCTGCGGTTGCTGACCCTGCTGCGGGTGCTGAACCGGGCCGGCGGGGACGCGCTCCGCGGCCGGCTGGCACTCTATGTCCTGGCCTCCTCCGCAATCCTTTCCTACGCCAGCGCCCTGGCCGTGCTCGATGTGGAGCAGGATGCCCCGGACGGAAACATCCTCACCATCGGCGATGCGCTCTGGTGGTCCCTGACGACCGTGACTTCCGTGGGCTACGGCGACTACTACCCCGTGACGGTGCCCGGCCGGCTTGTTGCCTCGGGGCTGATGGTGCTCGGCATCGCGGTCCTGGGCGTCGTCACCGCCACCGTGGCCTCCTGGCTGGTGGAGAGCGTCTCGGCCGCATCAGCCGACGACTCCGCCGACGACTCCGCCGACGCCGTGCAGCAGGAACTCGCTGCCGTGCGCGCCCAGCTCGCCGAACTCTCTGATCAGCTCGCGGCCGGGCACCGGCCCCCGGGCTGAGACGCCGGCAGGGTGGACGGTCCGGGAGGACACCGGGTTGGATGGGGCATGAGCAAACACACGAAGACACTTGGACTGATCGGCAGCGGCCTCATCGGCTCCCAGCTGGCACGTCTGGCTGTCTCCCACGGATTCCACGTCGTCCTCAGCAATTCCCGCGGCCCGGAGACTCTGGCCGACCTCGTGGCCGAACTCGGACCGCGCGCCCGTGCGGCTACCAGCACGGACGCGGCGTCGGCCGGTGACGTTGTCGTCGTCACGGTCCCCCTGAGAAGCTACCGGGATCTCCCCGCGGAGGCCCTGGCCGGGAAGGTGGTCATCGACACCTGCAACTACTACCCCCGGCGGGACGGCAGGATCCCCGAGCTCGACGACGAGAGCACCACCACCAGCGAACTGATTCAGGCGCAGCTGCCCGGGGCGCGCGTCGTGAAGGCCTTCAACAACATCTACTTTGCGGACCTTCCGGAGGGATCGCCCGCCGGGACACCTAACCGGCGGGCCCTGCCGGTCGCAGGTGACGACGAGGCAGCGAAGGCCACGGTCGCGGCGATGGTCGATGAATTCGGCTTCGACGTTGTCGACGCCGGACCGCTGGCCGAGGGCTGGCGGTTCCAGCGCGATACACCCGCCTACGTCACCCCGGCGGATGCCGATGGGATGCGGGAGGCGCTCGGGCGTGCGAAGCGGTACGCCGAGATGGGCTGAGCTACCCGGCGACGGGTTTGCCGGTGAGCAGTTCTCCGGCGAGCCGCCCCAGCTCATCCTGTGTGACCAGATCGGGCTCAGCGGTTCCGATTTGCTGGGCCGACGCGACGGTGGCGCCCTCCATGGCCATCACCCCGAGGATATACATGGTCTGGCCAGTGGGCAGGACCTGGGTCATCAGGAAGGAGACGGTTTCCCCACCCACCGGATCGATGGGGAGTTCCTCGATTGTGACCGAGACCGTCTGGCCTTCGATGGCCATGGTGAACTCCGTACATCCTGAAGTGTCCACGTCCAGTCCCTGCGCCACGGTGTCCGGATTAGCGGTGGAGGCGAGGGAGACAACGGTCATTGAACCGGAGGGGTCGGGGATGCCGATTCCCGCAGCCGACGCAACGTCCTCGGGGATCTGCTGAAGGCTCCGGGTCGCCACCTTCGCGCATTCCGCCGGCTCGATCACGGCCGCGTCGATTCCCATCTTGACCAGATCCATCCCTGCCGCCTGCTGATCGTCCGGCACCGCGGTAAACGGCCGACCCTGTGCGTCAAGGAGCCTGGCCACGCGAGCCTCGAGTTCCGCCGGCGGCAGCATTTCGGGGGCAGGGGGCGCGGCCTGCTCGGCAGGAGCGGTGGAGGCCGGCGCGGACGGCGTTCCAATTGGTCCGGGCGTGCCCGCAGAAACGGCCGGCGCGGGCGAACCGGCGCCCTCCTGCCCCTGACCGAGCACGCCACAGCCTGAGAGCAATACTCCGACAGTCAGCAGAGCGCCTACGCGCGCGCCTATTTTCCCCATGTTCTCCCCCATTGAGTCCCCCGGATGCGTCGTAATCAGCACAGCGTACACGCAGGGCGCATCTCCCGCCCGGCTGGTCCACCAGCGCCAGCGGAGTCCGGCCGCACCGACCCGGCTGCGTTCGAACCCAGGAAAAAGTAAGCAGGTGTATTGCTAGATTGTCTAGATAAATGTCATACTCGAATTTCGCTGGGGAGTGGATGAGCGGGTTGCCCGTGCGGCAGGCTGCAGGCGGGACCTCCACCAGTCTGTGAAGGTCAGGTCCACGAACAGAGCAGGTTTCCATGCCGGGCAACACTCAAGCGACGGGTGCGCATCCGCTTGCCAGCGCATGCGCGGACGCAGGGACCAGGCAGCCATGACCGACAACCGCTCAACGACGCCCACCCTGCTCCAGCTCATCGAGGAAGTCGCGGGCGGCAGTGAGCCGGCGTTTGAGTCGCTCTATGAGCAGACGGTCCGCCGGGTGTACCGGGTGGCGCTTAATGTGATCAAGAACCCGGCGATGGCGGCCGAGATCGTTCAGGAGGTCTACCTGCTCGTCTGGACGTCGGCCGGCAAGTACGATCCCTCTCTGGGCTCGCCCCAGACCTGGATCCTCACCCTCGCCCACCGGCGGGCGGTGGACCGGGTCCGCAGTGAACAGAGTTCCTCCGAACGCGGTGCGCGCCACGCCCAGGAAATGGGTGCGCTCAAGCACGATTCGATCGACGAAACGGTCCATCGCTCCCTCATGGCCGAGACGGTCCGCAGGTGTCTCTCCTCCCTGACCGACCACCAGGCCGAGGCAATCCGGCTCGCCTACTACGGCGGCCTGACCTATGTCGAGGTCGCCGAGGCCCTCAACCTCAAGGTTCCCACGGCGAAGTCCCGCATCCAGAGCGGCTTGACGAAGCTCCGCCGCACGCTTGAGGTCGAGGGGTACGACGCCTACTCCCGCTAGGCCTTTCCCGGAACCTGGCACACGCCGGACACGCGTCGGCCGCCGCCGGAATCCGGCGGCGGCCGTCGGGCCGGTGAAGCTAGGGCAGCTTCACCGCCAGCACGTTGCACCGGGCCGAAAGCAGGATTGTCTGCGCGGTGGAGCCCATGATGAGCTTGCCGACCGGTGTGCGGTGCCTCAGCCCGATCACCAGGAGGTCGGCATCGAGGCTTTCGGCGGCATCGAGTACCTCCTCGGCCGCCGTGGCGTCGGAGGTGCCGTGCCGGATCTCGTAATCCACCTTTGAGGCCGCCAGTTTTCCCTCCAGCCGGGACACCTCGGTGTCGTCGGCGTAGCCGGGGTCGACGAGCCGGTCGGCGCGGGTGGTGTTCACCACGACCAGCTTGGCTTCCCGCCGCCGCGCTTCGCGGATCGCCTCGTCCACCGCTGCGTCTCCGAGGGCGTTGGGCACGTAGCCGACAACGATGGTGCTCATGGGCTTTCCTTTCGGTTCTTGGTGCTTGAGGCTCCGGAGTGGGCCCCGGACACTGTGTCCGGCCCGGGAACGCTCTGGGCGCCCGGGACGCCGGCCGCCGCATCGGGATCAGCGGGTTCAACGGGATCGCCGGACGCTGCGGGGGCCGCGCTGGAGGTCCCGCCGGAGTCCGGGCCGCCCTGGGCGGCCGACGCACGGGCGGTACCGGCGCCGTCGTCGACGCCGTCCTCGAGGCCGGCGGTGGTCTCCGCCTCCATCGCGCTCTGACGCTTCCTCATCCAGAAGGACAGGACGAAGATGATGATCAGCACCACGTAGATGACTGCGGCGATCGGAGAGGAAATCAGCGCCACCGGATCGCCCTGGGAGATGGCCAGGGAGCGCCGCAGCTGGTTCTCGAAGATCGGGCCGAGGATCAGGCCGACCACCATGGGTGCCACCGGGTAGCCGAAGCGCCGCATGAAGAACCCGAGGATGCCCAGGATCAGGAGGATGATCACGTCGATCGGCGTGAAGTTGACCGAGAACGCCCCCAGGGCGGCGAATACCAGAATGCCGGCGTAGAGGTAGGGCCGCGGGATCTGGAGGATCTTGACCCAGATGCCCACCAGGGGAAGGTTCAGCACCAGCAGCATGAGGTTGCCCACATACAGGCTGGCGATCAGGGCCCACACCAGCGCGCTGTCGTTTTCGAAAAGCTGCGGCCCGACCGGGATCTGGTAGCGCTGGAACGCCACCAGGAGCATCGCGGCGGTTGCGGTGGTGGGGATGCCGAGGGTGAGCAGCGGTACCAGCACACCGGCGGCTGCGGCGTTGTTCGCGGCCTCCGGACCGGCGACGCCCTCGATGGCGCCCTTGCCGAACTGCTTCTTCCGCGCACCCTTGGCGAGCTTGCGCTCGGAGGCGTAGGACAGGAAGGTGGCGACGTCGGCGCCGCCGGCCGGGATGGTGCCGACGGGGAAGCCGATGGCGGTGCCGCGGAGCCAGGGCCGCCAGGAGCGCCTCCAGTCCTCCTTACGCATCCACTTGGTCCAGCCGCCGGTCACCGGAATCACCTTGATGGGCCCGTGGCGCAGCCGGGAGGCGACGTAGAGCGCCTCGCCGACCGCGAACAGCGCGACGGCGACGAGGACGACGTCGATCCCGTCCGCAAGGAACGGGCTGCCGAAGGTGTACCGCTGCTGGGCTGTCAGCGAATCGAAGCCCATGGTGGCGATGAACAGGCCAAGGGCCAGGGAGGCGAGGCCTCGCAGCACGGAGGACCCCAGCAGGGCCCCGACGGTCAGGAAGGCGACGACCATGAGGGCGACGTACTCGACCGGGCCGATCTGCACGGCGAACGCCGCCACGTAGGGGGCGACGAAGCTCAGCAGGACGGTGGCGATGGTGCCGGCGATGAACGAACCGACCGCCGCGGTGGCGAGTGCCGCGGCGCCGCGGCCGGCCTTGGCCATCCGGTTGCCCTCGAGGGCCGTGACGATCGAGGACGACTCACCGGGGGTGTTGAGCAGGATGGAGGTGGTCGAGCCGCCGTACATTCCGCCGTAGTAGATGCCGGCGAAGACGATGATGGCCGCCGTCGGCTCGAGGCTGTAGGTCAGCGGCATCAGCAGCGCCACGGTCATGGCGGGCCCGATGCCGGGGAGCACCCCGACGGCCGTGCCGACGAGCACCCCGCCCAGTGCGAACAGCAGGTACATCGGCTGCGCTGCCACGGAGAAGCCTTCGAGCAGGCTCATGAAGTTATCCACTGAAGACACCGAACCCTTCGAGGAAGCCCGCGGGCAGGGAGACACCGAGCAGCCCGGCGAAGACGAACTGCAGGACGAGCGCCAGGATGATGGCGGTGATCAGGTTGCGGAACCAGGGCCGGGCGCCGAGGGACCACGCGGCACCGAAGAACAGCACCGCGGCCGCAATGGGCCAGCCCAGGGGCACGATCAGGAAGGAGTGGAGCAGGACGAAGCCGGCGAGCTTCCCGACGGTAGCCCAGTCGGTGGCGATGTTCGGGTCGACGTCCTCCCCCTCCTCTGGAACGCCGGTTCCGCCGCGCAGCAGCTGGATGACAAGGCCTGTCCCGACGAGCACGAGCATGCCCGAGACCAGGTAGGGGAAGGCCTTGGGGCCGATGTCGCTGGCGGAGGGCGGGGTCTGAATGCCCGCCCCGGCAACGAATCCCACCACGCCAACGCTGATCACGATGAGCGCAAAGACGAGCTCTCCGATCGGCCGGCCGGAAGCGGCTGCGGTGCCGCTCCCGGCGGGGCTGGAGGTCGAGGTGCTCATGGCTACAGCAGGCCGATCTCGGTCAGGGTGGTCTTCACCGTGGCGATGTCCTCGGTGAGGAAGGTGTCGAACTCCTCGCCCGTCAGGAACGCGTCGGACCAGTTGTTCTCCTTGAGGGTCGTCTTCCAGGCCTCGGTCTCGTGGAGGTCGGTGACGAGCTCGGTGAGCTTGTCGGCCTGCGCCTCGTCGATTGACCCCGGAGCGACGACTCCGCGCCAGTTGGTGAGCACCACGTCGATGCCCTGGTCGGTGAGGGTCTGGACCTCGGGAAGCTGGGGGGCGGCCTCATCGCCGGAGACGGCGAGGGCGCGCAGCTTGCCGGCCTCGACCTGCTCGGCGTATTCGCCGACGCCGGAGATGCCGGCGTTGACCTTGTTGCCCAGCAGCGCCGCGAGGGATTCCCCGCCCCCGGAGTACGGGATGTAGTTCAGCTTGTCGGGGGCGATACCGGCCTCCTTGAGGACCATGCCGGCCAGGATGTGGTCGGCGCCGCCGGCGGAGCCGCCGGTGATGGAGACGCCCTGGCCCTTGGCCTCGATGTCATCGAGGAGGTCCTGCATGTTCTGGTACGGCGAGTCGGCCGGGACGACAATGACCAGCGGCTCGTCCGTCATGCGGGCGATCGGGGTCGTGTCCTCGATCCGGTTCGCCGCGTTGTTCGTCTCCACTGCCCCGACCATCACGTAGCCCATGACCATCAGGGTGTTCGGGTCGGTCTCGGTGGCGAGCTGGGCCAGCCCGTTGGTTCCACCGGCGCCCCCGACGTTGACCACGGAGGCGGTCTCGACGAGGTCGTTGTCCTGCAGGTCCTTCTGCATGGCGCGGCCGGTCTGGTCCCAGCCGCCGCCCGGGTCGGCCGGGACCACGATGTTGAGCTTTTCGATGGCATCGTCGCCGCCACCGCCGGTGGTGCTCTCGGTCATCGAACCGCAGGCGGAAAGGGCAAGCGCGGAGGCCAGGGCGAGAGCTGTCAGGGTGGTGCGGCGCGAGCCGGAGGGGTTGATTTTCATGGGGGTGTCTCTTCCTTGAGATGTGATGTGGGTCACCACGCTTGTTTCAGCGTAGGAACGCGTCGGGGACGGCGGAAGAATATGGTCGTAACGCTCGTATTGGTCTTTGTGGTCCCGGTGATATCGCGGAATTCCGCGCCGCTGCCGCGTGCCTTCCGTGCCACAATGGGCGCATGGTCCGGACGATGTCGCTGCGATTCCAGCTGTTCCTGCTGCAGTTGTTCATCGTGCTGGCCGTCGTCCTGGTGGCCGGATCCACCGCCGTCGCGAGCCAGATGCAGCAGATCCGCGACCAGTATGAGGACCGCATGGTGGGGGTGGCGCAGTCGGTGGCGCAGCTGCCCTCGATCATCGAGGCCTTCGACGACCCGGACCCGAGTGCCACGATCCAGCCGATCGCCGACCTGATCGCCCAGTCCACCGGGGTGACCTACGTGGTGGTGACCGACGAGCGCGGGGTCCGGTATTCCCACCCCAACCCGGAGCTGATCGGCAAGGTCGTCTCCACCGACCCTTCGATCCCGCTCTCCGGCGAGATCTACGTCGGCACGCAGACCGGCACCCTCGGCGAGTCCTGGCGGGTGAAGGTCCCGATCCACTCCGAGGAGGGCGCCATTATCGGCACGGCGTCGGTGGGCACCCTTGAGTCCGAGCTCCGGGAGGACCTCTTCGAGGACCTCCCCCGCCTGCTGATCTGGCTGGTCGCCGCGGCGCTGGTCGGGTCGGCCGGATCGATCTACATTTCCCGGCTGGTCTGGCGCCGGATCTACAAGCTCGAACCCGAGGAAATCGCCTCCCTGCTCGAGACCCGCGACGCCATGCTTCACGGCATCAGCGAGGGAATGGTCGCCGTTGACGAAACCGGCCGGATCGCCCTGATGAACGACGAGGCCAAGCGGCTGCTCGAGCTCGACGACGCCGCCACCGGCCAACCCGCCTCCGCGGTGCTCGACCCCGCCCTGGCCCGGCTTCTCACCTCCCCCGGCGACGCCGACGAGACAGTCCTCGTGGGCGAGCGGGTCCTGCTGGCTCGGACCACCGACGCCGTCGTCGACTCCAAGCGGGTGGGCAACGTGATGATCCTGCGCGACCGCACCGAGCTCCACCAGCTCCTGACGGACCTCGACGGCGCCCGCGACGTCACCGCCGCGCTGCGCGCGCAGGCCCACGAGTTCGCCAACCGCATGCATACGGTGTCCGGGCTGCTCGAACTGGGCCGCACGGAGCAGGCGGTCGACTTCATCTCCCGCTCCGGCCATGGCGGGGCCCTGATCTCGGGCAGCATTGCCCCGGGCATCACCGATCCCGACGCGGCGAGCCTGCTGATGGCCAAGAGCACCATCTGTGCCGAGAAGGACATCGCCCTCACAGTGACGGAGACCTCGACCCTCGAGCCCGACGGCACCACCGACGCCGTCACTCTCCTCGGGAACCTCATCGACAATGCGATGGAGGCCGTCGGCGCCGACGGCACGATCAGCGTCGACCTTGAGTCCGGGCCGGAGATCATCCGCATCACCGTGGCCGACGACGGCCCCGGCGTTCCCGACGAGGTGCTTGGCCGGATCTTTTCCTCCGGCTTCTCGACGAAGGACGGCGGGAGCGCAGGCACCCGCGGTTTCGGCCTCGCGCTGGTGACGCGTATCGCCGAACGCCGGCACGGGCAGGTCATCGTGGAGGAGTCACTGCTGGGCGGCGCCGAGTTCACCGTCTTCCTCGCCCGCCAGCCCGCCGGCCGACCCCTGCAGTCGTCATGAGCCCGATCCGCACCGTGGTGGTCGACGACGACCATGAGGTCGCCGGGGTCCACACCGGGTTCCTGCTCGCCCACGGCGGTTTCGACGTCGTCGGCGTGGCGCACACCGGCGCCCGCGCGCTCGAGCTCGTGGACCTGTTGAAACCCCAGCTCGTCCTGCTCGATATCCACCTGCCGGACATGTCCGGGATCGAAGTGCTGCGCGCCGCCCGGAACCTGCCGGGGGATCCCGTCGACATCATCGCCATTACCGCTGCCCGCGAACTGGAGACGGTGCGGGCCGCGGTGGCCGGCGGAGTGCTCCACTATCTCGTGAAGCCGTTCAACTCCCAGGTCCTCAACCAGCGGCTCGACGCCTACGTGGATTACCACCGGGCCGTGGCCACCCACGCCTCGGTTGGGGCGGCGGCGCTGGATCAGCACCGCATCGACCAGCTCCTGCGGCCCACGGGCCCCGGTGCCCCGGCCGGGGCGGTCCGCGCGGCGCAGGGCCCGACGCCCAAGGGGCTGTCGGCGCCCACCCTCGACGCCGTCGTCACCGACCTGCGGACCCGGCCGGACGGGGCCTCGGCCTCGGAGGTCGCCGAGCGCCTCGGGATGGCCCGGGTGAGCGCCCGCCGCTACCTCGAATTCCTTGTGACGAAGGGCCAGGTGCGCATCGTTCCGCGCTACGGCACCGCCGGGCGGCCGGAGAAGTTCTACCTGTGGACCGGGCGGTGAAGGCCCGGTCTCCCCTGCCACCGGCGCGGGGCCGGTAGTGCGACAGTGGCCGTGGGTGCTGCTCCTCCATGCCCTGTTCCTGCAGCTGGCCGCCTATATCGTGCGTCCTGCCGCTGCCTACCGCGCCCTTGAGCTCGGCGTCGAGCCGGCGCTGCTCGGACTGATCGCGGCGAGCTTCGCGCTCCTGCCGCTGTTCATCGCCGTCCTGGTGGGCCGGGCCACCGACGCCGGGCACCAGCGCGCGGTGCTGCTCGGCGGCGCCGTGCTCATGGCCGGGGCCGGGGCGGGGCTGGTGTTCGCGTCGTCGTCCCTTGAGCTGCTGCTGGTGTGGAACGTTGTGCTCGGGCTTGGGCACCTCATGAGCGTGGTGGGCCAGCAAAGCCGGATCGCCGAGGGAGAGTCCGGCCGGCTCGATGCGGCCTTCGGCCTCTACACCTTCGCCGGATCGGCCGGGCAGGCCGTGGGCCCGCTGTTGATCACGGTGTTCGGCGGCGGCCGGGTGCTGCCCGACACCCGGGCGCTGTTCCTGGCCTACACCGCCTCCGCCGTCGTCCTGCTGGCGCTCACCTTCCCCCTGGTACGCCGCCCCCGGCGGACGGGCAGGGCACCGGTACGGCCGGAGGTACCCCGGGGCAGCCTGGCCAGCGCGTTCACCCGGACCACCCGCCAGTCCCGCGGGAGGCTTTTCGGGGCGATGGTGGTCAGTGCCATGGTCCTGGGCGCCATCGACCTGATTGCGGTGTACCTTCCGGCGCTGGGGGTGGAGCGCGGGATCCCGGCCGCCGTCGTCGGGATCCTGCTCAGCGTGCGGGCCGGGGCGACGATGGCCTCTCGGCTCTACCTCGGGCCGCTTGTCGCCCGGTTCGGCCGGGCCGAACTGATCGCCCTCTCCACTGCTGTGTCAGCGCTTGCCGTGGGCGCACTCGCCGCGCCGCTGAACCTGGTGGTGCTGGCTGCCGTCCTGGTGGTGGCGGGAGTGGCGCTTGGCATCGGGCAGCCGCTGACCATGACCGTGATTTCCCTCGAGGCGCCTCCCGGCACGCAGGGTACGTGGCTGGCCCTGCGCCTGAGCGCGAACCGGCTGGGCCAATCGGCGATTCCGGCCGGTGTCGGCCTCGTCGCGGCGGGGGCCGGGGTGGCGGGCGTCTTCGGGGTCACCGCCGCGGGCCTCGCGCTGGTGGCCGGTGGTTCCTGGTATTCGCTGCGGAAGGGGCGGGGCTAGGCAGGCCAGGATCCGCCCGCGCTGGCATCCTCCGCTCCGATTCCGCCGCCTGCCGACGACGCCAAGTCCTTGAGACTCAGCCCCCACTCCGGGAGGCCCGGCTCGAACCCCCTCTCCGCAGTGGCCGCCGCCCGACCTTAGGCAGCCAGCCGATGCCGGGGTTCGGGATTTCAATCCGTTGCAGCCATGGCTTGGTGCTGCGCTCACTGCGTTCAAGGTCGAGCTGCGAGACCGCATGGTCGATGGCGGCCAGCACGGAGCCCTGGAGCATCCACAACTCCTTCTGTTCCCGCGGATCAACGTCAAGGAGCATGAGCTCGGTGAGTACGGCTCGGGTCTCGCGGACACTTTCGAGCATATGTTCAAGCGCCTCGTCGGCGCGGTCACCCCTGCCGCTGCCATACTCGGCTTCGACGAGGTCACCGAAGGCGCGCAGCCCGTTCGCCAGATCGTCAAGCACGAACGCAAACGCCCGACGAAGCTCCCTCTCGGTCGGGTCCGGCAATCCGCTCCGCTCCACCGGCGCCGCTTTACCGATGACGACGAGCAAAGCCCGTTCGGCGGCGAGGCACTTCTCCAAGCGGTCCAGGGCGGCGCGCAGCCCTGGGTACACCACCGCCATGGTCAGCGCGCGAGGGTTGAACCGGCGGCTCTCCCTCACCGTTTCCACCTCGGCCGACGCGGTGCGGAGCTCCTTGGCGATGTCGTCCGACCACTCGTACCATTCCTTCACCTCCTCCGGATGCGGCGGTCGATCACCAAGTGCCCGTGCGACCTCGTCCATCAGCGCCGCCTGCGATCGGGTGATACGCCGCACCGCATCGCTGGCACGCGAATTCGGAATCGCGACCGGAACCACGAGGCTGAACGTGATTCCCACCACCGTGCCGATCAGGGTGTTCGCTACGCGCACCTCCGCCGCAACGTCGGGCGCCGAGACGGCAAGGATCAGCATCCCGCTGATGGGCGCCTCGAGCGTCTGGTCTCCAAGCCGCAGCACCATGGCGGCGGTCAGGGAGGCTGCGATCACGAGGCCCAGGCTCCACCAGGACAGGCCGATCATCGCTGTCACGCCGATGGCGATGAGGACGCCGGTGAGCACCGCCCCGACCCGGACCATTCCCATCAGCAGCGTGCCGACGGTCGAGGCCTGGACCACCAGCAGCGCCGTGAGCGGTGCAGTCAGGTCGAGGATGCCGGGAAAGAGGGTGTCGGCGACGACGTAGGCGACCACTGCTGCGACGGTGAGCCGGAGAACCTGCGTGGCGGCCGGCGTGAGACGCTTCGGCACCTCACCCCACGACGCAGGCATGGCAGGCCAGACCGACCACAGCATCCGGCGCACGCTCCAATGCCGACGTGGCTTGCGACTTCCATTCCGTTCGCTCATGCTGATCCCGGGACTGGTTGGAAGGATGCGCCCCCGGCGGAGCAACCGCTGCACCGGAGCGCGTCTTGGCCTGAACGTACCCCCGACACCGGATTGTGACTACCCCGACGGCGGTCTGAAGCCCGGTAAGTTTCGCGCCGCCGCAGCGGGCACTGCCGGCGGGAATGGTTCACTACGCGGGACCCTTCGGGGGTCCAGCGGTTCATTCCCGGGCGCTTAGTGCTCCGTCGCACTCACAATCGAGAACCGCCGGCCCACCGGATAGGATATCCGGTCACCTTCCTGGCCGATCAGGTCCCCAGGCTCCAGGGACCGCGCCGAGGAGACAACGACCCGCCCTTCGGCGCTGACGAGTGAGACTGCAGGGCCAAGCTGGCGCAGGCCGCGAATCAGGTTTTGTTCGAGGGTGCGCACGGCGACGTCGGTGCCGACAATTCCTGCAACCTCCGCGCTGCCCTCCCGGCGGACCGGGTGGGTGAAGGTGACGACGTAGTCGTCCGTGCACAGGAAGTCGATGTAGGGCCCCGTCGCGTGCGGAATGCCGGATTCCACCGGGATCCGGAACCACTCGGCTTTAAGGTAGCGCTCCATCGAGCTGGGACTGAAGTTCGCCAGCGCATCAACGCGCTCCAGCTGGGGCCCCTGCCACCAGGCGATGTAGCTGCGGTCGGGACCGACCAACCCGGAGTTGGCGATGAATCCCGCTCCGGCGAGTTCGGGGCTGTCCTTGGCAAGCAGTCCCTTCACGGCGGGCTGAACGAGGCCGTCGATGGCCGCGCCGGGAACCACACCAGACAGGTCCGAGAGGTCCCTGCCGAGATCCTGCGCCCACCTCTCGAGCGTGGCCTCGATGCCGGCGATCAGGGATTTCACCTGGCGGACGGGTGCCGGTACTTCGATCTGTGCTGCAGCCATGGAAGGCTCCTTGTGGGCGCGGAGTGTCATCGCGAATGCTCGTCCAGCAGCCAGTGGATCAGGGCGTGGACGAGTTCCTTGGTTGTGGTTTCGGCGAGCGCGCTGTCGCGGGTCTCAATGACGTCGGCGACGGCGGCCCGCATGCCGACTGAGGCCTCGCGGAAGGCTTCGTCTGTGTAGGGCAGCAGGGTCAGGGTTCCGAGGTCGGCCTGCAGGCGCACCAGTTCCCGGCCCAGGCGGGCCGAGCGGGCGATGGCGGCGATTTCGAGCAGGAACTCGGAGTCAACGAGGCGCCAGGACAGCAGCGTGTCCTCCGCCGGGCGGAGGTAGGTCCGCAGGATGGCCAGCTCGGTCGCGTCGGCCCGGCGCGCGGCGATCCCGGCGCAGGCCACCGTGATGATCGAGTAGTGCAGTCCGAGGTCGTTGATCTGCAGGCGGGTGAGTGCCCGGAGCTGTTCGTGCGCGCCTTTGGTTGAGGGGAGGAAGTCCTCGGCGACGAAACTGCCTCCGTTCCGCCCGCGGGTTGTGGTGATCAGTCCCCGGGCCCGCAGGCTTGAGAGCGCCTCCCGTGCGGTGACCGGGGAAACCCCGAGGGCCGCCGCAAGCTCCACCTCGCTCGGCAGCCGCTGACCGCTCACCAGCAGCCCGGTTTCCACCGCCTGCTCGATGCGCTCAACCACCTGATCGGCCAGCCCTGCCGAACGCAGCGGCGAGAAAACGGCGGCAAGTCCCCGTGAGGCGGAGGCGGCTTGCTGGGTCACGGATTCACTGTAACGAGAAATTTCTCAGAACGTCTATACATAAAACATATAAGGTCATAGGCTTTAGCGCAGTTCAACGAGTGAGGCAGGTCACAGTGCCTCGACAGCTGCCTTCGCAGCGGAAAGGCACCGGCCCCGATGACCCAGACGGCCCTCAATCCAGGAGAGAAGACAGTGTCCTCCAACGTTCCGGCGATCTCCCTGCGTGGACTCACCAAGGAGTTTGGCGAGACGACGGCGGTCGACGGCATCGACCTCGAGATCCGCCAGGGCGAGTTCTTCTCAATGCTCGGCCCCTCGGGATCGGGGAAGACCACGGTGCTGCGCCTCATCGCCGGCTTCGAGTCCCCCACCAGCGGAACGGTGGAGCTCGAAGGAACCGACGTCACGGCGCGCGCGCCCTTTGATCGGGACGTCAACACGGTCTTCCAGGACTACGCGCTCTTTCCGCACATGAGCCTCATTGACAATGTGGCGTACGGTCTGCGGGTGCGCGGGGTCCCGAAGCGGGAGCGCCGCGACCGTGCCGCGGCGGCACTGGATCGCGTCCAGCTCGGCAGCTTCCTCGGCCGCAGGCCCTCCCAGCTCTCCGGCGGCCAGCGGCAGCGGGTCGCCCTCGCCCGGGCGCTCGTCGTCGAGCCGCGGGTGCTCCTGCTCGACGAGCCCCTGGGAGCCCTCGACCTCAAGCTGCGCCAGCAGATGCAGGTCGAACTCAAGGAGCTGCAGCGCTCGCTCGGCATCACCTTCATCTTCGTCACCCACGACCAGGAGGAGGCGCTCACGATGAGCGACCGGATCGGCGTCTTCAACGCCGGCCGCCTGGTGCAGGTCGGCTCGGCGAAAGAGATTTACGACCGCCCGGACGGCGAATTCGTCGCCAACTTCGTCGGCACCTCGAACATCTTCCCCGCCGCCGTCGGATCGAGCCTCTACGGGAGGCCCGAGGCATTCTCCGTGCGGCCCGAACGCCTCCGGCTCGCCTCCCCCGGCGGCACCGGCCGGGACGGCACCACCGCAAGCCGGGGGACCGTCTCGGCGCTGGTGTACCTCGGGCATGCCACGCAGGTCCGGGTGTCCATCAGCGACGGCACCACCGTGGTGGTCCTCGTCCACCCGGCCGCACTGGCCGAGGAGGACGTGACGCCGGGCCGGGAGGTCGCGGTCGAGTGGCGCACCTCCGACGTCGTCTGGCTCCCGCCCACCGGCTGACCGCGCCCGCACTTCTCCGGCAGCCCGTCCCGCCACCGGCAGCGGGAACCGGCTTCACGCACCGCCATAGGGCACCGGATTGCCGCACCGGCTTCCCGCACCTATTTCCCGAACCGACTTCCTGCACCGACTTCATGCACCACCGACCGAAAGGCAGAACCATGAGCACGTCCACCAAGCGGTACTGGCCGCTTTCCCTTGCAGCGGTCGCGGTCCTCGCGGCGACCTCCTGCGGCACCACCTCCGGCGGCGGGGAACCCGACGCCGAGGCGCCCGCGAAAACCGCTCAAACGGAAATCGGCGAGGGCGAAGGCAAGCTGTCGATCCTGGCGTGGCCCGGATACGTCGAAGACGGCAGCAACGACCCCGAGGTCGACTGGGTCTCCGCCTTCGAGGAGGAGACCGGCTGCATGGTCGACTTCAAGCCCTTCGGCACCTCCGATGAGGCCGTCACCCTCATGCGCACCGGCCAGTACGACGTCGTCTCCGCCTCCGGGGATGCATCGCTCCGCCTGATCGCCGGCGGCGACGTCGAACCGGTGAACACCGACCTGCTGAAGAACTACGACGACGTCTACCCGTTCCTTAAGGACCAGCCGTGGAACACCGTCGACGACAAGAACTACGGGATGCCGCACGGCTGGGGCGCCAACGTGCTGATGTACCGCGCGGACCTCGTCGATCCGGCGCCCACTTCCTGGAAAGCGGTATTCGAAGACGCCGAAAAGTATTCGGGCAAGGTCACGGCCTACGACTCCCCCATCTACATTGCCGACGCCGCCCTCTACCTGATGAAGCACAACCCGGAGCTCGGGATCGAAAACCCGTACGCCCTCGATAAGGACCAACTGGCGGCCGCCGTCGACCTGCTGAAGTCCCAGCGGGAGCATGTCGGTGAGTACTGGTCCGACGTCGTGAAGGAGGTCCAGTCCTTCGCCAGCGGCGGAAGCGTCGTCGGCACCACCTGGCAGGTCGGGGCGAACATCGCCACGGCCGACGGCACCAAGGTCGAAACGATCCTTCCCGAAGAGGGAGCCACCGGCTGGTCCGACACCTGGATGATCGGCTCGGAATCGAAGAACAAGAACTGCGCCTACATGTGGCTCGACTACATCGCCAGCCCCGAGGCCAACGCCCAGGTCGCCGAATACTTCGGTGAGTCCCCCGCCAACCCCGCCGCGTGCGAGCTGACCGAGGACGCGAACCACTGCGAGACGTTCCACTCCGGCGACGAGGAATACGCCAACCAAATCTGGTACTGGACCACGCCGGTGGCCGACTGCATCGATGGACGCACCGACGTCAAATGCACCGACTACTCCGAGTGGACCAAGGCCTGGACAGAAATCAAGGGCTGACCGAGATCAAGGGCTGAACCGGGATTCCAGGCCAGGGCGCAGCCGCATCAGCAGGACGGATGGAAAAGGTAAACAGAGATGACACTTGAGACCGAACCGCGGCCCGCCCCGGCACCGCCCCGGACGGGGAACCGGCGGGTTTCGGCGGCGCTGCACCGCAGCCCCCGCCTGCGCCTGGCAGGCCTGCTCACCGCTCCGGCGGCCTGGCTGATCCTGGTGTACATCGCGGCCCTGGCCGCCCTGCTGATCACGGCCCTCTGGACGGTGGACACCTTCACCGGGAAGGTGTCCACCACCTGGACCTTCGACAACATCCTCACGGTCACCACCGACCCCGTATACCAGGCGATCACCCTGCGGACCCTCCGGATCGCCGTCGTCGTCACCCTGATCGACATGGTGATCGCCCTGCCGATCGCCTTCTTCATCGCCAAGGTGGCCGACAAGCGGTGGGAGAAACTGCTCATCGTGGCGGTGCTGATGCCCCTGTGGGCCAGCTACCTCGTCAAGGCCTACGCGTGGCGCAACGTCCTCGCCGAGGGCGGGCTGCTCGAGTGGCTCGGCGCCCCGCTAAGTTTGAACAGTCCCGGCTACAGCGAAACTGCGGTCGTCCTCACCCTTGCCTACATCTGGCTCCCCTACATGATCCTTCCCCTCCACGCCGGCTTCGAGCGGGTGCCCGACTCGCTGATCGAAGCCTCGGGGGATCTGGGCGCGAAACCCTTGGCGACGCTGCGCCTGGTGGTCCTGCCCATCCTCGTACCCTCGATCATCGCCGGCACCATCTTCACGTTCTCCCTCTCCCTCGGGGACTACATCACCGCGCAGATCGTCGGGGGCACCACCCAGATGCTCGGCACCGTTGTGTACGCCAATGTCGGGGCGGCGAACAACCTGCCGCTGGCGGCCGCCGTGGCGCTCATCCCGATCGCCATCATCATGATCTATCTCTTCGTGGTCCGCCGTACCGGCGCCCTGAACAATTTGTAGGAGCCGGCCGTGAAGCTTTCGCGCAGTGCCAAGACCATCCTCGGGGTCATCACCGGACTGATCCTGCTGTTCATCTACCTGCCGCTGCTGCTGGTGGTGGTGAACTCCTTCAACGCCGACCGCACCTTCGGCTGGCCCCCGCGCAGCTTCACCCTCGAGTGGTGGTCGCGGGCCGTCGCCTCCGAGGGGGTCCGCGACGCCCTGGCGACGTCGGTGCAGGTGGCCGTGATTTCCACGATCATCTCGCTCATCCTGGGCACGCTGCTGGCACTGGCCCTGCAGCGGTACAGCTTCTTCGGGCGGGACGTCATCAACCTGCTGGTCATCCTGCCCATCGCGCTGCCCGGCATTGTCACCGGCATCGCCCTGAACAACCTGTTCACCACGGTGCTGGGAGTTCCGCTGAGCCTGTGGACCGTCATCGTCGCCCACGCCACCTTCTGCATGGTGACGGTGTTCAACAACGCCATCGCCCGGCTGCGCCGCGTCAACGGCAGCCTCGAGGAGGCCTCGGCTGACCTCGGCGCCGGCGTCTTCACCACCTTCGTCCTGGTGACCCTGCCCCAGCTGCGCTCGGCCCTGCTCGCCGGCGGGCTGCTGGCATTCGCGCTCAGCTTCGACGAGATCATCGTGACCACCTTCACCATCGGCGCCGGCCAGCAGACCCTTCCGGTCTGGATCCTCTCAAACCTGTTCCGGCCCAACCAGGCGCCCGTGGTCAACGTCGTCGCCGTCATCCTCATTGTCGTCTCCATCGTTCCCATCTGGCTGGCGCAGCGGCTCTCCAGCGATTCGGTGGCCGGAACCGGCGCGCCGGGCATCGGACGGGGGAAGATAAAGAAAGCCAAGGTTTCATCCGCCCCCTGACCCAGAGGTGATCCCATCCTCGACCTGCTGCTCGTCAACGCGGCCATCTCCCCGATGGCCGGCGCCTCCCCCACCGCCGGCACGCTGGGGATCCTGCACGGACGCATCGTCGGGCTCGACGGGCAGGTCGAGGGTCTTCCGGCCCGCCGCACCCTGGACTGCCGCGGCGCGGTGGTCCTCCCGGGGTTCGGGGATGCGCACAACCACATGGCGTGGTTCGGGCAGACCCTCTCCGAACTGGACCTCAGCGGCTGCACCGCCATCGAGGAGGTGTACGACGCCGTGGCGGCCTTCGCCTCTGGCCTTGAAGCCGGGGAATGGGTCATCGGGTCCGGCTACGACAACACGATCCTCGGTGCCCACCCGCATCGGAGACGGCTCGACGACGCGGCGCCCGGCCACCCGGTCTGGCTCAAGCACCGCTCCGGCCACGCGGCCACGGTGAACACCGAGGTACTGGCCCGGGCCGGGGTGATGGACGGATCGGCTGGGACCCCGGTCGGCGGGGAGGTGGTCCGCGACGCCGAGGGACCAACCGGGGTGCTGCAGGAGCAGGCCCAGAAACTGGTGACCCAGCTCGTGATCCCCCTCCCGGTGGAGGCCCTGGCGGACGCCATCACCGCCGCCAGTGAACGCTACGCCGCCGAGGGGCTGACCCACGTCACGGAGGCCGGCATCGGTGCGGGCTGGATCGGGCGCAGTCCGGTGGAGCTCGCCGCCTACACGCTCGTCCGCGAACGCGGCGGGCTGAGGACCCGGGTGCAGCTGATGGCCAGCAGCGACGCCTTGCACCCGCTCACCTCCCACCGGCAGGACCGCATCACCTTCGGGCTCGACCTCGGAGTGCGCTCCGGATTCGGCGACGACATGGTGCGGCTCGGACCGATGAAGATCTTCATCGACGGCTCCCTCCTCGGGCGCACCGCCGCCGTCACCGAACCCTTCTGCGGGCAGGAGGACACCACCGGAAGCCTTCAGCTGTCCCTCGAGGAGCTCACCGGCCGCATCGTCGACGCCCACTGCTCGGGCTGGACCGTCGCCGCCCACGCCATCGGCGACCGCGCCGTCGACGTCGCCCTCGACGCATTCGAGGCCGCCTCCGCGGCCCGAGCCCGCCCGGGAGTGCGCCACCGGATCGAACATGCGGGCATCGTGCGGCAGGACCAGCTGGCGCGGTTCGCTGCGCTCGGCGTCACCCCGGTTCCGCAGCTGCGCTTCCTTCACGAGATGGGACAGGTCATGCTCGAGACGGTCGGCGGGGAGCGGGAGGCCCTGGTGTACCGGCACCGTTCCTTCCTCGAGGCCGGGGTCCGGGTGCCGGGCAGCTCCGACCGTCCGGTCGCAGCGGGTGCCCCGCTGCTGGGCATGCAGTCGATGGTCCAGCGCAGCACTGCAGCGGGCCGGGTGATGAGCCCCGCCGAACGGGTCGACGCCGCCACGGCCCTGCGCGCCTACACCGTGGATGCGGCGTGGATCGCCGGCGACGAGGACATCCGGGGAACCCTCGAGCCGGGGAAACTGGCCGACCTGGTCCTGCTGTCGGACCATCCGGCGGCCGTGCCCGCCGACGGGATCGGGCAGATCGAGGTGCTCGCCACCTTCGTCGGCGGCCGCTGCGTCCACGGGGAGGACTTCGTCGCCTCCCTGGAGGCGTAGCCGTGCCGGAACTGAAGGCGGCAGGGGCCGGTGAGCCCTGGTGGAAGACCGCCGTCATCTATGAGGTGTACCCGCGCTCCTTCGCGGACGGCAACGGCGACGGCGTGGGCGACCTGCCGGGTCTCCTGGCGAGACTGCCCTATCTCGCCTCGCTCGGGGTGGACGGCTTCTGGCTGGCTCCGTTCCAGACCTCCCCCCAGGTGGACCAGGGCTATGACGTGAGTGATTACCGCGGGGTTGATCCGCTGTTCGGCACTCTGGCCGACTTCGACGCGGTGCTCGACCGGGCCCACAGCCTGGGCCTGCGCGTCCTGGTCGACGTCGTCCCCAACCACTGTTCGGTGGAGCACCCCCTCTTCCGGCAGGCCCTCGCGGCGGGCCCGGGCTCCAAAGAGCGCGAGTTGTTCCACTTCGCGGAGGGGCACGTCGACGGCACTCCCCCGAACAACTGGCAGAGCGTCTTCGGCGGACGGGCGTGGACCCGTGCCGACCCGGAGTCCACCACGGACACGCAGTGGTACCTGCACCTGTTCTCGCCGGCCCAGCCTGACTGGAACTGGCGCAACCCGGCTGTGGGCGACTACTTCGAAGAAGTGCTGCGGTTCTGGCTGGACAAGGGCGTGGACGGGCTGCGCATTGACGTGGCGCACGCTCTGTTCAAGGCCGAGGGGCTTCCCGACTCTCCCACCGGCGCCCCCGTAGCGGACGGGCTGCGCTCGAACCGGCAGGTCTCCGACCAGGAGGAGGTGCACGCCGTCTACCGGAGGTGGCGCCGGCTCGCCGACTCCTACTCCCCGCCGCGCGTGCTGGTCGGCGAGGTCAACCTCGATCCCGACCGCGCCGCCCGGTACACGCGGCCCGACGAACTGCACCAGGCATTCGCCTTTGCCTTCGTCCGGCTCGGCTGGGACCCGGCCGCCTGGGCCGCCGTCGGAACCGAACTGGAAGCGGCGCGGAAGGCCCACGGCGCGGCGCCGACCTGGGCCTTGGAGAACCACGACGTGGTCCGCGCCGCCACCCGGTTCGGCGGCGGCGGGCGCGGCGCCGCACGGGGGCGGGCGGCCCTGCTGACCCTCCTGGGGCTCCCCGGTGGAGCGTACCTCTACCAGGGCCAGGAACTCGGGCTCCCCGAGGCCGAGGTGCCGCCGGCGGCACGGCGCGACCCCATGGTGGCCCGCGGCGGGATCTCCCGCGACGGCGCACGGGTTCCGCTGCCCTGGACGACGGACGCGGCATCCGCCCACGGCTTCTCGATGACCGGTCCCACGGCCGAACCATGGCTGCCGGTACCACCCGGATGGGGGCAATGGGCCATCGAGGCCCAACGGAACGACCCGGCGTCCATACCGCAGCTGGTGGTCCGCGCCCTCGAGCTCCGCAGTCGGCTGCTGGCCGAGGGAGCCCTCGACGCCGGCGACGGGGCCTCCTGGCACCTCGGCGAGGGCGGCCTGTTGCTCTGCGAGCGCGGGCACGGCTTCGTGCTGGCCGTTGCCATGGGCGAAGCCCCCGTGCGGCTTCCCGCCGGGACGGTGCTGATCACCGCCGTTCCACAGGCTGCCGAGGGCTGGCTTGAACCCGACAATGCGGCCTGGGTGCTCCGCACCCGCGGTTGAGCCGGGCTGCCACCTGACCTCCAACCGCCGGGGCTGCGCTAGTCCTCGGTCGGCAGGGTTCCCGTCGGAATGGTCGACTCGTCCGGTGTGGGCCCGTCGGTCTCCCCGTCGGAGGTCGGGAGGGTCCCGGTGGGGATGGTCGATTCCATCGGCGACGCAGAGTCCGTGGGAACGGGTGCGATGTTGCCCGTGGGCGGCACCACGGGCTCCTCTGCGGGATTGTCGCAGCCCACAAGCGCCAGGGCACTCAGGACGACGACGACCGGAAGGCTCTTCAACGTCTTGGAATTCATGTGCGTCTCTTCCCCTTGGTCCATCCCCTTGCCCTTCAACGGTAGTTACGGGTGAATCGCCGGGAACAGCAGCAATTCGGCCCTGATCCTGCTTGGAGAAGCGCCAGGAGCGGCGTAAAATGCTTCGCCGTTTCTTCCACCGCCTGTGGATCCGCATCCACCGTCCGGCGTTGCCCGTCCACTAGGATCGGACGGAAGTGTCCTCCAACGGGCGGAGCCTGGTTTTGAGCGTTTCCATCGGCACCTCCGGGTGGAGCTACGACCACTGGAACGATGTGCTCTACCCCGCAGGCACGCCGAGCGCCCGGAGGCTGCAGTACTACTACGAGCGGTTCAGCACCGTCGAGCTGAACGCCAGTTTCTACCGGTGGCCCCGCGAGTCGACCTTCGGCGGCTGGCGGGAGCGCCTTCCGCCCGGATTCCTGTTCTCGGTCAAGGCCCCGCGGGGGCTCACCCACGCCAAGAAGCTGTACGCGCCGGAGGTGTGGGTCGAGCGCATCATCCGGTGCTGGCACGAGCTGGGCGACAAGCGGGCCGTCCTCCTGGTCCAGCTGCCGCCCGCGATGCAGCGCGATGATGCCCGGCTCGACTACTTCCTGGCTCTGCTGCCGAACTGGATCCGGGTTGCCGTTGAGTTCCGGCACCCGAGCTGGGAGACGGAGGAGGTCTATGCGCTGCTCGAACGGCACGGTGCGGCCTACTGCGTGATGAGCGGCGCCAACCTGCCGTGCGTCCTGCGTGCCACCGCGCCGTTCGTGTACCTGCGGATGCATGGCCCGGATACCCATCATCTGTACGGCGGGTCCTATTCCGATGCGGATCTGCATTGGTGGGCGGACCGGATCCGTGAGTGGCAGGGTGCCGGGAAGGACGTGTTCGTGTACTTCAACAACGACGGCGGCGGCAACGCGGTGCGCAATGCCGACACGCTGCGGTGGATCCTGGGCGGGGGCTGAGGGCCCCGGCCTTCGGCGCGAACCCGGCCCGGGGCAGAAAGTGCTCCATGCCCCGCGCGGGTTCCGTTTAGGGTAAGCACCATGACCAACTCTGCTGAGAACGGACCCGACGCGAACCACCAGCGCCCGGAAGGAGTCGACGACGCCACCGTCGAGGCCCTGGGCAAGCTCTCCGAGGCCCTCGAGGTGGTGGAACATGCCCGGGGCTACCTCTACGGCTTTCACCGCCTTACGGGCAAAGCGGACCTGGCCCTGGGTGAGGCGGTCGAACTGCTCCGCACGGCCGGCCACGCAGACCTCGCCGAGACGCTCAACAAGGACCTCGTGGGCCGAAATGTGATCGAGGGCCGCTGGACGTTCCAGATCGTCGAGGACTATGACGATCACTACTACGCCGAGTTCAAGGCGCTCGAGAAGCTGGCCAGGGACAAGCTCGCCGACGGGAAACGCCATCTCTTCGAGGCCGAAATGAAGGAAGACCGCAGGACGCAGGGTCGGAAACACCACGAGGCCCTGCCGCCGGAAGCCTCCTAGGTGGTCTCCCCGGCCCTCAACACCGAGCGGTCAGGCTCCGGCAGGCCACTGGTCCTGGTGCACGGCCTGGGCTCGAGCCTCCGCAACTGGGATCCCGTGGTTCCCGCCCTCGCCCTCGAGCGCGAGGTCGTGGCGGTCGACCTGCCCGGCTTCGGTCTCAGCGCTCCCCTCTCCGGCGAGGTGACCATTGCGACCCTCACGGATGCACTGCAGGACTACCTTGTGGAGCAGGGCCTCGCCGATGCCGATGTCGTCGGCAGTTCCATGGGTGCCCGGATGGTGGTCGAACTGGCACGACGGGGATACCCCGGCACCGCCGTCGCGCTCAGCCCGGGCGGATTTTGGAACCACCGGCAACGCGCGATCTTCACGGCGAGCATCACGGCCTCCATCGGACTCGTGCGACGCATCCAGCCGGCGCTCCCCTTCCTGACACGGCATGCTGCCGGACGCACGGCACTGTTGGCCCAGTTTTCGGCCCGGCCGTGGCGGCTCGACCCGCAGCTCGTCCTCACGGAGCTGCGCGGGTTTGCCACCTCCCCCAGCCTCGACGACGCCCGCAGGGCGCTCTCCTACGGGCCCAATCAGTCCGGCGCCCCCGGAGGGACGCTCAAGGGTAGGCTCGCCTTCGGTTGGGGACGCCAGGACCGGGTGACCCTGCCCAGTGAAGCCGCCCTGGCCATGACCCTCTACCCTGGGGCCACCCTCGAATGGTTCGAGAACTGCGGGCACTTTCCACACTGGGACCAGCCGGAGCGGACCGTGGACTTCCTCCTCCGCCTCCTCCGGTGAGTCAGCGGCCGGGGTCCGGTCAGCGCTGCTTCCGGTTCGTGATCGCCGCCCGCGTCGTCTCCAGCGCATCCACCGTTGCGTCGTAGCTGCTCTGCGCCACGCCCACGAAGATGCAGTCAACCACGGCGAGCTGGGCAATCCGCGACGCCATGGCACCGGAGCGGAAAGCGGTCTCACGGACCATCGTGAGCAGGCACAGGTCTGCGGCCTCGGCGAGTGGTGACCCTGCCCCGTTGGTGATGCCGATGGTCGTTGCCCCCGCCTCCCGGGCCCGCTCAACGAACTCGAGGGTCTCGGCGGTCCTGCCGCTGTGGGAGAAGGCGACGGCGACGTCGCCGGCGCTCATCAAAGATGCCCCCATGAGGGCGTCGTGGGGATCGTCGAAGGAATGGACCATCCGGCGGATCCGGAACAGCTTGTGCTGGAGGTCGTCGGCGACGACGGCTCCGGCGCCGACTCCGTAGACGAGGATCTGGCGCGCCGTGCTGATGCTCTCGACGGCGCTGCGCAGCTGGTCGATGTTCAGGTGGGACAGGGTCTCTTCAATGCCCAGGGTTTCCGCGAAGGCGATCTTGGCGACAGTGTCCGCAAGGGAGTCGTCGGGGCTGATGTCCGCACCGAATCGTTTGGTGTCACCGAACTGAGCGGTCTCGCGGCCGATTTCGGTGGCCATCGAAAGCCGCAGCTGGGCGTAACCCGCGTAGCCGACGGCCCGGCAGAAGCGCACCACTGACGGTTCGGAGGTGCTGCAGATATGCGCCAGCTCCGAAATGGTGTGGCGCAGCACCGTCTCCGGATCGGCGAGGATTTCCTCAGCCACCCGCCGCGCGGAAGGGGGAAGCGTGGGCAGCTGCGCCTGAATTGCCGATTGGATGCTCATCTGCCGCTTTCGGAAGCCGGTCGAAGGGAAAAAAGTCAGTCAGTTACAACCATGTAAAAGGTATCGTAAGTGACCTACATACGGGAGGCCGCTGCATTGGGTGGAAAGATGAAGGACAACGGGTCAGCCCGCCCCTCGGGCAGGGACGGCCGCAAGCTCCTCCTCTCCGCTCACGCCGTCACCGTCCCCCTCGTTCGGCCGTTCATCACCGCAGTCCGCCGCACGACGGTCCTCGAATCGGTGCTGGTTGAGGTGCGGGACGCCGACGGGCGCTCGGGCTGGGGGGAAGCCCCGATCAGTGCGGTGACGGGCGCGACGACGGCCGGCGTCATCGCCTCGGTGCACGGCCCGCTGCAGACCCATCTGGAGTCCGACGACGGATCGGATGATCTCTCCGCCGCGCTTTCCAGGATTGCCGGATCGGCGGAACGAAGTGCTGCCCGCATGGCCGTGGACTGCGCGCTGCACGACCTCGCGGCTCGCCGCGCAGGGCTGCCGCTGTACCGCTACCTGGGTGGCCGGCACAACCGCATCCTCACCGACATGACGCTCTCCGTGGACGGACCCGCGGCCCTCGCCCGGGCCGCCGCCGCCCATCGGGCCGCTGGGTTCGACTGCGTGAAGGTCAAGCTGGATGCGCACGGTGACCCGGTGGCGAAGCTCCGGGCTGTGCGGGACGCCGTGGGCGTCGACGCCCGGGTGCGCATCGACGCCAATCAAGCCTTTACCGCCGACGAGGCGATCCGGTTCATTACGGCCCTTGAGGATGACGGGGTCGACCTTGAACTCGTGGAGCAGCCGGTTCCGGCCGGCGATTGGGACGGACTCGCCCGCGTCACCTCCAACGTGCGGACCCCCATTCTCGCCGACGAATCCGTCTGGACCGTTAAGGACCTCCACCGGCTGATCGACGCGGGCGCGGCGGCAATGGTCAACATCAAGCTCGCCAAGACAGGCGGGCTCACCCCGGCAATGGAACTTGCCGCCACGGCGAAGGCTGCCGGCATCGGAGTGCTCGTGGGCTGCATGATGGAAAGCGGCGTCGGCATCGGCGCGGCCGCCGCCTTCGCATCGGCCCTGGCCTCCGAGTCCAGGGCGGAGGTTCCGCAGGACCTCGACGGCGGCCTGTGGCTTCGGGAGTCACCCGTGGAGGGCGGCTCCCGCTATTCGGGCAGCACCATCGTCCTGGACGATGCGCCGGGCACGGGAATCACGCGGTTGCGGAAGCCACAGCCGCAGCGCTGACCGCAGCCGACGCCGACCGGTTCGCCTCGATTTCCGCCCGATGCTCCTGGGCCCAACCCACGAGCGGCATCGCCTGACGCAGGAAGCCCGCACCCAGTGGGGTCAGCGCGTATTCAACCCTCGGGGGCATCTCCGGGTACGAGGTGCGGGTCACCATTCCGTCCTTCTCGAGGGTCCGAAGTGTCGCCGTCAGCACCCGGTGGGAAATGGGCGGAAGGGCCGCCTGCAGTGCGGTGAACCTCACCGGCCCGCCGGCGAGCTGGTCGAGTGCCGCCATCGACCATTTGTCGCCCAATCGACTGACGATTTCCCGCACAAAGGCGATCGTCTCTGCTTCCTTGTCGCAGATGACCTGTTCCTGCTCGACCGCAGCTAATTTCATGATTGTCGATTCTCCGGATCCTGTTGACCATCATTCGCCCAATGCTGGGTTTCGGGGCCGGCGGCCAGAGCGGGCCTCCTGCCACAGCAGCATGTGGGCGCCCGTCCCGCAGCCCGGGCTGGGACTCCGCCCGCGGGATCGCGCCCTCCAATTATGCCCGACCATCCTGTGTGAAAGCCGGGTCCGCCCTTCGCAGTCCCAACACCACCGGAGTTCCGCCTTAGAGAATCAACAGCACGGTGCCATCGGCGCAAATTCGAATTGCGAATTGCGCACCGGGGTTTTTCCCAAACCCCGGCTGGGACAATTACTGACTTTCCGGCGTTTCGAAGCCGGAGACGGCAAAAGCGTTTCAGCACGCAAATACGCTGCATATGCGGCTGGGAATTCCTTTCAGCGGCCAGCCGATCGGGCGCGCGCCAGCAGGCGCCGCCGAAAGGTCGAGAAGGCCCGGAATCTGGGGTCGCAACGCGGTTCTCACGCGGCTCTCGTGCCGACACCTACAGGTGCAACATTCGAATCCTTCTTATTTTAAGGTGCGTAACGCACTTTAAGGTGCGTATCACAACGCACTTTAAAGTGCGTGTCGAAAGCGGAAATATTGCCGATTCCGGGCGGGTTGTAGATCTTGCTGAACAAGCACACGAACAACTGGTCCTGGAAGGGAACACTATGACTAAGATCGCAATCATCCTTGGAAGCACGCGCCCCGGGCGCAACGGCGAAGCTGTCGCCAACTGGGTCTTCGAGAAGGCTGCAGCCCGCGACGCTGCCACCTACGAGATCGTCGACCTCCGGGACTACCCGCTGCCTCACTTCGACGAGCCGATGCCCCCACTGATGGGCCAGTACTCGCAGGACCACACCAAGGAATGGGCAGCGAAGATCGCCGAATTCGACGGCTTCGTCTTCGTCACCCCCGAGTACAACCACTCGACCTCGGGTGTCCTGAAGAACGCCATCGACTTCCTGTCCGCCGAGTGGAACAACAAGGCCGCCGGATTCGTCAGCTACGGCTCCGTTGGAGGCGTGCGCGCGGTTGAGCACCTCCGCCTCGTCGCCGCTGAACTGCAGATGGCCACGGTCCGCGACCAGGCAGCCCTGTCGCTGTTCACCGATTTCGAGAACTTCTCGGTCCTGAAGCCGGGCGACCACCAGGTTGCTGCCCTGGAGAACATGTTCAACCAGCTCGAGGCTTGGTCGAAGGCACTCGAGCCGCTGCGCGCCGAGGTCGCCGTCGCCTAAGTGCTTCAGCAGTTTCGACCGATGATCTGCGGAGCCTGACTTAACCTGTGATGGCTTTGGGCCGGGCACCGAAGTTGTAGTGCCCGGCCCACTACGCCAGCCAGCACAGGTACGGCCTGCCCACCGCCCGGCGGTGGGCAGGCCACGGCACCGGCTGCGCCTTGCTGCACCGTCTCTGGCGCGAGGACGAGGTGACCTGGGGTGGGAGGTACAGGACTCCGCTGCGCCACTTCACCGCCACTCCCCGACCGCTGAACGGCACCCCGCCGTTCGTCTGGCACGGTTCCATCCGCAGCCCCGAAATCGCCGAGCAGTCCGCCCGGTACGGTGACGGCTTCTTCGTGAACAACCTGTTCATGCCCAGAGCGAGCAGCTCCTGCACGAGCACCTCGACGTGCTGGGCGAACACGTCCTGCCCGTCCTGCGGGACTCCAAGGCCGAGCCGGCAGCATAGCCGGCAGCAACCGGAGCAGGTTCACACTCCTTTGCCCCGGTGGTGCCCGTCTTCACTTGGCATTCAGCGCCCGGTTTGAGGCCGGCCGGTCTCCAGAAACCTCTGCACCCTCTCCCCTGCCCCGGCCAGATACCGGGAAATTACCTCCTGCTCGTCGTCCGTGAATTCCTCGGCTAGGTCGTCCAGCTGCTCGACCACCGGGACGATGTGAGCCAGGATGGCGGCGACGCTCTCCGGCGTGGCCTGCAGGTTTACGCGGCGCCGATCCCTGACATCCCGGACGCGCTCCAGATGGCCCACCCGTTCCAGCCGGTCAACGAGCTCCGTTGTTGACCCCGGCGCGAGGCCCAGCCGCGCGCTGAGCTGCGCCGGCCCCATTCCCCCGTCGGCCTCGAGGATATGCTCCATCGCACTGAAGTCTGGTGCCCGCAGCCCCATGCGGCGTGCGGTCTCGGACTCGAAGTCGCTGAAGCGTCGATGCAGTTCCCTCAGCGCGGAGGACAGCTGGTGGGCCTCCAGTCCCTCTGAGGTGGCACTTCCGTAGGCATCCGGGCCAGGGGACTTCTTCATCTCCTTAGACTACTTGACGTATAGTACGGAAATCGAAATACTTGTTTTCCGAAGTTAAAGTGCCCAACGCGAGGGATCGATGATGAAACCCTTTCTTGTCTGGCTACGGCAGTGCGGACTCGCGCTTCACCCGCTTGCCCTCGTTCTTCTGGTGATCTTTCTCAACGTCTTCTGGACCCTGACGCTCAGGGCGTTCGGCGGCTCCTTTCAGCGGGTGGCGGGAGCTCCGCTCCTTGACCTCGAGAACGTCCGGGGAGTCCTGGCACCCCGGGAGGCATTGGAACTGCTGCAGGGGTATGGGACGGAGGCACAGGCTCTCTACTGGACCTTCTTCGCCCTGGACAGTGTTGTTCCGCTGCTGTCCTTCGGCTCGTACGCGCTGCTTTGGGCTTTCCTCCTTGCGCGCAGCCCCTGGCCCCGGAGCCAACGGCTCGCCCGCAGTCCGCTGCTCCTGGTTCCGTTTGGCGTCGGCGTCTTCGATATCGGAGAGAACCTCTTCTTTGTCTCGGCCCTGGCATCGAGCAGCTCTTCCGAAGCACTGGGACTGGTCACGGCGGGCCTTGTGCTGGTCTATGCCAAGGCGGCCTGCCTCCTGATGACCTTCCTTGGCACCTTGATCCTGACCGCCGCCTACGGCGCCGGCCGCATCGTACAAATCCGGAGGACGGCTCATGCGTAAACCGATAACGGAAGTCGGCAGAACGACCCGGGCCTGGGGATTCCGCCGGTACGGAGGGCCCGACGTCCTCCAGGAGATTCCGGTGCCGATACCGTCCGCGGGCCCGGGCCAGGTGCTCATCGAGGTGGCAGCGACAAGCGTTAACCCCGCGGACACCTATTTCCGGGCAGGACGGTTCCGGCTGCTGATCCGGCTGAAGCTGCCGTTCGTGCCCGGCCTAGACGTGGCCGGCGTCGTCGCCGCTACGGGCTCCGGTTCCGGGCGCTTCAGCGTCGGTGACCCCGTCTTCGCAGCCCTTACCGGCAAGACCGCCGGCGGCTATGCACGTTACGTCGCCGTTGACGAGTCCGCCGTGGCCCGGGCGCCGTCGTCCCTTTCGCTGCAGGAGGCAGCCGCCGTCCCGCTCGTCGCACTGACGGCCCTGCAGGGACTCCGCGACGTCGGGGGTATGGGTGCGGGTGACCGGGTGCTCGTCTTCGGCGCCGCCGGCGGGGTGGGAACCGCGGCGGTGCAGGTCGCGGCCCGGCTGGGCGCCGAGGTCACCGCGGCGACCACGCCCGATCAGCTGGGCTTCGTGCGCGGACTCGGGGCGCACGAAGTCGTCAACCGGGACCGTTGGCGGGAAAGCCTCGGCGGCGGACGGTTCGATCTGGTGTTCGATGCCTCCGGGAAGCTGTCGGCCCGCGCATTGCGCCCGCTCGTCCGGCGGGAGGGCACCGCGGTGACGGTGAACCCGGGCACAGGCAATCCGCTCATCGCGGCTCTGTCGAGGCTGCTCCCGGGAGCCGCCGTCCGGGGATTCCTCGTCCGGCCCTCCGGCGGGGACCTGGTCTTGCTGCGTGGCTGGATCGAGGACGGTTCCTTCCGCCCGGTCATTCAGGAGACGCTTCCCATCCAGGAGGTGGCGAGGGCCCACCGCGTGAGCGAGGGTGGAGGTGTCAGGGGAAAGCTTGTCCTTACGATTCCCTCCACGCCGCCAGCGACTCCACGTGGCGCATGACCATCCACCTCAGCCGGTCGCCCACTCCTCGACGGGGCCCTCAAGCACGTAGTGGAGTCCTCCGGGGCGCGTGCGGGACAGGTCCCAGGCCAGCCGGGACAGCGCGCCGATCGCTGTCGTCGCCTCAGCCTCGCCGTACGCGCGGGTGCAGACGGCGAGGATGAAGCCGCCCATCGGGTCCGTCCCGCCGTAGGGCTGCACGAAGGCGACATCGTGGCGGATTCCGGTGACCCACCCGGACTTCGAACCCCACCGCGCCTCTGCGGGAAGCGCCGGCCCGATCAGGCTGTACTCCTGCGCCCGCAGCAGTTCGACCATGAACCGCGTGCTCGACCGGCCCGCGGCCCGGCCCGTGACGATGGCACTCATGATGGCCGTCAGGTCCCGGGCGGTCGTCTGCTGCGTCAGCCCCGCCGCCAGCCCCTCGAGGTCACCGAACAGCCGCTCCATCTTCGACGACGACGCCCCGCATACCGCGAGCGCTGCCCGGACGGCGTCGAGGCCGACCAGTTCAACGGCCATATTGGTCGCTTCGTTGGACGAGACGACGATCATCCGGCGCAGCACCTCGCGCAGCGAGACGGGCCGGCCGGCGGGAGGCATGCCGTCGTCGGTTTCGTCGGGGTCGGTCTCGAAGCTGAAGGTGCCGCCGCCTGGCGCGGAGGAGCGAAAGGTCAGCCGTGAGGAAAGCTGCTGGCTGAGCCGCAGCTTCCCGTCGTCCACGGCACGCAGGGCGGCGATGAGCACCGCCAGCTTGATTGTGCTCGCAGCGTAGACAGGGGTGTCGGCACCGCTTTCGGCGATGACCTCCCCGTCGAAGGTGGTCAGGCAGTAGGAGATGGAGGGGACGCCGTCGCTGTAATCCGAGACGATGCTCATGCCGTCACTTCCCGGGCGGCGCGGGAGTAGGCCGCGTCGGCGACGCGGACGCGGAACGGGCCCATGGCGTTGTGGAGCCGGTGCGGATGCACGCGGTTGGTCAGCAGCACCACCGTCACGGCGCGGGTCCGGTCCATTATCAGCGACGTGCCGGTGAAACCGTTGTGCCCGCGGGCCTGTCCGCCGGCGGTGCCCATCCAGTCGGGCTGCCCGATGCGCAGGCCGAGGGCGTGCCAGCCGATCTCGGGGTCGGCGGCGCGCTGCGCGCCCAGCATGCGGGGCATCTGGTCGGTCCACAGCCCGTCGGCCAGCTCCGGCGGAAGCAGCGCTTCCGGCCGGTCGCGGAGCACGTTCCCGAGCCCCAGCACCGCTTCGGCGGTCCCGAAGAGGCCCGCGTTGGCCACGGCCCCGCCGAGGAACCAGGCGCTTTCGTCGTGAACCTCTCCCCGCACCATTCCCCTGCCGGTATCCGGCTGGTACTCGGTCGCCGCGGTATCTTCGGGCCGGGGCCGGTAGGTCAGCGCGGCCGTCCGGGGATCGAGGTGCCGCAGCGGGGCGAGCACCTTCTCCTCCACGAGCTCCGCCCATTCCCGCCCGGAGGCGGTTTCTGCGAGGGCCATCGCGGTGTTGAATCCGACGCAGGAGTAGGTGAACTCAGTGCCCGGCGCGGTGGCCAGGGGGAGCGAGAGCAGGTCTTCTAGCCGGCCGGCCCGGTCGGTTCCGGCCGGGAGCGTGCGCCATCCCTCCCAGGTGCCGGGCAGCCCGGAGGTATGGGTGAGCAGATGGCGCAGGGTGATCGAAGCGCGGTCGCCGTACCGGAAGGTCGGCAGGTGGCGGCCGACCGGCTCGTCGAGGTCGAGCACCCCGTCTGCCACGAGGGCCAGTGCTGCCACGGTGCTGACGATCTTGGTCACCGAGGCGAGGTCGTAGACGGTCTCCGGCCGCGCCGGCACGCGGTCCGCGGGTGCGAGAGCGGCGCCGCCGTCACCGAACGCGACGGCGCTGCCGACGGCGATCGGACCGCTGGTGCGGCCCCCGACGTCGACGGCGGCGACCGCCGACGGCGCCGCACCGGCGCCGACCTCCTCGGTGAGGATCCGTTGGAGCTCCTCATCGAGGGAGTCTTTGGCCTGCAGCTGGGAGGGGAAGGGGGTCTCAGAAGAGGACAAGGCGTGGGCTTTCGTCGGCGGTGAGGGTGGCGGGCACACCGAGGGGAACGCTGAGGGCGGCCGGGCCGTGCCCGAAGCCGAGTTCCTCAACGAGCGGGATGCCGAGGGGAACAAGGAGTTCCTCAACGAGCGCCCTCACTTCGTGCGGTTCACCGCACTGGCTCCACGAGCCCAGCGCGAGCCCCGCCAGTCCGTCGAACCAGCCCGCACGCAGGAGGGAGGTCAGGAGCCCGTCGAGCTTGTAGATGTCCTCGCTGACATCTTCGAGCAGCCCGATGCGGCCCTCGTTCGAAGGTGCGGACCGGCCGCGGGTGCCGAGGGTCATGGCAAGCAGGCTGAGGTTGCCGCCGGTGAGGGTCCCTGTGGCTGTGCCCGGAACGAGGGTGTGGGCCGCGGAACCGGTCATGGTCCGGCCCGGGTACGGGGTAAACAGGGCCTCGCGCATCCCGTCGCGGGCGGCGGGATCCTCCAGCAGGGCATCCGTGGCCGGCATCGGGGTGAACCAGGTGGCCAGGCCGAGGTGGTCGGTCCAGTACTCGTGCAGGGCGGTGATGTCGGAGGACCCGATCAGCGGTTTGGGCCGGGCGGAGCGGAGCTTCCCGGCGTCGAGCAGGTCCAGGAGCCGGACGGCGCCGTAGCCGCCGCGCAGGCAGACCACGGCGGCGATGCTGTCGTCGCAGACCAGGTCCTGGAGGTCGGCGGCGCGGTCGGCGTCGGAGCCGGCGAGGTAGGGCGCGCGCGGGTGCACGTCGCGGGCGTGCCGGCCGAGCACCGGTTCGAGCCCCCACTCCTCGAGCAGCCGGATCGCCCTGTCGATCTTCCCGGCGTCCGCGGGGCCCGACGGCGAGACCAGTCCCACCCGGTCCCCCGCCTGCAGCGGACGCAGTTCGGGCCGCGGCCCCTGCGGGGCGGCCGGACCGCCGGTCACCGGGCGGCCTCGGGCTGCACCGACAGCCCGGGGGTGCCCGTGCTGGTCGGAACGACGCTCAGGAGTTTGCGGGTGTACTCGTGCTGCGGGTTGAGCAGCACGTCCTCGACGCGCCCTTCCTCGACGATCCGCCCTTCGTACATCACCACCACCCGGTCGGCGATGTTCCACGCCAGCCCGAGGTCGTGGGTGATCACCAGGGCGCCGAGGCCGAGTTCGCATCGAAGCCGCAGGAACAGGGCCAGGACCCCGGCGCGCACCGACGCGTCAAGGCTCGCGACGGGTTCGTCGGCGACGAGGAACTCCGGGTCGAGGGCGAGGGCCCCGGCGATGACGACGCGCTGCCGCTGGCCTCCGGAGAGCTCCTGCGGGATGGCGGTGAAGTACTTCTGCGGCGGGTTCAGTTCGGCCTTGGCCAGCGCCGCGGCGACGAGCTCGCGTTCGTCGCCGTCGAGGTGATGGAGGCGCGGGCCCTCCGCCACCGCCTCGTACACCGAATGCTTCGGGTTGAGGGCGGCGGTGGGATCCTGCAGCACGAACTGGACCGCCCGGCGGTACGCCTTGAGCGCTTTGCGCCGGTGCACCAGCGGTTCGCCGCGGAAGAGCACCTCGCCGGCCGTGGGCTTCTGCAGCCCGAGCAGGGTCCGGGCCAGGGTGGTCTTGCCGGAGCCGGACTGGCCCACCAGAGCGACGATCTCCCCGGCGTTGCAGGTGAGGTTCACCGAGTCGACGGCGTTGGTGGCACTGCGGCCGAACCGCACCGAGAGGTTGCGGGCCTCAAGCACCGGCGTTGGACCGGTTACCGCTCCGGCTGCAGGAACTGGCAGAACCGGCACCGGGGAACCCGCCCTGGGAGCGGAGGGATCCGCCATCGGCGCGGCGGCACGGCGGCCGGAGCCCGTGCGGGCTGAGGCGCCGTCGGACCGGGCGCCGTCGTTGTGCCGGTCGGCGTCGTGCGCCGTGGGCGCGTTCGGCGCGGCGTAGGTGGGCAGCCGGAGCCGGGAGGCAGGGTCGCCGATGATGGGGAACGCCGAGGCCAGGGCGGCGGTGTGCGGGTGCTGCGGATTGCGCATCACCTCCGCGGACGGGCCGTCCTCGACGATCCGGCCGGCCTGCATCACCACGATGCGCTCACAGGTGGCGGCGAGCACGGAAAGGTCGTGGCTGATCATGATCAGTGACAGGCCGCGGTCGCGGACCAGGGAGGTGAGCAGGTCGAGGACCTGCGCCTGCACCACGACGTCGAGGGCCGTCGTCGGCTCATCGGCGATCAGCACCTCCGGTTCGCACGCCAGGGCCATGGCCATCATGATGCGCTGCTTCTGCCCGCCCGAGAGTTCGTGCGGGTAGGACAGCCCCTTGGCCACCGGCAGACCGACCTGTTCCAGGAGTTCGTTGACGCGGGCGGTGCGCGCCGCTTCGTTCCGATACTTCGCGCCGTCGCCGGTGGCGTGGATCTGCAGGGCCTCGGCGATCTGGTCGCGGACCTTCCGCACCGGGTTCAGGGAGTGCATGGCGCCCTGGAAGACAATCGCGGCCTCGGTCCAGCGCACCGAGCGGAGCCGGCCCCAGCTGAGCGTGGAGATGTCGTCCTCGCCCAGGAGGATCGAGCCCTCGATGGTGGCGTTGGCGGGCAGCAGGCGCAGCACCGACACGGCGAGGGTCGACTTGCCGCAGCCTGACTCCCCCGCGATGCCGACGGTGGCGCCGGGCTCGACGGTGAGGTTGACGCCGTCGACGGCGGTGACGGTGCCGCGTCCACCCTCGGTCTGCGTCGTGTAGGTGATGCGCAGGTCCTTCAGTTGCAGGCGGGCCATTAGCGTCCTCGCAGTGTGGGGTTGATGACGGATTCGAGGGCGCGCCCTACGAGGGTGAAGGACAGCACCACGAGAACGATGGCGAGGCCCGGCGGCAGCACGTACCACCAGTAGCCGCCGGTGGCGGCGCCGGTGTCGAGGGCGGACTTGAGCATGCCGCCCCAGGAGACGCTGCTGGGATCGCCGAGGCCGAGGAAGGCCAGCGTCGACTCGGCGATGATGGCGGAGCCGACGGTGAGCGTGGTGTTGGCCAGCACGAGCGGCATGACGGCGGGCAGCACGTGCCGGCCGACGACGTGCGCGTCCGAGGCGCCCAGCGCCCAGGCCCGTTCGATGTAGGGGCGGGCCTCGACGGTGAGGGTCTGGGAGCGGACCAGCCGGGCGGTGCCGGCCCAGGAGGTCACGCCGATGGCGACGACGATGGTGGCGACGCCGGGCCCGATGATGCTTGAGAGCACGATGGCGAGCACCAGTCCGGGCACCACGAGGAAGAAGTCGATCAGCCGCATCAGGACCGCCTGGGTGGCGCCCGTGAAGTGGCCGGCGGCCATGCCCATCACCGTGCCGATGACCATGGAGACCAGGGTGGCGGCGAAGCCGACCACCAGGGAGATCCGGGCGCCCCAGATCAGCAGGGCGAGCACCGACCGCCCGGCGGGGTCGGTGCCCAGCGGGTTCGCGAGGCTTGGCGGTTCGTTGCGTCCGGCGGTGACCTGGGTGACGTCGAGGACGCTCGCGGGGGCGAACAGCGGAACGACGGCGGCCAGCGCGATGACGGCCAGCAGGACGACCAGCCCGGCCAGGCCGGCCCGGTTGCGGGCGAACTCCTTCCAGCCGTCGGCCAGCCCCTGGCGGCGCCGCGCCGCCGCGACGTTGACACGGCGGGTGCCCGCTGAGCCGGTTGACGTGCTCATGCTGCACGCAGCCGGGGGTCGAGGAAGCGGTAGAGCAGGTCGGCGAGGAAGTTCATGACGATCACAATCGAGGAGAAGACGACGAAGGTGCCCTGCAGCAGCGGGAAGTCCGGCGCGGAGAGGGCCTGGAAGGTCAGCAGCCCGAGGCCCGGCCAGGAGAACACCGTTTCGACGGTCACCGCTCCCCCGACGAGCCCGCCGAGGGTGAGGAAGATCAGGGTCACGGTGGGCAGCAGCGCGTTGGGCACCGCGTGGCGGCGGCGCACCAGATCCTCCCGCAGGCCCTTGGCGCGGGCGGTCTGGAGGTAGTCCGAGGTCATCTCCTCGAGCAGGGAGGCGCGCATGACCATCAGGTACTGGGCGTAGACCACGGCGACCATGGTGACCACCGGCAGGACCATGTGCCGGGCGATGTCCCAGAGCAGCGGGAACCCGGTGGCGGTGGTGCCGGCCGTGACCAGCCCGCCGGTGGGGAACCAGTGGAGGCCGCCGCCGAAGACCAGCAGCAGGATCAGGCCGAGCCAGAAGGTGGGCACCGACCAGAACACCAGCGCCAGGCCGGTCTGGGTCTTGTCGAAGAGGCTGCCGCGGCGCCAGGCCGCCCGCTGCCCCAGCCACAGTCCCAGGACCACCGAGATGAGCGCTGCGGTGCCGGTGAGCAGGAGGGTCGGGCCGAGCCGGTCAAGGATCAGGTTCAGGACCGGCTCGCTGTAGGTGTAGGAGTAGCCGAGCCGGCCCTGCGCGAGGTCGGCGAGGTAGCGCAGGAACTGCGTGAGCAGCGGGTCGTTGAACCCCAGCTGCTCACGCAGCAGTTCCATCTGTTCGGCGCTGACCCGGCGCCCCTCCGCCAGGGAGCGGACGGGGTCGCCGGGCAGGATGCGGAAGGCGAAGAACCCGAGCAGCACCACCATGATCAGGGAGACCACGGCGCCGCCGGCCTTCAGGGCGGCGTAGCGCAGCCATGACGACGCCCGGGGTGGTTCATCCAGTGCCGGCTCCCCCGGGACGAGGTCGCCGGCACTCAGCGCGTTGGACATCGGTTACTGCCGGTCGTCCGCGGTGGCGCGGCGGCGCTTGGCCAGGAAGAACGCCGCGAGCCCACCGACGACGAGCACTCCGACGACGGGGACGATGACCGCTGCGGGGTTGGCCTCGCTGGTCGCCCCGGCCGCTTCGAGCTCGTCGGCCGGCGTCGCGCTGTAGACGCCCCAGGGCCCGTTCTGGGCCAGGATGACCCCGCCCTCCTTGGGCTGGGTGGTGAATGGTTCGAACTTGTCGGACCGGTAGGCCTCGAGGGAGTCGGCGTAGAACAGGACGTGGTTCACGGCGGCGTCGTAGATCAGCTTCTGGGCCTCGACCACGAGTTCGCTGCGGCGTTCCTGGTCGAGCTCGGTGTGCTGTTCCTTGTAGATGGCGTCGAACTCCTCGGAGCACCAGTTGGATTCGTTGGTGGCGCCGGTGCCGTCGGCGTTCGGCCGCGAGGAGCACTGGTTGATGGAGAGCTGGAAGTCGGGGTCCGGCCCGATGCCCCACCCGGTGAAGTACATGTCGTAGTTGCCGAGGATCGAGTCGTCGTTCAGCTGGCCGGAGGCCTTGATCTCGGTGGTGGCTTCGATGCCGATCTCCTTCAGCCACGGCACCACGTAGTCGGCCATCTGGGCGTGGGTGGGCTTGCTGTTGCTGCCGGCGAGGCGGAACTTCAGCGGGTTGCCCTCCTTGTCCAGGCGGATGCCGTCCGGGCCCATCTTGTAACCGGCCTCGTCGAGGATCCGGTTGGCTTCCTCGGGGTCGTAGCTGTAGGGCAGTTCCTCGTCGGTGTCCCAGTGGTACAGCGGGTACACGGCGGGAATCTCGCCGGTGGCCTGTTCGCCGAGGCCTTCGAGGACCTTCTCCAGCAGGGTCTTGCTGTCGATGGCGTGGGCGATGGCCTTGCGCAGTTCGATGTCCTGCAGGGCGGGATTGCCGTCGCCCATCAGCTTGCCCTCGGAGTTGATCGTGCCCGAGTTGATGTTCAGCGCCTGGTAGCGCCGTCCGGCGCCGGAGTTGACGGTGATCTTCTCCTCGGATTCGAGGGCCTTGTACTGGGCCGGGGTGAGGTCGCCGACGACGTCGAGTTCGCCGTTGAGCAGTGCCTGCACGGCGGCGTCGCTGTTGCGGTAGGGCACGTAGGTGACGGCGTCGACCTTGGCCTTGCCCCGCCAGTAGTTGGGGTTGGCCTTCATGCGCACGCCTGAGCTCGGGCTGTAGCTTTCGACGGTGAACGGGCCGCTGCCGACGGCGTTCTCGGAGTTTTCGAAGGTGGAGGGGTCCTCGACCTTGGACCAGATGTGCTCGGGCACGATCGCGAGGTCGGCGCCGGGGTTCGGTGCCTGCGCCTCGTTGAGCGTGATGACGAGGGTCTGGTCGTCCGGGGCCTCGACGGAGTCGATGTTCTCAAGGAGCGTGCCGTTGGCCGCCTTGAGGGTGTCGTTCTCGGCGATCGCGTTGAAGGTCCACGCGGCGTCCTGGGCGGTCACGGGCTCCCCGTCGGACCACTTGCGGTCCTCGCCGATGGTGTAGGTCCAGGTGGTGCCGTCCTCGGAGGTCTCCCAGGACTCGGCCAGGGCCGGCACGATCTCGTTGTTTTCCGGGCCGTAGGTGACGAGGCCTTCGTACTGCAGCAGCAGGATGTTGGTGCTGGCCGCCAGGATGGCGGTGAAGGGGTTGAGGGAGTCGATGTCGCCGGTAAGGGCGAGCTTCAGCGTTGTGTCTTCCGCCTTTTCACCGGCGGTGGCCGCGGGAAGGGCCAGTGCGCCGGGCGTGAGGGCGAGTGCCGCGGCGAGGAGCCCTGCTCCTGCGGTGCGGCGGAGCCCGGCGCCTCGGGGGAAGGGGCGCAGCGGCCCGTCGGTGGGGAGAGGAGACCTGGATGCCATCGTTTCTCTTTCGCTTGAGCCTGCCAGCAGATCAGGGTGGCCGGGGCAGATCGCCGCGGACCCGATTCCGGTGAGAGAAGAACCCGTCTGGAGTATCGGCCGTCACCACGCTGTGCGGCCGATGTAAGTAAGCTACACAGGAGGCTGATGTGATGCAAACCACTTACCAAGGTGTGTTGGATCACACGGTACAGTCGAAAGGCGAGGCGGATTTCTACGCCTTGGCACCCCAGCACCGGAGGAACAGATGGGCAGCATCGATACGGCCGAGTTGTGCGCAGCACTCATCCGCTTCGACACGAGCAACTACGGCGAGGGCAAGAGCGAAGGTGAGCGCGGTGCCGCCGAGTTCATTGCCCGGCTCCTCACCGACGCCGGCTACGTGCCGCAGATCCTCGGGCCAACCCCGGAGCGGGCCTCCGTGGTCGTGCGCGTGCCCGGCGCGGACCGCTCCCTGCCGGGACTGCTCGTCCACGGCCATCTCGACGTCGTTCCGGCCGAGCCGGAGCAGTGGAGCGTTGATCCGTTCGCCGGAGAGATCCGCGACGGGTACATCTGGGGCCGGGGCGCCAGCGATATGAAGGACATGGTGGCCATGACCCTGGCGACCCTCCTGACCTGGGCCGAGGAGGGCACCGGCCCGCAGCGCGACGTCGTCGTCGCCTTCGTCGCCGATGAGGAGGACAAGGGCGACTACGGCGCCCTGTGGCTCGTGGCCGAACACCCGGAGCTGTTCGAGGGGGTCCAGGCAGCCATCGGGGAATCCGGCGGGGCACCGACCTTCCTCACGTCGGACACCGGGGAGGAGGTGCGGCTGTACCCCGTGGCGGCCGCCGAGCGCGGCACCATGCACATGCGGATCACGACGACGGGCACGTCCGGCCATGGTTCGCGGCCGAACGCCGACAATGCCGTCATCCACCTGCTGGAGGCGCTGCACCGGATCACCGAGCATGCCTGGCCGCTCGTGCTGACGCCGACCGTGAGGGCGTACCTCGAGCAGACGAACGCAGCGCTTGGGCATTCAGTGGACCTGACCACCGAGGAGGGCGTCGAGGAGGCGGTGGCGCGGATGGGCGACCTCGGCGGCGTCGCGCGGACCACCATCCGGTGTTCCTCGACGCCCACCGTGCTCAATGCCGGCTACAAGGTCAATGTCATTCCGGGTATCGCCCATGCCGAACTGGACGTGCGGTGCCTGCCGGGCACCGAGGAGGAAACCCTGGCGGTGCTTGACGGCCTGCTGGGTCCGCGGGTCTCCCGGGTGTTCATTTCGCACCAGCCGCCGGTGCAGGCGCCGATCGATTCGCCCTGGTTCGAGGCCATGCGGGCGGCCCTGCAGCGGCACGACCCGGCCGCCGTGGTGGTGCCGCGGTGCATGGGCGGTGGAACTGATGCGAAGGCGTTCACCCCGTTGGGCATTGCCTGCTACGGCTTCTCACCGCAGGGAGCCGACCCGGAGGGCAGGACCTCGGACGGTGTGCACGGAATCAACGAGCGGGTTTCGGTGCACGGCGTGAGGACGGGCCAGCAGATTCTTCAGGACTTCCTGAGCACCGTCTAGGCGGCCATCGGTCGAGGCACCCCGCGCTCAGCCCGTGCCCTTCCACATCCGCTGCCACCATGAGCGCCGCTCCGCCTCCTCTGCGGTGGCCTCCTCGTCCCGGGCGGTCTGCGCCGCCTTTGCGGTACGCCGCTGGCGCCACCGCTCCACCTCGCCCTCGACATCGCGCACCTTGGTGATGACAGGCGGCCCGCCCAGGAGCTGGCGCCGCGCCTCGATGACCCGCTGGTTGAAGTCTTCGACGATGTCCCGGACCTGCTTCTCGGTGTAGACGTGGTCGAGACGGCTATCCAGGCCTTCGTCCTCGGTCCGCAACAGGATGGCCTTCGGCCCCAGTCCGGTGAGGTTTTCCCGTTCGATCAGGCCCTTGACCCACCAGTCGGGGTCGTGCCCCTCCCCCAGTCCGGGGATCGGCTTTCCTGCGTACTTGAGGTTGTCCCAGTCCCCGCGGGCCATCGCCTCGCGCACGAGGTAGTCGGCCCGGGCGGCGTCGTCCTTGTGGCGGGCCCGCTTGGCCAGAGCCTCATCGTCGGACACCGGGCGGCGCTGGGCGGCCTCGGCTTCCTCCTTGCGCAGTTGGGCGAGGTACCCCTGCGGATCACCGGATTCCCGCGCCGCCCGGTACTCGGCGGCACGCTGCATGCGGCGCTCGTACTCGCGGGCTGCCCTGCTGTTCATTTCGTCGCCGCCTTTCACGCACCCAGAAAGCGTCTCGGTCGCGTCGGTCCCTTAAGTATTCCGGGACCGGCGGGGGCGCGGCAACTGCCTAAGCGGTTCCTTAACGGCTGGGCCGGTGGTTGGACGGCTCAGCGGCAGGCGGTGATTTCGTAGAGCCCCCGGCCGCCCTCGACGAGCACCGGCTCAAACCCCTTGGCGGTCTCGACGCCGTAGAAGCCCTTCCAGACCTCCCTGTCGACGCTCGCGGGCTGGTCCTGGTAGAAGTGCGTGGCTCCCACCTCCTCGATGGCCGCGCAGACCGCCGGGTCGTCGTGCAGGCGGTCGAATCCGATGCGCAGCACGGTCTTCGCCTCGGTCGGCGCCGGGGAGCCGAGCCTCGAGTACACCACGTGCCGTCCGGTGAGCGTGTAGAAGTAGGTTTCTCCATTGAAGGGGTCACCGATGACGACGGCGTCCTCCGGGAGCAGCGCTCCGGCCCGTTCGATGAAGTCCTGCTCACCCGAGGAGAGCAGCCAGATGCCCGGCTCCGCCGCGGTGATGTAGTTGTGGGCCGCTACGGCGACGCGGTCCGCAGAGCGGAAGTGTCCGGAGCCCTGGTAGACCGCCATCACGGCCACGACGGCCAGTCCGGCGGCCAGCGCCGACCGGAAACGGTCAGGTGCGGCGATCCTTGCCCGCAGGACACGCGTCACGAGGCCGGCGGCGGCCCGGACGAGCACGGCCAGACCAAAAGCGGCAAGAATGCTGGCCGTCAGGGCGATCAACGGCGCGATCCGCTGCGTGTCCTTGTACCAGACCCCGGTGAGGAACCGCAGGGGGCTTTCCGGGCCCGCCGCCAGCACGTAGAGCCCCACGAAGATCAGCCACGACACCACCAGCGGCCACCCGGTCCGCAGCACCAGTGCCGCGATGGCGCCCAGGATCACGAGAAGGCCGACCAGAAGGTTGAAGTTCTCCGGTGTGGGAGCCACGACCACCGGAAAGCGCGGCAGGTCGAAGAAGGCCAACGCGAGCGAATCGGGAGGGGTGGCGCGCACACCCCGGGGAAAGTTCATCACCCCGGCCAGCAACCGCGAGTCCTTCAGCACCAGGAGCGCCGCCCCCACCAGGACGGCGGCGCCGACGGTGCCAAGGAGGGCGGCCCGCCACCGGTGCCGGAACGCCCGGACGCACAGGGGCACCCCCCAGGCGAGCAGGAAGGGAAGACCACCCGCCACGAGGGCGAAGACGGCGGTGGGGTGGGCGACAACGCTTCCCCCGGCCACTGCGCCGGTGAGGATCAGGACGAGGAGGATATCCCTCAGCGGCCGGGCAGGGCGGGGGTTCAGCCCGGGGCTCTGACGCCTCAGGAGGAGCAGGATCATCGCCAGGGCCACCGGAGTGAGGGCGGTGGAAAGGCCGTTGGGCCACTGCCCGCTGCGCAGCAGCTGACCGAACGGGAAGCTGACGAACGAGGCGGCCAGCACCGGGGTGAGCGCCCAGACCGCGGGATGGCGCGGAAACACCACCGACGCGAGGAACGCCAGCCCGATCGGCCAGATCAGTCCGCCGATAACCAACGCCGACGCGTTGGCGGCCTCCACGAGGTTCCCCGGATAGAGCGCGATAACGCTGTGCCAGCCTGATGGATAGAACGTCGCAGGGCCGTCACCATAGATGGGGTTGATGCTCCATGGGGTGGCCCGGCCCGATTCCTGAATCCAGCGCACCGCGTTGCCGTGAAACACCGCATCCCACCCCTGGGACGCCGTCGACAAACTGCCCATCCCGCGCAGCACCGCCACAGAGATCAGGGCCGCAGCGGCGGCGAGCCCGGCGCCGACGGCGATCCTGACGGTCGCCGTCGCCGTCGCCGCCGCAGGCGATGGATTCTCGGTCCCCGCCCCGTTCGGCCGGGGCAGGAGAGGCCGCTCGAGCCGGATCCACCGGCCCGCCAGCCATACCGCCCCGATAGGCAGGAGCAGCATCAGGGAGACCGAAACCGCCGTCCAGCCGATTCCGAGGGCATCGAGGACGAAGGTTCCGACGCCCAGCAGCAGGAGCGTGACGGCGGGCCCGAGCGCCACCGCGGCCGGCCAGCCGACCCGGAGGGGAAGCAGGGCGAGCGTGCCGGGAAGGAAGAACGCGGTAAGCAGGAAGAGGAGCGGCTGGGCAAGCTGAAGGAGCTCAGGCAGGGAGGAAGGCACGGAGTGGATTCAGTCTTTCAGCGGGCAAGCTTGTTTTTCAGGACCCCGCCGATCGAACCCCCGAGGAAACGGGCGGCAGCAGCGGGGACTGGAGCCGCCGGGGTGGCGGCCGGGTAGAGCCGTTCGGCTTCAGCCCGCTTGGCGGCAACCAGTGCCGGCAGGTTCGCCGACAGCTGCCCGCGTTCGGAGGGCATGGACGGCGTGTCGTCACCGAGCGCGAGCGCCCAGCCGCTGCCGAGGGCGGCAACCGACTCATGCTTGACGTCGTAGTAGCCCTTCTTCATGCCGACCGCGATGCCCTTGCCTCCGGAGGCGGCAGCGAGAAGATGGAAGTGGAAACGACTGGTCACCCAGGTCTGGTGCGCCGACAGGGGCAGTCCGTGCTCCCAGAGGTACACGAAGGGCAGGAAGTGCTCTTCCGGGATCAGGTCGGCGAGCCGCTCATACGCCGCCCGGTCCCCGCCGGGCACCGCCTCGACGTAGTAGACCTTCCGGCGCTGCCCAAGCGCGGCCTCCACGGCTTCGCGTGCGACGTCGACGGCGGCGTCGAAGCGCTCGGTGTCGACAGTGTCGCTCTGGATGCACACATACAGCGCGTCCGAGAACTGGGAGCGGGCGATCTCCTCGGTGACGCCGAGGAAGGCGTCGTCGAGCCCGCGGGGCACCCCGTAGGCTTCGGCTCCGGCGTCGTCGCGGGCGCTGACGACGTCGAAGTCGTTGAACAGTTCGGGAGCGGGCATGCCCTGGTCGAGCGCCGGCATCAGGCCCTGTCCGGTCGCGTACAGCCGCGCACCCGTCAGGGTCCGGACGGCGCGCATGGCGTGGATCAGGCCGGTGTGGTGCGCCCAGTTGTCATTGATGTACCCGCCGCCGAGGAGGTGGAGGGATTCAGCCTCGCGCAGCTTGAGCAGGCCGAGGTCGTAGGTGGGCGAGCCGAGGTGGGTAACGCGTGAGGTGACGATCTCGGCGGTTTCCTCGACGGGGCGTTCGGCGTTTTCGTGAACGAGCCGCCACAGGGTGTTGGTGATGCGGAGATTCGGGTGCAGTCCGTCGAAGAGGACCGAGGCCGTACCGGGCTGCGGGCAGTCGAGCCAGACCTGGGCGTCCGGGCGGGCAACGGCGAGGTACCGGAGCCACGCCGCGGTGATGAATTCGTCGCCGAAGTTGGGGTGTCCAGATGGACCAATGAGGTAGATGAGACCCGGTTGCATGGGGAAAATCATAGCCCAGCGGTGGGCCGCCCCCGCCCACCGGGACCCTTTACTGAGGCGCGTGGCTCTGAAAGCATTCACGAGTGGATGAGAACGACATCATCGCCTTCGTCTCGGACCTCCCCGGCGTCGTGGTGGACACCGCAACGGAGGAGTCCGGCGCGCCGGAGGCCGCCTGGGGCGACACCTTCATCTTCTACGATCCCGACGACAGCGCTCCAACGTACCGGCGCTACCCCTTCGCGACGATCGTGGTCAGCGACTACCCGGGTTTCGACACCGCCTCCGATCTGAACCGGCCGGGCATCTTCCGGCTCAACATCTTCGTGGGATCGTCGATCTACGAGGACCTGGTGGGCCACCCGGCCGATCAGCACGCCGGGCATCTCTCCGAATTCGACTTCACCGAGGTGGACCGCATCCTGCCTCATCCGGTCTACGGTTCGCAGGCGTGGGTGTCCATCCTCAACCCCGGTGAGGCGACGGCCGAGCAGGCGCGGTCCCTGCTGCTCCACGCACGGGAGAAAGCGGTGCGGCGCTACGACCGGCGGCACTAAGCGCTTCCCGCCGGCCCTCGAGGGCCGGCAGCTCCCGCGGGCACCGGCGTCTCCGGGACCCAGACGTCTCCGGAACCCTGGCGGCCGCCTACCGCGAGCGGCGGAAGCTTCCCAGCAGCTTCAGGATCCCTGCTGCCACAAGCTCCAACGGCGCACCATTGGCGCCTGCCGCAGGTGCCTCGATCGCCGCCGGGCGCACTGCGGGCGCCTCGAGAGCCGGGATCGCCTCGAGGGCCGGGGTCGCTGCACCGGCCGCATTCTCCGTGGGGTTCCCGACGGCACCGGCTGCAGGTGCCAGCCACTCCAGCAGCTGATGCTCGCTGACGGCCTGGATTGCCTGGCCCGCCTCGATGTACTGCAGCGCCTTGCGTTCCTTTCCGCTGTCCGTGCCGATTTCCACGCGAAAGCTGTGGGGATCCTGCCGCCCGATGACGAGCATCGTTGTCTTCTTGGTGATGGTCTTGGCGTTGGCCGCGCCGCGGCGCGCGATCTGCGCCATGGCCTCGGGCCGCTCGAGGGTGAGGAGCTCCCCGGTGAAGACGACGACCTGGCCGAACAGCGGGTGGGAGGCGTCCGCCAGCGGATTGGGCTGTGGAAGTTCCGCGAGCGCGGGCTCGCTCCGGTAGCGGTGCGAGCCGGAGGATTTCGGGGGCCTGGCGGGCCACAGCAGCTCGAGGGTGGAGAGGCCGTCCCTGCGGGCGATGGCCAGGACGGCGTTCGCGCACGTCTCGGCGTCGCTGCCGGCGTCGTGGTGGCGGAAGCTGCTCAACCCGAGGGCCTCGGCGACCTGGGGCAGCCGGTTCACCTCGAGGTCCAGTTGACGCCGCGCCAGCTCGAGCGAGCAGCGGAACTCGACCTCGGGCACCTCAAGGTTGGATTCGAGGCAGGCGTTCCGGAACACCGAACGGTCGAACGAGGCGTTGTGTGCGACAAGGGTGTCTCCTGCGGCGAAATTCACGATCCGCTGCAGGGAGGTTTCCCAGGAGTCCGCGCCGAGTACGTCCTGCGGACGAACCCCATGCACGGAGATGTTCCGCGCATCGAAGTGGTCGATTCCCGCCGGCGGCCGGATGAGCCAGCTCTGCGATTCCGTGACGGCTCCGGCCCGCACCTTGGTGAGCCCGACGGCGCACACCGATCCGCGTTTGCTGTTGGCCGTCTCGAAATCGATGGCAGTGAAGTTCAGGCTGTGCACTCGTCCCCTTGAGCTGGTTGCGTACTGGACCCCACGCGAAGCCCAGACGAGCCTATCCCGCAGAGTCGCAGCGGAGGTCCTTTGCCCCTGTGCGGGGTGTCGGGCCGGTGGCACCGTAGTAGCCGGGTCGACGCAGCCCGCCGTGGAAGGGGGACAGGATGACGGGGGTCTTGAGGCCGGCGGCGCTCCGGGATGAATGGGCCTGGCTCCGCACGGGAGAGCCGTCCCCTCCGCTGTACGAGCCGGGGCTGACGGCGGGACTGCCGGCCGCGGCGCAGAGGTGGCTCGCGCACTCGCTCCGGCCGGGCACCCCGCTATGGTCCTCGGTGGAGCTCACCATGTCCGGGCAGATCAAACTCGGCCCCTCCTGGCGGCCCTTCCAGGCGCGCCAGATCCTCGCTCCGCAGAAAGGCTTCATCTGGGCCGCGGAAGCACGCGTGGGAGGTCTTCCCGTTCGAGGCTACGATCGCTTCAGCAAAGGCGCCGGCCAGATGCGGTGGCGGCTGCTCGGAGTCCTTCCGGTGGTGACGGCGGGCGGCGCCGACGTGAGCCGCAGCGCGGCGGGCCGCCTGGCGAGCGAGGGAGTCCTCGTCCCGACCGCGTTCCGCAGCGCCGCGTGGAGCGCCGGCCTTTCGCCCGACACGGCGGTGATGACCAGGGTGATCGACGGCGAAGCCGAGGACGTCACGCTCCGGGTCGATCCTTCCGGGGCGCTGACCGAGGTGTCGATGCTGCGGTGGGGCACCCCGGGAGGTGCTCCCCCGGGGCGGCACCCGTTCGGCGTGTCGATCGAAGCGGAGACAGAGTTCGGTGGCGTCACTCTTCCTTCAATTCTTCGAGCCGGCTGGTGGAAGGGAACCTCAGGGAGAAGCGACGACGGCGAATTTTTCCGCGCCCGGATCTCCAAAGCTGTTTTCCGGTAGACCCTGCACGGCGGAAGGGACAGGATAGGCGGGCCAGGGACCGCCCATGCGCCGGCGGCGGGCGGCGGATCGGAGCTGGGCTTGCTGTGAACCGCCCTGGAACGACCGCAGGAGCGCCCCTGGCTGGGACGCTCCTACGGTTTCCGCCGTCAACTCGTGACCGGCGGGGTGCTGCAGAGGGTGTTACCCCTTATTTCGCGGCGGCCTGTCCGCTCCACCGCTGGTACATGGCGAGGTCGCGCAGCATCCGGGCCGCGAACTCCGGCTGTACCTCGGCGGATCCGCTGATCAGCGACGCCGTCTTGGCGTAGACCTTGACGGCCTCCGCCGGCTTTCCCTTCTCGAGGAAGCGGTCGGCCCGGTCCAGTTCGCGCTGCACCTTGGTGGCCGTCTTCTCCGGGATGCAGGCGCCGGTCGCCTTCTCGACGTTCTCCGCGGTCCAGCGGCCTGCCTCGCGGGAGGCCGCGATCAGGTCACTGTGCGGAGTGGTTGCCTCGACCCGGAACACTCCCTCTTCCAGCGCCGTCGCCTGCGGGGCGGAGAGCTGGTTGTAGGCGAAAAGCGCCGCGCCGTCGGAGTGTGCGTCGCGGACGGCCTGGGTCTGGTCCACCAGCACATCCGGCGACGAGCCGCGGAACGGACCGTAGGTGGCGGTGTAGAGGAGGTTCTCGTCGCCGACGGACTTCCGCATCAGCTCGGTGTCCCGCGCCACGGATGCGGCGGAGGTGCCGAAGGACATTCCGGTGAGGACGTCGACGTAGCCCTTATCCACCCAGTCGGCCCAGTTCTGGAACTTCTTCGCCAGGCCGTCGGCCGGGTCGGGGAAGACCGCCGCGGACAGCTGCGTCTCGGGTGCCAGCTTCTGCTGCAGTTCCCGGACCTCGGAGACGAATGACGTGACGTTCCCCTCGCGCCAGGCGTCCCACGACTTCCACAGCGGATCGGCGGGGGTCAACGTGTACGGATCCTTGCCGAACTCCGCGGCGAAGGCGTCGCGGGAGAAGTCGCTGTAGGAGAAGGAGGCCGTCTGCCACGGCTGCGAGACCGGGTAGCGGATGTAGTCGAGGTGGAGGCCTTCGACGTCGTACTTGGTCAGGATCTCTTCGTAGATCGACAACATGTAAGCCCGGGGCTCCGGCATGGCGGGATCAACGAAGAAGTAGCCTTCCTCCTGCGAGGAGGGCTGGGGGCCGGCCTTGCCGACGTCCTCGCGCTCGACGGCGGCCCACTCCGGGTGCGCCTCGAGGATGGGGCCGGCGCCGCCGTTCTCATTCACTGACTGCGCGCCGACGAAGAAGGTGTGAACCCACGGGTGGAGTTCGATGTCCCGGGCGTGCGCCTCGTCGATCCAGACCTGGAGCGGGTCGAATCCGGCCATCTCCGGGCGCTGCGCCGTGATGCCGTTGTCCTTGGCGACGGCGCTGGGGTAGATGGTGTAGCCCTGGAAGACAGTCTCAAGGAAGACCATGTTGACGCCGGCGGCGCCGATCTGGTCGAGGGTCTTCGCGATCTGAGCCGGCGTAGTTTCCGTCGGGCGGACCCACATGCCGCGGCCTTCCACCGGGCGGGATTCGGCGGTGCGGTACCAGGCCAGTTCGGCCTGCTCGCGGGCCCGTTCAGCCAGCGCCACCGCCGCGTCGACGTCGCCCGCCTCGGAGGCCGCGGCGGCCTGGTCGAGCAGCGAGCGGGCCTCGGCGGCAGCGGCGGCCGAGCCCTCGTTGTCGATGGTGAGGCAGCTCTGACCGGCGGCCGTGAGGGAGTCGCCCGCGCGCGTCAGGGCCTGCTCGGCGCCGTACATGTAGGTGCTCTCGTCGATGGTGACCGTCAGGGTCGAGCCCTCGATGGCGACCTTCGCGCCGGGGACGGCGTTGCTTGAGAGCCAGGCTCCGCGTCCGCCGTGGCCGGAGATGACCATTCCGTCGGCGGGGATCTCGCGGTTGTTGCCGCCGCGGGTGACGACACGGCCGTCGACCACCGTCACCTCATAGCCGTAGTCGTTGGTCTTCGTGGTGGGACGGCCGGAGGCAGCGGTGTAGACGATCAGCTGTTCGGCGCCGCGGCAGCCGGGGTAGCAGTTCCCGGACGCGGGGTCCACGCCGCCCGGGTGGCTCGCCGCGGTGGGGTCGGTCGCGTCGATGGTGGTGCTCACCGAGCGCACGGTGAGGTCGTCGAGGGTGACGAGCTCACCGACGTGGATGTGGTCGCGGAGGAAGGTGCGGACGTCGGGCGTGCCGCCGGGTGAGGCGGAGAGGACGGCGCCGTCGCGCGGGATCGCATTGTCGCCCTTGTTCGCGCAGTTGGTGAAGACGGTGCAGACATCGAGCACCTTGTAGGTGCCCGCGGTGGCGGTCTCCTGCAGGACCGCCTCGCCGCCGAACTGGTTGGTCTTGGTCGAGGGCCCGAACTCCGGGGTGTAGAGGGCGAACATGCCGGCGGTGCGGCTTGAGGGGTTGATGGCGTCGAGCGCCTGCACGGTGCCGTCGGCGGCGACGGCACGCGGTCCGGCCGGCGCGTCGCCCGGGGCGGCCAGGGCGCTGCCGGGAGCCGAAGCCAGCGGAACGAGCAGGGCTGCGGCGAGGGTTGTAACGAGCGGCCACCGGCGTTGGTGGGTGATGCTTCTTCGCATTGGACCTCCTTGGTCGATCCCATCCTGTTGTGGTGGTTCGTACAAGTCAAGACTGTCTGAAAGTATTGATGCCTTTAATTGCAGGGGTCTTGTGCTTTTCGGATTAAGTGGTCCGTACCTATTGGCAAACCCTGCAGACACGCCGAGAAGCCGCGGCTGCGTGCCGCGGCTTCTCGCGTGGGACGGTCAGCTCAGGAGGAGCGTCACCAGCCCGTAGGGCGGCAGCTCAAGGTGGAGCTTGTCCTCCCGGGGCAGTTCTTCCTCGGGGGTTTCGTCGATCCGTGCCCAGTGCACCGTGGTGACGCCCTCGGGTACGGCGACGGCGGCGGAGGCCGGGAGCGGGCTAGGGTTCGAGATCCGGAGCACTGAGCCGCCGGCTCCCTCGGCCGGCTTCCAGGCCGAGACGAGGGCGCCGGTCACCTCCGGCGCCGTGCGCGCCGCCGACCGGCCCGCCGGTGCCTGGACCCCGGGGCGGAGGGCGAAGGCCGCCAGCGGGGCGGCGTGGAGCGCCGCCGCAGTCAGGAAAGCGGGGTTCTCAGGCTGGACGCCCTCCCCCAGCACGACGGCGACGTTGACAGTGAGCGGCCCCAGGCACTGGGCCTCGGGCACCGCCAGCATGGGCCCGGCGCCGGTGGTGCGGGTGCGCAGGTCGAAACGGGAGAGCCAGCCGACGGCGCGCAGCAGGGTCACTGCAAGGACCGCCGCTTCTCCGCTCCGGAAGGCCTGGACCTCGGGCAGCCCACGGACCAGCAGGGCGACGGCGTCCGCGCCGCGCCCGACACACGCCCAGGAGGTCACGGGGGCCACCGGGTGCGCGGCCTCGAGGGCGGCCTCGGCCGGCAGTGGTCCGAGTTCGGGGCCTATCAGCCGCTCGATCGTCGACCAGTGCTGGTCCGCCGTCCACGCGTTCGCGCCGGCGTCGACCGGGGTCTCGAAGCGCAGCCGGTGATCGCGTGCCCGGTTGTCCAGCGTGATCGCCCACTCGAGGCGGTCGGTCTCCGCCCAGTGGGTGACGGTGATGTCCAGCGGCGAGTCGACGGTGGAGGCGCTGCGGCTGTCGCGGTCCTCTCCGAGCCCTTCGGGAAGGGTCAGGACGGCCGCGATCCGCACACGCGTGCGCAGTTCGGTACGGGTGACCTCGACGTCGACCACCCGGGGCACGGCTGGCGCATCGCCGGGGATCGGGTCGAAGTTGTAGGTGTCCCCGCGGTCGCCGGAGGACACGAGGCGGCCAATGCCCTCATGGACGACGCCGCTGGTCGTGTCCTGCACGCGCAGGGAGGCGTCGTCGAGCACCTCGAGGCGGAAGCGCCCACTGTCCACGACGCGGTTCTTCTGCACCTCCGGTCCGGTGGTGGCCTCGCCGAGTTCGGCGCTGAACGTCGTCCAGCCGAACGCGGGGACGTTCCCGGCCGCGAAGGCGAGGGTGTGCGTGTCGGTGTCCCGGCTGTCGGGGAGCAGGTCCAGGTCGGCCTCGAAGACCTTCCCGCGCCGGGTGGACTCGACCTCGAAGGGGATCGTCCGGCCCGCGGCGTCGCGCAGGCCCGTCACCACGCGCCCGGCCTCGGTCACCACCTCAACGGTGGCGGGTCCGCTCACCGGCGTGCCGTGGCCGGAGAGCACGACGACGCCGGCGCTCTCACGCGCCGGGTCACCGTGCTGGCGGGTGTCGACGCCTTCGGCCAGCAGGAGCCGGCGCAACAGCAGGTCCCCGGTGTCGGTGGCGCGCTGGGCGCGCACGGTGGTCTGGCGGTGCACCTCGTCGGTGCTGCAGCCGCAGATCGAATCGTGGGGCGCGTTCTTGATCACGAGGTCCCACGCGTCGTCGAGCAGCTCGGCATGGGAGTCCGGCCGTAGCTCAGGGGCGCCGGAGGCGGAGGCGGCCAGCCGGTGCCGGGCCAGCTGCGGTTCGACGAAGCGCTCAAGCAGCGTCTGGACCCGGTGGTTCGCCAGCTTAACGTAGCTGCGCGCGGAGAGGGTGCCGGGCAGCAGGAAGGTGAGCCGGTTGCCAAGGGTGCGGAGTTCGCCGGAGACCTCGGGCAGGTCGACGGCCGCGGCGCGCGCCTCCGCGAAGAAGTCCTCGAGGGTTGTCTCCGCCAGGGCCACGCCAGCCCCGGCGGCGGCCTCCTGCCGTTCGGCCGGGGGGCGCGGTACGAGGTGGTCCCCGCCGTTCAGGAGCAGGAGCGGCCCCTCCGGCATCCGGTTCCGTTCGGTGTCGACGAACTGCTTCAGCTGGGTGTCGCTGCTGTCGGCGTCCCAGAGGGTTTCGGTCTGGTGATAGCCCTGGTTGACAGTGAAGACCTCGCTGCCGTCCGGGGAGATCCAGCGGAACCGGGCGTGCTCCGGCGGCGCCCCGCGCCAGACGAGGGCGGTGTCGATGCCGAAGCCGTTGAGCAGCCGCGGCAGGTCCGCCGGGTGCCCGAAGGCGTCGGGCGAGTAGCCCACCGGCGAGAGCCTTCCCATCCGGGCGCCCCACCGGCGGGCGCGCAGGAGGTTCCGGACGAGGTTCTCGGCGGAGACGAGCTGGTTGTCGGCGAGCACGTGCCACGGCCCGACAGTCAGCCGACCCGAGCGGATGTGCGCTGCCAGGCGCTCCTCGAGGTCCGGGCGGATCTCCAGAACGTCAGCGAGGATGACGGTCTGCCCGTCGAGGTGGAAGGAAGCGTATTCGTTCTTATCCAGCGCACCGCACACCCGCTCCACCAGCTCAACGAGCCGTCCCCGGTATCCCTCGAAGGTGCGGTACCACTCCCGGTCCCAGTGGACGTGGGAGATCACATGGCAGGTCTCTTGGGGTTCAGACACGGGTGCCTTTCTCGGTGGTGGCGGCGACGGCGGAGGTGCGACGGGCGAAACGGGCGGTGATTGACTGCGGGTGGGTGATGGCGGAGCCGACGACGACGGCGGCGGCGCCCAGCTCGAGGGCGGCGGCGGCGTCGTCGGGGGTGGCGATGCGGCCTTCGGCGAGGAGGGGCACGGTGAGGACGGCGGCGAGTTCGGCGACCAGGGCGAGGTCCGGCCCGGGTCCGGGACGGCTGTGCGGGGTGTAGCCGGCGAGGGTGGTGGAGACCAGGTCGGCTCCGGCGGCCTCGGCGGCGAGGCCTTCCTCGACGGTGGAGACATCGGCCAGGACGAGCACCGGCGCGGCCTCCTTGAGCCGTCGGATGGTCTCGGCGAGGGTGAGCCCGTCCGGGCGGGGCCGGTCCGTGCCGTCGAGGGCGACGATGTCGGCGCCCGCCCGCGCCACCTCGACCGCCGCGGAGAGGGTAGGTGTGATGTAGACGCCGGTGTCGCCGATCTTCCACAGCCCGATGATCGGGGCGTCGGTTGCGGCACGCACGGCGCGGACGTCGTCGGGCCCCTCGACGCGGACGGCGGCGGCGCCACCGGCGAGCACGCTCAGGGCCATGGCCCGCATGTGGATTGGGCCGCGCAGGGGTTCGCCCGGGTAGGCCTGGCAGGACACGATGAGGTGGCCGCGGAGGCGGTCGAGGATTCCTGCCGGCTGGGGTGCTGCCGCGGGGAACTGCTCAGGCACTGGGGATCTCCGTACTGCTGGGAACGAGGGGTGGGACGGCGGGTGAAACGGCCGGTGGGAGGACGGTTGGGTGGGCGACGGCGCCCTCGGGCCAGGCGATGGGTGCGCCCCGGGCGGGGAGGGCGTCCTGCACCGCGCGGAGCCGGCCGGGGTCTCGAACGATCCCGCGCGCGCTGGCTGGCCTTCCGGTGGGGGCTCCCGTTCCGGGACCGGCCGGCGAGTCAGTGCCGGCTGGCGAGTCGACGCTGTGCCTTGGGGCGGAACCGGCCGGCGAGTCAGTGCCGGCTGGCGAGTCGACGCTGTGCCTTGGGGCGGAACCGGCCGCCGCGACGGCAGCCGCCGCGATCACCCCGGCGGCCTCCCCGATCGCCCATTCGCCGGGCTGCAGCCGGTAGGCCGCGGCGGCCACCTGCGTCGCGGCGAGGTTCTTGGCGCCCATGACGAGGTTGGCCGGCCCGACCCCGTCGGCGGGGACCAGGGCGCGGGCGGGGATCGAGAACGGCGCGGTCTCGCTGAACACCGTGCGGGGATGGCCCACCCGGGGGTGCAGGTCGGCATGGTACCAGGCGATGCCGACGGAGTCGGGCACCGGCCGGGCCAGCCCGTCCGGGCCTGCCACCAGGTCATGGAAGGTGACCGGATCGGGGTTGGCCAGCCGCCGCGATTCGCGCACATAGGGGGCAGCCGCGAGCCCGTCCGGGGTACCGCTCAGCTCGGGGGCCAGGCGCAGCTCGGGGTAGCCGCGGCCAGTGCCGAGCGGGCCCTGACCGTCCTCGGGGTCGCGCGGCACCTCCGTGCGGAGCCAGTGAAGAAACGCCAGCGTGAGGTTCCGGGCCTCCCGGGTGGCGCGTTCGGGGTCGGCCACCAGGCCGCGGGCGCTGTAGTCATTGCCGGCCCAGTTGATCACGGCGGCCTCGGGCTTGCCGGAGGCGGCCGTGCGGATCCTGCGGTACTCCCAGAAGGGCGGCTTACCGTCCGGGCCGTCATGGAAGAACCGGTAACGGTGCGTCTCGCCGTCCCAGCCGTCGAGGTCGAGGGAGAACGGCTGGGAATCGCGCAGGCGGGCGTAACTTTCCGGGGCCGGGCCGACCGGGAGGGCATGGGGTTCGCGGACCACCGCGGCGACCCAGGTGAAGGACTGCTCCGCGCGCGGGTCGGCCGGGCCGGGGACCGCGTCCGGTTCGCCGTAGGCGTCGGTGCCTTCCGAGCCGATGACCCAGGCGGTGCCGGTCAGGGGCAGCAGGTCTCCGGTCTCGGTGGCATCGATGAAGGCCCCCGCGGAGAGCACCAAAAGCGACCCGCCGGGGCCCTGCAGCTCCACGGCCTCGATTCGAGGGTCAGGCCCGGCACCCAGCACGGCCCGCACCGGCGTGTGTCCGGTGAAGAGCCGGATCCGACCGGCCGCGAGGTGCTGCTCGAGCATTCCCTCAAGGACGTCCAGGCCGACGAGCGGTTCGAAGCAGAGCCTGCTGACCCAGCCCTCGCCGGGGTTGGCGGCGCCGCCGCAGGCCGCGCGGACGAGGTCCCTGAAGCGGCGGTAGGTTGCCGTGACACCGGCCGATTCGACGAGCGGGTGTTCATCGAGCGGTGCGGTGAGCTGCGAGGTCACCTGCCCGCCGATCATCGGCTCGGCTGCCGTGAGCACCACGGAGCTGCCGGCATCGGCCGCGGCGAGCGCGGCGGCGATACCGCCAAGTCCCCCGCCGATGACGGCGATGTCGGCGGTGAGGCGGGTGCGCGTCATCGGTCCGTGCCCAGCGTGAAGTCGATCTCGAAGGTGCGGTGCCAGGGCAGTGTGAGGCCGGACAGGTGGATTTCCTCGAAACCGGGCCGCTCCAGCACGGCGTTCAGGCGGTCCTCCGCTGCGCGCAGGACGGGGTTGTGGGTGTCTGCGGGCTCGACGGAGTCGTGGAGCTCGGGATTCGAGCCGAGCTCGGCCCGCACCCGGGCCCGCTCGACGGACATCCACCCGTAGTCCTCCACCACCCTCCGGGCGAGGGCGAGGCGGGCTTCGTCGGGGTTGTACGTCCCGGCCGCGCGTCCGGCGCAGGTCGCCACGAGCTGTGCCGCGACGGTGCCGACGGTGTTGCCCGCAGTGTTCCAGGCGGCGAAGCTGCTGAGATGCCTCCACGCTCCGCGCTCGTCAAGGGCGGCAATGAGGGCCGGGTCGGCGCCGTTGGGGCGGTGGACGTCCGCGAGTCCGACGACGGGCGAGCCGGCGGCGGCGTCAAGCACGAGCTGCGCGGTGGCCGCGGCTGCCTCGGTGTCGTTGCTCTGCTGCGGCGAGACGGCCCAGTCGGCGTGCGGGGTGCGGGGCGCCTCGGGGGCGTGAACCACCAGCACGGCGTCCCATCCCCCGGTCTTACCGGCATCAGCGCCGCCGAAGTCGGCCACTGCGCCGGCGGATTCGAGCTGCCGGCGGATGGTTTCGCGCACCGTCGTCGATTCGTAGGGCGCCACCCGCTCAAGCGTCCCCGGGTCGGCGCACAGCACGCCGATGCGCGGTGTGCTGGTGCCGAGGACGTCGAGGCAGGCGCGGGCCACCAGGACGGCGCCGATCTCGTCGGCGCCGGGCTGGACGAGTGCCCGGCCGCCCAGCTCGAGCCGCTCCACCCAGCCCTCGAGGGCTTCCTGGTCGGTGGCCGAGAGGGACCGCTGCGAGGCGTCGTCGATGCCGACGACGAGGTGGTCGATGACGCTGCGGCCGGTGAGTTCGAGGGCGGCGAGCGCCAGGGTGTGCTGGCGCATCCTGCGTCCCAGCCAGTCCCGGCGGACCTCCTCCGGCAGCGCCGATCGGGCCTCTTCGACGCCCTTCCCCGTTGCGAGGGCGCCCGAGAGCCGGTGCAGCGCCGGGCCGTACGGGTTCCAATAGGAGGGTTCCTCCATGGCGTCGAGAGAATCCGGGGTGCGCGGGACGAGGGTGAACCCGAAGACCGTCGCCCCGGGGTGGTCGAGCGCCGACCAGCGCCCCAGGACGTCCGACGCCGATTCGTCTCCGATCCGCGACGGGATCAGGCCACCGAACCCGAGGCCCTCAAGTGAGACGACGAGGTGTCCCGAGGTGCCCACGCGTTCCTGCAGCCAACCGGCGAGGACGCCGGGATCGCCGGGCTGCCGGATGGAGGGCAGGGCCTTCGCCGGGGGCAGGGCGCAGTCCAGGCCGGCGATGCGGGCAACGGATGCCGGGAGCTGGGTGCAGACCGGCCGCTCATCGAGGGGGATCAGAGCGATGCTCATGAGAGCACCCCGGCTTCCGGGGGGCGGGCCGGAACCGGATCCGCCAGGCTGCGGGCGGCGCTGACCGCCCCGACCGCGACGGCCGCGGCCCCCACCGTTGACGCCTCGATGCGCAGGTCTCCGACGGCCGGGATGGTGGTGGCGCGGGCGGCGGTGCGCACGCGGTCGAGCCACCACTGCCCCAGTCCGGCCACGCCCCCGCCGATCACCACTAGGTCGGGATCGAAGACGTTGGCAAATGAGCCCAAAGCCACGCCGAGCGCCTCCGCACCGCGGTGGAGTACAGCGCGGGCCGCTGAGTCGCCGGCGGCTGCAGCGCGGTCGACGTCGCGGAGGGATCCGGCGGTGCCGCCGGCCTCCCGAAAGAGGTCAGTCATGGCGGTGCCGGAGGCGACCGCCTCGAGATGCCCCGCCTTCCCGCAGGGGCAGCGCCGCCCCTCGGCGCCGGGGACCAGCACATGGCCGAAGTGTCCCGCGGCATCGTGCGCTCCCCAGTGGAGCTGCTCGTGCACCACGAGGGCACCGCCGATCCCGGTGCCGACGGTCACGCCGAGCACGGTGCCGGCGCCGCGTGCCGCGCCGTGCCGGACCTCCGCGAGCGTGAAAGCCTGGACGTCGTTGACCACCCGGACCGACGCGTCCGGGAATGCCGCCTTGAAAGCCGAGAGCAAATCGGTCCCCTGCCATCCGGGCAGGGCGTCCGTTGCGGAGAGGACGCGGCCGGTGCGGTGATCGATGACCCCGGCGGCGCCGATGCCGACGGTGTCGATCCGGCGGTTGCCGGCGGTGGTGAGGGCGAGGCCGAGCGCGTCGGCGAGCACGCGGGACGCCCCGGAAGAGGCGCGCGTGGGGATTTCATCGACCGGTCCGGCGCCGCCGTCGCTTCCTACAAGTGCCGCGAGGGTCTTGGTGCCCCCGATGTCTATGCCGAGTGCGGTGCCGTCCGTCACCGTCCGCGCGCCTTCTCCACGGTGACATGGAAGTCGTAGCGGTCGGCGCGGTACAGGCTCTTGGCCTGCTCGATGACGCGGCCCTGGGCGTCCGCAGTCACCCGGGAGACGGCGAGCGCCGGCGAATAGGGCGGGACCTCCAGCAGGTGCGCCTGGTCGGTGGTGAGCACCGTGGCCTGGATGGTCTGGGAGGCGGCGACCGGGCCGCGGCCGATGCCCTCGAGGTAGTCGTAGAGGGAGGAATTCTCGTGGAGTTCGAAGTCCTCGGGCACCAGCTCGGCCGAGATCCACACGTTCTCAAGGCACATCGGCAGCCCGTCGGCTGTACGGACCCGCTCCATGTGGACGATGCGGGCACCGGGGGAGATATTCAGGACGCTGGCGGTCTCGGCGTCGGCCTCGGTCCACGTCACCGTGCTGGCCCGTGACCCGGGCACCATGCCGCGGGCACGGATGTCCTCGCTGAAGGAGGTGAGGGTGAGGGACTTGGTGATCTTGGTCAGGTCGGACACGAAGGTGCCCGCCCCCTGCACCCGGTAGACGAGGCCGTCCTCGGCGAGCCGGGTCAGCGCCTCGCGGACCGTCATGCGGGAGAGCCCGTACTGGGCCATCAGCTCGCGTTCGCTGGGTAGCGGGGCATGGGCGTCGAGCCCGCCGGTGATCAGCTGCTCGAGTTCGGTGCGCAGGATCTCGTACTTTGGTGCGCTCATCCCTTGATTCCCCCTTCTCCGACGCCGCGGAAGAACCACCGCTGCAGCGCGAAGAACAGGAGCAGCAGCGGAAGGACGGCGATCATGGTTCCGGCGGCCACCACGCGCTGGTTGCTGGTGAAGGTGCCGGAAAGATACTGAATACCCACAGTAAGGGTGTAGTTGGACGGGTCCTTCAAAATAACGAGGGGCCAGAGGAAGTCGTCCCAGGCGAACACGAACGCGAAGATGGCGACGACCATCAGGGACCCCTTCACCGAGGGCAGCGCGACCCGGAGGAACCGCTGCCAGTCGGAGGCGCCGTCGATCATGGCAGCCTCCTCGATCTCCCGGGGAAGCGAGCTGAAGGCGGTGCGCATGATCAGGATCGACAGGCCGGTGGCGGCGGCGGGAAGGATCACGCCCATCAGGCTGTCGACGAGGCCGAGGGAGCGCGAGGTCAGGAACACCGACACCATGATCACCTCGAACGGGATGATGATGGTGGCCAGGAACAGGACGTCGACGAGGGTGCGGCCCCGGAAGCGCATCCGCGCCAGCACGTACCCGGCCAGCGAGGCGAAGATGCAGTTCAGGACGGCCGACGACGTCGCCACGATCAGCGAGTTGCCGATGTAGCGGAAGACCGGGATGGTCTCGGCCACCGCAACATAGTTCTCGGCTGTGGGCGAGACCGGGAAGGGGTTCGCCGTGAAGATCGATTCGGCCGGACCCTTCAGGGAGGTGCCGAACTGCCAGATGAACGGGCCCGCCAGCAGCACGAACACGAAGGCGAGCAGGAGGTACCGGACGGTGTAGTTCACGGCCTTCCGGCGGATGCTCGCCCGGCTCCGGCGGCGGCGACGGTCCGGGCGGGACGGCGTCGTCCGGGCCGGGGGTGTCCGGGTGGCGACAGCGCTCATCGCGTCTGCTCCATTCTCTGCGAGCGCAGATAAAGGATCGAGAATCCGATGGTGAGGACGAACAGGGCCAGGCTCATGGCGGAGGCGTAGCCGATCTCGCCGCTGAGCCCGAGTCCGACCTCGCGGATGGTGTAGACGAGGGTGCGGGCCTGCCCGCCGGGGCCGGCGGTTCCGCTGCTGATGACGAAGATTTCGGCGAAGACCTTCATTGAGGCGATGGCGCCGAGGAGCCCGACGAGGAACATGGTGGAGCGCACGCCCGGCAGGGTGATTGACCAGAAGCGGCGGGCGCCGCCGGCGCCGTCGACCTGGGCCGCCTCGTGGAGGTGCTGGGGCACGTTGCCGAGGGCGGCGAGGTAAATGACCATGTAATAGCCGAGGCCCTTCCACACGGTGACGAGCATGCAGCTGAACAGCAGCAGGGAGGTGTCGGTGAGGAACGGCAGGGGTTCCTGCACGATGCGCAGCGCCTGGAGCACCCGGTTCACGGCGCCGTCGGAGGACAGCAGCCAGGTCCAGATCAGGCCGACGACGACCATCGAGGCTACGACGGGCGAGTAGAACACGGAGCGGAAGAATCCGATGCCGGGCAGGTTCTTCTCGACGAGGACGGCGAGCAGGAGCGGCAGCAGCATGAGGAGCGGCACGACGACGATGGCGTAGAGCAGCGTGTTGCGCACCGACGTCCAGAACTGCGGGTCGCCGAGGAGCGCGGCGTAGTTCTCGACTCCGGTGAACTTGCCCCCGCCGAGGGTGGTGGCGTCGGTGAAGGACAGCACGAGGGTGTTGAGGAACGGTCCGATGTGGAAGATGAGGGCGATGGCGAGCGCCGGGGCGAGGAACACCCACGGCAGCCAGCGGTACTGGGCTTTCATTTCCTTCTCTCTCCCTCGGGTGCTGCGCTCGGTGCGGTCGGCCGGGCGGCGTCCCGGAATATGTCGGGACGCCGCCCGGCCGGGGTGATCACTTGCCGGTGATGGCGTTGGCTTCGGCCACGGCCTGGTCGAGCGCCTCGGAGGCGGTCAGTTCACCGTTGAGGGCGAGCTGGATCTTGCCGATGACGGCCGACTTCACCCGGTCGTCGAACTGCACGGGGACCAGGTTGCGGGCGTTCTCGAGCTGTTCGGCGGCGATGCGGCGGGCCTTGGACTCGACGGTTCCGTCCGAGTCGTCGGTGAAGTACGGGTCCTCGAGGGCCTCGGTCACCGACGGGAAGATGGTGACGATCTTGGAGAACTCGAGCTGGTTCTCGGCGTTGGTCATGTACTCGGCGAACTCCAGGGCGGTGGCCTTGTTGTCGCTGCTCTCGGGAACCAGCAGGCCCATGACCGAGACGTTGGTGGGGCCGCCGTCGCCGGTGATCTGGGGTCCGACGTCGGTGGCCTTGGCGATATCCGGGGCGTTCTCCTCAATGATGGAGAGGAAGTTGGCGCCGGAGGGGAACAGGGCGATCTGGCCGGCCTGGTAGGCCTCGGTCTCCTTGGAGTGGTCCTGCGTCAGCGAATCCGAGGGGAAGACGCCGTCCTTGTAGAGGTCGGCGAGCTCCTGGACGTAGGCCTCGGCCTCGGGGGTGTTGAAGGTCCATTCGGTGCCGTCCTCGTTCATCAGCGGGACGCCGAGGCGTGCGAGGTCGGGGATGAAGCGGTTTTCAAGTGCGGGGTGCATGCCGTGGATGCCGCCACCCTTTTCCTTGAGGGTGCGGGCGGCGCTGAACAGTTCCTCGTAGGTGGCCGGCGGCTGCTCGGGGTCGAGCCCTGCCTTTTCGAACATCGCCGTGTTGTACATGGTCACTTCGGAGCTGAGGTACCAGGGGAAGCCGTAGGAGCCCTCCTCGCCGGGGACCTTGAACGCATCCCAGGCGCCTTCGACGTAGGCGTCCTTCAGGTCCGGCACCGCCTTCTCGAGGTTGACGAAGGCGCCCTGTTCCTCGAGGGGCTGGGCGAAGTTGGGGTTCAGGTTGACGACGTCGGGAAGGGAGTCGGCCTGGGCGTCGGTCGAGATCTTCTCCTGGGCGCCTTCGAAGGGGATGTCGATCCACTTCACCGTGGTGCCGGGGTGTTCGGCCTCGAAGTCGTCGATGACGCCTTCGATATAGTCGGTGAACGTGGGCTTGAGCTGAAGCGTGGAGAACGTGATTTCGCCGGTGACTTCGCCGTCGGCTGCGTTGGCTTCGGCACTGTCCGACCCCGAGTTGAGTCCGCAGCCGGTGAGGCCGAGGACGAAGACGCTGGAGAGCGCGAGGGCGGTGGTGGAGAACTTCTTCATTGACTGTGCTCCCATAGACATGATGGCCACCTGAAAAGGTGAGGAAAGTAAGTGGTTCGTACCAGTTACTCGATCTTCGCGCATGCAGGCTCCAAAGGTCAATAGGTTCGGCCAAATTGGACCGGACCACCTTTCCTTCTGCGGCAATTATCCTTCCGGTACGCCTGCTCCTTGTGCAGTCTAAGCATGATAACGTGCAGTCACTGCAAGAATATCAAAGGAGCTCAGGGTGACCAGGACACAAGGACGGCGGCCATGACGCCGATTATCGATGCGAGGAATGTCAGCAAGGGATATGGGTCGGGAGCGGGCCGCTTCGAGGCGCTTCGTGACGTCTCTCTTTCGGTGGGGCGCGGAGAGAGCGTAGCGATCGTCGGGAAGAGCGGCTCCGGCAAGTCCACGCTGATGCACCTTCTGGCCCTGCTCGATACGCCCGACGCCGGAAGGGTTTCCTTCGCGGGACAGGATGTCCTGGCGCTTCCCGCGAAGAGGGTCAGCGAACTCCGTAATAAGGAATTCGGCCTTGTTTTCCAGCAGTTCTTCCTGACGCCGGGGACGTCGGTGCTCGACAATGTCACGCTGCCCCTGAAGATCGCGGGCGTGCCGGCCAGGGTGCGGAAGGAACGCGGGCTGGCTGTCCTCAATCAGTTCGAACTCGCGGACAAGGCGTCGAACAGGGCCACAGACCTTTCCGGCGGGCAGAAGCAACGGGTGGTCATCAGCCGGGCCTTGATGAATGGACCGAGTGTCATCTTCGCCGACGAACCCACCGGCAACTTGGACAGTGCAACGGGAGCGGTAGTCGAGGACGCCCTGTTCACGCTCAACCGGGACCTCGGAATCACCCTGGTCATCGTCACCCACGACGAGGACCTCGCCGCCCGGTGTGACCGGCAGGTCTTCATCCGCGACGGAATCATCGAATCCGAAACGCGCAGGAGCGGAGCAGCCGCATGAGGACCACCGACCTGATTCGAACAGCGGTCCACAACACCTTCCGCAGCAAACTGCGCACGACGCTGACCGTTCTCGCTCTTTTCATCGGCGCTTTCACGTTGACGCTGACCACCGCCGTAGGGGCTGGAGTCACCGACTACGTGACCAAGCAGGTGGCGAGCCTGGGCGCCGATGACGTCTTCGTCGTCACCCGCACGGCGCCCACCACGACCGATGGTCCTGCAGCCTACGACCCTGCGACATCCAGCGCATCCTCCGGCACCGGCGGACCCGGTCTGCCCGGGGCAGGGGAAAGTGACCCCCTCACCGAAGCGGATCTCACCAAGCTTGCGGATATTGACGGCGTCCTGAGCGTGGACCCGGTTCAGGCAGTCGCCATCGACTTCATCGAGCACGACGGCGGGCAGCAGTACGAGTTCAGCGTCAACCCCACATCCTCCATTACGCAGGCCGATCTCCTCGCAGGTAAACAACTCTCGGAAGGTTCATCAGCACTCGAAGTCATCCTTCCCGCCGATTACGTCGACCTGCTCGGCTTCGCAGTTGCGGAGGACGCCGTGGGCGCCACCGTTGAGCTTGGACTGACCGATGTCCTCGGCAAGCAGCACCGGCTGGAGGCGGTCATCGCCGGCGTGTCCCAGGAGAGCCTGCTCTCCTCGGGAGGAGGAGCGAATCCTGCGCTGGTCGCGGAAGCGGCTGATCTCCAGTCGGCAGGGGTCGACACCGGGCCGGCCCGTTATCCCGTCGCTGTGGCCTACTTCGACCCAGAGCAGTCCGACGACGCAGTCGCGGCCTTGAAAGCCGACATCACGGATGCAGGCTTCGGCGCGCAGACCATTCAGGATCAACTCGGCGTCATCAAGACAGTGATCAACGGAATCGTCGGTGTACTCAATGCCTTCGCAGTGGTCGCGCTCCTTGCCGCGGCCTTCGGGATCGTGAATACCCTGTTGATGAGCGTGCAGGAAAGGACACGGGAGATCGGGCTCATGAAAGCCATGGGGATGCGCAGCGGCCGCGTCTTCTCCCTCTTCAGCCTCGAGGCGGCGTTCATCGGGTTTCTCGGGAGCGCCCTCGGAGCCCTGACTGCCGTCGCCATCGGGACGGCACTCAACGCGGCCCTCTCCGCCGGTCCCCTGGCGGCCCTCCCCGGACTGGATATTCTGCTCTTCCAGCCCTCGGCGATTATCGGGGTCATCCTCCTGATCATGGCGATCGCCTTCGTTTCCGGCACGCTGCCTGCCAGCAGGGCCGCCCGGAAGAACCCCATCGACTCGCTACGCTACGAATAGACGCATTACCGGACGAGGAACGACCGACACCAGGAGGAATCACGCATGGCAGTCCCCAAGGAACCCGGGCTGCGCCAACGCAAACAGGCCGCGACGGCGCTCACGATCGAACGGAGCGCCGTCGCCCTCGTCCTCGAACACGGCCTGGACGCGGTGACCGTCGACATGATCTGCGAAGCAAGCAATGTCTCCCAGCGCACGTTTTTCAACTACTACGGGACCAAAGACGCGGCCATCCTTGGCGCCACGCCTCCCAGCCTCGATGAGCACAAGGTCCGCGAGTTTCTTGCCTCCGACTCGAAGGACCTCCTCGCTGACCTGTTGGATCTTCTTGCGGCCCTCCTGCCCGGGGACACCATCGACTCCGAGCTCGTTGCCGCGCGCCTGAAAATCATCAGCCGAACCCCCTCACTGATGCAGAAGGAAATGGAGCGGCTGTCCGCAATCCACGAGGAGGTAGGAGACATCCTCTACCTTCGTTTACGACGGCACGCACAGCACGGGGAATCCGAAGCCGCCATCCGCCAGCAGAGCGCCCTCTTGTCTCACCTCATCCCCGGCATCCTGCGGTACGTCTTCGAACAACCCCGCACCACCGCCGCCGGTGAGGGTGAGGGTGAGGGTGAGGGTGATCCAGCATCCGTCCTGGCATCCGCCCTGCGGAAACTCCTCCCTCCCGATCCATTAGCAGCGCACGCCGACTAGTCGACCGGATACTTCCGTGGAGGTCGCCGGCCGCTGTGCCCGAACGAATCCGTCCCGAAATCCACGGCTTCCTCACAGCTAGCAGGAGTACCGTTAACAGAGCGTGGGGGTAAGGGAATCACCCGAAAGGCACGATCATGGCAAAGAACTGGCAGCGTTGGCTTCCCGCCGGCATCGTCCCGGCGGTCATTGTGGCGGCGTCCGTCGTTGGGCCCAACCTCGCGCAGGCGAGCCCCAAGCTGCCGGCGAAGACCGCGCAGGAGCTCCTGGAGCTGGTCGCCGACAGCACCGACAGCGCCTTCTCCGGCACCCTTGAGCAGTCCTCGGAGCTCGGCCTGCCGGAGTTGCAGTCCATGGGCCCCGGCGGTGGAAGCACCGACGGTCCGGCCGCGGCCCTCGATCTGCTCACCTCCGATCACACCGCCCAGGTCTCCATCGACGGCCCCGACAAGGCGCGCGTCCAGGTGCAGGACCGGCTCGGCGAGCGCAACGTCGTCTTGAACGGGGACGAGGTCTGGTACTACGACTTCCGCGAGCAGGAAGCAGCCCACGCAGTCCGTCCGGCGGAATTGACCGAGGCCCCGATGGGTGAGGCCTACTCGCCGGGGCAGATCGCTGAGAAGTTCCTCTCCACCATCGACCCGTCGACCGAGATCACCGTGGGCGACAACGCCCGGGTTGCCGGCCGCACCGCCTACGAACTTGTGCTTACGCCCAGCACCGAGGACACCCTCGTCGACGCCGTGTCCCTCGCCGTGGATTCCGAGACCGGCGTTCCCCTGAGCTTCACCATCGCCGCGCAGGGCCAGTCCGAGCCCGCGTTCTCGGTCGCCTTCTCCAGCATCGATTTCAGCGCACCCGCTGCGGGCCTGTTCGAGTTCACTCCCCCGGCAGGCACCACCGTCACCGACGTGCCGGTGAAGGAACACCGGGATCACGGCATGCCCGACCGGGACCCCGCCACCGAGCCGAGGGTCCTCGGCGAGGGGTGGAGCTCGATCGTCGCCCTGCCGGCAGGCTCCGCGTCGAACGCTTTCACGGCCACCCCGGACAGCGAGGACGCCGCCGAGGCGCAGGCCCTGCTGCAGCAGGCCTTCATCCAGGTCGACGGCGGACGCGTGCTGCAGACCTCACTGGTCACGGTGTTCATCGCCGACGACGGACGCGTCTTCGCCGGAGCCGTCGGTGCCGACCAGCTGATCGCTGCCTCCCAGCAGTGACGCCGGGGGTGCCGCGGGGGCAGGCAACCGACCGTCGTCGGGCCCAGGCTGGAGTGCGCCCGTGAGCGCGGCCACCACCGAGCTGGCCATCGAGACCCGCGGGCTGACCAAGACCTTCGGCCACCAGCGCGCCGTCGACGAGATCGACCTTCAGGTACCGCGGGGATCGGTCTTCGGCTTCCTCGGGCCCAACGGGTCCGGCAAGACGACCACCATCCGCATGCTGCTCGGCCTCGCCGCCGCCTCGAGCGGTGAGATCCGGCTGCTGGGTGGTGCCATGCCGCAGTCCTCCAAAGACGTCCTGCCCCGGGTCGGTGCCCTCGTGGAGGGCCCGGCCATCTACCCGTTCCTCTCGGGCCGGGCGAACCTGCAGCGGTACGACGACGCCGACCTGCTCACCTCCCGCGCCACCCGGAACAAGCGCGTCGACGCCGCCCTGGAACGGGTGGGCCTCGGCCATGCCGCCCGCAAGCGTGCCCACGCCTACTCGCTCGGCATGAAGCAGCGCCTCGGCATCGCCAACGCGCTGCTCACCCCACGCGACCTGCTCATCCTCGATGAGCCGAGCAACGGGCTCGACCCGCAGGGAACCCGGGAGGTGCGCAGCCTCATCCGATCGCTGGCGGGCGGAGGCACCACCGTCTTCGTCTCGAGCCACCTGCTGGCCGAGGTGGAGCAGATGTGCGACCAGATCGCCGTCATGAGCGCCGGACGGCTGGTCGCCCAGGGCACCCTCGACGAACTTCGGGCGCAGGGCACCGCCCACGTGCGGGTCCTCACCCCCGACCCGGGCGCGGCCCGCCGGGTGCTCGAGTCCCTCGGACTGAGCCCGGAGACGGGCGGCCGGGACGACGTCGTGACGGCCGAACTCACCCTCAACGGCCTTCAGCCGGAGACGGTGAACGCGGCACTGGTCCGGGCGGACGTGCGCGTCCGCGGCTTCAGCGTCAGCGGCGCCTCGCTCGAGGAACGCTTCGTGGCACTGACGGGAGAGGGGTTCGACGTTGCCGGCTGAAGCTCTCTCTCCTCCCCCGCCCGCGCACGACGGGGTCGTGCGGGCCCGTCCCTTTGCCGGCCGTTCGCTGCTGGGCTCTGAGATCTCGGTGCTGTTCCGCCGCCGTCGGACTTGGGCCATGCTGGCCGCCCTCGCCGCGATCCCGATCCTCATTGCCGTGGTGGTGCGGCTGTCCGAGGGACCCGAGCCGGGCCGGGGTCCGGCCTTCCTGGCGAGCATCACGCAGAACGGGCTGTTCGTGTCTCTGACGGCGCTGACCGTGTCGATTCCGTTGTTCCTGCCGCTGACCATCGGCGTGGTCGCCGGGGACACCATCGCCGGTGAGGCGAACCTTGGCACGCTGCGGTATCTGCTGGTGGCGCCGGCCGGGCGGGTGCGGCTGCTGCTGGTGAAGTACGCGGGGGCGGCGGTGTTCTGCCTTGTGGCGACGCTGACGGTGGTGACGACGGGTGCGCTGATCGGTGCCGCACTGTTTCCCATCGGCCCGGTGGCACTGCTCTCCGGCACGACCGTGGGCTTCGGCGGCTATGCGGTGCGCCTGCTGCTGCTGGCGCTGTACGTGACGATGTCCCTGCTCGGCCTGAGTGCGATCGGGCTGTTCATCTCCACCCTCACCTCGGTCCCCGTGGGAGCCATGGCCGCGACCGCCGCGCTGGCCGCCGTCTCGCAGATCCTCGGTGCACTGCCGCAGCTTGAGTGGATGCACCCGTGGCTGTTCACCCACTACTGGTTCGGGTTCGGGGATCTGTTGCGGGATCCGATCGCATGGCAGTCCTTCGGTGACAATGCCCTGCTGCAGCTTGGGTACATCGCGGTGTTCGGGGCGCTGGCCTTCGGGCGCTTCAGCACCAAGGACATTCTGACCTGAGGTACCGGCCCACCAAACGTCGAAGAATGCCAGGTGTTGCTGCACACCGAAATACTTTCTGCCTGCTTGAATTGGCAGATGGAACATGAGACTCAGGAGCTCGGCATCTTCGTCTCCGGCAAAGAAGCGGCAATCGTCGGACATTCCGATCTCGTGCAGAAGTTCATGCAGGAGTTGGCCGTCAATCCAGAGTTGGGTGCGACAGCGAAGAAGGCGACGCTGGACGCTGTGGCCGCCGTCAGCGGCATCGCAGCGGTCAGTTCCTCAATGGCGGGCAAGACTTTCACCCTGACGGCCGAGTCCGCTGAGCTGTTCGACAAATTGAAGAAGTTCAATCCCGACGGCGGCGGCCCGCTTGCGGGAGTTGTCCGGGGAGCGAAAGGGCGCATCGCCGCCCACGCGCAGTTCGAGCCCACGAAGATGAATCCGATGGTTGCCTCCAATATGGCGACGCTGAGCGCCGCCGCCGCTCTGAAAGCAGCCTTGGCCGACCTCGAACAACTTGTGGAGGCCATGGACATTAAGCTCGACCGGCTGTTATCCGACAACAGGGCTCAGGCACTCGGAGACGTTCAAGGGGTCACGTTGGTTCTCGATAAGGCGTATGCGCTTTACGAGGAGAGCGGCCGCATCAGTGAGACGACATGGACTCAGGTCTCCGGCCACAGCACGGCGCTCGCCCAATCGTCCTCTTATGCGCTGAATCAACTGGACGTCATCGCCGATTCCCTCTCCAAAGGAACTGCTGCGGAAAAATCTGATGCGATAAAGCATGCAAGCGGCTCCGAACTCCGCTCGTGGCTTGTCCTCCTCGCTGCATGCCACGCGAATCAGACGAGACTCGACGCGCTCGAAATTGCTCACGTGGGGAAATCTGAACCGGAGGACGTTGAGCATCATGTCGCGGCTGTGGAGCGGGCAGCAGGACGTCGCCAGGAACTCGCCGCGCTTCGGCTGCAGAAGTTGAACGATGCAGTCAGCGCGACAGCGAAAATCAACGACTTCTCGCGGGTCGTCAATCCGCTTCGAAGCGCGGCGACATTGAACGCGGTTGAGAATATTCAGCAGGCCGTGGCGCAATTCGCGACAATCTATGACCTCGAAGGTCTCGTGTACGGCGATGTGGAGCGGGAGACCTGGCGCAAGTCGCTCAGCGACCTTTCGAGCCAAACCCGGCAGGTGTTGGGCACCGCAGCGAGTTCCGTACCTGGGGCCGTGACCAAAGCGAAGCCCCAGGTACAGAAACTGCGGGAAATAGAGTTCAGCAGACCAAAGTGGCCTAAGCGGAACAAGGCCGGCGACTCGAAGGAACTCGAGGCACCCGAGGAGCAAGCAGCAATTAGCCAGTTGCCAGATACGCCCTGACGCTGGAGCGCAGGGTGTCGGCGTGCTCGTAGATCTCGTCGAGCGAGCTGATCGGCACCCGCTGCTCCACTTTCTGGTCGTCAAAGACGCCGAGGTACTTCTGCACCCGGTTGAAATGCAGCCGGGCGATTGGCTTCCGGTTGTTGTCGTCCAGCAGGACGGCGAAGTATGACTTTGCGTCACGTTGCACCACCCGGGCGGGCTTCACCTCATTACAGACAATGGCCCGTACGATCTGGTAACCCTCGAGCTCTTCAAGGGTGGTTTCCACACCGGTGTCGATGAGGTCATCCTCGACAACCTGTTCGCTGGTGACCGTCGCCGCGATGACCGAGTCACTGGCCATTGGGAAGTTCGGCGCGCCAAGGGCCGTCTTGAGGCGGTCATTCACCTGCTCGTTGAGGAACTGCTTCGTCGCCTTGGTCACGAGACCGGTGAACTGATCACGGACCTTCTGGGTGTAAGGACCGTCGTAGACCCGCGTGGCCAGGAATTTGATCCATTCGCTGTCCGGTTCCTTGAACTGGCCCGCGAGCGTCCGCTTGATCTGGCCGATGTACTTCAATTCACCCGCCGCATTGATAATCGAATCAAGATCGAAGATTTCCTTGGTGAGCTTCATCAGCTCCGGTATCAGCGTCTCGTCAATGTCGTTCAGGTCCAGCACGAGGAAGGGCTTCGCATCCATCCGGTTGGGTGCATCAAGATCGGTAAAGAACTCGTACACCTCGCCGTTAGTAAGGATCGCAATCCGGGCGTTGGTCACGGCGAAGTAGCGGTAGAGCTGAGACGCGTGCTCGATTTTGAGTGGTTCCTTGGACTTTTTGCACTCGATGAGGATCTGCACCGTCCCGCCGTGCATGATGGCGTAGTCGATCTTTTCACCCTTTTTCACGCCGACGTCGGCAGTGAACTCGGGCACCACCTCGAGTGGGTTGAAGACGTCGTATCCGAGGATGGTCGAGATGAACGGCATAATGAACGCGTTCTTCGTCGCTTCTTCTGTTTCAATCTGAGACCTTTGTTGCCGCACCTTCGCGGCCAATGCGGTCAAGCGCTCTGCAAACTCCACTAATCCCCCTGCATTGGAATGAATGGTGCAACCATAGCGGACCACCAGGACAAATCACCGGAGCTTGGGATGGCGACGCCGCCGCGGAATCCTCAAGGTGCGTTATCACGATCACCGTCGGCTGCAGAATGATCAAGATCGAGTTCAGCGGAGACGGAAAGGCAAAAAACACTCACGACGTCATTTTGTCCGCGGTTGATTCGGGCAACGCAGACACGAACGACGGCGGGGCCGGCAGCCAAAGGTGCCGGCCCCGCCGTCGAGCATTGATCCTTAAAACACCCGGATCGGAATCTCCGCCGGATCCATCAGCAGCGACTCGATCTCCTCGTCGAGCTTCACCAGGGTGATCGAGGCGCCCGCCATGTCCAGCGAGGTGCAGTACTCCCCCACATAGCTGCGGCCCACACTGATGCCCTGCTCGGCCAGCCGCTTGTGCGCCTGCCCGTACAGCAGGTACAGCTCGCTGATCGGGGTGCCGCCGAGGCCGTTGACCATGAGGGCGACGCGGTCGCCGTCGCCGAAGGGCAGATCCTTGACCACCGGGCCCAGGATCTCCTCGACGATCTCGTTGGCCGGCATCATCTTGGCCCTGCGCCGGCCGGGCTCGCCGTGGATGCCGACGCCCATCTCGATCTCGTCCTCACCCAGGTCGAACAGCGGGCTGCCCTTCGCCGGCGGGGTGCACGCGGTAAGCGCAACGCCCATGGTGCGCGTCACCGAGTTCACCTTCTCGCCGATCCGGATGACCTCGTCGAGGTCCGCCCCGCGCTCCGCAGCGGCGGCCACGGCCTTGATGACGAAGAAGTTGCCCGCCACCCCGCGGCGGCCGATGGTGTAAGTGGAATCCTCGACGGAGACATCGTCGTTGATGAACAGGGTCTTCACCTCGATGCCGTCGGCCGAGGACATCTCCTGCGCCATCTCGAACACCATTTTGTCGCCGGTGTAGTTGTTGACCAGCAGCAGCACACCCTTGGGTGATGCCATCAGCTTCGTCGTCTCATACACGTAGTCGAACGGCGGCGCGGCAAACACGTCGCCCGGGCACGCGGCGTCGAGCATGCCCTTGCCCACGATCATCACGTGCGCGGGCTCATGCCCCGACCCGGAGCCCTGCACGATCGACACCTTGCCCTGGTCGGGCCCGTCGGCGCGCATGATGAGGTTGTACTCGGGCACGTACTTGAGGGTGTCCGGGTTGGCGAGCGCCAGGCCTTCGAGCATCTCCGGGACAAACTGCTGCGGATCGTTGACGAACTTCTTCATGAGTCCTCCACATCGTTGGGTTGGATCAGGCTGGTACGGGGAACATCAGGGCCAGTCGGCCACGATGCGCTCGATCAGGATCGCCACCGCGACGGCGCCGGCGTCCGGCGAACCGATACTGCGTTCCCCGCTGTAACTGGCGCGGCCCCGCTTGGCCTCGAGCTTCGACGTGGCATCGGCGCACTCGCGGGTCTTCGCGGCGAAGGCCTTCCGGCACTCCTCGGGCGACGCGCCGGCCGCGATCTGCCGTTCGAGCTCGTCGGTGGCCGGGATCAGGGCATCGAGCAGCGTCTTGTCACCGAGGTCGGCATTGCCGCGCGTCTTGATGCCGTCGGTGGCTCCGCGCAGCATGGCGACGACGGCGGTGCCGTCGATGGTGTCCACGGCTTTCGCGGCGGCCGAGGCCCGGAGGAACGCCGTTCCCCACAGCGGACCCGACGTCCCGCCGATCCTGCTGGAAATCACGAGGGCGATCTGCTGGAGGAAGGTGGCGACGTCGTCGCGCTTCAAGGAGTCCCAGTCGGTCAGCACCTTCTCGAAGCCACGGGCCAGGGAGTAGCCGAGGTCGCCGTCGCCCACCACGGCGTCGAGGTCCCCGAATTCCTTTTCGTTCTCCACCGCTGTGGCGGCAAGGGTGCGCACAACGTATTCGACGTCGGCGAGGTCGGTCGCTGTCATGATGTCTCCGTATCGGTGGTTGGGGCGGAGTCCGTTCCGCCGGGCGCTGGGCGCCCCAGCAGGTCCTGCAGCGTGGCGAGGGTGACGACGCCGGGAACATCAGCGCCGAACGGGTTCGCGAGGACCTCCGCCCGCTCGCCGTCGGACTCACCGAGGGAGCTGACCACGAGCGAGGCGCCGGTGAAGTCCTCCTCGCGGGTGAAGCCGCTTACGGTCACGACGGTGCGAAGGCCGGCGGCGACGGCGGCGCGCAGTCCATTGCCGCTGTCCTCCACGACGATGGCATCGGCGTCGGATACCCCGAGTTCCTTCAGTGCCAGGAGGTAGATGTCGGGTGCTGGCTTCTTGGCAGGCACCACGTCACCGGCGAACACCGAGAAGTGCGCGGCGAGGTCATCCCCGACGGCGTGGGTAAGGACCGCACGGACGGCGGGTTCCGCGGAGGTCGAGGCGACGGCGAGGGTCCATCCGGCGTCGGAGGCCTCCTTCACGATCCGAGCGATCCCCGGCCGGGCCGGCATGACGCCGCTCTCCACCAGCCCCTTGTACACCTCGGTTTTCCGCTTGTGCCAGGCGAGGATCGCGGCGTCAATGGCGGCCTCGTCCTTCAGGCCCAGCTCCTGCGCCAGGTCCGGGGTGAGGATGCTGCGCATGCGCTCCTTGCCGCCGCCGATCTTCACCTTCTCGGCGTACTCCTCCACGCTCCACTGCACGGGCACGTTGAAGTCGCCAAAGGTCTGGTTGAAGGCGGGCAGATGGCCGTACTGTTCGGTGTCGGCGAGCACGCCGTCGCAGTCGAAGATGAGCGCAGGCATGCTCAGCGGCCTCCCTTGCCGGCGCTGCCGAACTGCGTGCAGAGGTCCGTGACGAGGGCGAGCACGTCCGCGCGCGTGGCCTTGAACAGCGACGGTGGATCCCACTTGTTGTTCTGCTCCGCCTGTTTCAGGAACGCCAGGCTGGACTGCATGTACGTTTCTTTGAGCGCGGTGGAGATGTTGACCTTTGCGCAGCCGCGGGCGATGAGGTCGGCGAACTGATCGTTGCTCAGGCCGCTGCCGCCGTGCAGCGCGATCGGGACGTTGCGTGCCTCAACGATCTGGGTGACGCGTTCGACGTCGAGCACGGGTGCGGCCTTGTAGCTGCCGTGGGCGTTGCCGATCGACGGGGCGAAGACATCGATTCCGGTGGCGTCGATGAAGGCGAGCGCTGTTTCGAGGCTCTGCTGCTTGGAGACCTCGTCGGAGCCGTGGTCATCCTCGACGCCGGTGATCGCCTCGATCTCCCCTTCGACCTGGGCGCCGTAGCTGCGGGCCTCCGCGACGACATCGATGGTCTGCCGCTGATTCTCCTCGACGGGCAGGTTGGAGGCGTCGAAGAGCACCGAGTTCCAGCCGGCCTTCAGGCATTCGGTCACCACGGCGCGGTCGGGGCAATGATCCAGGTGCAGGGTCACGGGCACCTCGATGCCGCGCGTCAGGGACTGCCACATGTCGAAGAGCACCCGGGACCCGATGCTGCGCACGGTCTTCACGGAGGTCTGCAGGATCACCGGCGAGTTCGCTTCGACCGCGCCGGCCAGGACTCCCTCCATGGTCAGGTCATTGAAGATGTTGATCGCGGGCACGCCGTAGCGCGCCTCAAACGCCGGACCGACGATGTCTTTCAGGGGTACAACACCCACGGCAAATCCTCCTGGCTAGGCTTCTTCTCACGCTAGGCACGGTGCGCTCGGGCCGGTATGGGGGTTACCCCACCCCCGTCTCTGGGGGTAATCACCACCTCGCCAGCGGCAGTCATCGATGGTTGAGTTGGGCGCGGCTGTTCCGCCACACCACCCCCAATCCCCCACTTCAAAGATGAAGGACACCATGGCTCAAGGATCAGTACTCGAAACCGTCACCGCCGAGGAAGCCCGCCGCGTCATCGACGCCGCCGCGGCCAAGGCCTCGGAGATCGGCCAACCGATGGACATCGCCGTCGTCGACGCCGGCGGGAACCTCAAGGCGCATCTGAGGATGGACGGCGCGAACATCGGCAGCATCACCATCGCGATCAACAAGGCCTACACGTCCATCGCCTTTCAAAGCGAGACCGGCGACCTGCAGGAGGCCACCCGTCACGACGGGCCCATCTTCGGACTGAGCGATGCGCACGGCGGCCGTCTGGCGGTGTTCCCCGGAGGCATTCCGCTGGTCCGCGACGGTAGCATCATGGGCGCCATCGGGGTCTCCACCGGCACCATCGAGCAGGACCAGGAGGTCGCCTCGGCGGGAGCTGCCGCCTTCTGACGAGTTCTACCGGGCCTGGTGCTGCAGGCCCACCAGCATGGTGCGGTTGCGGGCACCGGTCTTCCGGAGCATCGCGCCTACGTGCTTCTCGACGGTTTTCACCGAAATGGCGAGCCGGGAGGCGATCTGCTTGTCGGCCAGGCCTTGTCCCAGCAGGTTACGGACCTCGAGTTCGCGGGCCGTCAGGCGGACGCCCGCATCCTCCTGCGTCGCGGCGTTCCCGTGTGCTTCGGTGAAGCGGGTGAACACGGCGCCGTCGAGCAGGGCATCTCCGCGGGCCGCGGCGACCACCACGCGGGCCACCTCGGCCGGTGTCGAGTGCCTCGAGAGGAAGCCACGCACCCCAGACGCCGCGGCCAGCCGCAGCTGGTCAAGCGTCGGGTGATCGACAATCGCCACCACGGGCCGGTCCACCGGATCCACTGCCGCTCCCGATTGCCGGGCGGCGGTGTACTCCTCGAGGAGGTCCCAGTCGAGCACGATCATGTCCGGCTGCAGCAGCGAGATCGACTCCACGAGGTCCTCGAGGCTGCCCGGCTCCCCCATCACCTGCACCGACGGTTCTGAGGTCTCGAGCAGGCGCACCACGCCCGCACGCACTATCGGCTGGACGCATGCGACGAGCACCTGCCATCGCTCGCGGGACACTTCCCCGCTGGCGGAGTAGGGCACTTCCGCGCGCACGCTCGTTCCCCAGCCCGGCGTCGAGTCGATGGAGAGCTCACCGCGCAGGTAGTGGGCGCGGGCCGCCATGCCGTGGAGTCCCAGGCAGGCGGACGACGACGGCGACCCTTCCGTTCCGCGCTTCGCGGCGGCGTCGAACCCGCGGCCGTTGTCCTCGATGACGGCGGTGATTCCGGCGGCGTTGTAGAAGAGGCCCACCCGGCAGGTGCTGGCGTGGGCATGCACTACGACGTTGCCCACGGCCTCCTGCACGATCATGAACACCTGGTGGGCCACCTCGGCCGCGAGATCGTGGGGCTGCCCGACCACCGAGAGCGTGGCATCGAGGGAGGAGGTGGCCGCCACCCGTTTCAGTTCGCTACGGATGGCTTCCTCGAGGGTCCCGCCGGCGAGGCTGGAGGGGCCCAGCCCGAGGACCGTGCGCCGGGTGTCGAAGAGGGCTTCGTGGGCGAGGACGCGAGCGGAGTCAATGTGCTGGGTTGCCGGCGAACCGGCGGGGGTGGCCTTGTCCGCGCGGTCGAGGTGGAGCAGCAGGGACCCGAGGGACCGGCCGATGGTCTCATGGACATCGCGCACCGCCCGCTCACGTTCCCCGGCAACCGCGGCTTCGCGCTCCCTGCCGGCGGCAGCGTTGTGGAGCCGGGAGTTCATGATCGCGATGGCGGCGTGGTTGGCGAAGAGCTCCACCAGCGACGCTTCCGCGGCAGTGAAGCTTCGGTCGGGTCCGTTGCTGAAAATGGCGAACGTGCCGATGATGGTGCCGTCCCACGCAATGGGCACGCCGATGACGGCGCTGCCCCAGCGCGGATCGCTTGGGGAGATGTGGCCGGTGGGGACGGAGGCGTAGCGGTCGAGGATCACGGTGCCGCGGTGCTTCACGATCTGTCCGGTGAGGCCTTCGGTCAGCGGGAAGGTCTGGCCTTCGAGGCAGCCAACACCCTGGTCCACCTCCTTGCGGTAATAGCCCTCGGACTCGTGGACGATCGAGATGGCGCCGCTTTCGCAGCCGAGGAGCGCGACGGCGTGGCCCAGAACGCGTTCGAGCAGCGGGACCAGCTCGAACTGGCCGGCGAGGTCCCCTGCCAGTTCGGTAATGCGGTCGAGTTCGGACCGTGGGGTGGCAGGTGGCTGCTGAGGTCGTTCCGGCGTGGAGAGCTGCATGCGGGGCACCTGTCTGCGACGACCGAGCGCGACGCTGCGTCCGGGCCTTCAGGATAACGGGCCGCTTCGGGTCGCTGGATAGGGCGGATTGGGCTGTGCAGGTGCGTGGTTCGATGCTATTGAGGATGGAGCAGGTGGCCGAAGGAAGACCCGGAGCCCTGCCTACACCCGCATCTCCCGTCGCGGGATAACCTCACCGAACGCGTACCAGACGCTCACGCCCCAGCATCGGATTGGTGGGGACCCTCGTAGTCGCCGTCAGCTGACGGCGGTCAATTGGTCAGGCAGAACCCCGTCCGCACCGGGCTGCCGCCAACACCCCGGATCTCCGCACGGGCGCACGAGTCTGACCTTATTCGTCCTAAGGTACGGAATCTCCCGCTGAATCGACACTAATGAATGCTCAACTTCCTCGTTGTCCATCGTCTTCACACGGTCAGCGATGAAGCGCAGGTTTTGAGCTTGCTCCTCGACATGCCAAAGGAGCCTCTGGTCCAACTCTTTCATCGCCCTACTGTCACCGAAACGCATCGCACCAAGGGCCGTCCTGCCAACGGCAAGGCGCTCCAATGCCCAGGCCACTCCGTAGTAGGCGTGTATCAACTCGGATTCAGTGATACGCCCATGCTGCTCGTGACCGCCGTACAGCCAATTCCCGATCACATTCCGGGCAGAGGCAACCTCGCCCGTGGTCAGATCCGCCAACAGCGCGGCGGAATACTGGCGTCTGCCAGTCTTGAGCGCTGTATGCGCGGTCATCCAGCTGATGAGTGCAGCGACGGCGCTGCCGACTGCTGCAATCATCGCCCACATTGCGACCGAGTCCACCAAGTCTCCTCACGTCCTTTACAAAGTTCACCGCACCACCGAGTCGGCCTCCTACTCCAGCCAAGGGCCGGCAAACGAATCGCGCATTAAAATATGCGAGCGTGCAGGGAGCCTACTAATCCGCGTAATTCTGCATTGCCGACCCGCAAACATAATCATAGGTGTTTCATGTGCGCCTAATTCTGCGCATGGGCTCTATGCTGAAGCCACTATCTACTTTTTTGGGGGAACTTTGAGCGGAATTCTTCACGACCGGCCGGAACAGCTGCAGATGATTCAGGAAGGACTCCTTCCTGGCGAACACGTCATCGCGGTTTACGACTGCATCGGAGTGGGCACCGGGTTCATCGGCATTACGAACCTCCGAGTGGTGTTGCAGGATAAGAGCTTCGTGGGCAACCGGGTTGCGGTCACCTCTGTCCCCTACCGCTCGATCCAGTCGGTAGCCATGCTGTCGAACAAATCGATGCTCGGCAAGTTCTATTCGAGCTCGGCCATCGCCATCACCGCCGGAGCGAAAGTAGTCGAGGCGGAATTCCGGGGCGACGGAAAAGCGAAGCATGCACACGACGTCATCCTGTCATTGATCATGAATGCGCCAATCGCCGGCCGGTAAAGGACCTGTGCAACGGCGGAGCTGGGACGCCCTGGTGAATGGCCACTGGTTGGGGGCAGACAAAACTCGCTCTGACACGCTGTAGGATTGCCCCGCACAACATTCGCTTTTCAGCTGGGGGACAATTCCATGAGCGAGCCTTTCGGGCGCAGCCCTGCCTCAAATCCATTGCCCGAAGGGCCGAAACGCCGCAGGATCGATCGATCCACCTTGATCGTCGTGGCGGTCGTGCTCCTCAGCATCGTCGTCGTCGACACCGCGGACCTCGCCGGTGGAGCCCTCGGTTCCACCGGGCTGGTCTTTCTGGCGACGGGCCTCTACGCCCTGATCTCCGGAAGGCCATCGTGGCTGCGCCTGCCGGACCGGAAGGCCGCCGGTATGACCACTGCTGTCAGCGTGGTGGCCCTCATGGCAGGCATCCTTCTCAACCCTCCGGCCGGCGCTCCCGAAAGGACCGCAGCAGCCGACAAGACTGCGGCCAGCGCACCCGCGGGGACGCCGTCGCCGTCGCCCACCCCCACTCCCCGGCCGAGCACCACCAAGGCGCCGGCGCCCACGCCGAGCCCGACGCCCGACGTCGCCCCTCTCGATACCGACGAGGTGCCGACCGTCACTGTGCAGGGAGCAATCGCTCCGCAGAGCCAGCCCGCCGCCGGCACCAAGGCCCTCGCACTGCTGGAGACGCTGGCCATCAAGGGACGGGCACCAAAGACCGGCTACGACCGGGACCAGTTCGGGACCGCCTGGGCCGACGTCGACCGCAACGGCTGCGACACCCGGAACGACATCCTGAAGCTGCAGCTCTACGACATCGTCTTCGCCAATAGCGTGCCCTGCAAGGTGGCCTCGGGTGTGCTCGACGACCCGTACACCGCGACCACCATCCGGTTCATCCGCGGGCAGTCCACCAGCTCGGCGGTGCAGATCGACCACGTCGTCGCGCTCTCCGACGCATGGCAGAAGGGTGCTCAGCAGCTGAGCGTCGAGCAGCGCATGGCGTTCGCGAACGACCCGCTGAACCTTCAGGCGACCGACGGCCCGACCAACCAGCAGAAGGGCGACGGCGACGCCGCCACCTGGCTGCCGCCCAACAAAGCCTTCCGCTGCACCTACGTCGCGACCCAGATCTCGGTGAAGGCTACCTACGGGCTGTGGGTCACCCAGGCCGAGCATGACGCCATGGCGTCCGTCCTTGGGTCCTGCGGGGACATCGACGCTCCGACGAACCAGGAACCTCCGGTCGCCGAGCCGGCCCCCGTCCCCGCACAACCCGAGCCGGTTCCTGCGGCGCCTGCGCCTGCTCCGGCACCAGTCGCTCCCGCTCCCGTCGCTCCGGCTCCGGTTGTGCCCGCTCCGGCGCCTGCACCGTACTACCCGAACTGTGCTGCGGTGCGCGCCGCGGGGATGGCGCCCATTTCCATCAGCACTCCCGGCTACGGGCCCCATCTCGACCGCGACGGCGACGGTTGGGGCTGCGACAGCTGACCCCGCTCGGGCAAAGCGATTGGCTCAGCGTGCAACCGCTTCAGGCTGGGCGGCCGGTGTCACCACCACTCGTGCCCGCAGGAAGGGTTTTGGCACTGCCAGGTCGGTGTACCCACCTCCCGCTCCGCCGTCTTCGGGTTCCGGCGCTCACGCATCTGGATGCAGCAGCCGGCGAACACGGTGTTGGGCATCGTTGCCTGTTCATTGGGCATGATCATCCCGTAGGCGATACGCCACGCCTCGGACCGGCAGACCGGACACAGGCGTCGCCGTCGGGCCCGCGGGGTGCTGGCTGTTTCGTTGGCCGTTTCCATGCGCTCACTGTAGGTCGGCGCACCCACTATTGTTCCTGTGACCGCCGCTAAAGATTTTTGTAACCGGAATAGCAGCCGGACTTAGCAGGCGGACACAATGCCAAGCAGCGTGAATCACACCGGAGTAATACCGTGGACAGTCGATCAGGGCCGTCATAGCATGAAGCGACGCCGCCCTTCCGGCCGACGACCGGGGTAGCAGTGCGCCAGTGGGAATCCCACTGCTCGGTTGCTGGGACCGCTTTACCGCGTCTTGATCACCCGCAAAACCTGAGGATTGATCCCATGAAGGGTAATACTGCGCGTCTTTTCAGCACCACACTTCTAACCGTCGCCCTTACCGGGACCGGCGTTGCTGCCGGCGCGGTCGAGGTCCAGCACCACGTCGGAGGGACGGTTGCTCCCGGCGATCAGACCGAGCTTGCGAATTCCTTGGTCGGCCCCCTGCGCATCGCCGCCGGTCCGGGCGGGGCGACCTACGTCACCCAGAACTTCGCCGGGCTGCTGAGCAGTGTTGGCGGCGATGGCGTCGTCACGAACCTGGTGGAACGCCCCAATATCGAAGTGGGCGGCGTCACCACACACGGGCCGGACACCTACTTCACCGAAAGTGTCGGCGGCCCGGGTGAGACACGGCCGTTGGTCGCCAACGTCAGCGTGCTTCGGAACGGTGCCGTCACCGTCCTGGCCGATCTCGCCGCGTTTGAGACCGCCAACAATTTCGACGCGAAATCCGAGTACGGGCTGCAGAACACCCCCCAGTCGTGCCTGGACCAGCTGCCGCCGCCGATCGCCCCTTATGCAGGACCGCATGGCGGTGAGGTGTATTCGCATCCGTACGCGACGGCGCTGGATCCCACCGGGCACACACTGTTCGTGGCGGACGCAGGCGCGAACGCGATCTTTGCCGTCGACTTGGCGACGGGGGCGGTTCGGTTCATTTCGCTCATCGGGCCCGTTCCGACGGTGCTCACGGCGGCGGATGCCGCCGAGTTCGGGCTGCCGGCCTGCACCATCGGAAAGACCTACAACTCGGAGCCGGTGCCGACGGACATCGAGGTCGGGAAAGACGGCTACCTGTACGTCTCGTCGCTTCCGGGCGTGCCCGAGGGCGAGATGGCAGGGTCGGTCCTCAAGATCGACCCGGCGACCGGCAACGGGGCGTCAGTGATCGTTGGCCTCCACACGCCGACCGGTCTGGCGTTCGACGACAAGGGCAACCTCTTCATCGCCGAGCTAATGGCCAACCGCATCTCGGTGGTGCCCGCCGGAACGACGAAGGCCGTGCTGTTTACCCAGGCAGTGCTGCCGGCCGACGTCGAGGTTGACGGTAACGGCCTCTTGGCGACGACGAACGTGCTGCCGGCGCCGGACGCGCCGCCGAACGGCATGCTCGTCCGATACGGGTTGGTGTACGGCGGCTGACGCCAGTTCGAGCGACGAAGCCGCGCCTTCCGCCAGGTAAGCGGGAGGCGCGGTTTCTTCGCGAACGGCGTATGGCTATGAGTGCCAATCGATCGCAGTCAAAACTTGATGACCTATACGCCGAATGCTTGCGTTGACACTGGGATCAGCTGCCGTAAACCGGTCGAGATGTGACCGGACGGTGGATTTGATGCACCCCCAGGAAATCCAGCAGACGACGTCGTCGACCCGGGACATGAGGTCGGCGAACGTGAGCCCAACATCACCCGCTCGCTCAAGTACCGCCGGCAAGTGACGCTCGATAGCTTCTGTTATGTCGAGGCGCCCGAGGCCCTTCACCCTTACCGGAGGCTCGACCCCGAAGAGGAACAACAAGGGCGAGCGTCCATCCGAGTTTGTCATTACAGCAAGGAATTCGCGTGCGAGTTGCTCCTGCTGGAAAGCACTCGTTCGGATTCTCTTTGCTTCAACAAGGGCGTAGACATCCGGCGTGGTGATGAGCGCATCGGGTTGCACCACGAAGCGCGTGGAGACTGCTTTTACGGGGTTCACCTGCAGGTCACCGGAAAGCAGGGAGATATCAGCTGACTCTGCCTGCAGCGCGAGACGGGAGCGTATACCATCAGCGCCATTGCTTGAACGGATCAGCGCAACGAAGAAGTGATCCCGAGGCAGCAGGTCCAGACCGCCGAGCACTTCGGCGGTCAGGACGTTCTCCACCCCCGTCCGCCCATGCGGTACTTCACTGCTTTTTCCCACGAGATTTCCTCGAGAAGCCGCGCGATCATTGAGGACGGCAGAGCATCAAAATCCATGTCCTGATCCTGCCCTAAAAACACTTCAAATGAGGACGATGCGGAGGCACAAGGCACCGTCGTCATTCCCGGAGCAACCTCATCCGCTGAGTCAGGTGAAGGGCGACGTCATAAGGGTTGCCCGTGCTAGGTGATTCGCGCTGGGTCCGCCCAACGACGTGGATGGGACAATATGCGTGGTGCATCTTAGTAATCGCGCGATGTGAAAGCTCCGAGGACTGGAGCCAGGCGATCTCTCGGGCGAGCAGTATCCTGGCACAATGACCGAACCGCACGGAAGCTCCTGGACTGATGTTGAAGTGGAAGCTGTCGTCCGAAGTTATTTCGCGATGCTCCGCCGTGAGCTTTCCGGCAAGACATTCAATAAATCTGAGGAGAATCGCAAACTTCAGGCAATCATCGGACGCACAAAAGGCTCAATTGAATTCAAGCATCAGAATATCTCTGCGATCATCATTGAAGCGAAAGGCATCCCCATCGACGGTTACAAACCGATGGGTAATGTTCAGGATAGATTGCGAACAGCCGTGCTCGAGAACTTCTACGGCGACCACGACCTGCAGAGGCTCATGTTGCGCTCTGTCCAAGACTCGGAGGAACCAATCGCCGGGCCCGTGGACCTACTGTTCCGGACTGAGGCGCCTGTACTAGACCTTCCAGATAGGCACCCCACGCGCTCTCGGGCGGGACGCCACGTCGACTTTCAGCAGGTGGAAGCGCAGCGCAGGGATCTTGGTTTGGCTGGGGAAAGGAGCGTGGTCGCCTATGAAAAGCACGTCTTACGGAGTGTTGGCCGAAGTGAACTTGCCGATCGCGTGGAGCACGTATCCGCCACACAGGGCGACGGGACCGGCTACGACGTACTATCCTTTGAACCTTCCGGAAGAGAGAAATTTATCGAGGTGAAAACAACGCGGAGCATCATGCAGCTCCCCTTCCTCGTCTCACGCAATGAGGTGGAATTCTCAGCTGAAGTTCCTGACCAGTTCCATTTGTACCGTGTGTTCCAGTTTGGTAAACCCAAGAGCGGCTTTTACACCCTGACTGGCTCACTTCGAATCACCGCGGCTCTCGAACCGGTGGCCTACCAAGGACGACCAGCGTGAGGCAGATGGGAGCTACGCCAATCCCGTATCGCAATTGGTCTCCGCCGATTGACACACCCGGCGGCAGACTCACCTCTCGTCCCTGTCCCTGTCCCTGTCCCTGTGAATGACAGCGCCACAGGGCCGACAAAATGCGGGTTCCAGTATCTGCGCAATATTCCTCCTTGTTGAGGAGTCAGGGCTCACGCACCCTCCAGGTACTGCCGGACCCGTTGATCCGCGCTGCTGACCAGTCCTGCCAGCTCGGTATCGTTCAGCGCCCCGATGACGGTGGTGCCAGTCCGCGCTTGGATCTCGCGCAGGAATCTCCTGGTGTACAGGTGGCTACGGTCCATACCTTCGTACCCGAGGATGAATTGCGCGGCAGCTCGAGCAAGCCGCGGGTCGGAGACGAAAATCGTGCGCTCTGTGAGGCCCACGAGTTCGTCCTCCACTAGGGGGTTGGTCGAGGCGTCCAGCAGATCGCCTAGGGCCTGGCGACGGAACCACAGACGACGTAGCACATGACGGCGGGGCGGACCGACGTGTCGTGCTGCGATGCTCAGAGGGAACCGCGACGCCGCCGTTCCTGGAAGGACCGCCAGTCCGAGGAACCACCAGACCTCCATGGATGCCGCTTCCGCCGGGACGATGTCGAGGGTGTCCCACAGCACCGCGCTGATTCTGCGGTCGAACTCCGCGGCTGCCTGGTTGGTGCCCAGCCCGTCCAACCCCGTAATGACCTCCGATGCCCTGGTCCGGAGGAGTTGCAAGCGTTGCTGGGTTACGGGAATTCCGCCTGTTGCCCTGGGGCTGGCGCTGACCAAATCCACGGGGGTGGTTGGCGAGTCCGGAGGAAGGGAGCCTGCGGCCTGGAGCTCCTGGAGGCGTCGCTCTGCCTCGTGCTTGTTGATCCGGTGGTACAGCAACTGACCGGTATTCACTCTTGAGCTCCTCCGTAGTAGCCCACTGACTCCTCCAGCTCCAGCACGACGTTGGCGGGGGCGTTAGCGATCCGGCGTGCAGTGGCCAGCAGACTGATCCCAAAATGGTGGCGGCAGAGTTGCTCCGCCACATGGCCCAGGCTTCCCTTCCCGCAGTCGGCGGCTCCTGCGAGGTCTGCGTCTCCGTCGGCTCTGGCTGACATCTGTAGAAGTAGCGCGAGAACCACGTCGCGGCGCACGCTGGCCAAAGCCCTTCTCCGTAATTCACCGCCGCCGGGTTGCATCAGCTCCTGGGCGACGGGGAGGTCGGAGTTGAGATATAGGCGGGCGCATCGCCCGTAGGGAGCCTGGAGGTCGTCTACGTCCACAATGAACCGCCACGGCGATGCGTTCCACCCCTGCTCCTGAAAGCTGACCGGCGTAATCGGTAGCTGGTCAGGAGCGGCCGAGAGGTCAATTTGTTCGATGGGTCCCTTGGCCAGACGGGCGCCAGGAGTGCGTTCCGGATGTCCGTGCCGGAGTCCGGGGCCGACCAGGTGCGCAGACGCCACGAGCCGTCCATCTACCCGGTTCCCGGGAACTAATACTGTGAGCTCGGCTCCGAGGACGCCTTCGCTCAGAGGAAGCAGAGGGACAGAGACCGTGGAACGCCAGGCGCTCTCCCGGCACACCACCTCTCCGACTAGCTTGACGTCGACAGCCTCCGTGCGCCCAACCGCACGGACTATGGCGGCCGCAGGGCACTCCACCGCGGTCCGCAGGTGGAGGTCCACGGCGTAGTCCCACCGGTCTGCCACGGTGGAGAAGTCCAGTCCTGACGGGTGCACGATCTCCCAGGGTGTCCATCCCAGCGCGCCAGGCGAGACGGTGACGTGGGGGAAGGCAACAATTTTCTGGCCGGCCATCAGAGAGTCTCTGCCCCGATCGCGAATGAGAGGTCATCGGGCAGGACCACGTCCACATAGGCCGGGAGTCGCGAACCTGTAGCCCCGGATGCGACGACGGCAGTTGCCGAGCCGGACACGATCCACTGCTGACCTTCTGCGAATGCGGGGCCCCAGTGCAACTCGACCTTCTCGTCGGTCTCGAGGTCCAGACCGCCCTCAGCGGTAGCCACCCGGACCGACAGCATGAACCTATGCCGATCTCCCCACTTCCCTGTGAGGGTGAGGCCGATGCGCTGGCGCTGACGTCCGGCGCCTTCCGCGCCGAGAAGATCGATCGACTCGATCTCCACGGACCGCGACACGCCACCTCTCTTGGTGCCTCCGCCCCCTGTGCCGCCCTTGCGTCTCACTTCGGGCTCTGCCGTGAAACCGCCCAGGTCCGACAACTCCGCAGACAAAGCCGCCGCCGAGCCCTCCGACACGGTCACCGGGGTTTCGCCGTAGGACTTGAGCAACGAACGGACTTCAGACCTGATCTCTCTGAGTGCCACTCTGACGAAGGTCTTCGCGTGGGACTTGGTCATGGACGTAGGGACCCAGTCGTCGTGTGCGGGGGTCTCAGACCGGGCGAAGGCATCGTCCATGGCGGGAATGGGCTTGAACACGGCGGTCCAGCACAGCTCCTGCGTTGCAATCGGTTCCCCGACGGGCAGGTACTTCACCACGAGCTCAGCCTGGTTGCGCATCAGGCACACGGCATCGACAGGCACCTTGACCTGCTGTCCGGCATACTCTTTGGACGGGTCCTTCGCCACCGGTGCCGGTCCCACGTCCACACTGAGGTGGCCCAGCAGTCTGCGTGGACTCCCGCACCAAATCTCCTTCGTGTGCGATCCCGGCGATATTGATGGCTCAGCTGCCCCGACTACCGCCTGCACCTTGCGCACCGTCTCCAGGGCTGAGCGGTAGCCATCCATGCCCGGGATCAGGTCCAGGCTCTCGGCGTTCATCTCCTCCTCACCGACGAATATCCTCAAGGCCGGGACGCCCGAGACGTCGAGTAGCTTCGGCCAGAGATTTTTCACCACCAACTTCCTCAAACGGTCGTGGATGCCGCCGAGGACGCCGTGGGTGACGACTGCCAAATCGGACTCCTCGTTGTAGAGCAGAGTCGCCGGGTCGGGGTCCAGGACGAGCATGGAGGTTCCTGTTTCCCCGGGTTCGAACCTCCTGTCGAATAGAGCCTCGCCAATCTTTCGTGCCCGCTCACCGCGCAATGGCTCCACCCTCGTCCGCTCGCCCTCTTGGGCCGCCTCGGGGATGTGCCCCCACCAGTGGCGACCTGTGTACCGCCTGCCATCGTGGTCGAACGCGCGCCCCAGGCCGCTGACGATGAGCCGGTGCTCGAGATTCCCGGTGTCCGTCGCGCACACCGACCAGTAGACGACTGTCTTCGCTCGGCTCGCCTTAAATGCACTGCTCTTTCCGAAGCCGAAGGAGCCCCCGGTGCCTGCGCCCTTGTTCGCAGTGCCGACGTTGAACACCAAGTCGATGAAGTTGGTGGGGGTGCCAGAAGGCACTGCGAGGTCGGAGCGGACCGGTCCGTTGAGCCCAGTGGTCCCCCGGTCCCAGATCTCCAGAGCGCCCATGGTCTGCCGTGCAAAGCTCTCATGGAGGTTCGTGAACCTGGTGCCTTGCGCGAATACAACCCTGCTGAGCATCTGCTCTGCCTCCCGCGTGAAGACCTTGCAACGGAGGCCGAATTCGGGGGAGCCTCCTGGCTCACGGGCGTCCCAGGAATTCTGTGCGGACTCACGAATGAGCAGCTCGACGATCTCCACCTCCGGCTGCCCTAGCAGACGATCAGTTCCGGAGGCATCCATGCTGCCGACCCCGAACTCGAGCGGAAACCAGTCCAGAGTTTCTCCGGGAACACTCTTTTCCCTGTCCGTTTCGGAAGACATCCGGCGAGAGAACAGTGCCTTCAAAGCGATTCTCCCCCCTCAGGCGGAGGAGCGGGCACGTAGTCCTTTTCGTTGTCGTCTTCGACCACGAAGTCGACAACGACGTCGAGGTCCTCGTCGTCGAGGGTGGGGGTGACGGCGACGTACTCGACGTCTCCGTGCCCAGCGTCGGGCAGCACCAGTCCCAACCCGATGATGTGCTCATCGGCGTCCATGTTGCGCCGGTTCTTCGATGCCTTGCCGTAGTGGTCAGCCTGGGAGTTTTTGTCGATGGCGTAGAGCACCAACAAGGGGACGTTGCCGTTCAGCTGGCGGAACTTCAGTTGCTCTTCTACGGTCTTCTGTTCCTTGGACCCACCAGCGGTGCTGGCTCGGCGCTCCAGGATTTGGAGATCGATCAGAACGTCGTTGCCAGCCATGAGCGCCTTTATGTTGGCGCTGGCGGCGCATCCTGACTCCAGCAACGGGGGCCTCTGTGTCAGCGGGACATCGGCCCCGTGCGCGTAGGAGTAGGTTCCCCCGCTCTTCGACTCCGCGTTGCTCGAGGCCCGGAGCACGACGTTCCAGCCCCGATCGGCGTGCTTCTCAATCCACGGAACTGTCCTCTCAGGTTGCAACGGCGTATGATCCGGGTTGACGGCGTATCCGGACAGGAAGGCCGCCACCAGAGAAGCTGGGACCTCACTGAGCATCACAGACCCGGTGAGCTTGTCCACGATGGGTGTGATGCCGCCTGCAAGGGCCTCCTGGACGAGCTCGTTAGCCTTTTCCTGGTTGCTTCTCAGAGTGTCGCCGTCGTGCTCCTCGAACCTGGTCGTCTGGTGGCGATGGCCACCCAGCGCCAGGGTTACCTTCTCGGTCATCGTCATCTTGTTTCGTGAGGTGATCTCGAGCCGTCCGGGGTGGGTCCTCACCGCGACTCCCACCTCGTTGGGCGGGCTGCCGGCCTGAGCCATCTGACGAACCTTGTCCCTGAGCTCTTCTTCGACGCCTGCGAGGAAGGCGTAGTCCACGGCGAGTTCCGCGGAAGTCCAGATGCGGAGGAGGTCTGCGTAGTCCGGCCGGTAGCCGAACCACCGTCCCATCTGCAACAACGTGTCGTAGGCAGACGCACCGCGGACAAAGTAGGACGTGACGAGGCCTTCAAGGGTGAGGCCCCTGGCGAGGGTGTTGCCGCCCACGACGACCACCGTACGAGGACGTCCGTCAGGATATTCCACTCTGTAGCTGGATGCGCCGTTGTCCGCCAGTACCTCCAGGTCTGCGAGCACGTCCGCCACCAGGGGCCGGATCTGGTCCCATGCGGGGTTGGCCTGGCCTTCAGGCTCGATCTGTGTGTTCTCGGTGCTGTAGAGCGCTTCAAGGCGCGTGCAGTCTCCAGCTGCGACCGTTTCGCGCAGCTCGTGCACGTACTCCTGCAGGACTGCCTGGAGGGCAAAGTGGGAGTCTTTCCACGCGGCTGTGTGGACGAGCATGGAGGAGTGGAAGTCTCCGTGGCCCCGGAATCGTCGCACCGCGGAGGCAATCACAAACCACTGCACCGCGGCCGCCAGTGAGGGCACCATCTCGGGGTCGTAGTACTCGCCGGTCTTCTCCTGCGCCTGCGGTGACTTGGGCACGATAATCTCGACTTCTTCCTTGGGAACGTACCGGACGATTCCCATTCCGTCGTCGGAGCCGTCCTCCGAGAACTCCCCGGAGACCCCGAAGACCTTCCTCGCACCGATGTAGGTTTCGGGTCGACTCAGGGGGTAGATGAAGTTAGCGGGGTAGAGCTCGCCGCCATCGTCCGGATCCATGAAGATGTTTGCGAACGGAGTGGCCGTGTAGGCGACGTAGGATCCGGTCTCGACGAGTTCCCAGACCTGGCGGACCAGATTGTTGATGCCCGAGTACTTCTCCTTCTTGGCCTCCGTGTTCGGTGTCGCCTGGTCGGACTCGTCGTCGATGATGAGGATCGGCGTCTTCGCCAGGGCGCCCTGTTGCCGTGCCATTTTCAGGAAGCTCACGAGGTTGGTGAGTCTGCTGGGATTCTTCTTGACGACGGCGGTCACATAGAAGTTGGACTTCCCGAGGACCTGGGTGCCAGCCAGCGACGTGCCAATATCACCTGTGGCGTCCGTCAGGGGATACCAGGAAGCACGGGTGTTGAAGAGATCCCTGTCGAGACGCTCCTGTGTCTGCTGCCTGAGATTGTTGTGCATGCCAGCGAGGACGATCACCATCCGGAATCCCTCGTCGAGGGCCTTGGCCACCACTGCGGTGTAGTTGGCAGTCTTCCCGGACTGGACGTAGCCGATGACGAGTCCTCTGACCTTGTCACCCTTAACCTTGGGATTCGCCAGGCCCTTGACGATCAGACCCGATTCCTTGTCGATTGTCGCCACTGCATCGGCAAGAGGTCCGGCTGACATCTTTTGTTTGATCTGCCCCCACACAAGTCCGGGGTCCTTATTGTTGTCGTACCACCCTCCGCCGTCTTCTGCAGGCTTCCCGTCGACCACTTCCCCGCTGTTCTTCGCGTTGTACTGCTCGATGCCCTCTTCGTGCTCCCTCTTCATCTCCGCCAGGAGCTCGGCCACCCCGGGGAAAGCGCCCACCTGCTCCATGTAGAAGTCGATGGCTTCATTGAACGAGTTACCTAGGAGCTTGTGGCCCTCAATCATCTTCTTTAAACCCGGCTTGTTCAGCACTTTGAATTGCTCCTTCATCGGCGGTGGAGGAAGGTCCTCATTAACTCTCACCGCATCAATTCCCCAATTGAATACTATGCGCGGCTTGAATCTTATGCGCGGCGAGCGACACGATATGGACCCAGGACACGGGCGCGCAGCCAATAACGCCGTTAATGGAAGCCTTTCCGCCAAAACGGTTGCTATGTTGAGGGTGATCAAGACAGCCCTCGCCAAGGCCATCTGTCCGCAGATGGCCCATCACAACTTCGCCGGATATATCCTCACTCGCACTCGGGTTGGGTGGGATGTCCACGCGTCCAAGGGACGGAGCCCCATGTTCTACGACAACCTCGCCGAGCACATCCTGCGCGCTCCACGGGCAGCCGCGAACCTCGACGTGGTGAGCGGGTACGCCTCACCGTCCGCGCTCCTGTGGTGCCTCTCAGACGGAGACCCCAGCAAAGTGGTGTCCTCCAGCTCCGACCTGAAGACCACAAAAGTCATGCCACAAATCAGACTGCTGATTGGCATGGCGGGGGCTTCGGGAGTCACCCGTGCCGAGCACGAGATGTACATGCGCCTCTGTGCCGGCTCTCAGGGTCACCTCGAAGTCCGTTATCCCCATCCAGACTTCCAGACGGACATTCATACGAAGGCCTACTTGTGGAAGGACGAGATATCCCGCCCCCTGGTCGCCTACTCGGGTTCCGCGAACATGACCAATGCTGGGATGGGAATCGGCAACCAGGTTCAGGAAAACGTCATGAGCAAGGTCGATCCCGTCGCAGCGTCTGTGTATTTCGAGCAACGCTACAGCCTCGCCCTCGACTGCCTTGCACCCGAGGTTGAGGACCTCATCGACTTTCCGGTGCACCAGGACGACATCCAGTTGCCAGTTACTCCCGCCGGAGAACCCGGATCGAGCCGACCCGATGCTGACGCCGCCAGGGTCGACTTCTACCTGTACAAGAAACGGGAAGGACAGGCCTACGAGCCCGGTGGCGGAATCAACTGGGGTCACAGGGATGCCAGAGACCGCAACGAGGCATATGCCGCAATCTCCGCCGCAGTCAGCCGATCAGGTTTCCTGCCGCTGAAGAACACCCCCATCACGGTGCATTGTGACGATGGCGAGATCCTTGTGCTCAGGGGTGCCAGCGGAGACGAAAAGCACCCGTCCGGCAAGGACCTCACCTCGATTCCCTCCAACGCGACCCTGGGCGCCTACCTGCGGAGGCGGATGGGTCTGCAGTCCGGTCAGTACGTGGGCATGGAAGAGCTCTTCGACTACGGCCGGGCATATTTCACGCTGTCCCGCCTCCAGAGCGGTGACTACTACCTCGACTTCTCCGCACTCGGCCCCGGAGACTTGACGGGGTTGGAGGAGGCAGGCCTTCCTGATCGGGACGAGGGATGAAGCCCTCCGGTTCAAGCAGCGCGCCGTGGCACGGTTCTACAGGCGCCGGTTCTTCGATGCTCGGGGAGCTCGAGTGATCTCTGAGGCTCTGCTCGACAGCTTCGCGGGTCTGGAGTACGAGTCCATCGAGCCGTCGTTGGCTGATTTCATCCTTGATGCATGAAGCCCTTTCAGGGCATGGGAAACTTCAATCTTTGACCTGATAAGCCCGGCTCAGGAACGAATCGACTACCCCCACCGCATCGGCGAAGGTATGAAGACACTTCCACCACTAACGTCACCTACTCGTGCATCAGTCCCTCAGAGTGAAGAACGGCTTCCTCCTAGCCTGGTCTCAGTCCGGGTCCTCCGCCCAGACGGCGCACCTGAGACGGATTGGGCAGCGCCTGCAGACTTCAGGGTCATCTACCCCCGGGGGTAGGTACGCGCCGCCAGAGGGAACGAGGATTCCTGGGGGCGGGCTCTCCTCCTGCGACGCCATCCGGTAGGCCTGGCAGGTCCTTCCCCTTCCCGAGGCCCGAGAGAGTTAGGATCCAGGGCCGCTTTGCCGAGGGTTCATCCGGATGGACCACGCGCTTTTCACGGCTGCTGGCCCGCTGCTCTGGCGTGAAGTGGCGCCAGAGATCGTTGGCAACCCTCAGCGCATCGTCCCTGCTCGAGAGCTTGAGTTTGACGAGTGCGCCGGCGACGTTCCCGTGCATCATCGCGTGGTGGTGCTCGGGCTGGAAGGCGGGTGACTGGCCGAGAACCCACTGGAGGGCCAGCCGACGGGCGCAGGCCACTGTCGAGGCGCTTGCGTAGGGATCGATAATTCCGACGGACTGGGCCACTTGTGCCTCCGGGACTGAGTTGAGAGCGGGCACGGTGCGCCGCGTGGTAGAAGGCATGTCCGCGGGGGACCTCACAGATTTCGCCTGGAGGCCGCCCGCCTTGGCCTGCACCGCAGCGCCCTTCACCTCTGGGCGAGTGAGGAGTGAGAGTATCGAGGACGGACTGCGCAGTTCGCCTCCGATGTTGAATATCCAGCTAAGGGTGACCTTGCGGCCGTGCTCGACCCCGTCCAGGGCTAGCCACATCAGATAGGGGTCGCTCAGGGCTGCGGTCTCAGACCTTGCTTTCAGGCTTTCAACGGTGACGGGGTCGGCTGGGTCTGGGACACCGACCATGTCGTCGGCGCGGAAGGGCCACCAGACTGCTGGGGCGGATGAGGGGAGGTCCCCTCGGCCAGGTTCGTCACGTGCAGGTCCTGAGCCAGCGGGCGGGGCCCAAGTGCGTCCAGTGCACGGAGCTCACCGATCGCACCGGTGCTCGTGTCCCGCTCACCGAGGGCATCAAACTCAACCTTCCGGCCCAGGAGCATGGTCACCACGTCGACAAGGCCTTCGACGTCGATACCGTCGTCAAGACCGACGGAGAAATCTTCCACCTTGGCGGTGATTTCGAGCCGTTCCTCCTCGGGAAGCTCCCGCATGCCTTGGGCCAGCTTGCTCTTGAGGAAATGCATGTGACCCTTCAGGGTGACACGTTCACGTGCGGCTATCTGATCCACCAGAGCCGCAGTGGAGGTGACCACTTGTGCAACTCCGGCCGCCTCATCGCGGCTCAGCCCCCCCACCGCACCAGTCTCAAGGGGTTGTGAGCAGAGAGCCGGATCCTCTCTCCGTCCGTCAAGCCGAGGTCCCTGCCCCCAGAGGCTCCACCTCGGCGATGACCAGGCGATGGAGGTGGTCTGCCCGTTCCTTCCACTGGTCTCCAGTCACGCATCCGTGGAAGAAGGGTAGTGCGCGCCGAAGGGCACTGACAAAGTCCGAGGTGGGCCTCGCCAGCTCCCAGGTCTCGAGGTAGCCGCTGGCCGCGATGTCGAGGACGGACTCACTGCTCAGGACCACACCTGCGCCGCCGCCAGCGCGCGGCTGGGTACAGTCGTGGATGGCGAGGAGGAACGACCAACTGGGGCAGGTCCGTAGGGCCAGAGTCAGCCTCCCTGCCCAGCCGCCGGACGAACCGCTCGACCGACTCCGCATCAGCGGCGAACCGGCGGGAAACCGGCCTCTCTCGGTCGGTGCTTTCGTCCCGCCAATGGTGCACGAGCTCCGCTGGGTTGCGGCACTCCAGGACGGTGAGGTTTTCTGCTAGACCGCCCGAAGCAACCGCTTCGCCGCCGAGCGCCTGGAGAAGTGCTTTCACTCCACGGCAGTCCCCAGGGCTCTCTGCTCGCCCCTGGCGGGAGACGAACATCCATGGGCACCGGCATGTCCCACTCGTCCACGAAAACCCGCCGCCACGTCTCAAACGTCGGGTTGACGCCGTTGTCTCGGATTACGAAAAGCTGGTCCACATCGGGAATCCGCCGCAGCAGCTGGAACAGGGCCCACTCGGGCGGGGTGAAGAAGTAGAAGCCGTGGTGGACCCCCACTCTCCTGCCTCGGGGGACGCCGAACGCCCGTTGCAGGGCATCCTCGATCCGGGAGCGAAGATTCCGGGCGTGGGGGTTGACTGCCTTTGGAAGTCGTCGAGGTCGATCCAGAGGTCGTCACGCAAGGCTGTCAGCGAGGGGATGTCCTTCTCCAACTGGTTCCACGCGGCCACAGCGGTGCGGGGGAGCTCGCCGTCCACGGAGAGCTCGTCGGGATGGATGCCCCCGGCGATCAGTCCATGGACGGTCAGGGAGAACTCACGCCGGGACCTGACCAGCAGCTCTCCTGCGCCGATCGATGACACCTTGACCTATCGGTGCATCAGTCCCTTCAGCAGGGCTGAGGCGGCTCAGACCCTGCCCAACTTCGCGGCCTTGCACCTGTCGAGCCCATGTGTCCGGTTCACAATCCTGCTCGGACAGCGTGGGCGTAGTCGTGCAACATGGCGCGAAACTTCTGGACGGACTCTGGGTCCAGTAGCGGCAACCCGGCCGTGTAGCGGCTGGAGACAAGTTTCGTGCTCAGCGGCCTGCCCGCCAGGACGGTGTCCGCGCCGGCTACGAACTTGTCGAGGTAGACTAGGCGCCGCTCGACGAAGGCTGAGTTGATTTCGAAGAACGCCAAATTGTCCACGTCCAGCCGCGGCTCGACCGGTACCGGGACACCGTGAGGGATCAAGCGGTTCCAGGCGTAATCCGTGTACGCGGCCGTGGAAATGCCCTCGTGCCCACAGAAGATGGCTCGGCTGGTGGCCTGGAGCAGCGCCTGCACGCGTGGGTGGTGGTCGGTCAGGGAGTTCAGCGGCGAGGGGATCCAAACCAGGTTCGCCATGAAGGAGTAGATCCACGGGTCACTTCCCCCGATTCCACCGTCGTCGAGTTTGCGCCAGATGTGGCAGGCCGTGAACCCCCGCGACGCCTTGCCGCCCGCGTAGACGTGGCCTGTGGAAGCGGTCACGTTAAGCGGGATCGGCAGCTTCTTGATGATGCTGTTGTCATCCCTCAGGTACCCGTTCTCGTGGGGGGAACCCCAGGACTCGGGCCCCTGGTCCCATCGGGCGGAACGGTCGCGGATGCACCACGGCGTCATTGTGGGAATCAAGGCGTACCCGCCCGGGGACCACCAGATGCTCAGCCGCTGCAACAGGTGGAGGGTGAGACGCCAGTACGGGCCCTCACGGTTCCCCGTCGCGGCCTCGGTGAGGAGGCCCTCGCTCAGGTAGCGGGCGATGCCGGTGCCCCGCGGGGCGCCGGAGGCGACGGGGTCTGTCCCCGAGAGACGATCGAGCTCCGCCACGAGACCAGCCCTGCCGTCGATGCTTCTCATCATGCCCTCCTGCCACCGACGACACCCCGTCGTGGGACCAACACCGTCTGCCGGCGACCAACCGGGTCGAATATACATTGCAAAACTCTGGTTGAAGCCCGCGGCGCGCCCTCCATCACCTCCAGCCGACAGCCTCCAGCGACAGTCCTCACTAGGCGTAGCGCGCGCTCTGCCGGAGGGCTATCTCGACGTCGGGGTCTCCGGAGGCAAGGATTGCAATGCCTTGGTGGCAGGACCGGAGCCGGCGCGAGGGAAGGCGTGCCCTGGTTCCAGCTTGGAGTGCTTGACCTCGTGAGAATGTCAGGAGCCCTTCGCGCGTGCAATCCCTCTCAGCAGCCTCGGGCACTGCACGTGAGAGCGCTTTTTCGCCTTCAACATTGAAGCGCATGTGAAGCTGATTTCCTCGTTCGCCAACGTTGGGTATGCGATCGACGTCGAGGTCGCGAGGCTGCGCAACGGCAGCTGTGCGGATAGGATGGGTCTCGTGACCATCGCAGCTGAACGCCCCATCAAGACCACCGCAGACACTCCCGCAAGTACCGAAACCAAGACATTTCGGTTCGGTGAGCTGTTCTCCGGTCCGGGCGGGCTCGGCCTGGCCGCGAAGCTGGCATCTCGGCCCGGATACGAGATCGTCCACCAGTGGGCAACTGACTATGACGCTGACACCTGCCGCACCTACGCCCAAAACATCTGCAACGACCCCGATGACAAGTCAGTGGTCCACCACGACATCCGCACATTGGACTACGAGGTGCTCAAGCAACTTGGCGGAATCGACGGCCTGGCGTTCGGCTTCCCGTGCAACGACTTCAGCCTTGTGGGAGAGCGTAAGGGCTTCGACGGCAAGTTCGGCCCGCTCTACACCTACGGCGTCAGGGCACTGGAGGAGTTCAAGCCCGACTGGTTTCTGGCCGAGAACGTCGGGGGTATTCGAGCCGACGGCGGGGTCGCTCTGAAGCGCATCTTCTCCGACATGATTGCGGCCGGCTACCGCATCTACCCGCATTACTACCGGTTCGAGCAGTATGGCGTCCCACAGGCCCGACACCGCATGATTGTCATCGGTATCAAGAAGGAGCTGAAGGTCGAATTCAAGGTGCCGAGCCCAAAGCCCTACGCTGATCGAGACGTCAGTGCCAAGACTGCTCTGAAGGACATCCCGGAGTCGGCCACCAACCAGGAGCCGACCAAGCAGTCAAAGAACGTCATTGAACGCCTAGAGTACATCCCCGCCGGCGGCAACGCCTGGCACGCTGCGATCCCCGAGCACCTACAAATCAAGACCAAGACCAAGCTCTCCTCGATCTACAAGCGCCTGCATCCGGAAAAGCCCGCTTACACAGTCACCGGTTCCGGCGGCGGCGGAACCCATATTTATCACTGGTCCGAACCCCGAGCCCTCACCAATCGCGAACGTGCGCGTCTTCAGACGTTTCCAGACAATTACATCTTCCACGGTTCGAAGGAGTCTGTGCGCAAGCAAATTGGAATGGCAGTTCCGGTGGAGGGGGCTCGTGTGATCTTCGAGGCTCTGCTCGACAGTTTTGCAGGGGTCGACTACGACTCTGTTGAACCGTCTTTGGCTTATCTCATCCCTTAGGTGAGGACGAAACCGTGTTCAAGTGAGCGTAGCTATACACCCAAGCCGGGTGCAGGGTAGAGGCCGAAAAACCTTCATCGACGTAGGTCACCGCGACAAATCGGAAGTCACGTGGCTCGTGAGCGAGTATGAGCAACAATTGCGGAGAACCGGCGATCCAACAGCCCATGCTGCCCTAGTCAAGGGCCTTTGCGAGCGGGTGTTTGGAAACCGAGGCTAGGAGATCTTTGTGGAGGGCTATCGGGACTTCACGCGACGATTGATGAAATCCGATCTACATCCGGCCCCGGACGTCGCCAAGGAGAACCTCGATCCGGACAGGACAATCTACGCGTCAGCGGCACGATATTTCGGCTACGAGTTCGACCACGATGTCGGGGCCGCGCAGTTCGCTTGCCACTTTCCAATAGATGGCGGTGCCCTCGGCGGGTTCTGCGACATCCTTGGGGGCGCCGTCGAATTCTATGAACCGCGTGACCTTGTCGCCGAGGACACCGCCGATGGCAGCCCGGTAGTGAGATCGCTTTCCTTCCTCACGGGATGCTCCGTCCTGCAACCACCCGGTGCCAGCCTTAGTGGCTACAAGTTCGTGAACATTCGACAGGGCTCCACGGACGACGTCCTCATCCGACTGGACTTCGGCGAAGCCTTCCTCGTTGTAAACGCTCCCCTACGGCAACTCGACGCGGCACAACGGGAGGACGCTGAGGTATCAATCAGCTTCGCCCTAGACGTATTCGACAGGCAGCTCGCCGGGAACTACTCGAGATCCTAAGTCGGGCGCCTAACTTGGCGGTACTTCTCCCCCACCTGACCGGCCGGACGGTGACCGACTGGGTCAACCAAACCGATCAAGGAAGTACTTCGACGCCCACAGGAAACTTTGGGCATGACCAGTGGGCAGCGACACTGGCCAAACTGCTTACGGGTTAACCAGTACTGACGAAGCGAAGTCAAGAGTTCGCTGCTCGATCACCGCTCGGGTCCACACCTGCTCGGACAGCACCTGAACACTCCTAGGAAAGTCCGTGACTCGTGGTGAAAGATAGGTATTCTTTTTATCGACGAAGTCTTTGTTTTGTGCGGAGGAGTTTTTTCCCTTGCTAAGTAATACTAGATTTCCCGCAGAATGTACCACGCTGTCGATGTCACTTTGCGAAAAATCTACCCGCCACTGACTCTCCGCAGCAGGGTTTTGCGGAAGCACATGCTCTACGGACCGCACCGAAAATTTTCTGGCTTCGCTTAATTCAGACGCACAGATCTCGGCTCTAAGAAGAAGATACTTCGAGTAGCCGGCCCCATAAAATCTCGGTGACCTACACGCTTCTTCGATAGCCGACCCATCGAACTCAATGTTGTCCAAAACGGCTTTAGATCTTTTGGATACCTCTATCGACTTAAGCATGGATGTATAGGTTGAATAGCGTTCATCCTTCCGCATTCCACCAACCCACTGCTCGAGGAAAACCTTTTCAACCAGAAGGAGAAAAGCGTATAGGTCAGCTTTCCCAAACTTCCTCGCAAACTGCAGCACGACGGCGCGCCACTCACTCGCAACAAAATTAGAAACCATGGCCGACATCATAGTCTCGAACTTTTCCGAATTAGGCGTGCCAGCAAGGTAATCACAGGAGATGAACAGCGAGTCATAAATATCTACGTATTCGCCTAGCCGATCTAGGAAATCTGATCCTTTCGTTGGCATTCCCGGCTTGCCAAGTATCCTATCCTCAAACTCCTTTAAAAGATCAGCCTTAGGTTTGTCTTGCGTATAGATTAAGCGAAGCGAGTGAAAGATGTCTTCGAACCTATCTGCTCCGACCTTTTCCTCCATTCCCTCCCACTTATCCGCGTAGTGAGCTCTCACACTAGGGTCAGGGACGACGCTGGGTGCTAAATTGTTGGCCTTTAGGATGTCGACTCGGCGAAGTTGTTGCCCTCGATCATTGACGATTGTGAACAGACGAAATGCTTCCTCAAAACTTGAAGCTGCGAGATAAACTACAACACACCGTTGCAGAATGAACCGAGCAAGCTCTATGACCGATTGCGCTGGCAATGCGCTTAGACGCTCCCGGAAGGCCTTTGCAGCCGCGCGGTATTTCCGCTCCCCGTATCCAAGCAGCTGGTCGACCGAATCATCTTCAACTGCACCTCCCGCTTTAATCACAATATTATTGAATGCTTCGAGATCACGAACGTGTAGCCTGTTTCGAGCGGGAATTCCAGAAAGGGACTGTTCACGTTGTAGAAGTTTGTCTTGTATTTGTCCCTGCATGTCTTGGTCGCCAACAAATGCTTCAGAATCTCGGAGACAGGCGAGGAGTATACATAAAGCGGTGAGCCGCTGTTGCCCATCTACGACATCAAAAGTAGATACGCCGCCTTCCACGCCTACTTTATGGAGGACGAGGGTACCCAAAAAGTAGTCGGAGTTTTTTGGCGCTTCGATGAGATCACCAATCAAGTCAGATAGATTATCATCGCTCCAAGAGAAGGGTCGTTGGTAGTCCGGAATTCTAAAGAAGTTTTCGCGGTCAAACAGCTTTCCGACGTTAACGGTCGTACTAATCAAATCGGCCACCGGCAATCTCCCTACTTGTTTCGACCCTGGGATTCATCATGTACTCAAAGTATCGCATGAGTCCCAATGAGCACGCCGACGTTACGTATGCACTTCCACTGCATGCGGACCCCGTGGCGTGCAGCACTGGGAAGCCAATGTGGATGGCCAGTCCATGCAAGAAACCACGAGACTTGAGGTAGGGCCTTAGTAGCGGGTCATTCTTCAGCGAAAATCTGTTCGCGAGGCTAAGTCGCAAGACGCAGTCCGGGGGTGACATAAACCAATAAGGCCGCCCATCCGACATCCTCGATGAAGCGAGGATCGATGCCAACTCGTCGGTCAACTATCAAGTTTGGATGCAAGAAGTGGATTGAGGATATTCACGAGGCAGTGCGACGTCTTGAGTTCTACCAGGACAGCCTCAACCACGACCCTTCTCTCGAGGACGTTCGCGCCTATCTCCCGAAGAATCACGGCGATGTCTTCCCAGAAGCCCTTTCCCCGTCAAGAGAGGAGGCGGCGCGCTGACCCCCATCGCCAAGCCCCTGCCCATGCGCTGATAAGTCACCGAGTTCCCGCTACCCGGCCTGTGCTTGATACCACGACCCCGGGGTCTCGGACTCTATTTGGCAGTTTGCTACGGTGCGCTAGGCTCCCTTTTCATGGACTCCACCGCTTTCGGTATCGGGCTGGGACTTGCAGGCATCGCTATTACCGTCGCCCTCGGCTTACCCCCATTACTGCGGCGACGTAGTATCACGCATTGGACTTCACCCACCTGGACGCGGGGAACCCAGAAGATCAAAACTACGCAAGTCCCAACAGTTACTGTCCGATGGTCTGTACGCGGCAGCACCCCGTCCATTCAGGGTGTGGAATGCGCGATTCACGGGCCCTCGGGTAAGTGGGTCCCGCTGGCGTCCCCAAAGGGAAAGCTCGATCTCCCGAAGGAGAATTTGTTCACCTACGTCAACCTCTTGGATGAGACGCCTTTCAGCTCGGTAATCACTTCGCCAGCAGACATTGGCAAGCCTGTTAGAAACGCCACTGCATCAGCCAAACTCGGCCGCTATAGGCTTCGGATTCGATGGTACGAAGACGACAAGAAGAGACGGCGCGAGAAAATATTCTCAACTGTGGTGAGCTGAGCAGCGGTAGAACGCAGCCGACAACTAGCTGGTTCATGACACTGGATAGTCCGGACGGGACATGCCGCATGCGCTGAAGCTCATTTAGGTCCGTTGCGGTCAGGGGCAGCCCACGGCGCAGGCGTTGGGCTGGTTACGTGGTCCAGGGATCCCTGCAGACACCTCCAAGCCTTCTCCTGGAACCGGGAGAGGTTCAGCGACCCCGTCGTCGTTCCCTTACCGACGCTACCGGAAGTCCTGGAAGGGGCGGCCTTTGCCACCAATACCGGTAGGGGAAAACGGGTCCTCGACGGGTTTGCCGGTGCGATTGACCTTGTTCTCGGCGCGGGTCTGGTTCGAGTCCAGCCGCTTGAGGAACAGCAGGTAGGTGATTTGTTCGATCACTTCCAAAGAATTAGAAATGCCGCCGGTCCAGAACGCATTCCAGCCCTTGTCTACCTGGAGCGTTGGCCTCTCCCTGTTGGTGCCGGTCAGCCCCTGATCAACATAGATACGCTCCTCCGAGACGCCGAGGGCGGTGCGGCCGTTGTGTTGGGCGGTGAGATCCTGGTCGTTGGTGGACGCGCGTGCGCGTCCGATGAGATGTCCAGCCATGATCCCGGGTGTAGCGGTTGAGGCGCCTTCATCGGGCATTTTCTCGGGCGGGGTAAACGCGACTGGGCGGCACCAGGTTCTATGTGGAATTCATACTGGCGGTCCTGGCCGGAAATAGTGTCGCGGTGGAGGATCGGCGAATTCGACTGATTCTTGCGGCTGAAAATCTTTAGCCCGAGGGCTCCACGACTGAAAGAGTGTGGTGCCCCCGCCGTGCTGGGTGAAGGGTGCCAAGAATGGGCCCACGTTAGAGGATGGCGCCTCTCCAAGCGCCGGCGCTTACTCCCCCTCGATCGGCAGCAGCAGCCCCTTCACCTCCGGATCGGTCGCCAGGAACTCCTGCACGGCCGGATCCTGGAAGGCCTGAGTGAGCTTCTTGATGTTTTCCGTCTTCAGGTACTCGGTTCCCACGGTCAACTGCGAGGCGAACTCATCCGGGGCCGGCGGGGCGAAGATCTGCAGCTCCAGCGGAATCTTCGCCGCCGTGTAGTACTCCGTGTACCCGACGGCGGCATCGAGGTCGGGCAGCGCCCGCGACTGCGCCGCGAAGTCCAGCAGCCGGAACTGAAGGTTCTTCGGATTCTCGGCGATGTCCTTCTGCGTCGCCTCCCACTTGTTCACCCCCTCATTCAGCGTGATCAGCCCGGCCCGCTCCAGCAGCCACAGCCCCTGGGCCTCGTTCGCCGGATCCGAATACAACGACACCGTCCCACCCTCGGGAATCTCCTCCACGGACTTGTACTTATCCGACCAGATGCCGAACCCCCACCGGAACACCGGGCCCACCGCCGTCTCCCGGAAATCCGGGTTCGCCTCGAGCACCTGCCCCAGCCACAGCTTGTGCTGGTAGATCGTGGCCGCGACCTCGCCCTCGCTCACCGCCCGGTTGATGGTGTTGCTGTCGCTGAGCCCCTTGAACTCAATATCGATCCCGTACTTCGGCGCCACCTCCTCATCGATGAACTCCACCAGGGCCTGCTCAGCATGGTTGCCCTCCGCGGTGGCCACCAGCAGGGTGGCGCCCTCAGTCTCGGCGGCGGACCGCTCGGGGTTCAGCAGCGGCACCGCGATCAAGGCGCCGGCCGCGACGACGACGGCGGCACCACCGGCAATCCATGGCGCCTTACGCCGCTTCCGCAGGGTGAAGCCGTGGGAGGCGGGGTTGGTGGACGGGGAAGGAGAGGTGTTTTCAGACATGGCAAAGCCTTTCGAGGGCGCGCTGAACACAGCGCGGTAATGAAAAAGAGAAAGAAAGAAGAGAGGAGGGTCAGGCGTGCTGCAGCCGCTTCTGCGGCGTCACCCAGCGGACCAGCCGGTCGCCGGCGACCTGCACGAACGCGACCGTCGCCACGAGGACCAGGATGGTCGCGAGCATGACCGTGTTGTCGAACCGCTGGTAGCCGTAGGTCACGGCGACGTAGCCGATGCCGCCGGCACCGATGGTCCCGGCGATCGCCGAGTACTCGATCATGGCGATGACCTGGATGGTCAGCCCGCCGAGCACGGCCGGCACCGCCTCCCCGAACTGCGCCGACCTCATGATCTGCAGGTTCGAACCGCCCGACGCGCGGGCCACCCTCACGATCGACGGCGGCACCGACCGCAGCGCGTTCTCGACGATTCGGGTGAAGAAGGCGATCCCGGCCAGGGACATCGGCACCACGGCGGCGGCAATGCCGATGTTCGTCCCGGTGATGAAGCGGGTGAACGGCACGATCGACGCCATCAGGATCAGGAACGGCAGTGACCGCCCCACGCTGATGATCCACCCCAGCACCGCATGCAGTGCCGGCCGCTCAAACAACCCGCCCGGCGCGGCGTTGTGAAGCAGGACGCCCAGCGGTGTGCCGACTACGAGGACCACCGCCATCACGATGCCGACCATGAGCACCGTTTCGCCGTAAGCGGGCAGCAGCAGTGCGGGAAGCTCGGCGACCGGCACATCGGCCCGCGGCACATAGATCGACGAAACGAAAACTGAAGATCCAATGACGGCGCTCATGCTGCACCCTCCAGCGCCGGAACGGCCCCGGACCGGACCGGTGGAACCGGCGCTCCCCCGGTGCCGGCCTCCCGGCGGGCATCGGGTGTTCCGCTCAACCCATACCGGGTCAACACATGCCGCACCGAGTTCTCGTCCGCCGAGGCGATCCCCAGGGTCGCACTCCCGGTATTGATGCCGTGCACCGTTTCAACCGATGCGCCCAGAAGGTGCACGGGCACGGCAAGGTCCGCGGAGACCCGCTGGATCCAGTCCCCCGGCACGTTTGTCGAGTCGTAGGTGACGTACCAGGTGGCGGCGCCGTCGCCGGCCGCTGCAAACCTAAGTCGTGGCTGCAGCGCCCGGCCCAACGGAGAGCCGTGATTAGTCAGCAGGTCGACCAGCGCGCCGGTCTCGACGATCCGCCCGCGCTCCAGCCGGGCCACCGAATCTGCGATCTGCCGCACAGTGTCCATCTCGTGGGTAATGAAGACGACCGTGAGATCGAGGTCGGTCCGCAGCTGCTTCAGCAGTTCCACCACGGAGCTCGTGGTGTCCGGGTCCAGGCCCGACGTCGCCTCATCCGCTAACAGGATGGCGGGACGCAGGGCCAGCGCCCGGGCAATGCCGACGCGCTGCGCCTGCCCGCCGGAGAGCTGGAACGGATACGAGTGGGCCTTGGGCCCAAGCCCCACCCGGTCGATCAGCTCCCCCACCCTCGCCCGGATCTCCCCCGGCGTCACGCCAAGGTATTCAAGCGGCAGGGCGATGTTTTCCGACGCCGTGCGCCGGCTCAACAGGCTCGCCGACTGGAACACCGTGCCGATCCGCCGCCTCGCGGCCCGCAGCCGCTTCTCCGGAAGGCTCGAAAGGTCCTCGCCGTTCACGACCACCGATCCTGAGGTGGGCCGCTCCAGCAGGTTGATGCACTGGGCCAGCGTGCTCTTGCCGGCGCCGCTCGGGCCGGTGACGGCGAAGATTTCGCCGGCGTCGACCTCGAAGTTGAGCTGGTCGAGCACTGTTACCGAGTCCGCACCGCGCCCGTAGGTTTTCGTCAGTTTAAGAAGGGAGATCATGGGTTTGTCCTTGGAGGCTCAGCGGGCGGCGGGCTGGAGGCGGTAGCTGGAACCGTGGTGCTCGGCGGGCAGCCGGTCGCCGCGGCCGAAGAGCTTGTGGCGCAGCGTCCCCTCGACGTACTCCGTGGGGTAGGCGCCGCGCTTCTGCAGCTCCGGCACCACGTACTTCACCACGTCCTCGAACGAGCCCGGGGTGATGGCGTAGGCGAGGTTGAACCCGTCGACGTCGGTCTCCTCCACCCACCCCTGGAGCTCCTCGGCGACCTGCGCGCCAGAGCCGATGACGCGCGGACCGAGCCCGCCGATGCCCGCCCACTCGGCGATGTCGCGCACCGTCCACGGCTTGCCGTCGTCCTCCACCTTGGAAAAGTTCGCCACGGCCGACTGAATGGCGTTCGACTTCACATTGCCCAGGGGCTCATCCGGGTCGTACACCGACAGGTCGATGCCGAGCCAGCCCGAAAGCAGCACGAGCGCCCCCTCGTAGCTGACGTACTTCTTGTACTCCTCGTGCTTGGCGTGCGCCTTCTCCTCGGTCTCGTCGGTGATGACGGTGAGCATCGTGTAGATGCGCACGGAGTAGCGGTCGCGTCCGGCGGCCTCGACGGCGTCGCGGATCTTGGTGACGGTTTCCTTGAGGATCGCCCGGGTCGGCGACCCGACGAAGACGGCCTCCGCATTGCCCGCCGCGAAGGCGATCCCCCGCGGGGAGGCGCCGGCCTGGTAGATCACCGGGGTGCGCTGCGGGGACGGTTCGCTGAGGTGGATTCCCGGCGTCGTGAAGTATTTGCCCTCGTGGCCGATCCCGTGCACCTTCGCGGGGTCGGTGAAGACCCCGCTTTCGGGATCGCGGACGACGGCGTCGTCCTCCCAGGAGCCTTCGAGCAGCTTGTAGAGCACCTCGAGGTACTCGTCGGCGTGGTTGTAGCGCTCGTCGTGCTCGAGCTGGTCGGTCTGCCCGAGGTTCCGCGCCGCCGAGGGCAGGTACCCGGTGACGACGTTCCACCCGAACCGCCCGTTGGTGAGGTGGTCGAGGGTGGAGAGGCGGCGGGCGAAGGGGTACGGGTGCTCGTAGGCGGTGCCGGCGGTGACGCCGAACCCGAGGTGCTCGGTCACCAGCGCCATGGCGGAGACCAGAAGGAACGGGTCGTTGACCGGGGTCTGGGTGCCCTGGCGCAGCGTTGCCTCATTGGAGCCGCCGTAGACGTCGTAGGTGCCGAGGACGTCGGCGATGAAGATGCCGTCGAACAGCCCTTTCTCGAGCGTCCGAGCGAGGTCGGCCCAGTAGCGGAGGTCCTTGTACCGCCAGGACTGGTCCTCCGGGTGGCGCCACAGCCCCGGGGACTGGTGGCCGACGCAGTTCATGTCGAAGGCGTTGAAGCGGATCTGGCGGGGTGAGCTGGAGGCGTGCGGGGATAAGGACATGGCAAAAGAACCCTCGTTCAGGGCACAACCAGGAGGAAGTGCCGTACTTGCCCTCCGGTCATCTGCGCCGGCCGGGCCGAATCCTCACCTGGGGCACCCCGCTACAGCGAGAGGGTTGCCGTCCAACAAACCAGGGTTTTGCGTTGGAACTCTTGATTCTGGGTTTGACCCTACGGGCGATCGGGCAGGGAAGTCGAGAACGGTTCGTCACAGTAAGTCATGGAGGCTTAGCAGGCCGAATCACTAGTTCATCGAGACATATCGGGACGGTGGAAATACTTCCCCAGGAATATGCAGGGTGCTTAGAATTCTGGATGTCCCGTCACAGGGAAAACTCTGGTCACAACTAAAGTTATGGGGATAAAAGTGAAAAAGAGCTCAGCACTCCTTGCCGTTGCCGCTGCGGCCGGCTTCACTGCACTCTCGGCATCACCGGCCTCGGCTGCCGTGACACTGCCCTTCGCCAACTGTGATGCTGCGGCGCAGGTAGGCGTCTACAACATCCCGGCGGGCACGCCCGGCTACCAGCCGAAATTGGACGCCGACAACGACGGCTTTGGCTGCGATGCTGCCGGCACCCCCGCCTACGACGCCAGCATCGTTGAGCGCATCATCATGGAGAACAACCAGCCGGCACCGACGACACCACCCCAGGTTCCGACGATGCCCGTCGGCGGCGTGGGCACCGGCGTCGCCCAGGAGCCCGCAAACGACAGCACGGGCACGCTCGTCCTCGGTGGTGGCCTCGTCCTTGCGGTGGCAGCCGGTGGCACCTACCTGGTCCGCCGCCGAAGCACCGACAGCGTCTGACCGCCCACTGTCGAACTGAATCGGATATCGTCCTACGCATGATCAGTTCTTCCGGCGACCGCCGCAGGAGCCGCCTGGCTGCTGCGGCGGTTGCGTTCTTCCTCCTCTCCGGCTGCGCCGCCGAGGCCCCGGCCAAGATGCTCGAGAACCCGCCGACACGCTCGGCTCCCCCCTCGGTAACCCCCGCGCCGGCCACGACGGCACCGCAGGTCCAGACGCCGACGACGGCTCCGGAGCTCCCTGTCCTCCCCGAGTCTCGGCCGGCCTCCTTCCGCATCCCGTCAACCGGCGCGACCTCGGAGCTGCTCAGCCTCGGTCTGCGCGATAACGGCTCCCTCGAGGTTCCCCCGGACGGCCCCGGCGCACCAGCCAGCTGGTACAACGGTTCGCCCACGCCCGGCGAGCGCGGACCCGCTGTTCTCCTGGGGCACGTCAATGCCACCGACGGCGGACCGGGCATCTTCGCCGAACTGCGCAAGCTCAAGGCCGGAGACACCATCGAGGTCACCCGCGACGACGGCACGAAGGCGGTCTTCACCTTCGACCGCGGCGAGCAGTACGCCAAGGATGCCTTCCCCACCGAGAAGGTCTACGGAAACACCGAGGGGGCCGAACTGCGCCTGATCACCTGCGACGGGTTCGACCCGGAGACCGGTGAGTTCGACGACAACTACGTCGTCTACGCGAAGCTCGTCGGCTGAGGTCCGGTGCCGGCATGCCGTATCCGAGTGAGCCCAACGGCGGCGGGGCGCCGGAGAGCGCCCCGCGCGACGGCGCCCCGCCTCAACCGAAGGCGCCCAGTGGCCGCACGCCCGCGTGGGCCCTCGAAGAATCCCTGAATCAGCAGCTGCGGGAGTTCCATGCCTCGCAGCGCAGGGCCAACGGGTGGCCGCCTGCACCACCACGCTCCCGCACCCTCCCTCCGCAGGCGCGCGGGCAGCGGCCCCGCCGGCGTTTCGGCCGCGGCCTGCGCACCGGCCTCGCCCTCGCACTGGTGGGCGGGCTCTACTTCGGGCCCGGTGTCTTCGAGCGGCACATCCTTCCGGCGGCCCTGCCCTACTTCCCAGACGCCAGCGTGCCGCCCTGGGGTGTCGAGGCGGCGGACGCACCGCTCGGGCAGCCTCCCGCGGTGGCCGCCTCGGACGCCTACCGCTTCCACGCCTCCCCCACCGAGGAGCAGGACTTCGTCGCCTATGACCCCTGCCGCCCGATCCACTACGTCGTCCGCCCCGATAACGCCCCTCCCGGCTCCGAGACGCTCATCAATGAGGCGGTCGCGCAGGTTTCCGCCGCGACCGGCCTGCAGTTCATTGACGACGGCGCCACGTCCGAGGCCCCATCGGTAGACCGCGAGTCCTTCCAGCCCGAGGCCTACGGCAAGCGCTGGGCGCCCGTCCTCATCACCTGGTCAACGCCGCAGGAGAGCCCCGAACTTGCGGGAGACACCGCCGGACTCGGCGGCAGCAGCGCGGTCACCACCCCGGGCAATCCCTACGTCTACGTCACCGGTCAGGTCCAGCTCGATGCCCCCGCCCTCTCGGACATCCTCACCTATCCGGGCGGCCCGGACCTCGTCCGGGCGGTGATCATGCACGAGCTGGGGCACGTCGTCGGCCTCGACCACGTCGAGGATCCCAACCAGCTGATGAACGCGCGGAACAGCAACGTGACCGACTTCGCCGACGGCGACCGGGCCGGCCTCGCCCGGCTGGGCACCGGGGAGTGCGTCCGCCGGCTCTGACTGCTATAGGTCCACGCGAAGAGCCTCGTGCAGGAGGCCAGCGCACGATAGGTCAGCGCAATACGTCAGCGCAAGGAATCAGCACGCAAAAGGCCGCCGCCGATAAAACGGCGACGGCCTCCCGCGAAGCATTCCTATCCGAGCACGAGGTTCGCCAGGAAGAGCAGCGGAATCGAACCCGCCCATACGGCGGTGGTGATCCCGGACCACCCGCGCAGGGCCGCCGTGCCGTCCAGCCCGGCGAAGCGGGTGACCACCCAGAAGTAGGAATCATTGAAGTAGCTGAACACCATTGACCCGGCGGTGCAGGCGAGGGCGGCGACGATGGGGTCGACTCCGAGGGACGTGACCAGCGGCGCAGTCACCGACGCGGCGGTGATCATGGCGACGGTGCCTGAACCCTGGGCGATCCGCACGAGGGTGGCGATCAGGAACGGAACGAGGAACGCCGGCAGCGGCGTCGCGGCAATTGCCTCGGCGAGGGCATCCCCCACGCCGGAGCTGCGCAGCACCTGGCCCAGCGCACCGCCCGCGCCGGTGATCAGCAGAATGAGACCAGCGGATGCGGCGGCGTCGGCGAACCATCCCTGCACCCTGGTGCGCGGAACCCAGCGCGGCAGCAGCACATACACGGCCAGCAGGACGCCGATCACGAGCGCCACCACGGGATTGCCGATGAAGGCCAGCGGCGCGGCCCACGCCGACGGCTCGTACTCTCCGGTGCCGACGACCCCCTGGTTGCTCTGGTCGATGGCACCGCTGACCGTGTTGAGAATGATCAGCAACAGCGGCACGAGCAGGGGCAGCGACGCGACGAATGCGCCCACCCGGTGAGGCTTGGCCCCTTCGGGCGGCGTGCCGAGGTCGGTCCCGGCGTCCTGCCCCATCGAGCCGCCGCCGAAATCGTCATCGTGACCCGAGCCGGCGTCGGCGTGAGTGCCGGCCGGCGCCGCGTCCGCGGCCGTGGTGCGGTCGGCGAGGGACGTTCCGGTGGAGGTGGCCCCGCTGCCCCCGGCGGAGCGCGCACCGCCCGCGGGAACCGCGGCGGCTGTACCGTAGACGGCCTCGCGGACGCTGGCGTTCATCTCCGGCTCGAGCTTCGGCCCCATCCACTTCGCGTAGAAGACGACGATCGGCAGCAGGATCACCGTGAAGACGAGCCCGGCCAGGATCAGAGCGCCGAGGTCGGCGCCGAGGATACCGGCAACGGCCAGCGGCCCGGGCGTCGGCGGCACGAGATGGTGGGTGAGCGTCATGCCGCACCCGAGCGCCAGAGCGAGGACGATGTAGCCGCTCCGCTTCACCCGCGCAATGGAACGCGCCAGGGGGTTCATGATGACGTAGCCGGAGTCGCAGAACACCGGGATGGACACCAGCGCCCCCACGCTGCCCATCGCCCAGGGTTCCCGGCCCTTGCCGAACAGTTTGAGGAAGGCCAGGGCCAGCGAGTTCGCCGCCCCCGAGACCTCAAGGATCTTGCCGATCCCCACGCCCAGCCCAATCACGATGCCGATCGAGGCAAGCGTGTTGCCGAACCCGGTGGTGATGGCGGTGACGATTTCCAGCGGAGCCTGGCCGGCGACGAGGCCGGTCACCAGGGCCGCAATGAGCAGTGCAACGAACGCGTCGAGGCGCGTGCGGAGCACAAGGACAATGATGGTGGCGATCCCCAGCACCAACGCCAAAAGAAGTTGTATATCCACGGTGATGTACTCCTCATGAAGCCTGGAAAGGCCCCGTTGCCCGCCCAGGTGGTGTTCTTTTGCAAGGCCCTCGGGAACGTTGACGGCCACGATGCTGGCTGAAACACTAACACCACACGTATGACATCTGACAAGGTCTCGTCTGAGGGAGTGCACCCACTTGACACGCGAAGCAGCGTTGCTCGCACCCTTTCCCGCCCCCGTCCGCGTCGACCCGCGGGAGATCGCGGCGGCCGTGGCGGCCGTGGGCCGGATCCTTGTGGTGCTCGACGACGACCCCACCGGCACCCAGTCCGTCGCCGACCTCCCCGTGCTCACCGCATGGGAACCCGGGGACTTCGAATGGGCGTTCTCCCACCGCATCCACGGCGCGGCCGCCCCGGCCGTCTACGTCCTGACGAACACCCGCAGCCTGGACCCCGCGGAGGCCGAGCAGCGCAATCGTGACATCGTCACCAACGCCCTGGCGGCGGCGGACGCCTCCGGTGTGAGCGTCGGGTTCGTCAGCCGCGGTGACTCCACCCTGCGCGGCCATTTCCCTCTCGAACCCGACACCATCGCGGCCACCCTCCGCGAGGTCCAGGGCAGCGATACGGACGGCGTCGTCATCGTCCCCGCCTTTCCCGACGCCGGCCGCGTCACCATCGGAGGCATCCACTACCTGCGCGACGGCGACGGTGGTCTCACCGCCGTGGCGGAGACCGAATTCGCCCGCGACGCCACCTTCGGCTTCACCCGCTCCGACCTCGCAGGCTACGTCGAGGAGAAATCCGGAGGCCGGCTCCCCGCAGGCGGGGTGATCCTGCTGGATCTCGCCACCATCCGCGGCGGGACCGACGGCATCGCCGCAATGCTCGACGCCGCCCGGGACGCTGTGCCCATCGTCGCCGACGCCGTCACCGAGGACGACCTCCGCGCCCTCGCCCTCGGACTCCACGAGGCCGAACGCCGCGGGCGCAGGCTGCTGTACCGGGTGGGGCCGCCGTTTGTCCGCGCCCGGATCGGCCAGATGGAACACGCCCCACTCACCGCAACCGAGATCTTCGACAACGCCGTTGAACCCGGCAGCGGCGAAGCCGGCGCCACGGATCCCCGCAGCGACGCGCCGGGCACCGGCGGGCTGATCGTCGTCGGCTCCCACGTCGGCCTCACCACCCGCCAGCTGGAGGCCCTGGCACGCCGGCATCCCTCGGCGGTCCAGGTGGAGCTCGCCGTCGAGACCCTCCTCGACCCCGTGCAGCGCGACGCCGCAGTCGCCGCCACCACCGCCGCCGTCACCGCAGGGCTCGGACGCGGCGAGGTCATCCTCTCCACCAGCCGGCAGCTGATCCGCTCCGACGACCCGGAGCGCAGCCTGGAGATCGCACGTCTCGTCTCCCAGGCCGTCGTCGACGTCGTCCGCGCCACCCTCGCCGCCGCGCCCGTGCGCTTCGTCATCGCCAAGGGCGGCATCACCTCCTCCGACGTAGCCGCCCACGGGCTGGGCATCCGCCACGCGGTGGTGCGCGGCCCGATGCTCCCGGGGATCGTCTCGCTCTGGGAGCCGGTGGACGGCCCCGCCCGCGGCATCCCCTTCGTCGTTTTCGCGGGCAACGTCGGCGACGACGAGTCGCTGGCCGACGTCGTTCAAACCCTCAGCGCACACCCGAAAGCCCTCCACGCCAAGGCCCCCCGCGCCGTGCCGGAAAGGACCCAGCCATGAGCGAGCAGCTCCACCCGCCCGTCGCCGTGCTGGGGCTCGGAGCGATGGGCCTGCCGATGGCCCGCCGGCTTGCGGGCGCCTTTCCCGTGCGCGGCTTCGACCCGGCGGAGGCGCTGCGTGCCGCGGCCGAAGCGGCGGGCATCCTCTGCGCGGACTCCGCCGCCGAGGCGGTCGGCGGGGCCGGGATCGTGCTGCTCGCCGTCCGCAATGCGGCGCAGGTCGAGGAGGTGCTTTTCGGCACAACCGGCGTCGCAGGAGCCCTCGAGCCGGGTGCTGCCGTCGTGATGACCAGCACCGTGGGCGTCGATGCGGTCCCGGCCTGGACCGAACGCCTGGGCGCCCTGCAGGTTGACCTCGTCGACGCTCCCCTGTCCGGCGGGCCCGTCCGCGCCGGGGAGGGCGACCTGCTCATCGTCGTGGGTGCCGAACCCGCCGCCCTCGACAAGGCGGGTCCGGTCCTGGAGCGGCTCGCTTCGACCCTGACGGTTGTCGGCGCTCGGCCCGGGGATGGGCAGGCGATGAAGACAGTGAACCAGCTGCTGTGCGGGGTGCATATCGCTGCGGCGGCCGAGGCGCTGGCCCTGGCCGATGCCCTCGGACTCGACCAGAACCTCGCCCTGGCCGCCTTGGAGTCCGGAGCGGGTGCGTCCTTCATGCTCTCCAACCGCGGCCCGCGCATGATCGAGGGGTACGACGGCCGCGTCGACGTCCTGAGCCGGCTCGACATCTTCGTGAAGGACCTCGGTATCGTCGGCACCGCCGCCCGGTCCGCCGGCCTCGCCGCCCCCGTGGCCGCGGCCGCGGAGCAGCTGTTCCTCCTCGGCCAGGCGCAGGACCTGGGTGCGGTGGACGACTCTGCGGTGATCCGGGTGCTCGCTCCGGCCAAACGCCGGGCAGGGCAGCTGGATCTATCCCCTCCAGGGAAGGGGGACGCGGCCGATGGGCAGGAAACCGCTGGCTGAAACCGTCTTCCAGGAGCTGCTGCAGCAGGTGATCGAGGGCGTGTATCCCCCGCACAGCGCCCTCCCGGCCGAGGCGGAGCTGGCCCGGACGGCGGACGTCAGCCGGCTCACCGTCCGCGAGGCGCTGAAGACGCTGCAGGCACAGAACGTTGTCCAGGTCCGGCGGGGCCTCGGGACGTTCGTGAACCCGCCGGCGTTGTGGACGAACCTGGAGGCCATCATCCGCGCGGCCTCCCATGAGGCCGGGTCCAGCGATGTGGCGCTGCGCCTGCTCGAAGTCCGCAGGATGGTCGAGACCGGCGCGGCGGAGCTCGCCGCCCGGCACGCCACCGGCGAGGACCTCGCGCGCATGGCCGCCGCTGTGGACGCCCTCACGGCCGCCCACAACGCGGAGGACCTCGACGCGGTCGTCACCGCGGACCTCGACTTCCATGACGCCGTCCTGCGCGCCTCGGCGAACCCGTTCGTGCCCGTGATCGTCGGGCCGCTGGGACAACTGCTCTACGCGATGCGCCGCGAGACCTCCGCGTTTCGGGAAGTTCAGAAGCACGCGATCCGCCACCACACCCTGGTGCTTGACGCCATCCGCTCCGGGGAACCGGAGGCGGCGCGACGTGCCATGGAAGCGCACATCAACCAGACCTACGACGACTACGAGCACTTCATTCACCATCCCGACAGATTCAGGAGCTGATGACCATGGCAGACATCCAAGCCTTCCCCGCCGAGAAGACGGCGGTCCTCACCGGAGCCGCCTCACCGCGCGGCATCGGCCGCGCCCTCGCGGACACCCTGGCGGGCCAGGGCTGGTCCATCGCCATCCTGGACATCGACGCCGGGGCCGCCGAGGAGGCCGCTGCCGACATCGCCGGGCGGCACGGCGTCCAGGCCCTCGGCGTGGGTGCTGACGTCTCCGACAGCGGCTCGGTCGACGCCGCCATCAGCCGCGTCGAAGCGGAGCTTCCACCCGTGGTGGCGTTGGGCAACCTCGCCGGCATCAGCTCGCCCACTGAGTTCATGCAAGAGACCAAGGAGGCGTGGGACCGCGTCTTCGCCGTGAATATGGCCGGGACGTTCCTCGTCACCCAGAGGGTGCTCGGCGGGATGATCGACCGGAAGCTCGGGCGGGTCGTCAGCGTCTCCTCGATCTCCGCCCAGCGCGGTGGCGGCACCTACTCCAAGGTCGCCTACAGCGCCTCCAAAGGAGCCATCATCGGGTTCACCCGGGCACTGGCCCGCGAAATGGGCGAACACAACATCACCGTCAACTGCGTCTCCCCAGGCCCCGTCGACACCGACATCATGGGCGGCACCCTCAGCGAGGAACGCAAGCAGGAGATGTCGCGGGACATCCTGGTGGGCAGGGTCGGCACGGTGAAGGAGATCGCCGCGCTGATGGCCTTCCTCGTCGGCGAGGACGCCGGTTACATCACCGCCGCCACCTACGACATCAACGGCGGCCTGCAGGTCTCCTGATGGGATCTCCCAGTGCCGTGTCCCAGTGCCGTGTCCCAGTGCCGCGTTGACCAGCCTCCGGCGCAGTGAAAAACTTGCGGTATCTCGAGAAGGGGACGATATGACCAGCGGCACAGAGCCAGGCAGCCCGGCAGGCACGTCAGCGGGCGAGCAGAGGACCGGTTCCGGAGACACCAAGGCGCAGCTGACGGTCACCGACACCCCGGAGAAGAGCCGGTACATCGCCTACCTCGACGGGACCCCGGTGGGCCTGGCCGCCTACCGCCTCGCTGACGGCGTCATCGAATACACCCACACCATCGTTGACGAGGAATTTGAGGGCCGCGGCATCGCGACGGACATGATTCATCAGGCGATGGCCGACGCCCGCGCCCGGAACCTGAAGGTTGTGGCCGGGTGCAGCTTCGTCGAACACTTCCTGGCGGAGAACCCCGAGTACTCCGACCTCGTCAGGACAGGACCCGCAGCACCTTAAGGTCCTCATCCAGCAGGACGACGCCGCCGCGCGCCCCGACCTCCGTCGTGCCGTAGTCCGGGAGCCCGAGGGCGCGTGCCGGAACGAGGGTCGCCGCCGCAACCGCCTCGGCCGCCCCGACGCCGGCGCCCCCCGCGCGGCGGACGGCGGCGTCAAGGGTAAGGGTGCTGCCGGCGATCGAGCCGTTGCCCGCGAGACGGGCCTCCCCGCCCGCCACAGTGACGTCGAGGGAGCCGATCGTGTACTTGCCATCCCCGGCGCCGGCCGCGGCCATCGCATCGGTGATCAGGGCCACCCGTCCCGGCGCGGACGCGAAGGCCAGCCGGACCATCGGGTCGTGGACGTGGAGCCCGTCGGCGATCAGTTCGAGGGTGACGTGAGGGGAATCCAACGCTGCGGCGATCGGCCCGGGCCGGCGGTGGTGCAGCGGCTCCATGGCGTTGAAGGCGTGAGTCAGCAGGCTCGCTCCGGCGTCGAAGGCCCGCAGCGCCATTCCATAGTCCGCCGCCGTGTGCCCGACGGCCACCCGGACGCCGTGCTGGACGAAGCGCCGCAGGGCGGCGAGGTCCGGGTCGAGCTCGGGAGCCATGGTGACCTGCACGAGCGAACCTCCCCCGGCCTCGACGAGCCGGTCCACGGCCTCGACGGTGGGGGCCACGAGGTAGTCGGGGCGGTGCGCCCCGCAGTGGCTCGTCGCAAGGAAGGGCCCCTCAAGGTGGAAGCCGCGCAGCATCGGATCGTGGACACCGCCGAGCGCCCGCAGCGAGGCCTCAAGGACGGCCAGTGGGTTGGTCACCAGCGACGCCACGAGGCTCGTGGTGCCCGCCGCCCGGTGCACCCGCAGCGCCGCCGAGATGTCGGCATCCTCGAAGGACGCCCCACCTCCGCCGTGGCAGTGAAGGTCGACGAACCCGGGCGCCACGTACGCTCCGGCCGCGTCGAGCACCTCCACGTCGGCCTCCGCACCCGCTGCACCCCCGGCGAGTCCGCGCCACGAGTCCCCGGTCCCGACGTCGGTGATGACGCCGCCGTCCAGCCGGAGCCAGGCGTCGGGCACGACGGCCGTCCCGGTGAAGCGCCGGGCGGAGTGGAGAAGGAGGGGCTGCGTTGCCGGAAGTGTGGTCACCGGACTCAGGGTAGCTGCCAGGCGGGCCGATTGGCCTCAGTGTGCCGGTAGTACGCGGAGTGTTGTAGCTCCGAGGCGGCCTCCTCGTCGATGATCACCGTCGCCTTGGCGTGAAGCTGGAGGGCGGTCGCCGGGCAGAAAGCGCCCAGCGGGCCCTCGATCATCTGCGCCACGGCGGCGGCCTTCGCCGTCCCGGTGGCCACGAGCACCAGGGCCCGCGCATCGAGGATGGTGCCGATGCCCTGGGTGAGGCAGTGCATCGGGACCTGGGCGACGTCGCCGCCGAAGAACCGGGAATTGTCCTCCCGGGTGCGCGGTGAGAGCGTCTTGACGCGCGTCCGGCTGGAGAAGGACGACGTCGGCTCGTTGAACCCGATATGTCCGTTGGCGCCGATGCCCAGCAGCTGCACATCGACCCCGCCGCTGGCCGCGATCGCGTCTTCGTACGCCCGGCAGGCCGCCTCGAGGTTGTCCGCCGCGCCGTCGGGCACCCGGATGTTGCCCGGGGTGAGCCCCAGCCGCCGCACGACCTCCCGGTCGATCACCGAGCGGTAGCTCTCGGGGTGCTCGGCGGGCAGGCCGACATACTCATCGAGGGCGAAGCCGCGCACACGGTCGAAGGACAGCCCGTCCCGGCGGTGCCGGGCGAGGGCCTCGTAGGTGGCCATTGGGCTTGACCCGGTGGCGAAGCCGAGGACGGCGTCGGGCTTTCGCTCGACCGTGGAGGCGAGGATGCGGGCGGCATGCTCTCCGACGGCCGCGGCGTCGGAGTGGATGGCGATTCTCATCGGGCGTTGACCTCTGTCGTGATCGGAGCTGGGGTGGCGGCGCCGCGGTGGCGCAGCGAGAGCAGGAAGCCCAGGCCCACCGTAACCACAACGCCGATGGCTGTGTACCAGGTGAAGCCGATGAGGGTGCGCTCGAACAGGAACAGGTAGGTCATCAGCGCGACGGCGACGGCGAAACCGAGGATCGCGTCGTTCTGGCGGGCCTTCGGCACCCAGAGTCCGAGGAAGAACGCGCCCAGCAGACCGCCGTAGGTGAGCCCGGCGATGGAGAGTCCCAGTTCGACGACGGGGTTGTCGGTGCCCGTGAACAGTGCACCGGCGCCGATGAAGACGACGCCCCAGCCGAGGGTGAACAGCCGGCTCAGGCGCAGGGCCCGCACCTCGGAGAGCGGGCGCGTGCTGAACTTCTCGTAGAGGTCCGACATGGTCGAGGAGGCGAGGGCCGACAGCGACGACGACAGCGTGCTCATGGCGGAGGCGAGGATGCCCGCAAGGAGCAGCCCGGACAGCCCGCTCGGCAGGCCTTCGACGATGAAGGTGGGGAAAATCTGGTCGCCGCGCTCAAGGCCGAGCTCCTCGACGGACTTGCGCTCGTAGTAGCTCCACAGCGCCAGTCCCACCGTGAGGAACAGGGCGAACTGGAGGAACACAATCACGGCGCTGCCGATGACCGCCTTCTTGGCGTCCCGCAGGGTGCGGGTGGTGAGCAGCCGCTGCACAATGATCTGGTCGGCGCCGTGGGAAGCCGTCGACAGCAGTGCTCCGCCGACGACGGCGGTGATGAAGGCGTACGGGGCGGAGATGGGGCTCGAGGCGAAGTCGAGGAACTGGGTCTTGCCGGCGTCGGCCGCCTCGGACCAGAAGTTCACCTCGAGGTTTCCGGTGATGAAGATCAGGGCGATGATGCCGCCCACCACGTACAGGGCCATCTGGAGGACGTCGACCCAGACAACCGCCTTGATGCCGCCGAAGAAGGTGTAGGCGATGGTGACGACGCTGAGGATCGCGATAATGGCGAAGAAGTTGAGGTTCAGCCCGTAGGAATCGAGGATCACCTTCACCGGGATGGCGGCGGCGAAGAGCCGGACGCCGTCCGCGAGGAGCCGGGTGAGGATGAAGGCCACCGAGGCGGTGCTCTGCATGCCGCGGCCGAAGCGCTGGCCGAGGTAGGCGTAGGCGGTGGTCATTTCGCCGCGGTAGTAGCGGGGCAGGAGCACGAAGGCGACAATGATGCGACCGATGAGGTAGCCGATGGCCACCTGGATGAACGTGATGTTCCCAAGGTAGGCCACGGCGGGGACGCTGATCACGGTGAGGGCGCTGGTTTCGGTGGCGACCACCGAGAGGCAGACGGCCCACCACGGCAGCTCGCGGCTGCCCAGGAAGTAGTCCTTGACGTTTGACTGCTTGCCGGACAGCTTCAGGCCGAGCCAGGCGGAGCCCACAAGGTAGGCGATGATGACGATCAGATCGAGGGGTTGCACAGGATCTCCAGGTGCTAAGGGTGCCGGACGGGCGCGGGAGCTGAGACGGTGATGCGGGAGGGCGGAACGGCCACCGGTTCGGACAGGCGCAGAGGGCGCGTGCCCGGGGTGATGCGGCCGGCGAGCGGCGGCGTCGTGCTTCCGGTGGCACTGGCCAGGGTGCCGGGGAGCCCGTGCCAGGTGAAGAAGCCGAGCAGGGCGAAGAGGTAGGCCTCCTTGGCGTCGGCGTCGATGCCAAGGTCGGCGGCGTCGCGCAGCGGCGCCGGTGCCAGGTGGGCCTGCAGCCGCTCCAGGAGGAACGGGTTGCGGGTACCGCCACCGGAGACGAACACCTCGCCGACCCCGAAGGGCTCGAGGGCATCGGCCACGGTGCGGGCCGTCAGTTCGGTGAGGGTAGCCAGCAGGTCGGGAGTGTTGAGCGGCCGGCCCGCGGTGACGGCGTCGAGGTATCCGGAGTTAAAGATTTCGCGGCCGGTGGACTTCGGCGCGGGCCGTGAGTAGTAGGGGTGGGCGAGCAGGCCCGCGAGGAGGTCGTCGTCGACCGTTCCGGCGCGGGCGCCCTCTCCGTCCCGGTCGACCGACTCGGCGCCGTCGGTGGCGGCGCGCACCGCGGCGTCAAGGAGCGCGTTCGCCGGTCCGGAGTCGAAGGCGACCGGATCCTGGCCGGGGCGGATCACCGTGGCGTTGGCGATCCCGCCAAGATTCAAAGCAGCAGCCGCCGCGTCCCCGCGCCCGGCGAGCAGCAGGGAGTCGAAGAGGCTCACCAGCGGCGCGCCCTGGCCGCCGGCGGCGATGTCGTTGCTGCGCACGTCGGAGAGCACCGGCAGCCCGGTGGCCTGCGCGATCCAGGCGGGCTGGCCGAGCTGGAGCGTACCGCGGGCGGTGCCGTCTTCGATCCAGTGGAACAGGGTCTGCCCGTGGGAGACGACGAGGTCGGCGGTCCCGCCGATGTCGGCGAGGAAAGTCTGCGCGGCGGCGGCGAACTCCTGGCCAATGAGGGTGTCGAGCCGGGTCACCGCCTCCATCGAGGTGGCCGCCGGTGGCATGGCGCGCTGGATTTCCTCCCGCAGCCCCTCGCTGTAGGAGACCTCGCGGTGGGCCAGCGGCGTCATGCGCAGCTCGGTGCCGTCGAGGTCGAAGTCCGCGGCGGCGACGTCAATGGCGTCAACCGAGGTGCCCGAGGACAGCCCGAGGACCCTCATGGGAGCACGGGTGCCGCGCCGAGGATGGCCCGCACGCTGCCCGCGTGCTCCTCGAGGAGACGGCGGGCCTCCGCCGCGTTCGCCCCTTTCAGGAGCATGACGATGGCGGTCTTGGCGTGCCAGCCGGAGGCATCGAGGGCGCCGGCCGCCTCCGCGGGGGACGCCCCGGTGGCCTCGAGGACGATCCGCTGCGCCCGCTGGCGCAGCTTGCCGTTGGTGGCCTTCACGTCGACCATGAGGTTCCCGTAGGTCTTGCCCAGACGGACCATGGCGGCGGTGGAGATGGCGTTGAGGACGAGCTTCTGGGCAGTGCCGGCCTTCATGCGGGTCGATCCGGCGACCACCTCGGGCCCGGTGAGGACCTCGATGGGGAAATCGACGGCGGCGCTGAGAATCGTCCCCGGATTGTTTGAGAGGCCGATGGTCACGGCGCCGGCTGCGCGGGCGGCAGCCATCGCCCCGAGCACGTAGGGGGTCCGGCCGGAGGCGGCGATCCCGACGACGGCGTCGAGCTCCCCCACCGACAGGCCCCGCAGATCGGCGGCACCGGCGTCGGGATCGTCCTCGATCCCCTCGACGGCGGAGACCAGGGCGGCGGGCCCGCCGGCCATCAGCGCGACGACGAGTCCGGGAGCCACCCCAAAGGTCGGAACGCATTCGGCGGCGTCGACGCCGGCGAGGCGTCCCGGGGTGCCGGCGCCCACGTAGATGAGGCGGCCTCCCCTGCCGAGCCGGTCTACGACAGCGTCGACGGCGGCGGTGATGGCCTCACCGGCGGCGGCGGTGGCCGCGGGAACGAGGGCGTCCTCGGCGGCGATCTGGGCGACGAGTTCGCGGGTCGACCGCAGGTCAAGGTCGGCCAGGTCGGGGCGGGACTGTTCGGTCTCCAGACGGTCGAGGTCCGCGGGTGCTTCCCGACGGTCCACCGCCTTTTGGGCGCTGTAGGAGTTGTTCACGATCCAAGAAGACCACAGCCCCCCAAGGATGGTCAATGGTTTTCATAACTGTGTAAAATTGTGAAAATTAGTTTCACTCGGTCGCTGGTTTCACCTCTGGAGAAGCCAACCGCGTTACCGTTGACGTTGCCACTCCCACCGCCCGGAAGGACCTCCATGAGACGCCCGAACACCCGGAGGCGGACGACGCACCCCACGACCACCGCTGCTCCCGGCTTCCGGAGGACGCACCATGCCGTCGCCTGAGCGTGCTCCCGCGGCGATCTGCGGCATCGACATCGGCGGCACCGGCTGTCGCGTCGCGGTGACCACCCCCACCACGGGTCTGTCGGCCGCCCGCGTCTTCACCGGCAGCGGGCTGCGCATCGGCGGCTCGGGCCTCGACGTCGAGGAACTCATGCTCACTCTCGACCCGCTGGTCGCGGCGGCGCGGGAGGCCTCCAGGGCCCGGAGCCTCGACACCCTGGTCCTCGGCGCGGCGAGCCTCGTCACCCTGCTGCGCAGTGCCGAGGGCGTCCACGCGGAGCTCCATGCCCGGTTCGGCGCGCACACCACGGTGCTGGCCTCCGACGTCCTCACCTCACACATCGGTGCCCTGTCGGCGCAGCCGGGTGTCGTCGTCGCCGCGGGAACCGGGGCCGTCGCCCTGGGCACCGACCACGCCGGCCGTTGGCAGCGGGTCGACGGGTGGGGCCACCTACTCGGTGATGCCGGCAGCGGCGCCTGGATCGGCGCGCGCGGCCTCGAGGCCGCCTACCGCAGCTACGACGGGCGGGCCGGCGGGTCGGCTGGCCTGCTCGACCGCCTGCTCGAACGGTTCGGCACCCCGGAAGACCTGGTGCGCAGCGTCTACACCCGGCAGGACCGCGCGGCCGTGCTCGCCTCCTTCGTGCCCGACGTCGCCGAGGCCGCCGCGCAGGGCTGTGCCGTCGCCCTCGGCATCTTCCGCTCCGCCGGCCGGGAACTGGCCCGCACGGCCACCGCCGCCCTGGTCGACGGCCTGCCGCCGCGCATCCGCTGGGTCGGCGGACTCTTCGAGGCCTCCCCCGATCTCCTCGAGGAGTTCGGCCAGGAACTCCACCGCGGCCACCCGGGCCTCGACCTTGCCCCTGGGGAGGGAACCTCGCTCGAGGGCGCGCTTCAGCTCGGCGCCGCCACGGCCCTCGGCTCCGGACCGGAACAGCGCGAGGGCTTCCTCTCGACCCAGCACCACCGGGCGGGCCGCCCGCAGCAGCCGGGGCGTTCCGCGTGATCGCCGCCCTGCGTGACGCCGTCGCCGACGCCGCCCGGGTCAGCGAACGCGCCATCGACCGCCACGCCGGCGCCCACGACGCCTCCCACTTCCTGCTGATCCCGCAGGCGGTGGCCACTCCGGTGGACGCCGCCGAGGTGGGAGCGCTGCTGCGCGCCTCGGCCGCGCAGGGTATCCCCCTCACCCTGCGCTCGGGCGGCACCAGCCTCAGCGGCCAGGCCGTCACCGACGGCGTGCTCGTCGATGTGCGCAAGCACTTCCGGGGCGTGGAGGTGCTCGATAACGGCGCCCGGGTCAAGGTGTCGCCCGGAGTCACCGTGCGGATGCTCAACACCCGGCTCGCCCGGTACGGCCGGAAGTTCGGGCCGGACCCCGCCAGCGAGTCCGCGTGCACTATCGGCGGCGTGGTCGCGAACAACTCCTCGGGCATGCACTGCGGCACCGCCGACAACGCCTACCGCACCCTCGAATCCGTGACGGTGGTCCTCCCCAGCGGCACGGTGATCGATACCGGCGCCGCCGACGCCGACGAGCGCCTGCGCGCCCTCGAACCCGCACTCTTCGACGGCCTGCTGCGGCTCGCCGCACGGGTGCGTTCCAACCCCGCCTCGGTGCGGATCATCACCGAGCAGTTCTCCCGCAAGAACACCATGGGCTACGGCCTCAACTCGCTGCTCGACTTCGAGACCCCGGCCCAGATGCTGGCGCACCTGATCGTGGGCAGCGAGGGGACCCTGGGCTTCGTCGCGGAGGCCGTCTTCCGCACGGTGCCGGTGCATCCCCACACCACCACGGGACTGCTCGTCTTCGACGACCTGCAGGCCGCCAACTCGGCGCTGCCGGCGCTCGTGGACTCCGGCGCCGCCACCGCCGAGCTGATGGACGCGCTGTCGCTGAAGGTGGGCCAGAACCTCCGCGGCACCCCCGCCGTCGTGAAGGACCTGACCGTCCGCAACCACGCCGCCCTGCTGGTTGAATACTCGGCGGACACCGCTGAGGAACTGGCGCAGGCCGCGGCGGCCGGTGCCGCGGTGCTGGCCCCGCTGGGCCTGAGCACCCCCGCCGTCTTCAGCACCGACGCCGCCGCCCGGGCCGAACTGTGGCGGCTGCGCAAGGGCCTCTACGCCTCGGTGGCCGGGGCGCGCCCGCAGGGGACCACGGCGCTGCTCGAGGATGTCGTCGTCCCCGTGCCGGCGCTGGCACGCACCTGCAGCGAGCTCACTCGACTGTTCGGAACGTACGGGTACCGCGACAGCGTGATCTTCGGGCACGCCAAGGACGGGAACATCCACTTCATGCTCACCGACCGGTTCGCCTCGGCGTCCGAGCTCGAGCGGTATGCGGCGTTCACCGAGGACCTCGTCGGCCTGGTGCTCGGCGAGGGCGGCTCGCTCAAGGCTGAACACGGCACCGGCCGCGTCATGGCGCCCTTCGTGCGGCGCCAGTACGGCGACGAGCTGTACGAGGTGATGCGGGAGATCAAGGCGCTGTTCGACCCGGCCGGGGTGCTGAACCCGGGCGTGATCCTCAATGAGGACCCGCAGGCGCACCTGCGCCACCTCAAGGCCGTTCCCGCCGTGGCCGAGGAGGTGGACCGGTGCGTCTCGTGCGGTTACTGCGAGCCCGCTTGCCCCAGCAAGGACCTCACCCTGACCCCTCGGCAGCGGATCGTGACGCTGCGCGCCATCGAACAGGCACGGCTCGACGGTGATACCGCCCTTGTCGCGGAGCTTGAGAAGGATTACGACTACGAGTCGGTGCAGACCTGCGCCGTCGACGGAATGTGCCAGACGGCGTGCCCCGTCGACATCAACACCGGATCGCTGGTGAAGCGGCTCCGGCGTGAGAGCGCCTCCCCCGTCGCCGGGCGGATCGGAACCGCCGCCGCGGGCTCCTGGGCCGGCGTCACCCGGGGAGCAGGCGCCGCCCTGAGCCTCACCGCGAAACTTCCCTCCCCCGTCGTTCGAGCGCCAAACACCCTCGCCCGAGCCGTCCTGGGTGCCGACACCGTGCCTCTCCACTCCCCCGAGCTGCCCGCCGGCGGTTCCCGGCGGCGGCGCCCCGCACCGAAGGGCGCCGTGGACGCCGTGTATTTCCCGGCGTGCGTCGGAACGATGTTCGGGCCGGCGTCACCCGGCGGGAACGCCTCGCCCGGGGTGCAGGTGAGCTTCGAGGAGCTTTGCGCGCGGGCCGGGCTGACGCTGCTGGTGCCGCCGGCCATCGACGGGCTGTGCTGCGGCACGCCCTGGTCCTCCAAGGGACTGGCCGACGGCCAGCAGGCCATGGCAGCCCGTACCCTCGCGGCGCTGCGGGAGGCGACCGGCGACGGCGAGCTTCCGGTGATCTGCGATGCGACCTCCTGCACCGAGGGCCTGCTCGCGGTCATCGCTGGTGAGGTTCCCGCACCGGGTCAGCGCCCGCTGCGGGTCGTCGACGCCGTCGAGTTCACCGCCGAACGGATCCTGCCGGTGCTCGGACCGTACGAGAAGCGGGACTCCCTGGCTCTCCACCCCACCTGCTCCTCAACGCGGCTCGGAGTGAACCCGGCACTGGAGGCGGTCGCGGGGGCCGTCGCCGCCGAGGTCTCGATCCCCGAGAACTGGGGGTGCTGTGCCTTCGCCGGCGACCGCGGCATGCTTCACCCCGAGCTGACCGCGTCGGCCACCGCACGGCAGGCGGCCGAGATAGCGGAGTTCGACGCCGGTGCCCACGCCTCGTGCAACCGGACGTGCGAGCTCGGCATGACCCGGGCCACGGGCGAGCAGTACCAGCATGTGCTGGAGCTGCTTGAGGAGGTCACCCGGCCGGCCGAGCCGCGCCGCTGACGCCGGAGCCACCGGGCAGGAGTGTTCAGGCGCCGCCGCGCCGGAGCAGCCGGCCTGCGGGAATTCCGCCGTTCACCTCCGTGCCCCGGAGGTAGGTCCGCCGCACGACTCCGGTCAGCCGCTTCCCGGAGTACGGACTGATGGGGTTGCGGTGGTGCAGGGTGTTCACATCCACGGTGAAGCTTTCCTCGGCGGCGAAGACCACGAGGTCCGCGTCGCAGCCCACGGCGAGCCGGCCCTTACGGGACAGGACGGCGAGCGCGGCGGGCGCCTGCGCCATCCACCCGACCACCCGCGCGAGCGGGATCCCCCGCTTTCGGGCCTCCGTCCAGACCAGGGGAAGGCCGAGCTGGAGGGAGGACACCCCGCCCCAGGCCACGTCGAAGTCGCCATTCTCGGGGTCCTTGAGGTCCGGGGTGCTTGGGGAATGATCGGTGACGATGCAGTCGATCACCCCGTCCTCGAGTCCCTTCCACAGCAGTTCCCGGTTGGCGTCCTCGCGGATCGGCGGGCAGCATTTGAAGGCCGTGGCGCCGTCGGGGATCTCTTCGGCGCGCAGCGTCAGGTAGTGCGGGCAGGTCTCCACCGTGAGCCGGACGCCGTCACGCCGGGCGGCGGCAATCATCGGCAGGGCGTCCGAGGAGGAGAGGTGGAGGATGTGCGCCCGGGCGCCGGTGGAGCGTGCCCGCTCGATGACTGCGGCGATGGCGATGTTCTCCGCGTGCCGGGGCCGGGAGGCGAGGAAGCGGTCGTACCGGCTGCCTCCGGCCCGCGGCGCCTCCTCGATGGCGCGGGCGTCCTCGGCGTGGACGATCATCAGCGCGTCGAAGCTGGCCAGTTCGGCAAGGTCCTTCTCAAGTTCCTCAGCGTCCAGCGGCGGGAACTCGTCCACGCCGGAGTGAAGGAGGAAGCACTTGAACCCGAAGACCCCCTCCTCGTGGAGCGCCCGCAGGTCCGCGGTGTTCCCCGGCACCGCCCCACCCCAGAAGCCGACGTCGACGAAGGCCTGGAAGGCGGCCGCCGCCCGCTTCTGCGCGAGGGCCGCCACGTTCACGGTGGGCGGGATGCTGTTCAGCGGCATGTCGATGATGGTGGTGACGCCGCCGGCCGCCGCGGCGCGCGTTGCGGAGGCGAAGCCCTCCCACTCGGTGCGGCCGGGCTCATTGACGTGGACATGGGAATCGACGAGGCCCGGCAGCAGGGTTTCGTCAGCGCGGAGCTCGACGGTGCGCGCGCCGGTGAGTCCGGTCCCCCACGGCGCGAGCGCCGTGATGGCCCCGTCGACGACGCCGACCTCAAGCTCCCGTGCACCCTCATCGGTCAGGACCCTGCGGCCGCGGATCACCAGGTCGAAGCCATGGGGCGAGGAACCGGCCGTCGAGGAACCGGCGGCGGGCGAATCGGTCATTTAGCGCTCCCCTCGTTTTCCGGCACCCTGCCTGCAGTCCCGCGGGGTGCTCAAAGCACGATCTGGCGGTTGACGTCCTTATAGAGCAGGTAGCGGAACTTGCCGGGCCCGCCCGCATAGCAGGCCTGCGGGCAGAAGGCCCGCAGGGACAGATAGTCGCCCTCCTCGACCTCCACCCAGTCGTCATTGAGCCGGTACACCCCCTTGCCTTCAAGGATGTAGAGCCCGTGTTCCATCACGTGGGTCTCGGCGAACGGGATGGAGGCACCAGGCTCGAAGGTGACGACGTTGACGTGAAGGTCGTAGGCGGGGTCGTCGACCGGCAGCATGCGCGTGGTGCGCCACCGGTTGTCCGTGCCGGGCATGGCGTCCGGTTCGATGTCCTGCTCATTGCCGACGACGACGGCGGGGACATGCCCGGGCAGGGGCTGGTGGCGCTTGCGGATCCACTGGAACACGGCGTTGCCGGCACCGATGTTGCCCGCCGACCACGACTCACCGGGTGGAAGATACGCGAATCCCCCCGGTCCCAGGGCAGAGGCCGCGCCGCCGATGGTGACGTCGAGGGTCCCGTCGAGCACGAAGAGGAAGGATTCGACCTCCGGCTGGGGCTCCGGCGCGCCGGAACCCCCTCCGGGGGCGACCTCCATGAGGTACTGGGCGAACGTGGTCGCGCCGCCGGCGACCGGGCGGTTGAGGATCCAGGCGCGGGTGGCGTGCCATTCGGGCAGGACGCTGGTGACGATGTCCCGCAGGACGCCCCGGGGGATCACCGTGTATGCCTCGGTCACCACAGCACGCCCGGAGAGGAGGTCGGTCTGCGGCGGGAGACCGGACTGCGGCGTGTAGTAGCTGGGGCTCGTCATGAAGGTCCCTCGGGTCGGCGGCTTGGGTCGGGGACGACGCCGGGTGCCGTTGCGGGGGCGGGTCGAGGGTGCGCGGGCCGCGGGTGGGCGAGCCGGGTTAACTCGGCAGGGTCGACGCCGGTCCGCTGTTCAATGTCCTGCCCGTCGAGCGCTCCGCAGTCCAGCCCGCGCTGAAGGAACCGCGCCATCGCCCGGGCGGTGGCCGGCTCGTCCAGGACGGTGCTCTCGAGCCGGTGCACGTAGTTGCGCAGCCGGGACGCCGCCGAGTCGAAGCCCGAAGAATAGAAGAGGTAGGTGGCGATGAACCGGGTGGGAAGCTGGGCGGGGTGGAGGTCCCAGCCCTGGTAGTAGCCCCGCTCCAGTGAGCGGCGGACCAGACCGGCGTGAAGCGTCCACGCCGCGGCAGTGTTTTCGGCGGGGCCCACGGGCAGGATGTTCGTGGAACCGTCGGAGAGGCGCACCCCGGTTCCGGCGGCGGCGACCTGCATCACGGCCTTGGCGTAGTCGGCGGCCGGGTGGTCCATCGCCTGCTGCCCGGCGGCGATTTCCAGCGAGGCGCTGTAGTCGTAGGTGCCGTAGTGCAGGCCTGAGACCCTCCCCGAGCCCGCATGCAGCAGCTGTGCCACCGGAACCGTGCCGTCGGCGCCCAGGATCAGCTGCGGGGTTTCCACCTGCACCTCGAAGCGCAGCCTGCCCGGCGCCAGGCCGTGTGCCTTCTCGAGCCGTCCGCACACGTAGGCCATCGCCTCGACCTGGGCGACGGTGCTGACCTTCGGAAGGGTCAGGGTAAGCCCGTCGGGCAGGTTCCCCTGCCGCAGCAGCCCGGCGAGGAAGAGGTCGAGGGTGCGGATGCCCCGGGCCCGGGTGGGCTCCTCGAAGGACTTGAACCGGAGGCCGGAGAACGGCGGAGCGGTTCCGCCGTCGACGGCGCGGGCGAGTAGTTCCGCCGCGTCGAGCGCTGCCGCATCCTCCTCGTCGTCGTTCCGGCTGCCGTAGCCGTCCTCGAAGTCGAGGCGGAGGTCCTCGATGGGTTCCCGGAGCAGTTTCGCCTCGACCTTGGCGGCGATGGGTGCGACGAGGTTCTCGGGGAGGCCCACCGTCCTGCACAGTGCCTCCATCCCGCCGTGGGCTTCGACGGCGGCGAGCGCCTCTGTGCCCCAGCGTCCGGCCAGCGCCGGTTCGATCCGGTCCGCCGGAACGTACACGGTGTGGACGGGCTGGCGGCTCCCGTCGTCGCCGGGGTAGCTGCGCCGCAGCAGCCGGTCGGTGTCGGACAGCTTCGCGTCGACCAGCGCGTAGTCGGCGGCGCCGAGGACAGCCTCGGCGGGCATCAGCGGACCAGCTCGTAGGCCGGCAGGGTGAGGAAGTCCGTGTACTCCTCGGACAGGCAGATCTCGGCGATCAGCGTCCGGGCCGGCTCGTAGTAGCGGGCGAAGGTTTCGGCGTCGACCTCGGTCCGGAGCCGGTCGACCTCTTCGTCGAGCAGGGCCTTCACGAGGTCGGGGGTGACAGTGTTGCCGGTGTCCGAGAGGACAACCTGGTTGCGGAGCTGCTGCCACACCTGGGACCGGGAGATTTCCGCAGTCGCGGCGTCCTCCATCAGGTTGTGGATCGCCACGGCGCCGTTGCCCGAGAGCCACACGGCGACGTAGGCGACGGCGACGTAGAGGTTCAGCCGCAGCCCGGCTTCGGTCACGGCACCGCCGGCCGAGGGGATATCGAGCAGCTCCGAGGCGGTGACACTCACTTCCTCACGCTGCCGGTCGAGCTGGTTCGGCTGGTCCCCCAGCACCGCGTCGAACACCTCCCGGCAGACCGGCACCAGGTCGGGGTGGGCCACCCAGGACCCGTCGAACCCGTCGTCGGCCTCGCGGGTCTTGTCGGCGCGCACCTTCGCGAAGGCCTCCTCGGTGACGGCGGGCTCCCGCCGGTTCGGGATGACCGCGGCCATCCCGCCCATCGCGAAGGCGCCCCGGCGATGGCAGGTCTTCACGAGCAGTTCGGTGTAGGCGCGCATGAAGGGGGCGGTCATGGAGATGCTGGCGCGGTCCGGCAGCAGGTAGGCCGGCCCGGCGTCGCGGAAGTACTTGATGATGCTGAACAGGTAGTCCCACCGCCCTGCGTTCAGGCCGGCGGCGTGGTCGCGGAGCTCGAAGAGGATCTCCTCCATCTCGAAGGCCGCCGGAATCGTTTCGATCAGCACGGTCGCCCGCACCGAACCCTGCGGCACCCCGACGTAGTCCTGGGCGAAGACGAAGATGTCGTTCCAGAACCGGGCCTCAAGGTGGCTTTCAAGCTTCGGCAGGTAGTAATAGGGGCCGCTGCCCGAGTTCAACAGCTGTTTCGCATTGGCGAAGAAGTGAAGCCCAAAATCGACAAGCGCACCGATGGCCGGCTCGCCGTCGATGAGCACGTTCTTCTCGCTCAGGTGCCAGCCGCGCGGCCGGGTGACAACCACGGCGAGGGGCGCGTCCTGCCGCAGCGAGTATTCCTTTCCTTCCGGCGAGGTGTAATCAAGGCGTCCGCGGGCCGCCCGGTAGAGGTTCAGCTGGGAGTCGACGACGTTGTGCCAGGTCGGTGCGCTGGCGTCCTCGAGGTCCGCCAGCCAGACCTGCGCGCCGGAGTTGAGCGCATTGATGGCCATCTTCACGGGCGAGGCCGGCCCGGTCATCTCCACGCGGCGATCGCGCAGATCCGGCGGCGCGGGCGCCACCCTCCACTCGTCGTCGCGGGCCCCCCGGGTTTCGGGGAGGAAGTCGAGGCGGCCTGTGGCGGCAACCTCCGCGCGGCGGGCCGCGCGGGCGGCGAGGCGTTCATCGCGCCGACCCCGGAAGCGATGGTGAAGCTGCTCAACGAAGGAAAGGGCCTCGGGGGTCAGGATGATGTCAGCGCCTTCGGCGGGCGAGGGATCGGTCAGTTCAATGGCCATGCTGTGCTCTCCTCGGAAGATCGAGTCCCGCTGGGTAAGGCCGCTGCCGCCGGACCGCCGCCGAAACGGCACCCGAGTACGCCCTGACATTCGTAGTACGGACGTTATTGTCTGCAAAGGTGAAGCACAAGCATCAGGAGGCGCAGCATCCCCGCCGCGGTGTTACAGTTCGAGGGCGAAGCCAACGGCGGGCAGCCCTTTCCGAGGCCGCTACCCACCAGGTGGACCCGCATTACCGACCCGCAGCCGTCTGTCCGAGCCGCCTGTTCCGTTCCGTATCGGTGGCGCGGAGGGTAGGCTGCCATCGCTTGGGAGGCTCCCATGAGCACCGCAACTCCGGATGAACAGTACCTGCGCGAGGCGATCTCCCTCGCCGTCGCCAATGTCTCCAACGGCGGCGGCCCCTTCGGCGCCGTCGTCGTCACCCCGGACGGCGGCGTCTTCCCGGGCGTCAACCGGGTCACCGCGACGAACGACCCCACGGCGCACGCGGAGGTGGTGGCAATCCGTGCCGCGTGCACCTCCATCGCGTCCTTCGATCTCTCCGGGAGCGTGCTGTACTCCAGCTGTGAGCCCTGCCCCATGTGCCTCGCCAGTGCGCTGTGGGCCCGCGTTGACCGCGTGGTGTATGCCGCGGACCGCAATGATGCGGCCCGGGCCGGCTTCGACGACGCGGTGTTCTACGACTACTTCTCGGCTCCCGTGGAGGAGCGGTCGATGCCCTCGGGCCAGCTACGGCTTCCAGCCTCGGAAGGCCTTGACCACTGCGCGCCCTTCGATGCCTGGGCCGCCCATTCCGACCGCATCCCCTACTAGGCAGGGCATCCCTTACTAGGCAGGCATCGGGCTCTTTCTGCCGGGGGCTTCCCCGACTACCTCGGGTGCGGGCCGGGAACCGCCGCGCCGAATGGTTGAGTGGGCAGCTGACCGGACGCCGGTTCAGGTGCTCCGGACACGTCCGCCTCCCCAAGGGCGAACTTCCTCAGCAGGTCGGCGGCAACACTGATGGCGATGACGGCCGGGGCCTTGCCTTCAAGCCCCGGCAGGCCGATGGGGCAGGTAATCGCGTCGATGGCGGCGTCGCTGTGGCCCTCGGCACGCAGGCGCCGGCGGAACCGTGACCACTTGGCCCGCGAACCGATCAGCCCCACGCTGCCCAGGTCACCGCGGCGCAGCGCCGCATCGCACAGCAGGAAATCCTCGGCGTGGTCGTGGGTCATAATCAGCACGTGCGAGCCGGATGGCAGGGTGCCCAGCACGGTGTCGGGCACGGGACTAGCCGAGAGCCGGACGTCGGCGGTGCCGGCGGCGACGGCTGCGAGCCGTCCGGGGTCAACCTGGTCGGCCCTGCTGTCGATGAGCTGCAGGGTGAGGGACAGCCGCGACAGAATCCGGGCCAGTTCGTAACCGACATGGCCCACCCCAAACACGGCAACCGTCGGCCGGGGAAGGAAGGGCTCGAGGAGGACCCGGACAACACCACCGCAGCACTGCCGCCCGTGCCGGGCGGCCGCGTGCTCGTTAAGGGAGAACTCGAGGGTTTCGGGGACCCCGGTGCAGGCTGCGAGCATCGCCCGCGCCCGCTCGATGACACTCGCCTCGAGGTTGCCGCCGCCGATGCTGTCCCAGGTTGCCTCGGCTCCGACGACCATCTTCGCCCCGGCGTCCCGGGGCGCGTGGCCGCGCACCTCGGTCACCGTCGCGAGTACCCCGGGTGAACGCTCCGCCCGGAGGCCCTGGAGGGCGCTCAGCCAGTCCACGTCACTGCGCTCTCACCGGAGAGGGAACCGGCGCGTCCATCCCCGTCGGCTTCGCTGCCTCGCGGGACGCGGTGCGGGCCCGATCGAGGGCCCAGTAGACGGCCTCAGGGGTGGCGGGGCTGGCCAGTTCGACGCTGCGTCCATCGGGGCCGAAGGCCGCGGCCGCCGAGCGCAGCGCCTCCCGCACACTGAGCGCGAGCATGAGCGGCGGCTCCCCCACCGCCTTCGACCCGTAGATGACACCACTCTCAGTGGCCCGCTCGAAGAGGTGGACCCGGAAATCCTCGGGCATTTCGGAGAAGCTCGGCAGCTTGTAGGTGCTCGCTGACTGGGTGTCCAGGCGCCCGCGGCGCTGCCCCTCGGAGACGTCCCAGCGCAGGTCCTCGAGCGTGAGCCACCCGGCGCCCTGAACGAACCCGCCCTCGATCTGCCCGACGTCGATCAGCGGCGAGAGGCTGTCCCCGACGTCGTGCACAATGTCGGTGCGCAGCAGGCGGTAGGCGCCGGTGAAACCGTCGACCTCGACCTCCGACACCGCCGCGGCGTAGGTGAAGTACTTGAACGGCTCCCCCTGCATACGGACGGCGTCCCAGTGCAGCCCCGGGGTGCGGTAGTAGCCCGCAGCCCAGAGGGACACCCGCTGGAAGTAGGCGTCGTTCACCAGCTCGGCAAAGGGGATCCCGTCGTCGTGGAAGCCGATGCCGGTGACCGTGCCGTCGTCGAACCGGACGTCGTCGGGGTGGATGTTGAGCTTCCGGGCCGCCACCTCGGCGAGGCGATCCCGGATCTGATCGCACGCGTTCCGGATCGCCGCTCCATTGAGGTCCGCCCCGGAACTCGCAGCCGTCGCCGAGGTGTTGGGGACCTTGTCGGTGCGTGTCGGTGCCAGCCGGATGCTGGAGAGCGGAACGCCGAGCGCGGTGGCGGCGACCTGGCGCATCTTGGTGTGGAGCCCCTGGCCCATCTCCGTTCCACCGTGGTTGATCAGCACCGACCCGTCCTTGTACACGTGCACCAGGGCCCCGGCCTGGTTGAAGGCGGTGAGGTTGAAGGAGATGCCGAACTTCACGGGCGTGATGCCCAGGGCGCGGCGGAGGTGGCGGTGGGTGGCGTTGAAGCCGGCGATTTCGGTGCGGCGGCGCTCGACGTCGGCGCTGCCCAGCAGCTGCTCCCAGACGGCGTGCAGCCGCTCGGCGTGCCGGACCGGCTGCCCGTAGGGCGTGCTCTGGCCGGGGGTGTAGAAGTTCCGCCGGCGCAGCTCGGAGGGCTCAAGCCCCAGCAGCGGCGCGCAGCGGCCCAGCACCTCCTCGATCACGAACATCCCCTGCGGGCCGCCGAACCCGCGGAAGGCCGTCTGCGAGGTCTTGTGCGTCTTCGTGATCCGGCCGAGCACTTCGATGTTGGGGATCCAGTAGGCGTTGTCGATATGGCACAGCGCGCGGGCCAGGACGGGCTGGGAGAGATCGAGGCTCCACCCGCCGTCGCTGGTCAGGGTGGCCCGGAGCGCCACGAGCCTGCCGGCGTCGTCAAACCCGGCCTCCCATCGAGCGGCGAACGGGTGGCGCTTGCCGGTCAGGGTGATGTCCTGGGTGCGGTTCAGACGCACCCGCACGGGCCGCCCGGTGAGGGTGGCTCCCAGGGCGGCGACGGCGGCGAAGCCGTGGGGCTGCATCTCCTTGCCGCCGAAGGCTCCGCCCATGCGCAGGCACTGCACCGTCACCTGGGAGCTGGTGAGCCCGAGCACGTGGGCGACGATTTCCTGGGTCTCCGTGGGGTGCTGGGTGCTGCTGTGGACGAAAACCTGCCCGCTCTCGTCGACATAGACGTAGGAGGCGTGGGTCTCGAGGTAGAAGTGCTCCTGCCCGCCGATCTCCACCTCCCCGCTGAAGCGGTGGGCCGCGGCTGCAAGGGCGGCCCCGGCGTCGCCCCGGGCCACTGTGGGCTGGTCGCCCTGGAAGCTCTCCTTCTCGATGGCCTCGGCGAGGGTGACGATCGACGGGAGCGGCTCGTAGTCCACCTCGACAGCCTCTGCACCGAGGCGGGCGGCCTCGAGGTTTTCGGCGAGCACCCAGCAGACGGCGTGGCCGTAGTACATCACCTCGCTGGGGAACAGCGGTTCGTCGTGCTTAGTCCCGGCATCGTTGATCCCTGGCACGTCGGCTCCGGTGAGGACCCGCACCACGCCGGGCACGCCCAGGGCTGGTGCGGTGCGCAGCTCAGTGACTCGGGCATGGGCGTGCGGGGCCTGCACCGGCCAGGCGTGAAGGACGTCCGAGCTGCGGATGGGGAGGTCGTCGGTGTAGAGGGCGGTGCCGGTGACGTGGAGCGCGGCGCTTTCGTGGGAAACGGGCACGCCGACGACGGGGTTCACGGGGCGGTCTGCGAGGGATTTCACCGGGTCACCTCCAGGGCGGGTGCGGCTGTGGTCTGCGCGTAGAACCGGAGGACCGACTGTCCGAGCATTGCGGAGCGGTAGCGGGCGGTGGCCCGGAGGTCGTCGATCGGGGTGCCCTCGGTCTCCATCACCGCCGCGGCACCGGCGGCGGTCTCCTCGGTCCAGGGCCGCCCCACGAGGGCCTCCTCGGTGCGGAGAGCCCGCAGGGGCATGGCGGCCACCCCGTTCATACCTATCCGCGCCGCGGTGATGACGCCGCCCTCGAGCCGCAGGGCGAAGGCCACGGCGACGCTGGAGATGTCGTCGAAGCGCCGCTTGGCGACTTTATAGAACGCGGTGGTCTCGGCGAGCGGCAGCGGCAGGTGCACCGCGCGCAGGAGCTCCCCGGGCCTGCGGACGCTCTGCCGGTACCCGGTGAAGTACTCGGCCAGTGGCACCTCCCGCTCACCGCCGACGGAGGCAAGAACCACCGAGGCGTCGAGGGCCAGCAGTGCGGGTGCGGTGTCGCCGATGGGTGAGCCGGTGGCGAGGTTGCCGCCGAGCGTCGCGGCGTTGCGGATCAGCCGGGAGGCGAACTGGGGAAAGAGCTGGTTCAGCAGCGGCACCCGGCCGGCCAGGCCGCGTTCCACCTCCGACAGGGTGAGTGCGGTGCCGATCTCGATCCGGTCGGGGCCGAGGGTAAGTACGCGGAGCGGTTCGAGGCGGTCGACGGCGAGCACCAGCGGCGGCCTGCTGTGCCTCAGGTTCACCTCGACCCCGGCGTCCGTCGCACCGGCGAGCACCTGGGCCTCCGGGTTCTGCTCGAGCAGACCGAGGAGCTCGTCCATGCTGCCGGGGCGGAGGAACCGGGAGCCGCCGGACGCCGCCCGCGTGGGCCGGGCCACCGGGGCGGGCCGGTCCTGGCGGCGCAGCAGCGGGTCGTCGTCCGCCGGGGCACCGAGGGCGTAGGCGGCGTCGCGGATGGGCCGGTACCCGGTGCAGCGGCAGAGGTTGCCGCTGAGCGATGAGAGATCGAAGCCGTTAGGCCCGCTCTCGTGGTCGCTAGCGTGTTCCTCCCCCACGACGGCGGTGCCGGTCTCGACGCGCTCGCCGGAGCCGGAGGCGTCCCGCTCGGGGCGGTAATACTCGGCCGCCATGGAGCAGACGAAGCCCGGGGTGCAGTAGCCGCATTGGGAGCCACCGCGTTCCACCATTTCCTGTTGGACCGGGTGCAGGTCCTCGGCCGTCCGGGGGCCGGCTGCCCTGCCGAGGCCTTCGGCCGTCACGACTTCCTGGCCGTCGAAGGCCAGGGCGGGAGGCAGGCAGGCGTTCACCGAGGTCCACCGGGTGCGGCCGTCGCCGTCGGGCCGTGCGACCAGCACGGCGCAGGCCCCGCACTCCCCCTCGGCGCAGCCTTCCTTGGCCCCGGTCAGCCCTTCGGCACGCAGCCAGTCGAGCAGCCGGAGGTGCGGGGAGATCCCTTCGCAGGGGCGGACCTGGCCGTTGACGGTGATCTGCGTAGCGTCCATGCTTTCCACTCCTCAGCGGTGTGAGCAAAACTATACAACCGGCGGAAAGGGCCTTCCACGATCCGAATTCCAGTCAACAGAAGCCCGAAATAGAGGCCCAGACCTCCGGTTCGCCGGTGCCGCCTTCCCGCTGGACGGTCGCCTCGATGAGGCCGTAGGGACGGTCCGCGGCGAAGAACACCTCGTTGGGGTTGTCCCGCCCGAAGGGCGAGAGGTCTACCAGGAAATGGTGGTTGTTGGGCAGCGACAGCCGGATCTCGCCGATCTCGGGATGGGCCTCGAGGACCTGCTTTCCCATGGTGAACATCGTCTGCTGCAGGGCCAGGGAATGGGTCGAGGCGAACGCGTCGAGGAGGATCCCGCGCACGCTTGAGTACAGGGCATCGAAGTCCGCCTCGAGGCTGGTGTACCGCCAGCGGGCCGTCACATCGGTCGCCAGGATGCGGTCGGTCGTCTCGGGGAGGGTCGTGTAGCGGTCGCGCGGGTAGCCGTGGAACTCCGAGCCCGTCGACTTCAGCACGGTGAGGCCCGAAATTCCGGCGACGAGAGTCCTCCGGCCGCCCTCCACCACCAGCACTGCGGTGCGGGTTTCCGACTTGTTCCGGCTGAAGGAGTGGTCGTGGTCGGAGATCCGCTCCCAGAAATACTGCTCCGCCGCCCAGCGGCCGCCGGTCACCCAGTCAAAGCGTGAGGTGAAGTGCCCACCGAGGCGCATCAGGAACGCCTCGGGGGTTCCGATGCCGTCCCGCGCGAAGGCGTAGATGGTGTTCTTCTGGGTGTCGGTAGCGACGACGTGCGAGTTGTCGCCTTCGGTGTGGGCCCGTTCGAAGTCACCGTGCAGCTGCGAGGTGACGTTGAGGTCCTCGATGCTGTGGCGCGGGGTGTCCCGGGTGATCCGGACGAGCCGGACCTCCGCCTTCCCATACTGGTTGCGGCCCAGCACGATGCGGCCGGTCCCTCCCGACGCTGTGCCGGGCTGCGACGCCGGCTGGTCGGTGTCGCGCTGAGACGTCATGGTCAGCTCCCTCGATAGGTCGAATAAGCGAAAGGGCTCAGGAGCAGGGGTACGTGGTAGTGCTCGGAGTCGCTGGTCACGGTGAAGGTGAGGGACACCTCGGGGAAGAAGGACTCGACTCCGGCGCTCTCGAAATACGCTCCGGTGTCGAACTCGATCCGGTAGACGCCCTCGGGCAGGACGGCGGGGCCGAGGTCCTTACTGCCGAAGTCCTTGATGCGGCCGTCGACGTCGGTGGTCCCCTGTCCCACCTGCTCCCAGTTCCCGCCGGTGCGGCGCAGGAGCCGGGCCGGCATGCCCGCGGCGGGCCGGCCGGTTCCGGTGTCGAGGACGTGCGTGCTCACGGAGCTCACGGTGTGACCACTCCATCCAGCCGGAACAGGGCGATCTCCCGCAGCTGGCCGGCGACGACGGGGCGCTCCTCCTGCGGGGTATGCCCGAGTCGTTCCTGCAGGGCCACGAGGATGTGCTCGGGAGAGCGTCCCGCGGCCCGGATCAGGAACACGCGCCCGAATTTCTCCTCGTACTCGCGGTTTCCGGCGGCGATCCGGCCCGCCGTGTCCCCGGACCCGCCGAGCCCCGACTGTTCCTGCCGCGACAGCCCGGCCTCGGCCGAACTCCCGGCGGGAGGTTCTCCTATCCGTGGGTGGTGCGCGAGGGCGGCGTCGAGTTCGTCGTCCGAGAAGTCGGGTGCTGCGGCCGCTGCGAATGAGGTCAACGCGGAGATCGATTTGAAGGGACGCGCCACCACGATCTCGTCGATCCAGCGTGGAATGTCGAGGCAGAGACGCAGCACCTCAGCGGCGTCGGTGACGGGAGCGGCGTTGAAGTCGGCTAGGCGCATGGGTGTCAGCTTTCCTGGTTTCTCCGCTGCAGCGCTGAACACCCTTGACCATCGACGGAATCGACTTGATTCGATGTTTCTGCAAAGCGGAACTGTATTTTCCCGTCACTGTAACCCCCCTTCCACGGAACGTGTCAACAGTCCTGCGCAGCCATGAAGACCGAGGGAAGCGCTCCATCGACGCCCAATAAATAGCCAGCACCCCGCAGGATCCCGGTACTACAGTGAGACGAACCCGGCTGCAACCGCCGCCGGGGAGTTCTGCGTACGTTCATCGCACGACCACCGCTCCAGGAGAGAAGCAATGGCTGCCAGCCGCAATCCGCTTGACGAACTGCGCGAAACGATCGGCCACCTCGCCGAGCAGATTAAACTGCCGGGCGGGGACCGCGTGGATGACCGGGTGGGTGAGATGTTTGGCCCCAAGACGGGGCCGGCCCGTCCGCTCTCCGAGTTGCAGGCCGAGCTCGATGCGCTGATCGGGCTGGATACCGTGAAGGAACAGGTGCGGGCGCTGGTCGCACTGCTCCAGGTGCAGGCCCGCCGCAAGGCGCACGGCCTGCCGGAGGTGGCCACCTCGCAGCACCTCGTGTTCCTCGGGAACCCGGGCACGGGCAAAACCACCGTGGCGCGGCTCCTGGCCGAGATGTACCGGGCGGTTGGCTTGCTGCAAAAGGGCCACCTGGTGGAGGTCGACCGTTCCGGCCTGGTCGGACAGTATGTCGGCGAAACCGCACTCAAGACCGACCGGGTGATCCGGCGGGCGCTGGATGGCGTACTGTTCATCGATGAGGCCTACGCGCTGGCGCCTGAGGATCACCGGATGGACTTCGGGCCCGAGGCGATCGAGGTCCTGCTGAAGCGGATGGAGGACCACCGCCACCGCCTGGTGGTGATCGTGGCCGGCTATCCCCGGCTGATGGAGATGTTCCTGCTCTCGAACCCCGGCCTGCGGTCCCGGTTTTCGCGCGAGATCACCTTCCCCGACTACTCGGTCGACGCACTGGTGGCGATCTTCGGCCAGATGCTCGCCCAGCACGAGTACGTGCTCGAGCCGGGCGCGGACCAGATGCTGCGTCGCATCCTCGCAGGCCTTCACTCCGGCGAGGACTCCGGCAATGCGCGCTTCGCCCGCACCCTGTTCGAGCAGGCGCTCAACCGGCAGGCGCTGAGGCTCTCACTCGATGAGGACCGGAGTCTCGACGCGCTCGACCGGGACGACGTCATGATCCTTACCGGGGACGACCTCGCCGGGGCCGCGCGGGCGCTGGGCGAGGAACCGGAACCGGAACCGGAACCGGAGCCGGGCCCGGCGCCTGCAACCGGACCGTCGCGGTGGTGGCGCTGGCTGATGACCTGAGCGAACCGGAGATCCTCCCGGCGGGCCACCGAATGCGTGCACGCCCGGCCCGCGACACGGAATGCGACTGCATCGGACCGCAATAGTCGGGTGCGCGCCTGCGCTGACGGGCAGGCTTGACGCTGAAGGGGGAAAACCGTGATCGCAGCTCTGAACCAACTCGTCGGACTCATTGAAGACCATCTCACCGAGGACATCGACATCACCGGCCTGGCGGGCAGTCTTGGCACGACGGAATACCACCTCCGCCGGATGTTCTCCTCACTCGCCGGCATGCCGTTGTCCGAATATGTTCGGCGACGCCGCATGGCGGTCGCCGTTGCGGAGGTCCTCGGAGACGGCGATCTGCTGGGAATCGCGGTGCGCTACGGGTATGGCTCCACTGAGGCATTCAACCGCGCCTTTCGAGCGGTGCACGGCGTCAGCCCCGGCGACGTGCGCCGTTCCGGTGGCCCCCTTCGCACACAACCGAAGCTCAGGTTCCGCCTGACCGTTGAAGGGAACACACCCATGGACACCCGCATCACAGATCGTCCGGCTTTCCGACTCGCAGGCGATTCGACTCGTGTGCCACTCATCCACCACGGCGCCAATCCCGCCATCGAGGCCCATATCGCTTCACTGCCCGCAGCCGAACATCTCCGCCTCAAGGAAATGAGCAGCACCGAGCCGGCGGGACTGCTCCAGGTGACTGCTGATGTGGACCCCGACTACACCGAGGGCAGCGAGCTGATCTACCTCCACGGCGTCGCCGTCGGTGAAACTACTCCCGTGCCCGGGGACCTCACCGTCATCGAGGTGCCGGCCGGCGTCTGGGCCGTGTTTCGCACCACGGGCCCGTACCCGGCGGCCCTGCAGGAAACGTGGGCGGCGACCGCCGCCGACTGGTTCCCTTCCAACCCCTGGCGGTTGAGGCCCGGACCCTCGATGGTTGCCGTCATCGACCGCGCCCCCGACTTCAGCACCGCAACTTCGGAGTTATGGCTGCCCGTGGAACGCGCCTAGCCATCGCGGCGCCCCATTCTGTCGCGGGTTTCGACGAACAGGTATAACGTCGCGGCCACCGCTCCGAAACCCACAAGGACACTGCGCCAGAGGCGGAACAGCAACCGGCCGACCCTTCACGGTACCTAATCCTGAGCGAAGATCACTTGATGTAAATATCGGCGAAATGCCCCAAGATGAAGCCATGGCTGAAAGAGCAGGCATGAGCGAGATAAGCCCAACGGACAGTGTCAGCTTCACCGAGCAGCTCTCCGGCTGGCTCGAACTGCCCTTCCGCCAGGCTGCGGTGCGCCTGGTGCTCCGTGCCTCGATGCCCGGCTGGGAGGCGTTCCGCACCGACCCGCACCACCGGCTGGACGTCGATGGGACGATCGACATCGACGGGTTCGCCACCGCTCGACCGGTCACCGGCACGCTTGCACTGTTTCCCGACGACGCCGGGGCTGCCGTCGAATACTCCCTCTCCTTCTCCAGCGACGACCACGTCGACCTGCATCTGCGGGGCGCCAAGGCCCAGCGGCCGGGCAGCCCGCGCGCACTCTGGTACGACTTCACCACGACACGCTTCGAGCTGACCGCCCCCGATGGCACAGCATTACGGGGGCTCCTCCGCACCCCGACACCGCAGGCGCTCCGGTGCTTTGCCTCGCTGCGGGCCACCGCGGAGTCGGTGCCGCTGCGTCTCGGGGCCCTGGGCCGGCTCGGCGTCCACTTCACCGCCGGAGCGGTCAAGGGACTGCTTCCCGACCGTCGGGTGACCCGGCGCTGAAACAGCACATCCTCACCGAATTTTCAAAGCCCCTCCACCCACTGACACCGGGTGGACTACGGGTCTAGCGTAAGGCGCATGACTGATGCACAATCCGGCGTCACTCAGGCACTGACGCCCACCATCAACTCCGACATGGGTGAATCGCTTGGCCTTCACTCGTTCGGCAATGACCTGGCCCTGATGGAACTTGTCGACTCGATCAACGTCGCGTGCGGCTTCCATTCGGGGGACCCGGACGCCATGGCCGACACCGTCTCCGCAGCCGCCTGCCGGGACCTCGGCATCGGGGCCCACCCCGGCCTGCCGGACCTCGTCGGCTTCGGCCGGCGGGAGATGAAGCTGACCCCCAATGAGGTCGAACACCTGATGCTCTACCAGGTGGGCGCGCTCTCGGCCTTCCTGCGGCGGGAGGGCGTCGACCTTCACCACATCAAACCCCACGGCTCCCTCTACGGCATGCTGGCCCGCGACCATCACCTGATGCAGGCCGCCGGGAAGGTCGCAGCCCTCTACGGGGTGCCCTTCTACGGCCTGGCCGGCACCCAGCACCAGGTGGTGTGCGAGAGCCTCGGCATCGAATTCATCGGCGAGCTCTACGTTGACCTCAACTACGGCCCCGAGGGTCAGCTGATCATCCAGCGCAGGCCCGAGCTCACCGACCCGGCAAAAGCGGCCGAACGCGTCCGCCGGGTGCTCGACGACGGCCTCGTTGAAGCCTCGGACGGCACGCTCCTGCGCATCGACTTCACCAGCATCTGCGTGCACTCCGACGCCCCGAACTCACCGGAGGTCGCCGCCGCCGTGCGCGAGGTGCTCTCCGATGCCGGTCGGCCCCAGGAGCCTGCCTCCGCCTGAATCCACTCTCCCCGCTCGGAAGGATCCGCACCATGGCTGACATCATCTCCCCGCTCCCCGGTATTTTCTACCGGAAGCCCGCCCCGGACAAAGAGCCCTTCGCCACCGAGGGGGATCGCATTGAGGCCGGCCAGGCCATCGGCATGGTCGAGATTATGAAGCAGTTCTCCGAGGTCCGCAGCGAGGTCAGCGGCACCCTCGAGAGCTTCGCCGTCGAAGATGCAGGAGCCGTGAACCCGGGCGACGTAATCGCAGTGGTGGCCGAGTAATGACCTTTTCCAAGCTCCTCATCGCCAACCGCGGCGAGATCGCCGTGCGGATTATCCGCACGGCCCGTGAGCTGGGCCTGCAGACGGTGCTGGCAGCCAGCGAACCCGACGCCACCTCCTACGCCGCCGATCTTGCCGACGAGGTGGAGGTGATCGGCCCCGCCGCGGCGGGCAAAAGCTACCTCAATGTCGAGGCGGTGCTCGGGGCCGCCACGGCCACCGGGTGCGACGCCGTCCACCCCGGCTACGGCTTCCTCTCGGAGAACGCCGCGTTTGCCCGCGCCGTCGCCGACACCGGAATGACCTGGATCGGCCCGGCCGCGGACGCCATCGTACTGATGGGCGACAAGTCGCGGGCGCGCCAGGCAGCGGAGGACGCGGGCGTCCCCACCTTCCGCGGCAGCCACGGCAGCCTCTCTCCGGACGACGACGCCGCCGCCATCGCCGAAGAAGTCGGCTATCCGCTGGTGGTGAAGGCATCAGCCGGCGGCGGCGGACGCGGGATCCGCCTTGTCACAGGTCCGGAGGAACTCGAATCAACCCTGGGAATGGCCCGGGCGGAGGCCCAGGGTGCCTTCGGCGATGCGTCGGTGTACCTCGAGCAGTTCGTTTCCGCCGCCCGGCACGTTGAGGTGCAGATCCTTGGCGACGGCGAACACGTGATCCACCTTGGCGACCGCGACTGCTCCCTGCAACGGCGCCAGCAGAAGGTCGTCGAGGAGGCACCCGCCCCGGGTCTGCCCGAGCCGGTGCGGACCAAGATCCTTTCGTCCTCCATCGAACTCGGGAAGCTGTGCACCTACAGCGGCCTTGGCACCGTCGAGTTCCTCTACGACCCGGTGTCCCACGAGGCGGCCTTCATCGAGATGAACACGCGGCTGCAGGTCGAGCACCCCGTCACCGAGATGATCACCGGCCTCGACCTCGTCCGCGAGCAGATCCTCGTGGCGCGCGACGGTGTGCTCCGCCTGTCCCAGCAGGACGTCACCTTCAACGGCCACGCATTCGAGTTCCGGGTGAACGCCGAGGACCCGGCGAGCAACTTCCTGCCGAGCCCGGGCACGCTGTCCCGCCTCGACTGGCCCGGCGGCCCCGGCATCCGGGTGGACTCGGGCGTCGTCACCGGCTCAGTCGTCGCCCCGTTCTACGACTCGCTGCTGGCCAAGCTCATCGTGTGGGACTCGCGCCGGGAGGACACCATCGCCCGTTCGCTCCGGGCCCTCGGCGAGCTTCGCATCGAGGGCGTGAAGACCACCCTGCCCCTGCTGCAGGCGGTGCTTGCCCGCAGCGAGGTGCGCGACGTCGTCCACTCGACCAAGTTCATCGAATCGACCCCCGAGCTACTGGGAGTGACCCCATGACAGACACCGCGGTCCAGCGGACCGATGCCCGCTACACCTGGGGCGGGGACGAGTTCCTGTTCGTTGAGATCGCCGAGGCCATGAGCCTTGCGGCGAACTATAAGGCGAACGCGATGGCGGCACTCCTGACCGAGCGCTCCCTGCCCGGGGTGACCGACATCTGCCCGGCGAACGCGTCGCTGCTTCTCCGTTTTGACCCGGACATCCTCCCCCCGGACCGGCTGGAGCGCGAAGTGCGCGGCGTTGAGGACGAGGTGGCGCACTCGAGCCACCAGACGCTCGACACCCGCATCATCGAGGTGCCGGTCTGGTACGACGACCCTTACACGCGGGAGACCGGGGCGCGCTTCCGCAAGGGGCACCAGCGCCCCGAGGGCACCGACCTCGACTTCGCTGCCGAGGAGAACGGGCTGGACTCCCCCGCCGAGTTCATCCGGCGCCACCACGAATCGCCCTGGCTCGTCTCGATGGTCGGGTTCGTTGCGGGGCTGCCCTTCATGTTCCAGATCGTGCCGCAGAAGGATCAGCTGGAGGTGCCCAAGTACCTGAGCCCGCGCACCGACACCCCGGCGCTGACGGTGGGCCACGGCGGCTGCTTTGCGTGCATCTACTCGGTGCGGGGGGCCGGCGGGTACCAGATGTTCGGCATCGCGGCGGCGCCGATCTTCGACCCGGCCCAGCGCCTCGGAGACTTCCGGGACTTTATGATCTTCTTCCGCCCCGGCGACATCGTGAAGTTCCGGCCCGTCGAGGAGGCCGAGTACCGGGACATCCAGGCGCAGGTCGACGCCGGCACCTACACCTACCGTCAGGCACCGGTGGTCTTCGACCTCCAACGGGCGCTCGATGACCCCACCGCCTACAACAGAGACCTTCTGGAGCGCCTTCATGGCCATTAATATCCTCGAACCCGGACTCGCGACGACGGTGCAGGACCAGGGACGGCCCGGCTACTACAACGTCGGCATCCCGCAGGGCGGCGCGATGGACTCACTGTCGGCCGAGATGGCCAACGCACTGGCGGGCAACACCGCCGCCGAGGCGGTCCTCGAATGCACCTACCTGGGCCCCAAGTTCACCACCGACGCCGACGCGGTGATCGCCGTCGCCGGCGCGCCCGTCGACCTCAAGGTCAACGGGGAGCCGCAGCCGCAGTGGTCCCGGCTTGAACTCGCCGCAGGCGATGAGGTCTCCTTCGGCATGCTGCGCGGCGGAACCCGGTACTACGTGGCCGTGCAGGGCGGGATCGACGTTCCGGTGGTCCTGGGCAGCCGCTCAACCTACACCCTCGGTGCGGTGGGGGGCTTCGAAGGCAGGGCCCTGAAGGCCGGGGACGTGCTGCCCGTCGGGGAGGCACTGGACGTCGGAACCGGCGGGGCGGAGAAAACCGAGCTCGAGGAGGCGCTGCGGCCCTCCTTCGACAAGGAGGCTACCGTCCGGGTGCTGCCCGGACTCTACGACCACCGCCTCACCGAGGAAGGACTCGACACCCTCCTGAGCGCCACCTGGACGCTGACACCGGTCGCGGACCGCACCGGGCTGAGGTACTCCGGGCCCGACATCGCCTGGAAGCCGCGCGCCCAACCATTCGGTGCGGGCTCCGATCCGTCGAACATCGTTGACGCCGGGTACGCGGTGGGTTCGATCCAGATCCCCGGCGGCAAGGAGCCGATCGTGCTGCACCGCGATGCCGTCTCCGGCGGCGGCTATGCGATGGTCGCCACGGTGATCAGCGCCGACATGGACCTGCTGGCCCGCAGCGCCCCTGGCACGAAGACCTCGTTCCGGGCCGTCACCCTCGAGGAGGCGCTGGCGGCACGGGCCGAGGGGCGGAAGGTGCGCTCGCAGATCTGGGGCTGATCCGTTTCCCCGGAGTTCGGGCCGCCCTGCCCTACCCCACGAGCGCATTGCGGGCAGCCGGCGCCGTGGCTGCGCTGCTCTCCCGAACGAAAAGCTCGGGCGTCAGGCGGAGGGACTCAACCTGCTCCCCGGCGATTACCCGACGCAGCAGCTCAACGGCCCTGCGTCCGATCTCAAGCATCGGCGAGCGCACCGAGGACAGCGGGATGGGAAGCTGGGCAGCCAAGGAGGTGTCGTTGAATCCGACGACGGCGATGTCCTGTCCCACGGTGAGCCCATGGGAGCGGATGGCACCCATGGCGCCGATGGCGGCGAAATCATTCACGGCGAAGACGGCGGTGGGGATTCTGCCCCGGCGGGCCAGGAGGGTTTCGGCGGCTTCGCGGCCGCCCTCGGTGTCGAACCGGGACCAGACGATGTCCGCGTCGGAAATCTGCCCGCCCAGTTCGTGCCAGCGCTGGCGGAAGCCGGCCGTACGGTCAACCGCGGTGCTGGCATAGGGCTCGCCGGCGATCACCGCCACGGACCGGTGCCCGGTCTCCCACAGATGGTCGGCCACGAGCTTTCCGCCGAGGGTGTCATCGCAGGTTGAGGACGGAAAGCCCGGGTACCTGCGGTTCATCAGCACGAAAGGGATGTGCCGTGCCGAAAGTTCCTGGACCAGTTCGCTGCCTGCGTGGATGTCACCGAGGATCAGTCCGTCCACCCTGCGTGCCAGCATGATCTCGGCCTTGCGGCGCTGCTCCTCGGGGTTGTCGTGGGAGTTCATCACGAACGTGGAGTACCGGGCCTCGGCCGCGGCCTCCTCGACCCCCTCGTACATGGTGGCGAGGACCAGGTCGGAGAGGCGGGGAACGATCACCCCGAAGGCCTTCGTCCGGCGGGTGCGCAGGCTTGCGGCTCCAGGGTCGGGCGAGTAGCCGCGTTCCCGAGCCAGTTTCCGGACCCGCTCGGCGGTCGCCGAGGACGCCGCTCCGCGGGCAATCTCCGAGGTCGAGTGAAGCACCCGCGACACCGTCGAGGGGTGGATTCCAAGTTCGGCGGCCAGGTCCTTCAAGGTGATCGGTTGTCGGCCTGTTCCCTCTGCGCGCATCGTGTTCCTCCCCCGTTGCGTTCGATCTTTCAAGCATGAACCTGTTGGAGACATTTCGGTTGACGAGACCCAGATCACATTTTAGGGTAAATTCCACGCCACCCAAACGATTGGGTAACTGCGGAGCAGGACCGGCATCTATCCAGCTGTCGGGCCGTTCCGCAGCCCCGACTGCCGTTCCGCCTCCGCTTTCGCTTCTTAGCACCCGTGACGGCCACCGGCCCCGGTCCCAGGACCGCCGCCGACCGACCGATTCGGCACCCGCCGATCGCCGCTCCCGAGCCACCCCGCTCCCGAGCCTCCGTTTCCCCGTCCCTGTCAGCGGCTCACTGCATCCAGTGCACCTCGGACAGTTCACCGCAACGAATGCGGCACCCGAACTGCGGCACCGAATTCCTGCACCCTCCTCACCACCGCCATCACCGGAAACCCGGAGGTGAAATGAGCACCACCCATTCGCCCCATGTGGCGCTGCTGGCGACGGGCGGCACCATCGCCTCGCGCAGCTCGGACGCCGCCGGCGGTGCCGCCCTGGCCGCCGACACCGGGAACGCGCTGCTCTCCAGCGCCGGAAACGGCACCATCCCCGTGCGGGTGGTCGACGTCATGACGAAGGGCTCCTACCTGCTGACCTTCCCCGATCTGCTCACCATCTGCACCGCCATCGAAGGCACCCTTGCGGACCCCGGCGTGCTCGGCATCGTGGTGACTCACGGAACCGACACCACCGAGGAAACCGCCTACCTCGCCCACCTCACCCAGGACGATTCGCGTGCCGTTGTCTTCACCGGAGCACAGCACACAGCGGACCACGACCACCCGGACGGCCCGGGCAACCTGCGCAGGGCCCTCGCGGTCGCTTCCTCACCCGCTGCCGTCGGGCAGGGCGTGCTCGTTGCCTTCGCTGGGAACGTCTTCCGGGCCGCCGGGGTGCGGAAGGCCCACACGGTGAATGCGCATGCCTTCGGCACCCCCGACCTCGAACCGGCGGGCACCGTGAGCGAGGACGGGCAGGTCGAGCTGCGGCCCGCCCCGCCGGTCTACGAGCCGCTCCCCCTGCCGCCGGCGGGGGCGGACCCCGCGCGGGTCGACGTCGTTGCCTCCCATCCGGACGCGGACGCCGCCCTCCTGCGGGCAGCCCTCGCGGCCGGCGCGCGGGGAATCGTGCTGCAGGGAACCGGGAACGGCAATGCGAACCCCGCCATCTGCGCGGCCGTGGCGGAGGCCACGGCGGCCGGCGTCGTCGTCGTCGTCAGCACCCGCGTCCATGCCGGGCCGATCATGCAGGTCTACGGCGGCGGAGGCGGAAAGGACCTCCACGCCGCGGGGGCGATCCCCTCGGGACTGTTGCGCCCGTCGCAGGCCCGGATCCTGCTCCAACTGCTCCTCACGCTCGGAATGCCGCCACAGCGGATCGCCGAGCAGTTCTCCCGGCGCGGAACCCTCGTGCCGCATGCGGCTGTCCGTCCTCCGTTATCCACCCCGTCGAAAGGCTGACCCATGACCAAGAACATCCAACTAGCATTCGGCGTGGACGTCGACGCCGTTGCAGGCATGCTCGGATCGTACGGGGGCGAGGACTCTCCCTGTGACATCTCCCGCGGGCTTTTCAGCGGCGAGGTCGGCGGGCCGAGGCTCGTGCGCCTCTTCGAGAAGCACGGCCTCCCATCGACCTGGTTCATCCCCGGCCACTCCCTTGAAACCTTCCCCGAACTCACCCAGCTGGTCGTCGACGCAGGCCACGAGATCGGCGTCCACGGCTACTCCCACGAAAACCCGATCGCCATGACCCGTGAGCAGGAGACGGCGATCCTCGATCGGTCGATCGAACTGATTGAGAAGGTCTCGGGGCGCCGGCCCACCGGCTACGTCGCCCCCTGGTGGGAGTTCTCACCGGTCACCAACGAGATCCTCCTGGACCGGGGCATCAAGTACGACCACTCCCTGATGCACAACGACTTCGAGCCCTACTACATCCGCGTCGGCGACAGCTGGAAGAAGATCGACTACGGCCAGCCCGCGGAAACCTGGATGGAGCCCCTGAAGCGCGGGAAGGAGACGGACCTCGTCGAGATCCCGGCCAACTGGTATTTGGATGACCTCCCTCCGATGATGTTCATCAAGGCCGCCCCCAATTCGCACGGATTCGTGAACCCGCGCCACCTCGAGGAGATGTGGCGCGACCAGTTCGACTGGGTCTACGCCGAGATGGACGAGGCGGTCTTCACCATGACCATCCACCCCGACGTCTCGGGCCGCCCCCAGGTCCTGCTCATGCTCGAGCGCCTCATCCAGCACTTCAACTCCCACGAGGGAGTCAGCTGGCACACCTTCGATGAAATTGCCGATTCATTCCTCGCCCGGAGCCCCCGAAAGGAAAGCTGAAATGTCCACCCAAGAGGCAGGCGTCGACCTCTCGACGCCCACGGGAGACGAAAAGCGCCGTTTCCCGTCATTCACCAAGAAGAACACGACGACGGCGACCATCCTCGCCCTCCTCGCCTGGACCGTCGCGGTCTTTGACTACGGCCTGTTCGGCACCCTCCTGCCCGCCATGCAGGAAGAGTTCGGCTGGACCGCACCGGAGGCGTACGCCATCAACACCTGGATCGCCGTCGGTACGGCAATTGTCTGCTTCGGCATCGGCCCGGTCATCGACCGGCTTGGGCGGCGCAAGGGCATGATGGTCACCGTGGGCGGCACCGCCGTCGTCTCCGGTCTCACCGCCCTGATCCCCACCGGGCTCGGCGCCCTCAGCAACACCCTGCTCGTGTTCGTCCGCTCCTTCGGCGGCCTCGGCTTCTCCGAGCAGGCGGTGAACGCCACCTACATGAACGAGGTCTACCAGGTCACCGAGGACGAGCGGAAGCACAAGCGCCCCGGCTTCCACTACTCGTTCATCCAGGGCGGCTGGCCGCTGGGCTTCCTCCTCGCGAGCGCCCTGGCCCTCGTGTTCCTCCCCCTCTTCGGCTGGCGCGCCCTCTACATCATGGCGACCATCCCGGCCTTCATCATCGTGTTCGTCATTTCGAAAAAGCTCAAGGAGACCCCCCAGTTTGAGCTCCACCACCGCCTGACCGAGCTCGAGAAGACGGGCAAGACCGATGAGGCACACGCCCTGGCCCGCAGCTTCGGCGTCGAGCACTCCTCCACCGCTCCCCTGAAGCGCATCTGGGAACCGGAGCTGCGGCGGAACACCATCATTTTCTCGCTCGCCTGGATCCTCAACTTCTTCGGCATCGCCATCTTCAGCGTCCTGGGAACCTCGGTACTCGCCAACGCCAAGGGTGTCGAGCTCTCCACGGCGTTCTGGCTGCTGATCGTCATCAACCTGCTCGCCTACTTCGGCTACGTGTTCCACGGCTACGTCGGTGACCGCTTCGGCCGCAAGCGCACCATCATCGTCGGCTGGATCATCTCGGGGCTGTCGTTCGCCGTCATGCTGAGCCCGCTGGTTGAGAGCCCGTTCCTGATCATCCTGACCTACGGTACGGGCCTGTTCTTCCTCGTGGGCCCGTACGCGGCCATCCAGTACTTCATGGCGGAGTGCTACCCCGTCAGCTGCCGGGCTACCGGCCTTGCCTTTATCGGGGCAATGAGCCAGCCGGGCACCATTCTCGGCGGCGCGCTGTTCACGATCATCGCCACGGCCGCCGGCACCGGTGCCGCGGCCCTCTGGGTCGGCGCCCTGGGCACCCTGCTCTCGGGCTTCATGATGATGGGCGCCAAACACGTCGACGCGGTCATGCGGGAGGAGTCACCCCATGACATCCCAACCTGAGGTCGCGATCATCACGGGTGCGGCGAGCGGCATCGGGCGCGCCCTTGCAGTGCACTACGCGCAGCGTGGGACGGTGTCGATCATCGGCACCTTCCCCGGGGATCCCCACGACCCCGAGCAGACTCTCGACGCGGTGAAGCACGCGGGCGGAATGGGGATCATCCACGAAGTGGATGTCCGTTCCACCGAGTCGGTCGATGCGTTTGCCGAGCGTGCCATCGCCGAGTACGGCAGGCTCGACTACGCCATCGCCAACGCCGGCATCCTGCGCAACGCACCGCTGCACGAGCTGTCCGACGACAAGTGGGACGACATGCTCAACGTCGACCTCACCGGGGTGCTGCGCACCCTGCGGGCGGGCTCACAGCGGATGAACGACGGCGGCGCGCTCGTGGCGGTGTCCTCCATCGCCGGCGGCGTTTACGGGTGGGAGGAACACGCCCACTACGCCGCCGCGAAGGCCGGCGTTCTGGGGCTGGTGCGCAGCGTCGCCGTCGAACTCGGACCCCGGAAGATCCGCGCCAACGCGGTGATCCCGGGGCTGATCGAAACTCCGCAGTCGCTCGATCCGGTCAACTCGCTGGGTCCGGAGGGGCTGGAGCGTGCGGGCAAGGACATCCCGTGGGGCCGGGTCGGCCGGCCGGAGGAGGTGGCCAGCGTCATTGGCTTCCTCACCTCGGAGGCCTCCCTTTACGTCACGGGGCAGGCGCTCATCGTCGACGGCGGGCTGACCGTGAAGATGAGGGCCTGATGTTCGAGGGGCGCGGGGTCGTCGTCACCGGCGGTGGCAGCGGGATCGGGGCCGCCATCGCCGAGGCGTTCCGGGCCGGGGGCGCCCGGGTGGCGGTGCTCGACCGCACGGCGGCGGAAGGCACGATCGCCGTCGACGTCGCCGACGAGCACAGCGTCGCCCGGGCATTCGCTACGGCCCGGGAGGATCTGGGGCAGGTGGACGTCCTGGTGAACAGCGCCGGACTGCTCACCGAGTCGCCGCTGCAGGACATGGGCCTCGACCAGTGGAACGAGACCCTCGCCGTCGACCTGACGGGCGTCTTCCTGTGCTGCCGGGAGGTGGTGGCGGAGATGCGGGAGCGGAAGTGGGGGCGCATCATCAATATCGCCTCGCAGCTGGGCATCAAGGGTGGAACCGGGCTGAGCCACTACAGTGCCGCGAAGGCCGGCGTGATCGGCATGACCAAGGCCCTCGCCCTTGAGGTCTCGGGAGACAACGTGCTGGTGAACTGCATCGCGCCCGGGCCGATCGGGACTCCACTAGTGGACGGCATCTCCGAGGACTGGAAGGCCGCCAAGCGGAAAGAGCTGCCGCTTGGCCGGTTCGGCACGCCGGAGGAGGTCGCGCCCACCGCGCTGCTGCTGGCGAGTGACCCGGGCGGGAACCTCTTCATGGGGCAGACCCTCGGGCCCAACTCAGGCGACGTGATGCCGTGAGCCTCCCGGGAAAGGGGTGAACCATGTGTGGAGCGTGCGGCAGGACCATCGCCGCCGATGACGTCGTCGGACCGGTGCGCACGCTGCGTCAGCATCTCCTGGTCGCCTCGGCAGTCAACGCCTTCTGCGCTGGGCTGCCGGGGGTTCCCCGCATACTGGCCGCCGGGGACTCCTGGCAGCTCCGGGGCGCCACCGGGAACGTCATCCGGTGTGACACCGTCACGGACCTGTGGGCTGCCGTCGCCGCCGAGTGTTCCGCTTCGGCGTTTCCCCGGCTGGCCGTGCGTCTGGAGGCGCAGCGGGCCGCGGCCGAGGGACTGACGCGGCGGGTGATTGACGCCGGGCTCCTGCGGTTCTCCCCCTGACGCGCACCCCCTTTCGGCAGGCTCCGCTCTACGCCTCCGGATCCTTCGATTCCCGGGCCGGCTCCATGTCGACGGTGCGCCGCAGCGGCCGTTCCTGAATGAAGAGCACGCAGACCAGGGCGAGGACTGCGAAGCCGGCCGTGATCAGGAAGATCAGCGCGGTGCTGTCACCGTAGGCGGCCCGGATGATCTCGGCGACCGGTTCCGGCAGGTTCACGAGGTCGAGGCTTCCTCCGGCCGCACCGGAGGGGTCGGCTGGCACTCCCGCCGCCGCAAGGCCCTCGGTGGTCCGGTTGGTGACCTGCGTGCCGAGGATGGCGCCGAGCACAGCGACCCCGGCCGCGCCGCCGATGGAGCGGAAGAACGCGACGGAGGCGCTGGCGGAACCGACATTCTTCAGCGCCACGGTGTTCTGGACGGCCAGGACGAGGTTCTGAAGCATCAGGCCAAGGCCCATGCCGAACAGGAACGTGTAGACGCCAACGAGCCGGAGGTCGGTGAGGTGGTCGATAGTTCCGGAGAGGCCGAGCCCGGCGATGAGGAAGACGGCTCCAAGGATGAGGAACCGCTTCCACTTGCCGAACCGGGACACGAGCTGTCCCGCGCCGACGGAGCCGATGAGGTTGCCGGCGATCATGGGCAGGGTGAGCAGGCCGGCCTCGGTGGGCGTTGCGCCGCGTGCCACCTGGTAGTACTGGCCGAGGTAGGTCGAGGACGCGAAGAGTGCGATTCCGACGGCAATGGAGGCGAGAATGGCAAGCGCCGTCGTGCGCTCGGAGATGATCTTCAGCGGGATGATGGGCTCGGCCACCCGGGTCTCGACGAGCAGCAGGAGCCCGAGCAGGACGACGCTGCCGCCGACCATCGCGGCACTCTCCCAGGAGAACCATTCGTAGTATCCGGCCTTGCCGGCGAAGGACACCCAGATCAGCGCGAGGCTCACGCCTGCGGTGAGGAGAATTGAACCGACCCAGTCGATGCTGACCTTGCGGCGGATGTGGGGAAGCTTGAGGGTGAACTGCAGCAGGATCAGGGCGACGACGGCGAGCGGGACGCAGACGAAGAAGGTCCAGCGCCAGCCCAGGGGCGAGTCGACGATGAAGCCGCCGAGCAGCGGCCCACCGGCCGTGGCGACGGCCATGACGCCGCCGAGGTAGCCCGAGTACCGGCCGCGTTCGCGTGGCGGGATGATGGTGCCGATGACGGCCATGGCCAGTGCCGTGAGGCCGCCCATGGCGATGCCCTGGATGACCCGGGCCGTCAGGAGCACCGGGATGGTCGAGGCAAGGCCGGCCAGTACCGAGCCCGCGACGAAGATCACGATGCTGAGCTGCACCATGAGCTTTTTGTCGAACAGGTCGGCGAACTTTCCCCAGATAGGGGTGGTAGCTGCGTTGGCCAGAAGCGCTGCCGTGATGACCCAGGCGAAGTCGGTCTGGGAGCCGTTGAGGTCGGCCATGATCGTGGGCAGGGCGTTGGCCACGATGGTGCTGCTGAGGATGGCCGTGAACAGTGCCGCGAGCAGTCCGGTGAGGGCCTGCAGGATCTGCCCATGCGACATGGAAGTCGACTCGGTTGGCGGGATTCCAGCCGCCGCGTCGGGCGTCGAATTTGAGGTTGGGTGTGCCGTTGAATGTGCCATGGTGCTTCCGTGATTGCCGACGGGGAGTCGGTGGTGGCTGGCGGTCGTCGTTGCCCGTCGGGGGGGGTCCTGCAGCGTTGGAGATTCGTCGCCGAGCCCGTTGTGGATGTGGCGGGCGCGGAGCGGGTGTGCGGTCTGGCGAAGGTGAAGGAGGTGGACTCGAAAAGGCGGAGTATCTCAGTCGGGCGGGACGCTCCCCTTCGGCGACGCTTCGATGTCCCTGTTCAGGGCCACCCAGAACCTACGGGCGGCGCCTCACCAGCCGCGAGGTAGTCCGCCCCTCGAAAGAGGCCGTCCACCTGAATCGTTGCTTACAGTAACTATAAACCTGGAGGGTGTGAGGGTCAACAGGGACCCGCGGATCAACAGTCACGGCGATTGGCAAGCTTTTGACGGCGTCATGGGCATGGACCTCAAGCCGTTGCATCGTCGAAAAGGCCACTTCTAGTGTTGGTACATCTTGTACGGACATTGGTGCCGGTGCCGGAAGGCGGCGGCCCGAGTAGAGAGAAGATTCGCCATGGCAGCCGAATCGCATCCCAAGTCCCGCGTCCCGCTGTTTGACGGAATGAACAGGATCCCCGGCGGTCTGATGCTCATTCCGCTCATCCTCGGCTCGATCGTGGGCACCTTCTTCCCCGGCTTCCTTGAGATCGGAAGCTTCACTACAGCACTCTTCGCGGAGTCGGCGCTACCGCTGATCGCGATCCTCATCTTCGCCACAGGGATGCAGATCACCGCGAAAACCTCCGGCCCGGTCCTCGCCACCACCGGAGTGATCCTGCTCTGCAAGACGATCATCCCCGCCGCACTCGTGGCGGGCCTTGGGTTGATTGTCGGCGTCGAGGGAATCCTCGGCATCTCGATCCTCGCCCTCCTCGCCTCCTTCGACAACAGCAACGGCGGCCTGTGGCTTGCCTTCACCGGCAGGTACGGCGACAGCCGGGACCGCGGCGCGTACATGGCCTCGGCCATCAATGACGGGCCGTTCTTCACACTGCTTTTCCTCGGCGCGTCCGGACTTGGTGAAATTCCGTTCCTTGCCCTGCTCGCCGCAGTCATCCCGCTGATCCTCGGATTCATCGTCGGCAACCTGGACCACCGCTGGACCGAGGTAATGCGTCCTGTGCCGAATATCGTGATCCCATTCTTCGCCTTTGCCCTCGGCACCGGCATCAACCTCGGCAATGTCCTTACCGGCGGCCTGGGCGGAATCTTCGTCGGCATCGCGGCAACCCTGATCACCGGAACGCTCGTGTACCTCGGCTACCGGTTCATGCTGCGCCGGGGCCGGAAGTCCGGCATCGGCATCGCCTCGGCGACGACCGCGGGCAACTCCATCGCGACTCCCGCGGTCGTGGCGGCGGCCGATCCAAGCTTCCAGCCGTTCGTCGAGGTGGCCACGGCACAGGTCGCTTCGGCTGTGCTCGTGACGGCGATCTTCGCCCCGCTGCTGGCTACTTTCGTACTCAAGCGCCAGGGCGGACTCGACGACGACGAAGACGCCCCCCTCTCCGAGGTGGGAACACAGACGACACCAGACGAGGTACACCCTCATGATGATGGCGCGACACAACAGAACGCCGCCGGAGCCGATGCCAGCCGCAGGAACGACGTCCCTGCGGCGGGTGATGCCGACGGCAGGGCACAAACCGCCGACACGGTGAATGGTGCCGAGAGCGTCCGGCGCCGGCGGCGTGAAACGAACGGGTGAGTCGCGGTGTCACCCATCGGTATCGCCCCTGCGGTTATCGGGATCGCCGCCGACGACCTCACCGGCGCCAATGACTCGGTGGTGCAGTTCGCCCGCGCGGGGTGGTCCTCCCGCCTCGCCCTGGGCGAACTTCCCCCAGAACCCGCGGAGCCTTCAAGCGCACTAGCGGTGGTCACCGATGCGCGCGCGCTCGGTGACGACGCCGCCTGCCGGGCGACGGCGGACGCCGTCGGGCATCTCGTCGGCGCGGGCGCGGATCACCTCTATCTGAAGGTCGACTCAACGATGCGGGGAAGCGCCGCGGCGCAGATCGACGGCGCCCTCGCCGAATGGAAGCAGCGGCACCCGGGCGCCTTTGCCGTCGTCTGTCCTGCGTACCCCGCGATGGGCCGCACGGTCGAGAATGGCCTGCTACGGGTCAACGGCGAGCCCGTGGAGAATACGCCGATTGGCAGGGACCCTGTGACTCCCGTCCGCACAGGCGCGATGCAGCAGCTGATTCCGGGAAGCACGGGCATTCGACTGCAGGGAAACTCAACGGCCGACCACATCGAGCAGTTGATGGGCGCAGCCGAGGCCGGATCCGGCATGGTGACCGTCGATGCGGTCACCGACTCGGGCCTCGAACTGCTGGCCGCTGCGATCAGCGAGCTGGGACCACGGGCATTTCCGGTGGGATCGGCCGGGTTGGCGGGGGCGATGGCCGCCGTGTGGGCGGGCAGTGCGGGCCTCCCTGCTGCGGCTTCGACACCGGACGGCGCCTCGAAGGGTGCTTCCACCGGTGCCCAGGAAGGCGTTGGTGTCGAAAGTGGCGACGTCGAACGTACCGGCGAAAGCGTCGCTGGCACCGTCCCGGACCCCGCCGCCGGCCGAGATGGCGGCGCCTCCCGGAACGGGCGAATCCTTATCGTGGTCAGCTCTCTCAACGACACCTCTCGGGCGCAGGTCAATCGGCTCATCGCCGAGCTCCCACCTGAGGAGCTTCTCGTTCTTCGGCCGGGGCTCGCCGTGGTAACCGACCGCCCGGCGCTCTCCGCCTGGATCGGCCGGCAGCTCGCTCCCTCCGGCGAGCTGCCCGGGGTAGTGATGGTCTTGTCTCCAATCGACCGCGCCTCCGACACCAGCGTGAGGGGAGTCGAGATCGCCGCAGGTCTCGCAGTCCTCGCCGGGAACGTCCTTTCGTGCGGCGACGTCGCGGCCCTCGCGCTGATCGGCGGAGACGGCGCCCGGGCTGTCTTGAGCGCCTGCGAAGCACGCTCAATCCTTATCTCGGGTGCCATCGAAGAGGGCGTTCCGGTCGGCGTCGTCGAGGGCGGTCAGGCCGCCGGAAAAACCGTCGTGACCAAGGCCGGTGGATTCGGGCAGCCGGATTCACTGGTGAGTATTGTTCGTAAGCTGCTTGAGTCCACCCCGTTGTCCAAGGAGGCACTTCCATGAGCATCCCCACCCTCGCGCTCACCCTCGGCGACGTCGCCGGAATCGGCCCTGAAATCACGGCCAAGTCACTGCTTGGCCACCGAGAACTGCGTGCGGAATGCCGGCCGATCGTCGTCGGGGATGAAGCGGCGATGCGCACCGGCGTCCTCAATGTCGGTGGCGATCCCGACACCGTCCGGGTGATCCGGTCGGTGCAGGAGGCGACGAATCAGCCGGGCACCATCGAACTGCTTCAGACGGGCCCCTCCCTCGCCGATGTCCGGCTGGGTGAACTGAGCCCGGCGGCCGGCGACGGCGCGTACCGGTATGTGGTCGAGGCCTGCAGGCTGGCCCGCGAGGGACTTGTGGACGGCATCGTCACGGCGCCGCTCAACAAGGCAGCCATGCACGCCGGCGGGCACAACTGGCCCGGGCACACCGAACTGCTCGCCCACGAGTTCGGGGTGAAGAACTTCTCCCTGGTGCTCTCCGCCGGTGACCTCTACTTCTTCCACCTCACCACCCACGTGTCCCTGCGCCGGGCGATCGAAGATGTCACACCGGAGCGCACGGCGAACGTTATCGATCTGGTCAACGCCTTCACCAGGGCTTTGGGCCGCCCGGAGGAGCCCATCGGTCTGGCCGGCCTCAACCCGCACGCGGGAGAGAACCGTCTGTTCGGCGACGAGGATGCCGACATCCTCGCCCCTGCCGTTGAAGCCGCCCGGGCCGCGGGCGTCAACATCAGCGGCCCGCTGCCCGCGGACGCCCTCATCCCGGCGGCGGTCAAGGGCAAGTGGAACATGGTGATCGTGTGCTATCACGACCAGGGGCATGCACCCTTCAAGGCGGTCTACGGCGACGACGGCGTCAATATCACCGTGGGACTGCCTGTGGTGCGGGTATCAGTCGACCACGGAACGGCCTTTGACATCGCCGGAAAGGGAGTGGCACGCGAAGCGAGCCTCGTTCTATCATTGCGGCGGGCGGCACAGCTGGCGCCGGGCTGGGACCACGTGTGGCGCACCGCGAGCACGAGCCAGGGGGTAGCTCCGCAGCCCTAGGCACACAGGACAGAGGGCGGCACGACCAGGTGAAGAATTCCAGCGCAGCCGGGCGGAAAGGCCCGGTCGACGCCGCGAATCCTCTGCCTCTGCACCGTCAGCTCAGCACCCACCTTCGGGCGCAGATCGTGAACCATTCGCTTCCACCCGGAACCGTGCTTCCAAGTGAGGCACGGCTTCAGGATCGCTACGGCGTATCGCGCTCGGTGGTGCGGCAGGCGTTGGGTGCCCTTGCTGCTGAGGGCCTGATCGACCGTGGCCGGGGCCGCGGAAGCACGGTGGCTCCCCGGCGTGAACATCACCGCCTGGTGCACCGCCTGACGGGCCTCTCAACCCAGCTCGCGCAGGCCGGTGTTCGGGTCGAAACGCGGGTCCTCTCCCTCTCGGTGCAGCCGGCGCAGGGTATTGCCGCGGCGCTGGGGACCGCCGAAGTCCTTGCCCTCGAGCGGCTCCGGTCGATTGACGGTACCCCGATCGCTGTCATCCACACCTGGCTTCCGCTGCCCCTCTGCGCTTCCCTCACGGCGGACGAGCTGACGGATGCCTCCCTTCACGCCGCTCTCCGGAGGAAGTACGGCATCGACATCGTCTCGGGGAAACGGCAGATCCGTGCGGCTCCGGCTGACTCGGACCTGATGGGCCTGCTCCGTATGGACGCCTCAGCCCCCGTGCTGCTGCTCGAAGGATCGAGTTTCGACACGGACGGCAGGCCCGTTGAAGTCTTCTCGACCTGGCATCACCCGGACCAGGTGGTGTTCGACATCGATGTCATCCAGTCCCCTGCCGACGTGGATCCGGCAACCCCTCGGGGCGCTGGGACGAGCGACCTCCTGCCCGGCGGCCGTGCCTGGTCGTCCAGTCTGGAACCGTCCGTCGGCCGGACCAACGAGCCAGCTCAACAAAACAACTCAGCTCAGCACAGCAGCTCAGCGCGGCCGGAGAAACCGGCGCCGGCAGCGGAACCCCTGTGGGGGAGGGCCGGTCCGCTGCCGGAGGACCTTGCCGCCCGCGCCCGCGACCTCAGCAGGGATCTCGCCCGGCTTGCAGAGGAACTTTCGGAGCGTGACCGCCGGAAAGGGCAGTGAGTGAAGGCATGATCGCGATCATCAAGCGCCATCCGCTCACCGCCCTGCTCGTATGGTTCTTCACCGTGGGGCAGCTGCTTGCCTTCCTTCCGCGCATCGCCGAAGCGCAGGGAGTGGAGCTCTCCGTGCCTCTCTTCGTCACGGCGAGCAACCTTCTCGGGCTCCTGCTGCCCGCACTCGTCCTCACCTGGCTGTGCGACGGACGCGCAGGACTTCGGGCCCTCCTGGACGGCATCCTCACCTGGCGGCGGAACCCTTGGTGGTACGTCTTCACCGTCGTCGTGGTCCCGCTGGGAGCCCTCGTTCTCGCGCTCCTCCTTGCGGGTCCGCCCGATGCCGCCGGGCCGGTCATTCCGGCGGCCCTGATCCAGCGCCTGGTGCTGCAGACAGTGCTTGGCCTCATCATCAGCAACCTCTGGGAAGAAGTGGCGTGGACGGGCTTCGTGCAGGTGCGGCTGCAGCAGCGGCACGGCGCACTGCGTGCAGCGCTCCTCACGGCCCCTCTCTTCGCACTGCAGCATGCCGCGCTCGTGGCGGGAGGGTCGTTCGCGGCAACGATCATCCTCCTGCTGGTGCTTACCCTGCTCGCGATTTCCTTCCGGGCGGTGACGGGCTGGCTCTACAACCGCACCTCGAGCCTGCTCCTCGTGGGGCTGTTCCATGCAGCGGGGAACGCGGCCGCGGTGCGGGAGTGGCCAGGGGACGGAATGCTTCCGTTGCTCTACCCCCGCGAGAACTTCGGACCGGTGCATCTCCTGGTCTCCGCCGCCGTCGGTGTCATCGTGATCGCCGCGACCCGGGGGCGGCTGGGCGCGGATCCCCGCCGTTTCCGGAGCACAGCGGCCGAGAGTGCAGTCGCGCGGGGCAGAGCCAACGGGAAGGGTTAGGCGATAGATGCGGATCCGGACAGGCGGGAGGGGGCCGAGATGCTGTTTCAGTTTCGACAGCCGCACGTCGTCGACGCGTTCCAGTTCCGTGCCGCCGTCGGGCCGGGCAGTGTCACTGACTACCGAACGCGAATCAGGCGGACGCTCGCCTGGTACCGCACCACTCCGCGTCGGGGCCTCCTTCCGTCCGGAAGCTGACGGAAACAGGCCCCGATCCACGCGCGCCTACTTGCTGTCGGCATGTTCCTGCAGGCGGGCAAGGATCTTGTCGAGGCGGTTGTTGCCCTCGACGACGCCGCCCTCCATACCGTTTTCGATCATGGCGTCGCGGGCCTCCATCGTCGGGTAGACGGCGTGGGCTACGGCGCGGGTCCGGCCTCCCTGGAGCTCTTCAAAGGTCACGCTCTCGATGCTGACGTAGCCGGGGGCGCCGAGGAACTCAAAGGTCTGGATGATCCGCTCCGGCGGGGTTGCCGAGTGGAAGACGCCGCGGAACCCATACTCGGTGCCGTCGGTGTCGCGGTGCACGAAGGACCAGGATCCGCCGTCGCGCACGTCATACTCCCCCAGTTCCATGGTGAGCCGGTCCGGGCCCTGCCACTGCACCACAAGTTCGGGGTCGGTGTAGGCGCGGTACACGAGGTCGCGTGGGGCGTCATACTCGCGGACGATGTCGATGAACGGGAGGTCGGGAACTGCAGTGATCACTGTTGCGTTGCTCATGATTCCTTCTCCTTGAGCGTGTCGAGCACAGTATCGAGGCGGCGGAATTGCCGCTCGACGGTGAGCCGGTGAGTGTCGATCCAGCTGGTCAATGCCTCCAGGGCAGCCGGATCAAGGTGGCAGGGACGTCGTTGTCCCTCCCGGGTACGGGTGATCAACCCTGACTGCTCGAGCACCTGGATGTGCTTCGAGACGGCCTGCTTGGTGATAGGGAACGGTTCAGCCAGTTCATTGACCGTCGCGGGCCCCCGGGACAACCGGGCGATGAGAGCCCGGCGTACGGGATCTGCGAGGGCGGCGAATGCCGAGTTGAGCTGCTCCTCGGATCCTCGGTTCATTATCCACCTGTCAGTTGATCAACCAACTGGTTGATAATTAAAACCTAGTCCTCTCCTCTGGAGGGGTCAAGGGGTTTTCCTTCTTTTTTCCTTGACCTACGGCATTCCGTCGACGCTCCAGAAGTGCACCCCGCAGCAGCGCCAGAAGCACGCCATGCCTGTGGATATCTCCCGGCCCACTGTTCCTCCACAATCGTCCTTCCCGGGGGTAAATAGAACACCAGTTCGATAGAATGGGGGTATGGCAACGGCACCGGTCGAGGAGCATGCGGGCACCGGGGAGTTTCTTTCCGATACCGGGGAGCTGCTCTCCGCGGTCCACGCCGGACTCTCGGGATTTGCCGCCGATTTTTCCGGGCGGTTCCTGCTGCTGGGGCGCCGGGAGGTGGCCGATACGGTGGCCCGCATCGAGGAGCTCTCCCGGATCGTGGACCATCTGCAGGTCCTGGGCGCCCATGCCGCCGAGCAGCACCGGCTGGCCTGTGCCGGGGACGGTCCGTGGCCCACTCCCGAGGACGGGCACTGGGCTGCTCCCGGGCCTGCTCCCGGCGGGCACTGGGCTGCTCCCGGGCCTGCTCCCGGCGGGCACTGGGCTGCTCCCGGGGCGGCTCCCGGCGGGCACTGGGCTGCTCCCGGCGCTGCTTCCGGGGCGGCTCCCGGCACCGGGCCCGGGGGCGGCGGTGCTGCCCGGGCGGAGTTTAGGGATACCGCCGATTACCTGCGGGGCCGGCTGCGGATC